>DATY01000019.1 GCA_002504905.1 Euryarchaeota archaeon UBA605 | reverse complement strand
TTAACTAAATTATTTAGCGAAGTAATTGGTAATTCACTACCATTGATATCTACTGGTGCTGTATGGACTGCGAAAGATGCACAATTTGTAATAGATGAAGGTGCTGATTTAGTTGGTGTCGCTAGAGTCGGTATTGCTCATCCAGATTGGCCGAAAAATCTTCATGATATGTTATACTCTCCAGAAAGACCTCCCTTTTCTACAAATCATCTTCTCGAAGCCGATCTGAGTCCAATTTTCGTAGATTATATGAGGGCTTGGAAAGGTTTTGTCACCGATGGAAGATGATCATATTCCTAAGGACTCATCTATTCTTTTGGCTACAGTAATTAGTCTCCTGATAGTCCTATCTAAACGATTCAAGACTCTTTCTCTAACTTCATCTCCATTTCTACCAGCTATTCTAAATCCATAGGGCATTCTTCCCCCTAATGTATTAAGTAACAATTTTTGATTTTCTATTTCTACATTTTTGAGAATATCTTGAATTTTTTCTATGTTAAGATTTTTTTTCTTTATTCCTGACATAATCTTTTTTGTTACATCTGAATCTAATCTCCCCAAACCACCTCTTGTGATTAACCATTCTTCACCTCTGGCGTCGAACTGTCTCATTAAACCAAGATATACATCTTGTGCAATCCTATCTGGCATGGCAACTCTTTCAATTATACTCATTTCTAGTAATCTTTCAAGAACTCTTTGAACCCTTGATCTTGTTTCATTCAATCTTTCTGCCAATACAAGTAAAGTAACTGCCCTTTGGCTTTGAGATAACTCTATTGTTATTCTTTTTGCTAGGTCATCATCTGACTTCCCTCTTTCACCATTTAAGCCTAAATCTTCAATTAGTGAATCGATCCGATTTTGTCCTTCAATTGTAGCACTCGGTTCTGCAATCTTAATCCTAAATCGTCTTTCTTCTTCCTCAGCAGCAGTCAACATTCTTTCTTCAGATTCAACAATTAAACTGGATAATTCTGAGAGGCGTATGTCAATAATCTTCCTTGCTTGAACTCCTAATAACTCTACTGCAGTTGTCATCGAACCTCCTCTTAGTACATGTATATGCCATCTTCCCTTGAGTTCTGAAGAAACGAGTCCTGATTCTCTCAGTCTGAGCATTTGATTATGCATTGCAGTTTGTGATAATCCACAAGAATCACCCAATTCTTTTGTATTCCAACCTCTAAGTGGTTCTACTAATAATGATCCAGTAAACATTCTATGTAGTGCGCTAGGCTCATCATTAATATTCCATGATTCAGATTTTCTTCTTACTAAAGAAAGAGAATCAATTAACCATTCTAATAGAACCCCAGTATCTTTACTACCGGTTGGCATTGGGTTTTCTACCAACCTTAATCTGAACATACAACCTTATCCGATAATTCAGAGTGTAAGAGCATTCTGCTAAACTTTGTACAATTTTGGCGAATCAAGCATACTCTGCTCTTAAGTCAAGCCAATTATATTCAATTCTCGAGGACTTTAATCCTGACAGGTGATCTGCTAGAACCAATTTATTAGGCGATAAAATACCTCTATTCCTCAGAACACAAATTGCAGAATGAACAGCAGACCGCGATCTCCCCAAATCTCTGGCTAGTTGCGCTTGACTTTCAGGAACACAAGAAACTGCAAGTCTAACAACAATAGATTTTTGCAGACTGGATAGACCTACTGGTAACATTGCTGCTGCTTTTTGTTCATCCCTTACTCCTGTTCCTAATAGAATCTCTATTTGTGCAGGTGCACCGGCATAATAACAGGTTCTTCCATTAACTGGAATTATAGTCACAGTTTTTTCATTAACTAGAACATCCAAGTGATGTCTAAGAGTTCCATTAGCAGCATTCATTCTTCTTTGTAATTCACGAAAATGTAAACCTGGTGATTTTTCTAAAGTAGTCAGAATTCTTGCACGTACAGGGTGTTCCCATGGGTGTTCACCAGGTAAAGAAATCGTACCTTCAGAAATTGGAGGAATAAATGCTGGAATTAGACCTGTAATCCCTAGTGTAGCTCCACCAAGAGCAAAAATGCCATCGATGGCCCAAGAACGCCTACTGCGCCACTGTTGGAGTAAAGCCATAACATTATTCTCATGAACTAGTCTTTGAAAGAATCGGTCATTTGAGTCGGTAACGCTTCATTTGTCAACTCAATCTTCTGAAACAACCATGTCATTGTGTATTTTCATGTATGCTACCAATGGGCCCAGTAGCCTTCCACAATTCCTACCATGAGTGGTCAATCTGTAAATTACACGAATGGGGGGGCCGTCTTCTACAACTCTTTCAACTAAGCCATTTTCTTGGCAAGATCTTAATTTATCTGACAAGGTTCTACTTGAAATTCCTCTTAATAAAGCCCTTAATTCATTGAACCTTTTATCCCCAGCTATGTACAAAGCAGATAGAATCTCAGTAGTCCATCTAGAACTGAACATGCTGAAAGAGATAACTGCAGCATCTACTTCCCATTCCATATTTTCCTCGCCTTCTTCATAGTAAGACTGGAAAATTTGCCTAATATCTCTTCCATTATCTTGTACCTGATCTAGAGCAGAATTAATCTTTTTCCAATCTTTATTTGAAACTTTCATCCTTGTTTGACTCATAATTAACAAATGTTGGGAACAGCATCTAGTGTATAAAATGCACCTTAGTGTGTGCTCAAATACTTTCTAATTGATATATTAATGGTTATTCGCTCAGTGTGAAAACTACACTAAGGTGCAGGAGGAAACTAAAATGGATAAATGGTTAGAATTATGGTTAGATGAAACAATGAATGAATTAGAAATTAGTGATAAGGAGGAAAAATTATGAATTTTAAGCAATTTTTAGAACTTGCAATTACAGGAATGGCCGAATATCGCAGTCCTGCTTGGTCTCAATCTCCCAGGAGAAAACTCAGGCTTCAAAAAAAATAATATTTTAGGGATTAAGAATTTGTATAAGTAGGTCTTCTTCCCTCGATTAATGCTGACAATCCTTCCAATGCATCTTTAGATTGGAAGATTGCATCTAGATTAGATAATTCTTTTTCTAAGCCAGCATCCAAATCTTCTCCTGTTTCGACAGCTTGGTTGAGAAGATCGTCTGCGATTCTCAAAGCTATGGGTGCCGTGTAGCCTAGAGATTTTATCTGTCTTGAAGCAAGTTTTTGATCTCCATTGAAATTTTCAGGAATATTTCCAGACATTATTTCATCCATATTTTCATTTGAATAAAATTCTTTCGCAAATATCGAAACTGGATGATCTTCATTCTTTGGTTTACTAGGATATTTATTTTCAGGTTTTCCTTCTTTTGATAAACTAATTACTATCTGATTAATTTTTGCAGGATCAGTCAGATGAGTGATAATGCCTAATGCGGAGGCAACATTTGAGTCAAGGAAATTTCCTGCTAATACCGCATATCTAGATGCTTCTATTCCACAAATTCGTGGAGTTCTTTGTGTTCCTCCTAATCCTGGGAAGATACCAATACTGGTTTCTGGAAAACGAAATTGTGATCTCCTAGTTCCTATTCTATAATCGCAAGATAATGCTAGCTCCAATCCTCCTCCTAAGGCTAGACCTGTTGTAAGTGCGATAGTTGTCTTACTAGAATTCTCAAGTTTATTCAAGACTTCATGACCATAAGATGTGAAATCGTAAATATCTTTTATTGAATCTTCACGAATCTTATCTACGAAATATTTGACATCTGCTCCAGCAATGAATGCCTTACCTGCTCCTTCAATCACTATTGTTGAAATTTCTCCATTCGAATTTAACTCATCTAGAACTTCTCCTAATTGCTCTACAACTTTCTCATTTAGAGCATTCATTGCCTCAGGCCTGTTAATTACAATGGTTGCAATTTCTCCTTCCAATCTGGTATCAATGTAATTAAAATTAAACATCCCTTCTTTCTCATTTATCCATAATGGTAGATCAAATTTTGCTAATTTTGCATACTCTGTAGCCATATTTTTTGCTTCTTCTATTCCAATTCTATTTGCAATCTCGAATGGACCTTCTGCCCATCTTAATCCTACTTTTGCTCCTCTATCAACATCTTCAATTGAACATATTTCTTCTTCTACAATTTGAGCAGAAACAGCAAAAACTTGCCCTAACAGTCTTTCTCTGATTATTTTTGATGTTTCATCATCACACTCTATATTCTGATCAATATCCCACATTCCTGAATTAGCTATGGTATTTTTTAGACACTCGGCTCCATAATAACGAGTACAATTCAATTGTTCAGCAAGATAATTTGTAGCATGTAACGCTATTGAAGGACCAGTTAAATTCATCAATGCGAAGGGGCCCATCCCGATATTGAATGCTTTTTCAGCAACTGCATCAATTTGAGCAATTGATGCCACGCCCTCATCAACAAGATGACAGGCTTCATTCAGCCACGGAACAAAGAATCTGTTTACTACAAACCCTGGTCTATCTTTGCAAATTATCACAACTTTACCCATTGTTTTGCAGTATTGTTCAACAGCCGCCAATGATTCTTGCGAAGTGGTTTCTGCAGGAATAATCTCAATTAATCTATTCTTAGCTGGATGATAAAAAAAGTGCAAACCTACAAATTTTTCAGGTCTTCCAGTCGCTTTTGCTAACTCATTTACGGATAATGATGAGGTGTTAGATGCTAGAATTGTTTTCTCGTCACAAACTTGATCTAGAATGTTAAACACATTTTTTTTGATTTCAAAATCTTCGAAAACTGCTTCAATTACAAGATCAGTATCTGGTGCCACATTTTCAGTTCCTACAACACCTGTAATACGATTTTTAATCTCTTCAACTTTTTCAGGTTTGAATATCCTTCTTTGGATTGCTTCTTCAAGAAAATCACTGATTATTTTTTCTCCCCTATCTACCCACTGTTTTTCACGATCAACCATTTGAACATCAAATTGTTCTTGTGCAGACTTTTGAGCAATTCCTGAGCCCATGTTTCCGGCGCCGATAATTGCAACTGAATTTACAGTGTTCATGGCCTTGCGAGATACAACTCATCCATGAATGCAACGGCGTAATAGACTCTGTCCTTGGAGTAACTTCTTCAATATCTCTTTCTCTGAGACATAATGATGTCTAGGCGCATAGCAGTCTTTTTGGTTGTGTTGTTTTTGATTTCTACGGCTCAAACTGTACAGTCTAATTCTTCTGGTCGGACAGGAAGTTCATCCACAGGATGTAACTGTCATGGTTCAAGTACAACCATGAGTGTTTCATTGTCTGGCTTACCATCTTCAGGGTATGTTGCAAGTACTACTTACAGTTTAACATGGGATGGAGGACCTCATATTCCAGGTTCGGGAGGTTTCAATTTAGATGCAAATTTTGGCTCATGGAGTAATTTGGGAAATAATGTAAAACTCGTTAGCGGAGAATTAACTCATGATGGCACCTCATCTAGAACTTGGTCAGCAGATTGGACTGCACCTTCGGCAGGTTCAGGAACTACAATATTCAATTTAGCAGTTCTATATGCTAATGGAAATGGAAATAATCAGGGAGATTCCTGGGATACAGGATCTTGGAATTTACCTGAATCAACTGCAAGTACGAATAATCCTCCAAATGCTACCAATGTTCGATATATCCCTTCTGTTCCTACTAAGGAAACAGGTCTTGGTGTAGAATATGATTACAATGATGAAGATGGTGATTCTGAACAAGGTACTACTATTCGATGGTTCAGAGATGGGCTTCAGATAGCCCAGATTAATGACATGAAATCTGTACCTGATATTTGGATTTCTAAGGGCCAGGAATGGCGTGTTGAAGTAACTCCTTCAGATAGCGAAGATCAAGGTGATACTGTTTCTTTGAATCCAATAATTATACAAAATACCGTCCCAATAGCTCGTAATCTTGAAATTTCTCCAGAATCTCCTACTGATATTGATGATATCAATCTAGATTATGACTATTTTGATTTGGATGGCGATAATGAACAAGGATCTGAAATCAGATGGTATCTCGATGGAGTCAGAGTTAGTGATCTTGATGATTCTTTGACCGTTTCTTCTTTAATGATTCGTTCCGGTGATGAATGGGAGGCTAGAATTACCCCATTTGACGGTACGTCTTACGGTGTGACTAAATCTACTGGTTTGATTGTAATAGGATCATCAAATAATCCCCCAACTGCTAATGCCTATATCTCTCAAGGTTCTAATGCATATACAGATGATGCATTACAAGTCATAGTAGGATGGTTTGATCCAGATGGTGACAACCTTGCAGGAACTGAGATTAGATGGTTTAGAGATGGTTCTCAAGTTTCAGCTTTTAATGACTTAACATGGGTTACTTCTGATGCAACTACAAAAAATCAGGTTTGGTATGCCAGTGTGAGAGTTTCAGATTCTCTTGTATGGTCTGAGTGGGTTGATGCAGATAGTATCACCATACTGAATAGTCCTCCTGAAGTCACTTCAATTTCCATGCTCCCTGAGGGTAACCTTACTGCTAATCAAGATCTATCTGTAATTTGGGAGCAATCGGATTTAGATGGCGACTTAGAGTCGGGCAGTGAAATTTATTGGATAATAAATGGAGAAAGAGAACCACAGTTTGATGGATTACTAACTATCCCTTCTGAATCCGTTTTTCGTGATCAACATTGGTCAGTACAAGTAATACCTCGTGATGGAGAAGATTTAGGTAATTCAATGACAACTCCTTCTAGAGTGATAAATAATGGGGCTCCAGAAATTCCGACTATTTCTCTTGGTTCTGGTACATCAGGATACTTAGGCTCTCCAGATTCATTCCCAGATCTCGGAATTGTAAATTCATTGGAAGATCTTGTAGTTCTAGCCTCTTCAGTAGACCCTGATGACGAACCTCTATTTTTCGATGTAATTTGGTATCGGAATGGATATCAAGTTCCCGAATTAGATGGAGAATCATTAGTTCCCTCTGAAAGATTAGAACCAGGACAAATTTGGGAAGTCACAATTATTGCCAGAGACCCTTGGGGCCTAACTTCTCAATCATCTGCACTTGTAGATGTTTCTAATTTACCACCAATTCCTTCCTGGTCCACGATTCCTGAGATTTCAATTTCTGGTTCTATGATTATGTTTGATGGTTCATCTTCATTAGATCCAGATGGAATAGTTGAAAATTGGTTTTGGCAAATCAACGGTCAATCATTTTCTGGTTCAACTGCTGAGATACTATTGGGTGAGGGAACACATTCAGTTAAGTTGACAGTTACTGATAACTTTGGGTCATCTATTACAGTTGAAGATTTATTTTCTCTAGGTCCAGTATCTATGATTAGTAATCTTAATTCGGAGATTAGTGGAACAGAGATTGAATTAACTTGGTCTGGAAGTTCTAATGAATATCGTATCTATCGTTCTTCATATTCAACTGATACATTAGATGAAATGCAATTAGTAGGTATGACTAATGAAAATACTTGGAATGAAATTGCACCAATTGCATCTGAATTATATTATGCTGTCACTATTGTGGTCGGAGATAATGAAATATTATGGCTTGAAAATGAGACAAATATTATTTCAGTGGATGCAACATCTGTTGCTAATTATGTTGATGATTCACCCACAGGCTCGATCACGATTTTGTCAATTCCTTTGACTTTAATATTCTTGATATTAGCAATTTCTAGTCTAGTAATTAGTTTCCAACTCAAAAAAAGGAGGTCTGAATTATGAAATCTCGAATAATTACACTGAGTGCAATTCTAATCCTATTATTAGCAACTTCTTCAGGAGTAGCTAATCCTGGTGGAAAAGGCGATAGTAACAGAGATTATACTTGTGGCGGTTCATGTCATGGAGATCCGAGTTTGTCTTCAACTTCATCAGCAATCATAGATGTAGAAATGTCATCTACTGCTTATTCAAGTACAACTACTGAAGTTTCAGTTTCAATTAGTAATTTAGATACATCTGATAATGGCTTAGTTGGAATATTCCTACTTGGTTCCAAGAATGGAAATGGTGATCATCCAGAAGATTATGGATGGACAATAATACAAGATCCAAATGGTGGAACATCTAATTATGTAGAAGTAGTTTCTTCTGAAAACCAAGTTACGGTTAGTTGGGTTCTATTAGTTCCAGAAGATTTAGGTGTTAAGGAAATTTACATCTCAATCCATCATGGTAGTTACTACAATCATAATAACAAGGCATTTATCGGTGAGACAGACGCTATTGCAGTTAATATTGAACCTATTCCTGAGAATTATCCTACTCTTGCTGATGGTTGGACATCTCCAGAAGAAAGAATATCTGGAGATTCATCAACTATTACTATTAGAACAGTTAATACTGAATCTCTGGAAGTTTATTGGAGATTATCAGGAGAGACTAGATCTCATGAAGCAACTGTCGAAATGGTAGCTGATCAAGAATGGGAAGTTTCACTACCTGCAACTCTCGGAGATACAAGAATTGAATATCAAATGGTTGCATCAATGGGTGATTTCAGTAATATTATGCCGTGGTTATCTATGGGCACCTCGGAGCCATATTTCGATGGTACATCATTGGGAGCAAACTTACAATCAATTTCTTTTGCTTTAATTATATTAGGATTCATGGTTTCATTACAATCATGGTTTGCGCCGAGAGGAGTTAAGAAAATTATTGATAATACTGAAGAAGTTGATAATTCAATAATTGAATATCAAGAATCAACTACTCCAGAATTAGATGAAAAATATTGGTCAAGGCTCATTAAGTCAGATGAGAATCCAGGATGGCTGTGGGACCCAATAGAAAATGAATGGGTGGCAGATCCGGAATTATCTAAAGGAGGTGATGAATGATGTTTGTGACTGCATTACACCATCTTGTTGTTGGATTAGTAGCAGGTTCAGGTGTAATAATGGGAGTTTGTGCAATCCTTACATGGCTTTCTACATATATTACAAATCTTGAATCCTCAAAGACTACCTTGGATAGAGCAGCATATGTTGCTTCGATTTTTACATTGGTAGTAATTCCTTTGGCAATTATTTCTGGGTACTATTCTTCCACTAATTCTGGTGGTGCAATATTCTATAATAAATTTATTTTTTCCGGAATCGCCTTTGGATTTAGTGCATCATACTTTATTGGTAGATTTAGATTTGGTCCTGAACTTTGGAGATACTCTTCTTTAGCTAATTTGCAAATGTTCTCTGCATTATTTGCACTTACTTCGATAATAATTTTAGGGTCGATAGGTTCTAAAATTACATTGGGGGAATCAACTTTAGACATTCTTCCATTTTGGCCCGATTTTATGAATTCTATTGTTATTAATCAATGGTTTAGCCTTATTTTAGCAATATTTGGCCTCATTTCAGTAGTAATTTCTTTAAGATCAAGCTCAATGAAGTTCTATCTCAATGACTAGATTATCTATCTAATTTCTGGTATATACTGTGAATTCTTTCTGCATGTTTTTCACAACTTAAATCAAGAGATCTGATTCTATCCATACCTGCTTCTGACCATCTAATCCTATTGTCCATATCTTCAGCATCTTTTAGAGCATTATGCCAATCATCTATTTCTCCTCTCACAATTAGTCTCCCATTTTTATTATTGACGATTGTATCTTTGAAACCCCCTTCATTAACATAAATTGCTGGTGTGCCAACAGCGAATGCTTCTATAGGAGTTAATCCAAAAGGTTCCCCATGAGCCATACTAATGCTAGCTCTTGCATTTGTTAACAATTTTGTCAATTCTTTTTGAGATAATCTTGGAGCGAACCAAACTTTTACTTGGCATGATTCTGCGTGTTTTTTCAGTAGACGAATATCTTCTGTATCTCCTCCACCAACATGTGCTAAAGAAAGATTGGTTTTTTGTAGCATTGAGATTGTCTCCCAAGTACCTTTGACCCAACTAGCCTTACCAATATTAACTACATAGGGTTCATTTAATTCAATAAAATGACCATCTTGCTCATCATTACTGAAATCCTCTAGATGAATACTAGGCCATAATAGTCCTGCATCTAGATCATAAATCTTTTTTATACGGGAAACCGTGTATTTTGAATTACCACTTATTGCCGATTTTTTTCTAATATTAAATTTATTTATACGTGAAATATCTCTTTTCCTCGCTCTTGATAATAGCGCCTTCGTTAGTCCAATATTTCTTTTTGGTTGGCCATTAATTTTCTTGTGCAATACATCTTCATGTAATCCTCTATGAGGCTCAAGAAGATGAAGATGGACAGGTATTGAATTAGGTATTAAGTCAACAAATGAAATCGATCCATCTCCACTAACTATATGTATAAAATCTGAATTTTTAATTGCATAACCTAAACCTTCAATTTCCCTCCAAGCATCAAGACTTGAATCTCTATCAAGAATAATTGAAAGTGGATCTTCAGAAATACTCCAAGACTTCTTTGGAGTCATAAGTTTAAAGTTTAATTTTTTACACATCGATTCTAATTCCTCTACAGGGTCAAGTGTCGCAACACTAACATTAAATTTTTCTGAAAGAAAGGGGATGTTTCTAATTAAATCTCTTTCAGCACCTCCCATCGCTGAAAAACAGCCTTTTACAACTAAAAGTCGCGGTTTTGCAGACAAACCCGGCCCCGCATAACTCGACATCTACCTCTTCATCTACTGCTCTCGTTTAAGTCAGATACGCCTTGACGAGTACTGTGGTTAGACGTGTTTTACTAAGCAGAGGAGGGGCTTTGCGCTCTAATACCGGACTTGGTAGAGCCCATTTTTCACTTATTTCTCTCCTAGAAAAAACATTGGTAAAAGACTGGACCCTAGCAGGTGTATTAGAACATCCTGAAAAAAATAATATTTTGGCAAGGATTTGGCATAGATGGATCATTCATCCAAACCTAGTAGGAGGAAAAACTGAATCCTCAAATGCTGATTTATTGCATATTACTGATCAAGAACAAGCTCATTTAGTCCCTAAAGATTGTAAAATTCCAGTAGTAGTAACAGTTCATGATTTATTTCACATTAATCCACGTAAGATAATCATAGATAATGATGTAATCAACGTTGGCGAAAATAATCCAAATTTTATTCGAAAGTATGATATTAAAAAATTAAAAACAGGGTTAAATCGAGCGGATTTATTAATCTGTATTTCTGAATCTACAAGAAATGAAGTAAAACGTCTTTTTCCAAATAAGAAAACAGCTCTTGTCAGACACCAAATTGATGTTGATCATTGGGATCCAGAGTTAAATCCTAAATCCTCTGAATTAATCAGTGATTTCTATGACCCTGAAAAATGTTTGATTATTACTGTTGGCAGTAACGAACCAAGAAAGCGGTTAGATTTAGTAAAAGATATAATTTCTGGATTAGATTCAGAGATATCAAAAGAGATAAATTTAGTAAATATAGGTAGCGATATTAGGCTAAACGAAGATCAATTAATTGCTTCATTTCAGCATGCTGAAGCATTACTATTTCCAAGTGTTTCAGAAGGTTTTGGTTATCCTCCCGCTGAAGCTATGGCTGCAGGATGCAAAGTTTTGGCTTCTGATTCCGCGGCTCATAATGAGATAATTCCTAGTAACTATCTTTTACCAACTGATGAATTAAGGGCATGGATTGATGCCATAGAGACAGTTCATTCAGAATGGAGAATGAATAAAGGTGAAGAACGTCAGATAAATTTGAAATTGATTCAGCATGTTAGAAATTTATTAAGTCCTACAGCTCATGGAATAGCATTGTCTAAGGCTTACAATTCACTGTTTGAAGAATAGGATTATGATTATTATGCTTCCCTCATTTAATGTTCTAGGTACCGAATTGAAAACATGTTCTGTAGATCCATTGACCGGTTGGTTTAGAGATGGTTGTTGTAATACAGATAGAAGGGATAGGAGTCTTCACACTGTTTGCTGCGAAGTTACTCGTGATTTTCTTGATTTTGCGCTATCGAGAGGAAATAATTTGATTACTCCGGCTCCTCAGTTTAACTTTCCAGGGTTAAAACCGGGAGATAGATGGTGTGTATGTGCACAAACCTGGCAAGACGCCTATGATCTCGGACTAGCCTGTCCAGTTTTTCTTGAATCTACACATGAAGAGACACTCCAGATAATATCACTTTCATCTCTAAAAGAGTATTCCAAGAAATGATTTTTGTATTGTTCAAAAATACAATAACTGTTTAAGCCAATCATAATTCCGAGGCTTGTGCTGCATGTTGATAATCTGAAAAAAGGGTTTGGCTCAGGCAGGAGAAGACTTGAGGTTTTGAAAGGAATAAATCTCAAGGTTCAGAAGGGCGAATTAGTGAGCCTGATGGGCCCTAGTGGTTGTGGAAAGAGCACTTTATTGAATATTATTGGTGGCTTATTAGAAGCTGATTCTGGGGAAATTAATCTAGAATCCTTTGTTTATGGTACTAAATCACCGAATAAAGTAGTTGATGTAAGAAGAAAGGGTGTTGGATGGATTTTCCAAGATTTTCATCTTGTGGAAAGATTAACAGCTCTCGATAATGTAATTTTCAGTCTTGAATTGTCCGGAGTTCCAACTGCTGAGGCTCAGACTAGAGCACGTGATGCACTCGAGAGAGTAGGTTTGGGGGATAGGATGAATTTTATTCCCGATCAATTATCCGGCGGTCAACAGCAAAGGGTTGCTGTTGCGCGTGCAATTTCTGGTTCTAGATCATTGATTCTCGCTGATGAACCTACTGGAAACCTAGATGTTAAAAGTGGAAAGGAAGTAATCAATTTATTCCAAGATTTGTGTCGAAATGATGGAATTTCTGTCTTGATGGTCACTCACGATCCTCTTTTGGCATCTATGGCAGATAGAATGCTTCTGTTGAAAGATGGAGTCACTGCGGCATCTGACATACGCTCAGCTTGGGGAATCGAGGAGGGGAGTTAATGAACCTAAACTCATTATTTTCCGAAGTAATTCCTACGATGATATCCGCTTGGATATTTCTTATTATTTTCATTTTATTGTTTGGAGTTAGTATCACTGGGGCTCGTTCAATATATAGGTTAATTAGGCCATTAGTTGAACCTGAGCAAAAGAGAACTATAGATAAGGAAAAGTTCTCATTAGAGGAATATTTCAAATCATGGTATCAATCATTTCGTACTAAGTGGTTGGGAGCTCCAAACAATATTCGTTTAGCAATGCAGAGTGCCTGGAGAGGTAGAGAGAGGGGACTTGCAATATTCGCAGGAGTATTCCTTTCATCTTTAGTTATCACCACAGTTTTAGCTTACGCAGTGGGACTGAATCAAGGATTCTTCCAATTTTCACTTGAAAATGATGTATTTGATGCAAAAATAGATTTTCAAGAAGATCCAACCGGTAATTGGGAGGGTAGAACTAATGATTCAGCTTTGTGGGAGTCATTTTGTGACGACTTGACGGATAGACCTGAGTTTTCTGATTGCGGGCTAGTCTTTGGGCGTCAGGGCATCCGGATTAACGGATTTTTCGATGAAAATTTTGCTAATCCTCAACCTTTGAATGTAGAAGCTGTAAATAGTACAACTTCCGATTGGACAAACGTAAGTTGGGATTATTCTGAGGCTTCGGAAAATGGCCCTCCAATAAATGATCAAAGAACGATCAGATTCTATGGTGATGGAATTTGGGACGGTGAATTGGGTGAAAGACATTCTAAAACAATAATCTTCGGAGATTGGCCATCATCAGCAATAGATGCTCAATTGAATAGATCTATTGTTTTACCCTCAAAAATTGCTAGTGCAGCAAGTATTGAAGTTGGTGATAAAATAGATAATTTAACATTCTCCTATGTCAAAGATATTTATGGCATTACAGATAGCGTTCAGGCAGTCGAAGAATGTAATTCAATATTAGATGCTAATTTTGAGATAGGGAGATTATTTTGTAAAGATACAATTACTGTAACAAATCTTACCGTTGCAGCAATTTATGAAGAGAGCTTCGGAAACCCAACACTACTATTCAATCCACTAATGGTCACAGATTCAGTGCTTAATGATGAACAAAAAACTATCCTTATGCAGAATGATCATGGATATCTGGGTGTTTCAGTCGATCGAACCCAACTCCCTACATCTTCGACACGTGCCGCGACTGCTTGGCTTAGTGATTTACAAAGAAATATTGAATCAGTTAGAGGTGATGTTCCTGTATATGACATAAGTACTGGAAATCAAACGGGAACGGAAGAAGATTGGGTCCCTCGATATTATGAACTAGAAAATGAATCCGGTATGATTTTAATTTCTGTCGAATATACTGATATGATATCAGGAACGATTCAATTTCTGAATATCTTCTTGGGAATAATTCAGGTTTTTGATTATATTCTAGTGATTCCTATAGTAGCTCTCTCATTTGTTGTTTTACTCTATGGTATACGATTATCTCTCGAACAACGGAGAAGAGAAGTGGCAATTCATAGAGTAATTGGTGGTACAGAAGATAACTTGTCGAGAATGATGGTAATGGAAGTCTTTGGAATTGGAACAGTTGCTTGGGCTTTAGGATTTCTTCTTGCAACTGGTGCCGTTGAAATAGTTCTCAGAGCCGTAGGTTTCCTCAGATTTACCGATGAAGGTGATTTCAATGTAGATCCTATTCTAAGTCTTGGTTCTACTTTTGTTGTTATACTTCTTACTGTATGGGTCTCATATTGGCGTGGTACCGTTACAACACGTAAATTCCTAAGTATGGAGATAGACGAAGGTGTTAGAAAAATTCCAAATGAGAGAAAACCAAATTATATTCTTCATTGGTTAACATTTATACTCGGTCTTCTTGCTTTCGCGGAGAGTTGGATTCAATCGAATGGTGGTTATGGGCCATGGGGTAGTTCTGGGATAGTGACTAATTTTATACTAAATGCAATCCTTCTTCTTTTGGGGCCGTTCTTCCTTTGGATCGGAGGCGCTCTAGTTCTTTCCAGGATTGGTGCCGCTGGCCCTCAAATCTTGAATCGTTTATTCGGTTGGTCTCCAGCAATTTCAGATATTCGTAGAGGATTAAGTGGTTCAGGTTCTAGTTCTTCAGTCAGTAGTTTATCCTTGATTCTATTGTTAACACTTTCAATAGTCACTCTGGCCGCTGTTCAAGGCCACACAGGAACATTGGTAGACGAGAGAACAACAAATGCCCAGAATGGTGCTGATGTCATGGTTCAATTTGATACAGCGCTCACTGAAGAACAGGCACGTAATCAGATGATGCTATCCATCGACTCAATTTCAGACAATCAAATTAATGATATTTCTTCAATGACTTCAGTAGCTAGGACTCTTACTCAAACAAAAGAAGAAGGAATTTCTTTACTTACTTGGGTTGTATTTGATGGCCATGAGAACACCTTAATATGGGACTCACAAGCAATACCAGGAGATGATATTGATGAAATCTCCGAAACATGGAGAAATGGTGGCTATACAGCAGGTGGCGATGCTAGAAGCACCCTAGGTAGACCTTCTATCGGTAAATCATTAACACTGCAATACACCACATATGAATTAAATTCACTTGGGCTCCCTGTCGAAACTGGAACTACTGAAGCAACAGTTAATTACGCTGGCAAACATCAATGGGTTCCAGGTATTTCATCAATTGAGTCTGATTCAGTAATTGTAGTAGGAGAGAGTACCTACAGAGAACTACTTGGTAATCAGATAGTAGATTCTCATACTTCCTCTATTTGGATGTTTGAATTATGTGACGAAAGAACTGACGAATGTTCCGAGGCATTAGAACTTTTGAGTGCTGACTTGAAGAGTAATAGCGGAATTGTTTCTGCATCCGATTGGTCTACTGCTCATGAACAAAATGAACGTAATGGTGGATTAATATTTGGTACTCCAGGTTTACTCAGTATGATGTTTGTAGTAGCTGCTCTGGCATCCGTTTCTTCTGCCTTCGTATTCCTTTCTCTGGTTCTAACTCAGAGAAAAAGAGAACTTGCAATATTACAGGCAATCGGTGCTAGCCCCAATCAAGTAATCCGTCTAGTTCTGTTTGAGATAATGTCAATCCTACTTGTAAGTATGATTTTGGGGGTCACTCTCGGACTGGCAGTTTCAGAGTCTTTCAATGGTTTCTTCAGTATCTTCGGATTTATTTTCCAACTATTCTTGGGCCAGAGTGTCCCTATTGATAGAAATTTAGTCTGGCCATGGCTGGAGATTGCAGCTGTTAATGGGTTAGTCCTTGTAGCAGTTATTTTATCATTATTGTTCACTACTAGAAGAGCCTTAGACTCTGATTTAGCTACGGTATTAAAGGGTGAGTAAAGTGTCAGAAGAATCAAATGAAATCCTGCGAGCAAATTCTCTCTATCATGTATATGAATCAAATGCTGAGGATGGAAATGTGGTCGCGCTCAGAGGCCTCAGTGTTTCTATTCTTGAAGGTGAAGCAGTAGCAGTGGTAGGCCCATCAGGGTCAGGAAAATCCACTCTATTGAAGTGTCTTGGTGGTTTGATGAAGCCATCAGCAGGTTCTGTTGAATTAGGAGGAACCAGAATGACCAGGTTGACTGGTAAAGAATTAGTAAAACTAAGGCAAGACACTGTCTCATTTATCTTCCAAGATTCCAACCTGCTTCCTCATCTTAATGCCATCGATAATGTTGCACAACCATTAATTCATCAGGGAGTTCTTTCTAGGACTGCAAGACCAAAAGCACAATCTCTTCTTGATAAGCTTGGTATGGGTGAACGTTCATTTGGAATGCCTGACCAATTATCAGGTGGCGAACAACAAAGAGTTGCAATTGCTAGGGCGTTAATTACAGATCCAAAATTAATCTTAGCAGATGAGCCTACTGGGGCTCTAGACCCAATAACAAGTAGAGAAGTTTTGCAACTTTTTAAACAACTTCATGAAGAAAGCGAAGTCGCTTTTCTTCTAGTGACTCATAATCGAGAAGTGGCATCATTTTGTGAACGTTCTCTAGAACTTAGAGAGGGTCGTTTTATCGCCCAACATGGAACTGATGTTGATATTGGCGATTTATCTGACTCTAGAGAATTGATTGTTGATGACACGGGAACAGTAACTCTCCCTCCTGACGTTTTACTTAGTTTGGGAGGCCCTGGAAGATTTGAGATGTCAGAAATTGGTAGAGATTCCCTCCATTTGGATAGAGTAGAAGAGGATAAGGTATCTTTTTCCAACGGAAATAATACAATGGTACTCTCTCCCACTTGCCCTGCATGCTACTATAATTATGCCGAAAGCGAAGATCAATTATGTCCAGAATGTGGTTCCAGCAGGCCAATGATTGAAAGATAAAATAAATCAGAGTTGTGGAAGAGAAAACTTCTGGGGTTTTGCTATACCCAAGTCTTTTGGTAAGTCTCTAATTTTTTTAGGTAGAGTAACTGGAATCATTTCTTTACCGATAAGTGCTACTCTACTTTCTCTTCTATCAGAAAGAATTTCTCTTCCTACTAATGGTGCTAGATTCCTTGAGAAATCCATTACTTCATCATGAGAGGGCATATTCTCAATTGTATGATTTGATTGAGAGTTTCCTACATAGATGTAACCTTTAGCTTCAATAAAATCTGGATCAGCTAAATTATCCAGTCTTGCATAGTCTTTCCAGTGGCCAAGTGATTCCCCTTTGATCAGTGTATGTCTACAAACAGTCCTTGTATCTAAACTCGGAAGAAGCTCTAATGTTTGTTCTAATTTTTCAAATGCAGACTGATCAAACTTTGGTTTACAAATACGATCAAAAATTTCTTTATTGGGTGCATCAACACTAACATACAGTTGGGTAGGAAGCGTATCAAGTTTCTCAATCACTTTTGGTAACGAGCCATTAGTTACTAAAAACGTAGAAACCCCGTGTTGGTGACATATGTCTAGAAACTCACCTAATCGAGAATACAAAGTAGGCTCTCCATTAAGAGATATTGCAACATGCTTAGGGTCTTGAGCATCTAACCATTTTTCTCTTGGAACTGAGGGATGTCCTCCAAAACCTGTTAGTAATCTTCTGTGTGCTTTTACAGATTGTAAGAATAATTCATATGGATCATCATCTATTTTTGTTAAGGCATCAGAATGTGGTTCTCTCCAGCAATAAGTACATGCCAAATTACAGGTGTCTACATTTGGAGCCATTTGCATGCAACCATGACTTTCAATACCGTAAAATGTACCTTTGTAACAAGATCTATCTGCGATTAGACTTTGTTTAGTCCAATGACAGACCTTGACTCCACCGTGTTCTCCAACTAAGTGATAACTTTGTTTTGCTAGGCGAGCAGCTATTTTTGGCTCAATCTTAGTTACAGGACTCTGCATAGGCATCAACTCAGACATCAATTCCCACAGAGGGGCAGTGTCAGTTGACCTCTCCAATCGAGGGTTAGATTTCAATTCTACGTATCGAAAAAAGATATTTAGCAGGCGAATAGACTATGACTCAGTTACTTTACGTTATGTTTGATGACAGGGTTGTTAGAAAGTAATCATTACATAATTAGGAAGCAATTAATCAAGATTCTTGGTGAAAAATTTCATATATATTCTGATGAAAGGCAAGAAGAACTAATCGGCTATTCATATCAAAAAGCCTTGAAGATTAAAGAAGATATCAGAGTTTACACAGATGAAAGTCAATCGGAAGAAATTATTAAAATAAAGGCTAGGAATATTTTAGATTTATCTGGAGAATATGATTTTACTGATTCAAAGACTGGTGAAAGTATAGGTGGTGTAAGACGTAATTTTCGCAAATCAATTTTACAAGATAGCTATTCGGTTTTTGATGAAAAAAACCAAATTTATGCAGAGGTTAAAGAAGATAGCATGTTAAATTCCCTCATTCGTAGATTTGTACCATTTGCAAAGTATGCTTTTCCTCAGAAATTTTCTCTGAATCTTCTTGGGAATCCCCCAATCACATTTACTCAAAAAATAAATCCATTAATCCAAAAGCTTGTTATTGATATTTCAGAAGGAAATCAGTTAGATCATCGGATAATTCTAGGTGCTGCTATGATAATTATTGCTATTGAAGGAAAACAGAATTAGAATTAATAACGTTTCTGTACAATATTTTCTATACCTAAATAGCAACCATTCAAATACGAATGGTCTAGGCCATCTCTAATGGCACAGGATAGCATACCAGAAGCTCTGACGTTTGATGATGTACTATTGTTACCTGCTGAATCAGCAGTACTTCCGGCTCAAGTTAAGTTGAGAACTAGACTTACTTCATCTATTTCTCTTAACATTCCAATAATGTCCGCAGCTATGGATACTGTAACAGAATCTCGTATGGCTATAGCATTAGCACAGGCGGGCGGGATTGGAGTAATTCACAGAAATATGACCATAGAAGAACAGGCATCAAAAGTAAATTCTGTCAAGAGATTTGAGTCAGGATTAGTACTTGATCCAATTACTATTAAGCCTGACACAACTATTGGAGAAATGAGAAGATTAACTGAAAAACATGGTTTTTCTGGTTTACCGGTTATCGATGAAAATGAACAACTCGTAGGTATTATTACAAATCGTGATATTAGATTTGTAGATGACGATGAGCAACTAGTATCTTCTATGATGACTACGAATTTGGTCACAGTTCCAGAGCATGTAGATCCAGAATATGCTAAGAAGTTACTTCATAAACATCGTATTGAAAAATTATTAGTTGTTGATTCTGAAGGCAAATGTAAGGGAATGATGACAGTCAGAGATATACAGCGTAGTCGGGATAATCCTGAATCATGTAAAGATAAACATGGGCGTTTGAGAGTGGCTGCTGCAACAGGAACCGGGGAAAAAGGAATTCAAAGAGCTGTCGCATTATTTGAGGCAGGAGCAGATGCAGTAGTAGTTGATACTGCGCATGGTCATTCCCATGGTGTACTGCATACGGTTGCAAAAATCAGGGAAATAATGGGTTCAGAATCTCAGATAATAGCTGGAAATGTGGCCACTGCAGCTGCAGCAGAAGCCTTGATTTCTGCGGGTGCAAATGCAGTCAAAGTAGGTATTGGCCCCGGGTCAATTTGTACTACTAGAATTGTTTCTGGTGTAGGAGTTCCTCAGTTGACAGCAGTTCAGAGTGTCGTTTCAGTATGTAAAAAACTAGATATTCCTGTAATTGCCGATGGAGGAATAAAGTTTAGCGGAGATATTGCTAAAGCAATAGCTGCAGGTGCAGATTGTGTAATGGTCGGTAGCCTTCTTGCAGGTACTGATGAAGCACCTGGGGAGGTTATTCTCTACCAGGGTAGGTCGTACAAAGTTTATCGCGGAATGGGCTCAGTAGGTGCAATGAGTAAAGGAGCCCATGATCGTTATTTTCAATCTGAGCAAGGAGATACAAGCAAATATGTCCCTGAAGGTATCGAAGGTAGAGTCCCTGCTAGAGGCCCTGTTGAAAATGTGATACATCAATTAACTGGAGGCCTCAGATCGAGTATGGGTTATACAGGAAATCCAGATATTGATTCTATGAAAGTTAATTGTAATTTTGTTAAGATTACTAATGCTGGATTGTCAGAGTCTCACGTTCATGACGTTGAGATTACACGTGAAGCTCCAAACTATAGAAGGTGAATGTATGGAAACAATAGTCCTTGGAGGGGGTTGCTTTTGGTGTGTTGAAGGAGCAATATTAGGGCTGAAAGGAGTTTCAAAAGTCATTCCAGGTTACAGTGGTGGACATATTGATAATCCAACATATGAGCAAGTTTGTAGTAAGAATAGTGGACATGCTGAGGTAGTGGAGGTAACTTTTGATTCAGAAGTAATTCCGAGGAGAATATTACTCGAAGTTTTTTTCACTTGTCATGATCCAACTCAATTAAATCGTCAGGGCAATGACATAGGCCCTCATTATCGAAGTGTTGTATTTTACAAGAACGAAGCAGAGAAGTCTGACGTGAATGAAGTAATTGGCTATCTTCAGCAAAATTTTGTTGATGAAATTGTTACAGAAGTCAGTCCTCTGATTAATTTCTTTGTAGCCGAAAATTATCATCATAATTATTTTGCTAAAAATCCTAACAACCCCTACTGTGCTATGGTTGTGAGTCCAAAGATTTCCAAAACAAGAGCTAAACATGCATCATTATATGAATGAATTTTTTCCTCTGGATTTCCATCATTCTATGACTAAATCTAACAATTAAAACATTAATCTTGAGTAATATTCAACTATTGAATAATTTTCATACCTCGATATGGCTTCTAACGGGACGGGAGAAACTACGTCCCCATATGATAAAGCATGGACTATTCATGCTTCAATAATAGGTTTGAACATGGGTAATATTTTATTTCGTGGATTGGAACTAGATCAGGCAGATCCAGATATGGTGGTGGTTACTGGACTGACAATTCTTGCTGCAGCTCTTCCTTTCCAAGCAATATTTTTCTTGATTAATTCCTACATTCGAGAATTTGATGGAACTAATGAATTGGAGTATGTGATGTTAGAAAGATTATTGATTATCTGTCAAGTAATTTCTTATTCTTCATTGATTGGGATTGCTATTTTAATGACAAATACACATTATTACATGGGGACAGCATTCATAATTTCAGCAATTCTAGCGGTCTTATTCTTGAGAACAGCGTCAAATCAGGCAGACACCTTATCGAGAATGTCAAGATAGTGTAGGGGTGACATTCATGGCAGGTGACGTTTCAGTTAATTCCATGTCGAATGCTATTCAGTTACCAAGCGTTCCTCCTGAATCTCCTTGGGAGGCTTATTTGTTACTGTTAATTGTTCCTTTTCTACTGAGATTATTGCTAATTGCCCCACCTTTAATTGATCTAGTAAATACCTATGCTCCTCCGGGAAATAGAACAGGGCATATCAAGTGGTTTCTCACTAAGTTTAGAAAATTACCAATGGAGGGATTTTGGAAAATTGTAATGAATGAAATTCTCTCATTCATTTTACCAGCATTAGTCGCATTAACTGCTAGATTAGTAATTGATGGTGATATAGGTTGGAATAGTTGGGAAGAGACTCCAGAATCTGGAAGATTATTACTTTTACTCGCAGGAACTATTTGGCTAATCGTAGACTTTGGTAAAGTTACTCGATCTCGTAAAAATATCCAAACCATAGCTAAGTATAACCTTACTACTGCTAAGATATTTGTTGAGGGGACAGTAGTTAGTAGAGAATTTTTAAAGACAGTTGACGAATTTACTATACCTAGACCATGGAGAGATATAATTGAGGTTTCTGAAGATGATGATGGCATACATAAACCTGGAGAAAGAAATCCTATTCAAGATATTTTCACTAATTTTCTTGACAAGGGGGTAGACATGTTGGAAGAATTATTGGCTAAGGTCAAAGATCCAGCTTCAGGAATGATCGAGAAAATTGATAATGAAATTCGTGATCGAATCACCACTCAAGTACAATTATCTTCAAAATCATTAATCAGAGACGTAATTTTTTCTATAGCTCCGATAGCAGTACTTATTTTTCTTCAGAATTTTATAGGTTAGTTTGAATCTTATTCTCAAAAAAAATCTTCTCTTTCGGAGATGCTAATAATATCCATCCTATACCAATTATAATCTGAATTATCGCTGAAAGAGCGATTACTTCTCTTAACACTAGTAGTTGGTGCTCTAGAATTAGAGCAGCAGCCAATGCTGAGCAACCCATTGTGAATGTGATAACTAAATAATCAGTACCTGCAACTCTCCCTCTCCATTCATCATCCGAACGAGTTTGAAGCATTGTAGTAGAATAAACCCAATTTACACCTGAACTAGCATGTGCACAGAATACAAACAGTAGTAGTATATTGGTCCATTCTAGATATGAAACTAAGACATAGAAAAATCCAGAAATACCAACTGAAAAACCTAATAAGTAAGGTAGAATACTTATGTTTTGCATCAGTGGTTTAGCAATAATTGGACCAAATCCTGATCCAAAACCTCTAATCATAAACAGTAGACCTATTCCTGCAGCGAGTTCTCCAAAGTTGGTTTCCATTCCAATTAGAATTAGTAAGAAAACTTGTGCCCCTCCGCCAGATGCCCACATTCCTTTGGCAAATACAACTCTACCTATTGCCGGTTTACTACGAATATATTTCCAACCGGAAATAATCTCACTTAGAGCTGATTTTGGAGTTAGTTTGTCTTTGACTGGATTTTCTGGACCACCGGGAGGTAGAGTTGATATTATCAAGATTGATAATAAAAAGGTAGAACAATCAATCCATAAAGCTGTGGTCACTCCAAACTCGGAAATGGTTAATCCACCTATTCCTGCCCCTATTCCTAATGCTACAGACCAACCTCCTGAGCCTAATGCATTTGCAGTGATTAACTCATCATCTGAACAAATTTTTGGTAAATATGAAAATTCTGCTGGATCAAATAGTGATTTAGCTAAAACCATGACAAACGCTAAAAAATAATAAGAAAACAAATTATTCAGTAGGTCTAGAGAAACTACAGAAACTAGAGCAAGTAGAGAGATTAAATTAGATAGCATCATCAATCCTTTTCTAGAATATCTATCTGCAAACATTCCTGAGAAAGGATCACATAAAGCCATTCCAAAACTTCTAGTTACTAAAACACCAGCAATCGCAAGTGGAGAGTTATCTGTAGCTTCACCTGCTAGTATGAATAGTGCAATTACAGTAAACCAATCGCCAATATATGATATCATATCTGCGGTAAATAATCGACGGAATGGCTTATTTTCTTTCAATAGTTGAAAGTAACCTATGCCACTCATATTCTTCGCACAAGATATGTATTATCATAGTGATGCTTCGTCATAACTAATAAGACTGAATTGCTGTCGCAAGTAGCATGGTTGAAGACCGTCTAGTATGGATAGATCTTGAAATGACTGGATTAGATCCCGATGAGAACACTATCATTGAGATTGCTACAATAGTTACAGAAGGAGATTTATCGATAGTCGCTGAAGGTCCCAGTTTTGCAATTTCAGTTTCCGAAGCAGATCTAGAAAAAATGGATGATTGGAACGTTTCTCACCATACACAAAATGGTTTGATTGAAAGAGTACGTTCATCTAAAATAACTATGAATGAAGCGGAAAAGCAAACTTTAGAATTTCTGCAGTTACATTGTCTCGCCGGGGTCCCTCCTCTGTGCGGTAATACAATAGGGCAAGATCGTCGTTTTTTGAGAAGATATATGCCAAATCTACACTCTTTCTTCCATTACCGTAGTGTTGATGTTACCAGTGTTAAAGAATTAGTTAGAAGATGGTATCCTGATTTACCCAAGTGGAGAAATAATTCTGGACATAGAGCATTGGGAGATATTAGGGGAAGTATTGACGAACTATCTTATTACAGAGAGAAAATTTTCATCAAAGATTAGAATTTTTGTTCTTTTTTTATTCAATATTGTAAAAAATATAAATTAGTTTTTAGAGTTTATAATTCTCCGACAATCATGAAGACGAGCGGCATTAGCATATTTATGGCTATTCTTATGGTGTCTACAACTTTAGCAGGATGCGCATCAAATGATAGTATTAGTCAAACGAATGATGATGTAGACGAATTACAGAAAAATCAAAATGAGATGAATTTATTGTTAGAGTCTCTAATAAATGAAAATATAGCTTTGAGGAACGATCTCGATGCTTTGAATAATTCGTCTAATTCGATGATGTTACAGATAGATGAATTAGTATTGGAAAGACAAGCACTACTTTCCCAACTAAGTTCTAGTGATTATAATACTTCTTCATTATACAATATCATGGTCGATCAAACACTTGAGTTAGCAGCACTACAAGCACTTCTTGAGTTGGAAGGAGAAGCGATTGAAAGTCTTGATAATGCTTTAGAGTCAACCAAACAATCTTTGCAAGAACTCTCAGATCAAGTCATTTTGTATAGGCCTCTTCCAAATGTTGATTGTCCATCAATTAGTTCTGGTATAACTGTGATTTCTGGAGTTGACGATGGCACAGGTAAAGGGGAAGCAAATGACGGTATTTTACACCTTGATGAAGGAAAAAATAGTTTCTCATTTTGTAATACTGTATTTGATAGATTAACTGATGATTTAGTATTACCCGCTGGTTCATCAGGGCTTACTTGGATTATTGAATTAGATGAAATGGTTTTGTTTACTGGTAACAATGGATCTACGGGTCTAGAATTATGGTCTAGTGATGGAACTAAAAAAGGAACAAAGCTAGTGAAAGATATTCTTCCAGGAATTTATTCTAGTGGACTTATAGATCCTGTTAGATTTGGTGATGGGATATTATTTGCAGCGAGTAATGGGTATAATGGAAGTGAATTGTGGTTCTCAGATGGAACAGAAGAAGGAACTTACATGGTTAAGGACATCAACGAAGGATATGGAAGAGGTCTATTATCATCTGCAGTGAATGGTTATTCTTCACTAATCACAGTTGCTAGAACAGGTGCTTACTTCAGAGCAACTAATGGAATAAATGGTACTGAATTGTGGTTTACTGATGCTACTGAACAGGGTACCTACATGGTTTCAGATATTAATCCTGGAGCTTCAGAAAGTATACCAAGTTCTTTAATGACTATTGCAGATGTAGTTTATTTTTCAGCAGATAATGGTGTAAATGGTACAGAACTTTGGAAGAGTGATGGTACTGATCATGGTACTTCGATGATATTGGATATCAATCCTGGTTCTGCAAGTAGTGATCCTTCACAAATTACTGAAGCAGGAGGGATAATTTATTTCTCCGCTAATGATGGAATTGTTGGTCAAGAATTATGGAAAACTTCTGGATTAACATCGACTACTGTTTTGGTCAAGGATATTAGAGAACCAACTGACTTCGCGGGTGGGGCTAATTACGGCAGTTATCCTTCCAATTTAATCGAGTATAATGATAAATTATACTTCGCAGCCGGCTCATTCCGAGATGATTGGAATATTAGCACGATTGAATTTTGGACAAGTTCAGGGACAAATGAAACCACATTTAGAGTAGGTGAAGATCAAGAATGGTTTGGTAATCCACAGACTATGACTATTTTTGGAGACCAACTATTTATGTCTGTCTCGACAGTTGTTTCATCAGCTTGGAGAAATTATACTTCATGTGTTTGGGAAGGAAATACTGAATTAGTTGAAAGTGGGTTTGATGATTTATGGTATTGTACGAATCCACTTTTCGAGCATTGGTCAGATACAAACATTTCCGAGATAGAAGATAGATGGAATTATTGTGAATATAACAGCATGAATGGAGAATGGTATTGTACAAATTTTATTGATCAAGATCCAGAAAATGAATTCCTTTACAATCAGGAAAAACATATAGAATTTGATTTCTGGGGTAATTTTGATACTGGACATGAACCTGCATTGTCTGACGGAACACTTGACGGCACGTACATAATTAAAGAGGTTGCACCATGGACATTTAATGGAGAAATTTGGTTTAATGCGAATTCAATGAATTATGGAACTATGGGATCTGATCCAGAGGTTCTTGGTGATGTTGTTTACTTCTTTGGTTGGACTCCACAAACCTATTGGGAACTTTTCAGAACTGATGGTAGTGCTGATGGGACTATTATGGTCAAAGATCTATATCCAGGGTACTTTGAGTCTGATTGGCCTACCAGTTTGACAACTTTGGAAAATATGGACTCTGTAGTGTGGTTTGGAGATGATCCAGAGTATGGTATTCAGTTGAGACTATATTACGAAGGAACCGGTTCTTACTTCTAGATTTCTTACTCTAAAGAGTTATTATTATGGATAATAGTGATTATGAAATCCTATCACAATTAAGATATAATGTACTATCTAGAATGAGAACTTTTGTTGATAAAAATAATGAGAGATTTTTTTCAGAAAAAGAACTTTTACAATTATATCGGATAGAAATATCTTTTCTTTCAAGAAACTCTATTTCTAGACATGGTCTCACAACCAATTTAGACAAATCTAAAAAAATTAGTCCTACTAATTGCATGATTAGACTAAACCAAAAACTGTTTGAAAAGTCATATTCACAATATGCTGAATTTGTTCTTTTTCACGAATATATACATTGTTTAGGAAATTTTTCTCATGATAAAAAATTTCGTCAATTAGAAAATCTTTGGCCAAGGAAAAAACAAATGAATATTATTGGTAGACAATTAACTAGTGAATTACAAGAAATCAAGGCTCGATGGGCCTGGACATGTTCGAAATGTGGGTTTGTTGTAAAACGCAGTTCACGTAAATTTCGGAGTAATTATTTTCATAAAGAATGTCTTGGTAAATTAAAGAATATCCCAATTATTCATCCCACCAGTTTGGAGCATTAAACCAGTTTTCATGATCTAATGGCCTATCTAAGGTGGGTAATGTAAGTACTTGATAACCTGCAAATATCGTCATTCCCACAGAAGCACATGGTGAGGGCAAGTAGTCTTCTCCGGATTCAGTAACTACCAATTGAATTGTATGCCCCTTAGGGATAATAACATCCATTGGATTAAATTCCATCAGCATTCTATAACTGGTCATAGGAGATGTTGGTTTGGCATCATATCCTCCATCCCTATATCTGACATCCATAGTTGCATGCCCTAATCTTAAACCTGAAGTTCCATCGAACATTGTTACGAATAATTGTCCACCATTACAAGTATTTGTTCTAGCATCTATATGTAATGTTGGTAGTCCAGAGATGTGCATATCTTCAGTAAATGGTTGACTTGTTATAGTCATTGATTGTTGAGAATTAACTGTTCCTGACATCCCTCCTTCCCAATCCGCAATTGCATATTGTACATTATTAGTATCTTCAGCAGGCCAAGTTCCTTCAATATGCCATTCTCCATCATTTCTTTGTACTTGAACATAGGATTCCGGTTCTTCCCCTATACCTTTCAAGTAATATTCAAACCATGGAAATAACTCAACAGCCCAATCCATTCTAGTTACACTCGGGAATGCTTCAGCACCATATCCTGATTCTAATCCCTCATGGACACTTTGTTGGTCAGGATAATTATGCCCCCATTGTCCAGCAATCGAACGAACATTTATTCCTGCATCTTTCAATAATTGATGCGTTGGGAATGCATGATATGGATCAACATTCCAATCTTGTAAACCCCAAACAATGTATACACTACCATTGTAATTATCAATAACATCTTGTAAATGGTATCTTTCTTCCCAATAATCATTCCATTCATCTCCACCTAGTCCCGCTCCAAACCAAGTTGTAAATGGACTCAAAGGACCGATTGCATCATCGGTACAGAATCTCATATCATCGCTTGTGGCATCAGCAGTTGCCCCCTCATACAGAACATCATACAGCATAGCTCTAGCTTCACTAGATCCATTTCTGTAGAACATTTGTTGAACTCCTATAGAACCCGATATTGGAACAATAGTTTTCAAATGTTCAGATGGATTTTGAGCGGCTTCCCAATTGGTTGTTCCCGCATATGATTTTCCCATTAAACCAACATTTCCATTTGACCAATCTTGTTCACCAAGCCAATGAACTGCAGCTTGTATTCCAATTTGTTCTCCAAGTCCCTTTACGTCTTGACAATGAGTCGACTTACCTGTGCCAAATGTAGAAATTTGTGCAAGGGCATATCCATGAGGTACAAATTCTTCTAGAACCCACAAACCTACTCCAGCATCTGGAACAGTATTAGGGTTCGAATCTTCGCCAGCGATTCCTTCACCTCCAAAATCATAGTATGGATGTACTGTTGCAATTACAGGAACTTTTGTCCCATTAGGAACATCGGGCATCCACAAGGAAACGTGCATTAAAGCTGGTTCAGGATAACCTACATCTTGTTCGGAGAGAGGTAGTTCGACTTCTACGAAGTGTTCAGTTGGACCTGACCATGAGTAGATTCCTTCTACAGGTAGTTGACTTCTCCATCCTGTCATATTTAATTCCATATTTTCTCTTTCATGGATGGGAGTGTCCCACCACTCATCATTGTTGCTAACTTTTTCTGTGTCCTCAGTAAAACAACCTGCTAACGTTGGCACTATCATGAGTAGACAAATCATGAGTGCGAGAGTGCGCATGCTCTTCGGAATTTATGATAGGATAAAATATAGACTGTTTTTTTGTGTAATCAATTCTCCAAATCAATTCATGAATTATTTTCTATTTCAATATCTAAAACTAAATGGTCCCAATGTGGTGCATAAGATTTAATTTTGTTTATTTTACTGTTTATTATCTTGTAATTCAAATTAATTTTGAGTAATTTTTCCGTAGTTTCAGAGAGGAATTCTTGATGATTATTAGAGGGAGCCAATCCATGAATATGTAGAACTCCTCCCTTTTCTTTCATACATTTCAAAGCCACATTGTAGGAGTCTTCTGCAGTTGGTAGAAGTCCTAGTAATACTCTATCTGCTTTGTTCCCTAATTCATCAGTAGTTTCCCGATTATCTCCCTCAAGAATTGTACATTTTCTATACACATTATTATTTTCAAGATTAAATCTTAATGCATTAATTGCATTAGTATTCCATTCGCAAGAATAAACATGTACAAGATTATTTTTTACTAATATTGGTAGAGTATAATATCCAATTCCACAGAATAAATCAACTACTATTTCATTTTCTGTGACTATTTCACCCATTCTTCTTCTTTCATTAATATTGCCCGAAGAGAACATACACTGAGTAATGTTATACCCATATTTTATACCATTTTCTTTTCTTATTACCCAATCATTATTTCCAACTAACATCTCTACAGTTGATTCTCTCTTTTCACCAATTATTTCTCCAGATCTAGCTAATCTATCTACATTCAAACTCTGACAAACTTTGATCCAAAATTCATTATCGATAATCGACTCCCATTCAACCATCCTAAAAGATGAACTTGGAATTATGGCAACATCATCGAATCTTTCCCAGCGTCTTGGAACATCGTCTAATAATTTAACTAATATTTCATCATCTATCCCTTTCAATTTGAGTAAAGAATGAATATTTTCTCGAAGTCGAGAACCAGGATTTCCCCTACTCATCAATACTTCGGAGATGCAGGATGGATTCAGACTTATGGTAGATGACTTTTTGCAACAATCATGCAGCGTGTAGCAATGTTACTGGTAATGTTGCTAATTTTTCCAGTTTATTCAGCATCTCCGCCTCCTGGAGAACCTGAAGTAGGAAACGATATTTGTTCCACATGGAATAGTCAGAATGGCATTTGTGATGATTATCAATCTAATCTAGATGGTTCAACTTTTGATGAATGGATTAAATCATCCATTGTGGTCAACGTGGTTAATGCAGATAGTGTTTCTTTAACGATATCAACTGCTGTTCATGAATTATCTCGTTCTGATTTAGACTTGGAAGACTTAGATCTGCAAGGAGATAGTAATTTTGAAGATGGAATTCCGGCTGATTACATAAGAAATTATCTTGATCTTGAAAGAAACGGTTTTACAATCGAAGAAAGAATGATTTCTTTAATTCAGACGAATATGAGAGAATATATCGAAGATAATTTCGACTATACTGAGGATTCTCTATTAAACACTATTTCTTCAATAGATTTTTCTTCTATTGGAAACCTACAATGTACTTACGATAATTCTCAAGATTCAATTGATGAAGTGAATGGAATTATGAATGATCCATTTAATCCCCCATTATGTTTCAGAGGTGTATTTATCTTAACTCTCAATCCAGATAATCTTGGAATAAAAGAAAATACTGGAGATTTAGACAGGACTATCCGAGGACTTCTGTTGATGGGAGGAGATGTTGAATCTTCATTTAATGCCAAGGCACTACCTGGTCATTATGTAGAATTAACAGTTTCTCCTCCAGATTATTCAACAGCATTTGGAGTAGAAAATCCTGGTATATTACTTACAAAAAATAATCCAAATCAATTGCCTCAAAACTACGGTCATCTGTCTCTTGACAATACTGTACCTGAGAATATAAATTCTGACCTTTCAGAAAATCTAGTGATGAGAATTAAAAATAGAGACCCGTCTTTAATATTATCAATTGATGATCATCAACCTTCTCTATCAATAGATGTATTTATCGATGCTAGAGAATCGAGTAATACTGAGATTGAAATGATATTATCCATACATTATCTTACTTCGGATGCTTTGAATAATTGGCTAGTTGATTTCGAAGACGATGAGATGAATATCCCAATAATCACATCAGATGGAATCAGAATGCTAGATTATGAGTTAGAAGAGGATTTATCGCCACTAATTCAAGGAATTCCAATAGGTGAAATATCTACAGGTTTTTCCGAATTATTTGGTACTCAGATAGATTTTATCCAACCAATTTTTTCTTCCTCAGATGATTCTGGAGGATTGGACTTCAGACATCAAAATGGAGAAACTTGTAATGAAATGTTAGAAGTTAGATACTGTTTGGACGATGAAACACCCATGTCAGGTAATTATCCAATATATATTCAATCAAGTTCTCAGCCAGTTCAAGTTCAAATGTCCAATATTATTCAGAATATACTAGGTTCCAGTCTTGGTGATGTTTCTACTTTGGACTTTTCAATAGTTAATGATGAAGATTTTGCAGCAATGATGAGTGTAGTAGAAGTGAATTTTTCTTCTAACTCTGGATGGTTACAGGAAATTTTACCCGAAGATTTTCCAAATACGAATATAAATCTAGAATTACTTCTCCCTGAATGGATTCGTTCTACGAATCAAGAGGATAGATCGATTGTAATTAATTCATTATTCCATGAAGATGAAAACTATGAGTCTGGATTTGAAGGGACAAGAATTTTTGATTGGCAACATCCAATCTGTTTAAATTCAGTGCCTTGTGAAGACTCTTCAGATGATTTGATTTGTTCATCTAAACAAGCTACATGTATTACTTCCAAAGCCGAATTTTTCATTGATAATATTGCAATAAATGAATTAAGTGGAGAAATTAATATTGATTTTGATGCTGAAATAATTCTATCTATTCATCGATTAAATATCGATTTAGGTGAAGAAAATATCGAGTTACAGCCAATTCCATCTGATTTAATTCGCAGAGCAATTGCTATTGGTGATAGGAAACCACCATCTTTTGGTAATCAAATAAATAGTGAAGGAGGATTATTAGGTGGCTCCGAAATAAAAGCCCCTCTAGATTTTGGTAATGGAAAAATGATAAATATGACAATATCTAATTCAGGAATGAGCCAATTTGCTGAAGATCTTAATGAGATATTTCCTTCAGTGATTAGTGACAATGAGCTCTCTAACTTCGCATTAGATTTCGGTTTTGGAAAATATGATTTGAATACCAACTTAGTCAGAACTCCTTTCCAATTTAATCCTGAAATTTATCAAATTCCTGAAACAATTACTCCTTCAGACTTGAATCCGATTAATTTCTCTGCGTCAATTAAAAATGCTGAGATGAGTCTATCTTCTCTTGATAATCAACTCAATCTTGATGTTCACAGATCATCATATGTTTCTTCTCAATATTTATTTCAATGGCCATTTGGAAATCCAATCACTAGTGACTTTGGAATTACATTTGAGAATTCACAGATTCAGCAACAAATTTTCCCAATAATGGAATATACTATTTTTGGAACTATTCGCACTTCATCATATATAGTAATGCATATGCCAGATGAAATTAGATTTTCTTCTTTTGAAAGTTCTAAGGGACTTGGAGATATTTCTGAAGTTGAAGGTAGACAGATAATCACATATCTCACACCGGTTTGTCCCGACTCACAAACTTGGTATGATTGCAAAAAAAATGCTGACTTAGTAACATTTAGTCTAGAGTATAGTTGGTCATTTATTTTTGTTGAATTAATTCCATACATTATTCTATTAATTTCATTGCTAGCAATGTTCTCAGTCCGTGTGAGAAGAAGAAGAAAAGAAAAAAGATTATTAAAAATTCAAAAACAGGAATTATTACAAAGTGAACTTACAGAAGTTGCAGCAGTTGAAGTGTTTGGTTCCATGGATTCTCCAGTAGTTGTTGCGAACGAGTCATATTTTGAGAAAGATGATAATGAGAATGACAATACTTCCTGAATTAAACTAGTTCAGAATATATTTTCTTAGACATTTCTTTACCAATACCTGGAACCCTTTGAAGTTCTTCAATAGAGGCAAATTTTATTTTTTTATAACTTCCAAAATGAACCATTAATGCTTGAATCTTTTTTGCCCCTAACCCTTCAATATTCTCTAGAGGATTTTTCAAAGTATTTTTTCCCCTTCTTTGACGATGAAATTTATTAACAAATCTATGCGCCTCATCTCTAGAATGAATCAAAACTCTTCCTTTTCTATCGATTTTAATAGGTTCTTTACCCAGGCGGAAGATTGTTTCTTCCTTTTTTGCTAATGCAGCAACAGGGAAAGCACCTTCTAAATTCCTTCTTTTTAACAAGTCATTTATACTGTTAAGATGGGTTTTCCCTCCATCTAGTAATAGTAAATCTGGCCATTCATCTTGCCGTTTCAACCATCTTTCTACTACCTCAGACATCATTCTAAGGTCGTCCAAAACTTCTGTTTTTACTCTATAAGTTCTATACTCTTTTTTCGAAGGTCTCCCTTTTCTAAATACTACTGAAGCACCCACTCTTTCGCTTCCTTGAAGTTGTGCCATATCGAAACAAACAATATGGTCTAAAGATTCTAGTTTCAATAATCTCGCTCCATCTTCTGCAGCAATTTTTTCTAAGTTACCTGAACGTTTATTTTTCTGTCTAGTAACCTGAATCTCTGCATTTCTTGTAGCCATTTTTTGTAGTTTAGCCAGCTCCCCCTTAATTGGAATCCTAGTTTCAACTTTCTTCCCCTTTCTTTCTGAGAGCCATTCTTGCATTACTTTTGTAATTGGAGTAGGTAGAAGAATTGTTTTAGGTGGCTTTCTTTCAGAATAATGTTCAGACAAAACTAGAGAAACAGATTCAGAAATATCTCCCTTGTGAATTAATGGATAGTTTACCTCACCTTGGATAATCCCATCTTTAGCGTGAAGTATCACAACCACAGCAAAATCTTCTCTTTGAGAGAATCCTATTGCATCACAGTCCTGATAAAATCTTGAATTAATTATTTGTTGTGAGATAGTTGATTGAACTGAAGTAATCAAATCCCTTATATCTCCAGCCTTTTCATATTCTAATTCTTTAGAATACTTACTCATTTCAATATTAAGTTCTTGAATTAGTTTACCTGCATTTCCATCTAAAACGCTTGTAACCATTTTCACAACTTCAGAGTAACCTTCCGGATTAATACATGGCCCTTTACAGAGTCCAATATGCTGTGCGAAGCACCCATCCTTTCCGTTACAATCTTTATCTCTAATTCCAAATTGTCTCCTTAAAAGTTGAATTACTCTTTTTGCAGCACCTGCATCGGGAAAAGGTCCCCAACGTTTATCATTTTCTGCAGGAAATCTAGTGTAGAGAATTCTTGGATACTCTTCATTTGTAAGAGAAATAAATGGATATGATTTATCATCTTTCAATCTGGAATTATATTTTGGTTTATGCTTACGAATCAATTCTCTTTCGAGAACCAGTGCTTCATTAGGATTCTGAGTTACAATAAAATCTACCTTCTCAGAATTTAAAACTAGTTGCGGGATCATCTTCCTATCAGGATTTTTTGAGAAATAAGATTTTACCCTTTCTTTCAGATTATTAGCCTTGCCAACATATAATACACGTTCATTTTTCTGCTTGAAAAGATACACTCCGGGCTTATTCGGAAAATCAATTTGACTACCCTCGAGTGCCATAACAGTATGAACGGGATAGGTGAATACCCATGAACCCTAGACATACTCGAGTGTCATGCTCAGCGACACTGAGAGAGCCATTCTTTCCCGACTTTCAGAGTTTGGTGAGGAAATAGAAAGTAGTTGGGATGTGCCTAGAGGACTTTCATTACCCGGTCTTGCAGACTCTCTAGGACTAGTTCGTTCATCATTACATAAACCACTATCTAGACTTGAAGAAGAAGGTCTTGTTTTTACTCGTGTCGCTCATGTAATAGGGGGAGGTTCAAGAAAAAGAAAAGTGGTACATATTACTTCTATTGGAAGAGAAAAAACTAGTACTTTTGAAAACATTTCTTCAATAAAATCTGGTAAATACTTTGGTCAGATTCCTGAATTATCTGGAATATTTGGAAGGGAAATTGACAAAAATAATTTAAATAAATTAATTATTGACGGAAATAGTATTTTTTTGAGCGGTCTACCTGGAATAGGTAAAACTAGTCTTGTAAGAAACCTAGTCCCTGAAATAATTGATCTGGGATGGACGGTAAGGTGGGCAACATGTTATTCAAATACGGATATATCGGAAATTGCTCTCCAGTGGACTGAGAAAAAATCTTTACGTGATATTTCTGCTTTAGTGACATTATGTGGTAAAAACAAAAATTTATTGATTATTGACGAACTTCAAGAAGTTCATTCTAGACATATTGAGGGAATTGGAAAGCTACTTACTGACCTACAAGATAGTAAAGCTTCGGTATTAGTAATAGTTCGTTCACCAAATCCTTTTAGCAATTTAGATGGATTTTCTGAATATCGCCTGTTAGGACTGGATGAAAATGATGCTAAGAACCTTCTTCCAAAAGAAATAGATCAAGAAAAAGCATCAGAGATTGTTACAGCATTAGGGGGGCACCCTCTCGCGTTAAATCTCTGGAGTCCAGAGAGTGAATTACCCGCTGAAGTCGAAGCCGTACAGAATTTTGTAGAATCTAATGTAATTAGTAAATTAACTGAAGATGCTCTTTCTACTTTAGATGAATTAAGTTTGAGCCCTATACCTCTGGAAGAAAATGAAATTTTTGATTCTGATGGGATAGGTGAATTAGATGATTCAGCGATTTTAAGATGGTTTCAAAGAAAATCTGAACCCCACCATTTAATTAGAAATGTTCGTCGTTCTTTGTGGAGTGAAACTGAGAGAAAAGATATGCATAAGAAAGCAGCAAATTTCTGGTCAGAAATAGATGGAAACAAGGCTCTTTGGATTGAAACATATCATAAAATTAATTCTAATGATTTTGAAAAAAATACTTTAATAGATAAAATTTCGAATATTTCAAAAGAAAATAGTGCTACTGCTGCATTACTAATAGAGGATGCAATTAAATTTGAGGATGATGAGATTTTCCGTTTCAAAGCAGTTGATATTGCATTTGAAAGAGCTGAATATGAGATTATTGAGAATCATCTTTCTATGATTGAAGATAGTCCTCAAAAGATGCTCCGTACAGCCAGACTACTCAGAATAAATGGCGATATTAATTCTGCAAGTGAATTAGAAAATTCTTGTTTGTCATTATTATCTGCCGCAGAAAAGATTAGATTCAAGATTTCTATGTTGGTTAGAAAATTTGATGATAGAATTTCTAGAAAAATCAATAATTCATTAGCAAAAGAAATTCTTATGGAAATTTATAATTTAGATTTCCAAGATTTATCAGATACTGACCGTTTTACTGCTGAACTAGCGATAAATCTATTGAAAAATTCAATCGCTTTGGAAATTTCAGATATGACTCTGGCGTCACAATCAAGATCAGAGTTAGAGACTATACTTTCTCATAATGAAGAACATCTATTGATGCTTGACTTAAGGGCTAGATTAGCAATCTCGAATACTCCTGAGTTATTGAATTTAACATTAGAATCGGTACATTCTTTTATCGAAGACTGCTCAGACGAATTAAAGAAAATTAGTATGATTCATTCTGCACTAGAAGTGACAAAACCAGATTTCCCAGATTGGTTATTAGAAACTCATGAAAAATTATTTCAAGTTCCATTGAGAGAAGATTTAGCAGCGTATCGAAGGATGAGTGCTCAATGTTGGTATTGGAGAGGAGTAATTAATCAGTCAAATCGTTTATCATATTGGCAAGAAGCAATACACCGTTTCCGTGCAGCGGAATGTAATCAAGCTGCAAATGAATTATTGGAAAAACTTACTAAATCAATATAGCTAAATTTCAGCACCAATTAACGTCCTTGTTTCAAAAATTCCTTCAACTGAACGAATTTCTTGTACAATACATTTAGTTAATTCAAACTCATTTTCCGCTTCAACCTTGACAAATAGATCATGATTACCAAAAACTATCCATTGACCTTTCACACAGTCAATTTTACTTACTTCTTCTCTAACCCAAATCTCAGAACCTGGTTCTGTTGTAATTAGAATGAATCCAACAGCCAATTTCATGCCTCCACTGCTATCAAGGTTTCAGTCTTTTGAACACCCGGAATTGAACGCATATTGCCAATCAAAGTGTTTGCCATTTCTTTTTCGTCATCAAAATCTATTCTTGCTACAAGATCATATTCGCCATAAGCAACATGAGTCTCGCTTACACTGTCAATTTCTAATAGTGCAAGATAAACTTCTAATTCTCTTTGTGGTTCACATTTGAACAACACAAAAGCAGTACTCATCCTAATCCTCGTCATTATGCGCTGTATTACGCTTTATTATGACTCGTTTTCTATATCCTATCTTTAGACCCATTTGTCCACCACAGATATATGTTGTTGCACTGCCGTTAGTCCATGCTTGCCCCCCATTCTCATGGTTCTAGGCGTGCAATTTTCCTGGTCTCCATTCTCTTATTGTCTTCTGTTTTCTTCTCTCCAATGATTACTTTAGCATCTTCTAAATCAACAACTGTTTGGAATGGTACGGTAAATTTGGTTGATGGTTACACTGTAGAAAGTGGAGAAATATTGATTGTAGAGGCGGGTACTCAGATCAATTTAGGAGACGATAAAGACATTCTAGTTGCAGGTAGAATGACTGTCCAAGGTACTTCATCCTCGCCAGTGATTCTTAATTCTATTATGGGTAATCATGATGGATTAATTTTCAACTCGTCTAGTAATGGTCTGGGATCAAAGATAGATAATCTAACTATCAGAAATTCTGAATATGGAGTTACTATTTATGGTAGTAATCCCATACTGAATAATTTAAGAGTTGAAAATGCGGATTTAGTTGCAATAGATATTTTCGATTCTGCATCTCCTAGAATTAATGATTTAATAATTGAGGGAGGAGGTCAAGATATTCCTCTAAATACAAATTGGAGAAAAGGTATCGGTCTATCAGTTGGTGCATCATCAAGTCCCATTGTGAATGGAGCAATTATCAATGATTTAGTAACTCGTGGTTTGAATTATTGGGGTAATTCTGGTGGTATTATTAGTAATCTTCATGTCAGTAATATTAGTGGAGCTACTACGTCAATAGCTGCAGGAATTTGGGTTGAAGACTCATTACCTTTGATTACTGATTCCAGTATTTCGCGTTCAGATAATGGAATTTATGTTAGACACATTACACAGGGATGGAATACAAGACCCACATTCTCTAATGTTGTAGTTGAAGATAGCCAGTATCGCGGCGTTATGGTAGAACAATATAATCATAGCCAATTTTCTAATCTTCCAATGAATGCAGTTTTTACTAATTTAGTAATTAGAGGTACAGGAGGGGTTGATGCAAAGACTCCAGGACTTGGTATTGCAGCACTAGATGTAAATACCAGTGGAATAAGAATTGAAGGTGCATTAATTGAGAATAATCCTGTAGTTGGATTTAGAGCATATATGATTGATTCATCTATGATTGTGAATAATCTAACATTATTAGACAATGGAGAAAATGGATTTTCAGTACCTTTTAACGATAGAGCTGGACTATTCTGGCGCTCATCAAATTGGGGAACTTCAGGACCTCCAACTTTGAATAATTTAGTTGTTAGGAATTCTTCAGGGTCGGGTGTTTTACTATGGAAGGGTGGGGTCCAAGGGACTAACTGGAATATCTCTGATAATGGCGCTAGCGGGGTTGATTTCAGAGAATTTCATCCAGATGTAAACGCTGTTCAAAGTTTTAATAATACTGGTCATGGAATATCTGTTAAAGATTCTAGTAATGTTGAGTTGGAATATATTGTTACTTCGGGAAATGGGATTAATAGCCTATCATCAAGTTTAGGTTCAGGATTCTATTTCGAGGAATCCAATGATGTAGTAAGTGGAGGTAAGAACGTTTCTTGCTATATGTGTTCTAGTTTCAATGATGAATGGGGCGTTACAGTCAGAGATAGTATTGATTTACAACTAATAGATCTAACAATACGGAATTCAACAAAATTCCCCTCATTAGATATTGATAATCAAGGAGTTTCTCATCATGGGAAAGTAATTTTGAATAATATTACGATTGAACAGGCATGTAATATTACACCTACAGATGGTAGTTGTGATGGTGGTGATAGTTGGATTACTATGAAATTAAAGAATGTTGATGCAGAAATTAATTCTTTGTATCTGTCTACTGGAGGTTGTGGTTTTTATTGGTCGGCAAAAGGCGATTTAATTTCTTACATTAATGATTCCTATATCTCCCAAGATCCAGAATGTATGGTTGGAGATACATTCGCTTGGCAATTAGTAGATCATACACAATTAGAGGGTATTAATTTAGATTTATCAAATGCTCCAACCAGTCTTAAGAATAGCGTGGTGAATATTTCCAACAGCATAGCTCCTTCATCTTTGAGTTTCTCTTCATGGGAAAGTAATGGCGTACAATTTGATTTTGAAACAACTAGTCATCTTAGATGGATTTCTTCTTCAATAACTAGTGATGAAATAGAAAATATTGAATTTACATCAAATGACAGTATATTAGATATAATGTGGAATGTTGAGGTACATGTATTAAATCAATACTTGAATCATATTCCATATTCATCTGTAAATTTATCTTTTGATCAATTTGAATCAGATTATTCCACCACATTACCATATGAAGGAATTGATGTTTTGGGGCCATTTGTTAGTAAAAGATGGACTCCAATTAACAATTGGTCTAATGTGAACAATGTATATACTGGATGTGACTATGATTCTATACATAATGATTCCAACTCATTTGAATTGAATAATGATATCTCTGTGACATGTATCTTAGAAATTTCTAATCAGCCACCTATTATCGTCTGGAATCAACCCTTTGATGATGAAGTATTTGCAAGTGGTTCAGAAGTTATCTTTGATGCTAGCGCTTCATGGGATTTAGATAATGAATTAATTTCATTTAGATGGACCAGCAGTATTGATGGTGAAATTACAGGATCTTGTGAATCAATTAATTCTAATGATTCTGTAATTATAGCTAATGGAAATATTCAATGTATTTCCGATGGAATACATCAGATAACTCTGGAGGTATGTGATACTTCTAATAACTGTGCACTCGAAACTCGTACTATTGAATTAACAAATAGCCCTCCTTTACTCACTGTAGACACAACACCTGACATTTCTGCTTGGGGTACACTTTATCTTGGAAAAACAGCTTCCGTAAATATTGATTTAACGGGCACCTCAGATCCAGAAAATGATGAATTAAGTTGTTGGATAAAGGCATCTTATGAACAAAATGATACATATCTTTCAGACTGTCCCGGTCAGATTAACAAAACTTTCTCCTCTGCGCCAAATCAGTTCTCTGTAACCGTATATGCAACTGATGGTATTCATTCACCAGTTACATGGACATTCAATGTAGAATTATTCAATGAACTCCCTACTGCTTCCTTTGAAATAGTTAGGACTGGTTTGAAGTCACAAGATATTCTTAGCTTAGATGGAACTGCGACATTTGATCCTGAAGGTGATGAAATTAAATTCGAGTTTTGGAGTGATATTGATGGTTTAATTCACACAGGCCTTACTCCTGATGATTCAATTGAATGGTCTGGGACATTATCAAAGGGGACCCATTTGATTACCATGTACGCTAGTGACGATATTCCAAATCATGCTGGTAGATGGACCTCCTCAGAATCAATCATTTCGGTGGAAAACTCCCCTCCAGTAGCACTAATTTCCTTCCCTAATGATGAATATTTGACAGATTCAGGAAATCTAATTCCATTTGATGCATCTGGTTCGGGAGATTGGGATATTGCATGTACAGACTTAGACAATAGTACAGGCTTAATTTGTAACCATTTTTCCGATTCTAGCAAAGATTTAGTTAGTGTTTTATGGCAGAGTAACTTAATTTCTGAACCAATAGGTTCTGAATGGAAATTTGAAGCAAGACTGCCTGCAGGAAATCATGAGATTTCATTAATTATAGATGATGGAGACGGAGGAAATGCAGAATATTCAATTACGGTTACTGTTGAAGAAGCAGCTCCTGTACTTATTGTGACTTCACCAGAAGATGATATTGATGTCTATTCAAATTTACCAGTACTTTTTGATTTCCGAGACTCCTTCGATCCAGATGGAGATGATTTCATAGTATCTATTTTTTCAGATTTGATAGAATCTCCAATTCTTGAGAATAAAACAATTGATTATTGGTATAATGATTACATACCAGCAGGTAATCATTTACTTACATTTATTCTAACCGATTCTACTGGTAAGATTTCTATTTTTGAACAGGTTCTAAATGTTCTTGAAACTTCTCCAGTTGCCGGAATTAGAGATTTTAATGATGGCCAATATATCCCTCCTGGTAGAGAAATTATTCTCAATGCATCTCCATCTTTCGATTATGATTATGACATTATATTGTATGAGTGGAGTCTTGGTGACGGTACATCAATTGGAGATAAGGAACAAGTTTCGGTATATTTCCCCCCCGGTCCTGTGAGAATTAATCTAATTGTCACTGATTCTAGAGGAGCATCTGATTCAATCTCAATTAATCTGACTATAGGGGCCAGCTCTCCAGTCTTATCAGAATTGAAAATTTCTCCAAATTCATTAGTTTTTAATGAAGTAAATCCTATTTTTGTTACAGTTAAATTAGATGATCTAGATGGAACTACTGAAATGTTATTCTTTAAATTTAAAGCTGGGGAAATTGACAGAGAGTTTGAATTAAGAGATGATGGTTCAGAAGGAGATTTAATTGCCGGAGATAATATCTGGTCCTTACAGACAGCTTTACTAGTTGATGATGGAGGTACAGCAAAAGTAGAAGTCTGGGCAATTGATGGTGAGATTGTTAGCCCCGTCTTAATCGAATTATTACCAATTGAATCAGATGAAGATAATAATCTTGTATCTTGGTTATTTTCAGGGGGACTTCCTCTATTATTGATATTATTAACTATCTCAATAATTTTAGGAATATTTTACACAGCTCAACGCCGTAAAGAATTAGCTAAGGATTTAGAGATGATAGAATCATGGTCAACTTTCGATCCTAGAGAATTAGATGATGAATTCAATGAATAATTATTCAGGTCCCCAAGGTGTTTTTTGTTGAGTCAAACCTAATCTGTGTGTAAATAAGAATCTTAGATTTAGTAATCCATCGCCCCATGTATTAATTTCAGCCTCTCCAACACGTGGCCTATATGGAACACTGACTTCAGCAGTTTTCTTCTTACCTAAGTATCTCCTTGCTCTAATTTTAAATTCTTGAGATAGTGGCATTCCATCATGTTTTGGCCTAACCCTATCATCTTCAAAGATCGACTTTCTGAATACCCACATCCCACTTTGAGAATCATGAATGCCATACCAGTATAGAATTGAAGCCGTTTTTGATAGAACCCAGTTTCCAAACCCATGTAATCCTGGCATTGAACCTTCTTCAGCTCGTCTTAGTCTATCGCAAGTAATCCACTGTAAGTCGTCATCAATTAGTTTTTTGACAAGAGCAGGTACTTCTTCTCCTGGATATGTGCAATCTGCATCCATTGTTACAATAATCTCTCCGGGTGCCATTGCAAAACCTGTCTTATATGCTCTTCCATATCCTTTTCTAGGCTCTAAATAGACATCTGCTCCCTCTTCTTCGGCTAACTCTCTTGTTCTATCAGTTGAGTTTCCATCTATTATTAAGAAGTCAATTTTTTCACACCAATCTCCTTTAGGTATTGAACGAATAGTATCAACTATTGCAGCCTCTTCATTTCTTGTAGGTATTACTACTGTAACGTGGACGGGTAGTGTATCTGACATATTCTCATATCTGCGACACTAATACATGATTTGAATCAAACTGTTATCTGTCCTGTATCCAATCTCTTGAAAACAGGTGAACTCGACGCAGGCACGATAGTGTATGCACATCGCGATGTTGTCCGCTGAATATCCACCTCGTTGGGGAGGTATGGGGTCAACCGTTTTCCATCTTTCTTCTGCATTAGCTTCACGAGGCCATAGTGTTACCATAATCACAAGAAATGGTGCAGGAAATAATTCACCATCTGTTTCTGGAGTTGAAATTATTTCAGTTGGATGGCTTAGGATACCAATGGAATTTACCAGATCCTACGGCCGTTCTGCTCTTCGAGCGCTAAAGAAATTAAATAAATCCAATCCAGTAGATGTTGTTCATTTACATTGCCCAATGATTTCATGGAGTAGAAGACAGTTTCTTGATTGTAAGAAAAATGTGGCTCCAATAGTATCTTCATTACATGGTTCTTGGTTAGGTGAAAAGGATGGTCTCTTAACCGCTAAAGAACAGAAGGAAACTGCCGTATGGGCTAACCCAAACGATTTAGCAATTTTATTGACGTCTGGAAGATATGCTAGGTTTGAAAATGAAGCACTATTAGGTTCAGATGTTTGCGTAGCAAATTCTGAAGCAACTAAGAATGATTTCATTTCTCGCTATTCACCTCCTAAAGATTGGGATTGTGAAGTAATTTATTGGGGTGTTGATACTCAAATGTTCACTCCTATTGTAAATTTCAACAAAGATCTGAGAAGTCGTTTTGGATGCTCAGAAGACGATATATTATTACTTGCAGTAGGTCGTTTAGCTGCTAGAAAAGGATATGGATCATTGTTGAAGGCATTTGCGCAGGTTAAATCTAATTTTCCTAACTCTAGATTAGTAATTGTCGGTCGAGGCCATCTAAGAAAACGTCTTCTCAATCAAGCAAAAAATCTTGGTATATCGTCCTCAGTATATATTGAATCTGGTATGTCATTTGAAGAGTTAGCAGAATTATTCAGAAATGCCGATTTAACTGTCTACCCCTCTTATTATGAGGGACAGGGATTGATCCCACTAGAATCAATGTCTTCTGGTACACCAGTTGTAACTGTTAATCATGGACCATTGCCTGAGATGGTAGATTCAGAAGTAGGTGCACTTTTTGAAATGGGAAATATAAATTCAATGTCTGAAACAATCTTAAAAGAAATCAGTGACAAAAAATCACTCAAGGAGAAAGGCGATGCTGGCCGTAAAAGAGTTCTTGAGAATTTTACTTATGAGATCGATGCAGATCAATTCATAGAAATTTATGAACGAATTGTGTAATTACCGGGAAACCCTTCATCAGTTAGAAGTCTTCGGAGGGTTGGGGACACACATGGCATCTACTAAGGCATTCAAGGGAATTCCAGTAAGTACAGTTTCCGATATACTTGTAATTTTATTAATATCTATATTGGCAATTATCCATCTTAAGGCGGTAATTCAACCACTAGTAATTGCAACTTTACTTTTCTTATTAATCAGACCTCCAGCCAATTGGTTAGAGCAAAGATTCGGACACCCTTTATTGGCCTATGGAGGATTACTAAGCATAATCGGGCTGCTTGTATTCTTCGCTTCTCAAATTCTTTATTGGAATTTGACTGAATTTACCCAAGTAGACACACAAGATAGGATTACTGAAGCTTTTACGGAAAAAATGTCGCGTCTTGAAAATCAAAAAATATTTGGTTACGAGATAGATACGTCAGGTTTAACCGAACTGGTCAGTATTGATGTAATTACAACTTTTGCTACAGATTTCGTAGGATCAATAGCAGGATTCACCGCCAGTGCAGCCACTGTATTTATTTTTCTTTTATTCATTATTCTTGAGGCAGAAACTCTCCCTAATCGAATTAAAGCCGCCTATCCTGATGAAGTCAGTCGTTTCAAAAAAATTGCTTCTAATTCGGGTGAGGGAATCAATACTTATGTTATCACTAGAGCAACAGTTGCTTTTGGACAAGCTGTAATTGCAGCAATAATCCTATATCAACTAGATATACCAGGGTGGTTTCTTTGGGCATCAATAACTTTCTTTTTGGATTTCATACCCTATATCGGTGCTCTAATTTCTATGATTCCACCTGGGATATTGGCATTGATTCTGTTAGAGCCAGGCATGGCTCTACTAATGATTGCTCTATTAATCGCTAATCAACAGGCTTGGGGTGCATTTGTTGAGCCGCAATTAGCGGGTCAGAGACTTGATATGTCTCCAATAGTGTTATTGATACTAGTTGCATTTTGGGGATGGGCTTGGGGTTTGATGGGCGCAGTACTCGGTGTCCCACTTGCGGTAATTATGAAAATCGCTTTAGAGAGTGACCCTCGTACAAGGCCTATAGCAATGTTACTTTCTCAAAACCCAACTCCATATACAGAAGAGGAATGATTAGTTCTGAATAATTAGCACTAGAATTCCTTCTACACTTATTGTTATTGTGTTTCCCAAACCTCTGTTATGAAGGCCTTTAGTCGATAAATCGAACTCTTCATTGAAAATCTCCCATTCAGCACCTTTGACACATACATTTTGACATTTTGTAAGGGCAAATATTGAAAATAATCTATCTTTATCAACATCTATTTTGAAGTTTCTTAATTCGGTAGTAATTCTATAAGTCGTAGAGTTTTGATGATGGAGTCTGATTACTAGGTTTTCAGAGATCTCAGCTAAAGAACCCCATATTCCTAATATGTGCCCTGTATCTCCTCCATCAACTCCTAAGATATCAAATTCTGAGAATCCTCTTTTTTCTAATTCATTGATAGCCTTGGTTAAATCACTAAGATTTTGATTTTCAAGAAGAGTTGTTTTAGTTACCTGATCATCATTTACAACAGAGTCTAAGTCTCCTAATATTTCTTTAACATCAAATCCAAATGACTTAGCCTTATTTCCTCCACCGTCAACTCCGAACAGTGGAGAAATATTTCCTAAATTAGAAATAATTTCTTTATCAGGTTTTTCACCATTACACCAAAGAAAAGCTCTCATTGTTATCAGCTCCTACGAGCAATTATTTTTCCGTCCTTTACTAAATCTACATCTTTTAATTCAATTGTTGGCTTCAAAATCACTCCTCTCATTTGCAAACCTATGTTGTTTTTACCACCATATGCCGAATTGTCGCCCAGAATGAAGTGTGCAGCCCCACGAACTACTTGATCTTCAAGTAAATTTCCGATTACTTTAGCTCTCGCATTCATTCCAAATCCAAACTCTGCAACTGTTTTTACTATTGCTGCTTTGTTCTTATTCAAAGATTTACTTAATTCATCAAAAGTTGAGTTTATTTCTTCAGTGAAACCGCTTTCAGATATATTAGTAACAACTCCATTTTCAATTTCCATTACAATTGGCTCATCAACTATTGCTCCTTCCCAAGAACCATCAATGACTATTTTCCCGTTCATTGTTTCTTCTTTTGGAAATACGAAAACTCTTCCTGACGGTAAATTCATTACTTGTCCTGGCCTATTGCAAATTCCATTATCATCTGTTCTCCACTTTGCCCCAATACTGAACGTGATATCAGTACCTGCTGGAGAAGTTACTTTCACATCTCTTTTTCTCCTAAACAATGATGTCAGTCCTGACAATTCTTTTTGTAGAGCGTTGTAATCTGCAGTCATTCCACCAGTTGAAAACATTAACTCACTAATGCCTGGCATAGAAATAATTCTTGTTCTACCAGTTCTTGATGCATTTATTCTAGCTTTAGTGTGTGTCATCGAACTTTTAGTGGCGAGAATAACAACATCTTGTTTTCTCATCAATTCAGCAACATAATCTGGGGGTTCACTCCCTTTTTTATGAGACGTTGGCATCATCATCATTAGAGTTCTGTCAGTTACTTCTGCTGAAGCTTCATACAATGCTCTCCCGATAACCGAACTTTCAGGATCTGTAACTATTAATATGGTTTCGAAAGACCTCATTTGTAGGCAAGTACGTATCACTGAACGGGCAGAAGTCAACATAGATTCAACAAATTCTTCCGAACCTTCATCTTCATTTCGCTGGTACTCGCTCATCAGTTTTCACCCCTACACAAGAGCATCACTTCTTCAACACGACGATTATAGATGTCAAAACAATTAACCAAGTTTATCATATCACAGAACTAAGGAAATATGAGTATATTAATGGTAATAATTTTTCTAAAAGACCTAAGTAAAAATTAGCTGATTTAATAAATAATGGTTTAAAATCGTCTTATTCATTAGAAATTATTGAATAATGCTAATTTTAAACGATTTTCTCTCTTGATGCAAGTATGACTCAAATAGTGATTTATATTAAGTATGTATCATCAAAATGAGTATCGATGGATCAGGAATTGAACATACAACTTGCTGCGCTGATTTTTTTAGCCGGCACTCAAAGCCTCGGCTCCGCTGAAAGCGATGTAGCCGTTGAAACATCGACTGCCATGGATGATGAAGAATCTGAGGAGGTAGACCCGGTAACAATAACATTAATTCCTAATTCTCCTAATACATTGTAAATCAATATACCAACTTATTCATAATCTGATGGTCATGTCAGATGGTCCAGAAGGTGAAACCTGTAGGAATTAAATTTTGTTGAACTCCAAGACTCTACCATTACTACCTGGGAGAGAAATAGAATTCCCTCTTAGGGGCCCTTCAGGGTCACGTGTATGAACTACATTACCATCTACAATTGTATACATCGGCCATCCTGTTAGTTCCATTCCTTGATATGGAGTCCAACCAACTTTAGTCCATGTGTCAGAGTCTTGAATAATCCTACGATTTTCTAAATCAACTAGAGCTAAATCTCCATCATATCCTTCTTTAAGATGTCCTTTATTTTTAATTCCGTAAACTTTGGCAGGACCAGCGCACATCCATTTTACAACTTCAGATACTGAACACTTTCCTTCCACAGCGTGTGTAAGCATTAGAGGGAGTGATGTTTCTACTCCGGGCATTCCAGCAGGGGCATTCGGAAATCCGACTGATTTTGATTCTAAAGTATGAGGAGCATGGTCAGTAACGATGCAATCAATAGTTCCATCCTTGAGTCTATTCCAAAGTTTTTCTCTGTCTTCTGTATATCTTATTGGGGGATTCATTAATGCTCGAACTCCAAGTTTTTCAACATCATCTTGATTGAAAGTAAGGTGCTGTGTACAAACTTCTGTAGTGATTAAATCTCCTTTATTGGATGCCAACCAATCTGCCTCTTTCCCACTTGTCAAATGAACAATATGTAAGCGATGATCATAATCCTTAGCTAAAGCAGACGCTCTTTTTGTAGCTATTAGTGCGCATTCAATGTCTCTACATTCAGCATGTGCTGCAATGTCCTTTCGGTGCTTATATTTTGAAATTCTTGATTGTAACCTTTTTTCATCTTCTGCATGAGTGGCAATAATTCCTCCGGTATTTGCAAATATATTTTCTAGATATTTTTGTTCATGAACCAGTAAATCTCCTGTACTACTTCCCATGAAAATTTTGATTCCACAGACTCCATCCATTCCTTCAACATTTTGTAGGTCTGAAATATTGTTATTCGTAGCACCAATGAAAAATCCATGGTGAGTAACCGCCTTTTTCTGAGCTTGATTTATTTTTTCTTCTATGGCTAATCGATTAGTTGCATTAGGAGATGTATTCGGCATATCCAAAAATGAAGTAATTCCTCCTGCTGCTGCTGCTCTACTTCCACTTTCTAGATCTTCTTTTTCTGGATTTCCCGGATCTCGAAAGTGAACATGAGGATCAATCGCACCCGGCAATAAGTGTAGCCCAGTAGCATCTATAATCACTTCATCCATTTCAGGTTGAAGGCCTCCCATAGGAGCTATAGTTTTGATTAAGCCATTGCTGACACGTAGATCACCTTGGACAATCCTATTAGGAAGAACCATCATCGCGTTTTGTACTAGTAATCTACCTTTCATAGCGTCTCCAATATACTCGGGTTAACTGACACCACATGACTGTTATCATATGTAAATGTGCAAAAATCTTTCTAGACGTCTTCAAATAAGTAAGGCCTCAGGGCAGACTATCGAGTTGGAGTAGTCAGGTTATCTCGTCGGGCTCATAACCCGGAGACCGGTGGTTCAAATCCACCACTCGATACCAAAACTGAAAATAAACTGAAAGTGAAAAAAAGGGTAACTGATAGGCTGAAATACTTTTTTTCACTTTAATAATATACAAGGGGTCCTTCGTTTATTCATATACTGTTTAGTATTCCCAATATACGTAAACAGGTGGTATGATGACGAAGAAAACGGCTAGCGAGAATATGGACGAAAATGAAATTACAATAGATGTAGATGAACCGGAGATGACTATAGAAGATCTTCCAGGGGTAGGTCCTGCTACTGCAGAAAAACTAAGGGAAGCGGGTTTCGAAGAACTGCTAGCAATAGCAGTCATGAGTCCCATGGAATTGGCCGAACAGGCTGAATTGGGTGAAGCAGTATCGTCGAAAATTATTCAAGCAGCAAAAAAGTTAGCAAATATCGGTGGTTTCATAAGTGGGAATGCACTATTAGAACGCCGTAAAACCGTACAAAAATTAACCTCAGGTACTTCCGCAATGGATGAATTACTGGGCGGCGGTTTCGAAACACAATCAATCTGTGAAGTATTCGGTGAATTTGGAAGTGGCAAGACTCAAATTGGGCATCAATTAGCTGTAAATACAATCCTTCCTACATCTCAAGGTGGATTAAACGGTGAAGTATTTTATATTGACACTGAAGATACCTTTAGGCCGGAAAGAATAGCACAAATGGCAGAAGCAGTAGGTATGGATCCTCAGGACGCTCTAGATAGAATTCATGTAGCACGTGCTTACAACTCTGCTCATCAGATGTTATTAGTTGATGAAATTAAAAGAATGGCAAAATCAATTGATGTAAAGTTAGTAATTGTTGATTCTCTAACAAGTCATTTCCGTGCAGAGTTCGTAGGTAGAGGAATGTTAGCATCAAGACAACAGAAATTGAATAAGCACCTCAAAGAATTAAAACAACTATCAGATGTTCAAAATGCTCTAGTGTTGGTTACAAACCAAGTAATGTCTAATCCTGCGGCATTATGGGGTGATCCAACTAAAGCTATTGGAGGACATATAGTAGGTCATGCAAGCACATTCCGTCTCTATCTGAGAAAATCAAAGGGAGGTAGACGAATAGCCCGTCTAATCGATAGCCCTAATCTTCCAGAGGGAGAAGCGGTCTTTACCGTGACAGCCGAAGGTCTAAAGGATTGATTTTAGACCTCGGCTAGTCCGACTATTTCATTTCGGACATTGCAATATTAACTTCTTTAATTAGTGAACCGAGATGTTTTTCATCGAAGCCAAGTTCTAATTCTGCGGCTGCAAATAAATCAGGTAAAGTCTTTGTATTCCCTAATTCCATAGCATTAGAATAGTCTTTTAATGCCTTTTCAGGATTTCTTCTATGCGTTTGCCAAAGCTGCAATGCTCCTAATTGTGCGATGCCATATTCGACATAATAGAATGGAACCCCATACAAATGTCCTTGTTGTTGCCAAGATAATTCACGGAAGCTTTCGTTACCTTCCCAATCCATATCTGAACCAAATCTTTCTCTAAGTGATAACCAATGTTCTATTCTTTCACTTCTAGTATGATTCGGATTAGCATATATCCAATGTTGAAATGCATCTATTGTAGCAATCCATGGTAACAAATATACCACACCTTCTAAATGAGAGATTTTCGCTCTATTTACTTCGTCATTATTTTCGTAAAATATTCCCCACTCATCTTGAGTTAGTAATTCCATTGACATTGATGCAACTTCTGCAAATTCGATTGGATAGTTTCTTTCATCGATTAAGTCTAAGTGACCACAGTAAAGTGAATGAAATGCATGTCCTGATTCATGGATCATAGTTTCTAAATCGCCCTGTAAACCAGCAGCATTCATGAAAATAAAAGGAACTCGACTTTTTTCCAGATAATATTGGTATCCTCCCGGTGCCTTACCTTTCCTAGTCTCCAAATCTAACGTATCCATCTCAACTAATTTATCAAATTTTATTCCTAAATCTCTTGACATATTATGGAATAATTGAGATAATTTTGAAACCATCTCTTCTACAGATTCAAATGGTTTGAGAGGCTTTTTCCCATTAATATCTGGACCACTTCCAGACTTTTCATTCACATCCCATGGAGATAGCTTATCTAAACCAAAAGCCATACGTCTTTTCTCATTAATTTCATTAATTATTGGCATACAAACCTTTTCAATTGAGTCATGGAAAGTTAAACAATCTTCAACTGAATAATCAAATCTATGCATGGCTCTGAACATGTAATTAGTGTAGGAATCAAATCCTGCATTAATAGCAATTTGGTGTCTGATTTTTATTAATTGATCGAATATTTCAGATAATTCTTCCGAATCCCTCATCCATCTACTTACCATCTTTTTCCAAGCCTTTTCTCTTTTTTCTCTATCATTTGATTCTAAGAAAACCTTCATTTCAGGAAATGTCCTTTCTTTTCCTTCAAAATCTACAGTCATTGCTCCAGTAATTCCTTGAGCTTTTGTCACAAGTTTAGTTTGTTCAACTCCTAATGGAATATTTTCTGTTCTAAAAATCTCAATATCAGAAATTATTCCTCTAACCATTAAAGAATACCTTTCTGGTAAATCTGTGAGTGATGGATGCTCTGCGATTCTTCTATTCAAATTATCAGAAAATTCAGAGAGCTTAGGCCTAATATTTTCTACAAAATGTAAAAAATCACTCTTTTTCTTTTCATTCTCTGTATCGCAAGTCATACCTATGTAAAGTAATGCGCCAGTCTCTGAAATATGCTCTGCAAGATTTGAAGAATCTGAAATTAATTTTTCAATACAACTTGAACAAGTTAATTTTCTGCTGATTAAATCAGAAACATATGGCTCGATATTTTCCCATGAAGAAGCATCAAAATCATCTGGAACAAATGACAAATTATCACCTCTTATTGATAGATTTTGGGCCAACAGGTAAGTGATACTCATCACGAGAATATTTCGCAAGTTTCCAAGTAGAAACTGCATTTTCGACCTTTTGTCTAATAGCCTCTAAATCCGGATGATCCGGATTCTCTTGTTCAATCCAGCAAGCAGTACAGTATCTTTTCCCTTTGTAATCGAGATAGTTTCCTGGGGTACAAATTATTCCACATTTAGAGCAATTTCCGTAGCCATAGTATTTCGCCATGATATCCCCATTCCGTGCTCAGGTATCGTGCATATCAGTTTGTCCCTCTAAAAACTTCTTTTTGATTATACATTTGATGAAATTAGATGCAGCAGAAAGCATTCCTCTAATGACTTTTCTTCATTAATCTCATATTCGTATTTTATTCTTTTTAGTCCTTCCAATGTAGGTTTTGGTCTTTGAGGTATCAATGAACCATTCATGCGTTCAATTAGGTTATTTGCTTCTAATTCATAAATATTATAAATCTCACGATTGATTAAATTTTCGTCAATATTTTCACTAATTTCGATTTCTGGAAGCCTTACAATCCATGCAGCATGATCATTATTTCTAATTCCTGCATTTTCAAATGCAATTCTAACTTGGTGAGTTCCGGAAATAATTCTTAGAAACTCCGCATCAGGACTATTTGCAACCATAATTTGTTTTTTCTGATTTCTTTTCATTGAATACCAGGCAGTCCATAGATGTTTTTCGCTGGCAGCAACCTCGAAAGCCAATAAGAACCATTTTTCATCAGGTCTTAATTCATTGAAAGATGATAAAATTTCCTTGAAATCAATTATTTCACTATCAAACTTAATTCCCCATGCGGGGAACCAGGGCATCTGGTCTCGAATCACTGTACACGCGAGAGGCTATAATTCAATAATGATTCTAGTCATCATGTTCTTTGCTTAGATTGTATCGCATTTTTGACTATTCTATCTACTAATTTCATACTCCAACCTCTTAGTTCCGAGAGTTTAATCTTATCATTTTCTGTCAACAATGCCACATCTTTAACATTTGAAACACCTAATTTCTCAACCATCTCTCTGGCTCTAACTCTACCTATTCCTCTCAAAGAGACCAACGAAATAAGATCAGATTTACAACCATATCTCATTCTTCTATGTGTTTCATCTATCGCCTCAAATAGTACACGATGTGATTCTTTATCCATTCTTGATAATTCTTCATCTTCCATGAGAATTATTCTAGTTGAATAAAGAAGCCATTCTGCTAAATCCACCCTACTTCTTAAGTCTCCAGGTTGTACATTCCATTCCGTTTCTAGATCATTTATACTTGTTTCTTCTATCCATGATTGTAAAACTAGAGCCCCTTTCATTCTTCTTTCATCATCTAAATCTACACTTTGCATTAGTAATTCTCTTTCATGTCCAAAAAGTGCATCTTGTATTTTCTCTAGATCTTTCTTTTGTGGCCATAATGGTATGAAATCTGGCGTACATGTGACTAAGTGTAGTAGACTAAAGGGTGAAATTTGTCTTTCCAAATCAATACCTGTTAAGATTTCCATAGCATTAGATAATCCATCCTTGAGTATCTTTCCTGAGACTGGATTTAGATACAGTCTTGAGACTCTTAATCCCAAAGAAGTGGCGGAATAAACCATTGTAGGTGGATCTGGAATTTCAACTTCCTCGACTTCATAATTACTTGCTTTCTTAAAACCAAAAATTGCAGGGCCCTTCCTTGGCATAGCACCAAATTTCTCGTTATGATTTTCCCTATTGATGCTAATTCCTGAGATATTTTTTGCTGATTCTGCCCAACTAGGAATATCATCGTCCCAATTATCTTCAGAATTTTCATTATCTATTTCTTTAAGAATCCTATTTTTTACTCTTTCAGATTCTCCTTCCTTAATTATCATATCATTGTCAGAAAGCCATTTTATTACTCTATCAATTTGATTTTCTAGATCCTCTGATTCCAAATGTGTTGATAAGAATGTTTTACTAAAAAATTTACCTAAAGCATCTCTATCATTCATATCACTTGTAGCAATTAATGAGAGAATATGGGTTAATAATGCTGGATCTTCTTCTGCAGTAATAGCGTTTGGATTCGCTAATTTAGAGGTTACATTTTCCGGTTCACTTAGCAGAAAATGTTCAACATTTTTAATTTCCTCATCCTGATTCTTTGAGACAATCCAAGCATCGCCTTTCTTGTCATATTTTGGTCTTCCAGCTCTTCCCAACATCTGCTTTATTTCCATAATCGGCATTGGCATATTTCTACTGGCGGCTGAACTCCATCTTTTTACATCTCTAATTACTACTCTTCTAGCAGGTAAATTAACTCCCTGAGCTAGAGTTGGAGTTGCAACTATACAAAAAATGTCTCCATTTTTGAACAATTCTTCCACCTTTTTTCTCTGCCCATTACTCAGTCCTGCATGATGGAAGGCAACACCTCCTTTTATTGAGTTAGATAATTTCTTTCCTAAAGGCGAGGAATCCTCATTTTGATTGATTGATTCTGCAATTTTATTTAATTTTACAAACCTATCTCCATTGTCAAATTTAGGCTCATCTTTAACACGTTTTAATACATGTTTGGATAATTCTCTGGATTCTTTTTGAGAACTTTTCCTTGAATTAACAAAAATTAGTAATTGACCTTCTTCGGCAATTGTATCATCTAGTGCCGATTGCAAGATTTTTTCTTTTTCTCCGTTAATTATTCTTGGTTTAGGTAATTTTTCACCACCTTTTCCGTCTATTCGGTGTACTTTAACCTCTAATCCAGTTAAAGTTCCAGAGTGAAGACTGACTGGCCTCCATTCTGATTGAATCAATTCTGCATCTAACCATTTTGCTAATTCTTCACTGTTACCAACTGTTGCTGAAAGGGCAATTATCTGCGCATTGGGTTTCTTATGCCTTATTCTAGAGATTAATACTTCTAATGTAGGGCCTCTAGAATGATCATGTAATAAATGAAATTCATCAGTAACAATTATTCCAATATCTGAAATTAAATCTGATCTATTCCTCAATAAAGAGTCTAACCTCTCACTTGTACAGATTAAAATGTCTGAATCTTCAATTGAATTAATTTCTCCGGACCTATCTCCTATGGCTAGTGCTACTTTTAGCCCTACAACATCGGCAATTTCTTTCAGTTCATCATATTTCTCACTAGCTAATGCCTTTAGAGGAACTACGTAAACAGCTTTTTGATTAATCAAATCATGCTTCAATCTGTGTGCTATAGTCAAATGCGCAACAAGTGATTTTCCACTGGCAGTTGGAATAGTTAACATTAGATTTTTTCCATCTAGTGCATGAGGCAAAGCATCTTGTTGAGGAGGATATAGCTCTTTAATCCCCCATTTTTCTCTTAAAAATTTGACTATATCAGGAGACAATCCCAGATGTTGGATGGTCTTTTCCGAGTCTCCGCTAGAGTGTGCCACAAACATTCTCATAATCGGCCGTTCTAAAGGATGCCGTGTCGTTAATTCCATCTGTGATAAGCAGGATGCCCTTCTTTTACTGCTACAAATAATCCTTCTCCAGTAGCACAAATTTTCCCATTTGCCTCCAAAGTCATCTTTACCAATGCTCTATCATCATTTAACTCGCTCACAATAGCTGTAATTTCTAATTTAGAATCCAAGGGAGTTGGTCTTTTCAGTTTCAAACTAAATGTCGAAGTTACAGTGCACGGAGGTATCTCATTTTTATTATGTTCCATTAAGGCTATAGTTGCTGCCCAATTGCCATGACAATCGAGTAGAGTACTAATTATTCCTCCGTTAATTATCCCAGGAAATGCTTGGTGTTCAATCTTAGTTTCAAACTCCATCTTAAGCCCATTTTCCGTTCTAAATGATTTAATTTGTAATCCTTTTTCATTGGCGGGGCCGCAACCGAAACAGATACTATTCGGCGCGTATTGATCTTGTACAGAAATGTCATGTTGATGTTCCATATTGTCTCACAAAGGGTATAGGGAATTGAATTATTCCATAAATCAATCATCAGACTATCTTAATTTAAGGACCTCTTCCGAGAGTCGTTGTCTGCTACCGATGAAGAAAATGAATCGCCGTCTATGGCTAGAAAAGATTCTCCAGCGCCACGCAAAAATAGACGTCGGCACAAGCCTCTCAAAGTAGCTAATCAGTTATCGAAAAAACGTCGTAAAGAAATAGAAAAGGCATTTGAGCGTAAATCACCTTCACCTAAGAAATGGTCTAGAGAAAGTGGGCCAAAAACTCATCTATTCGATCGTAAAAGAATAAAACCAGGTAGTATAAGAAAAATTGATTTTAACTTATTAGATGTTGAAATTGGAGACTCCTGGCCAATTCCAGTAACAATAATACATGGTTCGAGACCGGGCCCAGTAGTTACAATTTTGGGCGCAGTACACGGAAATGAACTTGTCGGACCTCTAGCATTAACATACCTATGTGGGCCTAACTTCATTGGTTCAGGAGAAGACATTGATCCTTCTATGTTATCTGGAACAATCAGAATAATTCCAATAATTAATCTCCCAGGATATCGTCGTCAAACTCGAAAATTTCCTGATGGGCGCGACCTAAATAGAAATTTTCCTGGTAACAGTGAAAGTAATACAACTTCTAGAATCGCTAATCGTATATGGAAATCAATTATTCAAACTTCTGACCATGTTATTGATCTTCATACTGCGGCACCTGGAAGGACAAATATGCCTCAAATTAGAGCAAATCTAGCTCATCCTGAGAGTAATCGAATAGCAAGGTCATTTGGAATAGAAACTATCCTAGATAATGAAGGTCCAAAAGGATCTTTGAGAAGAGCTGCAAATAAATCTGGTATTGGTTGCATTACTTATGAGGGCGGTGGATCCAATGAAGCAGATCCAGAATCTGTTCAAGTAGCAATTTATGGTATTCTAAATGTTCTTAGGAGTTTACGAATGATTCCGGGTTATCCTAATCGACCTTATTTTAGGATTCTAGCGTCCGGTTCTGTTTGGATTAGATCTGATCAAGGAGGTCTTTTGGATATATTGGCACCTGCTGGTAGTTTTGTAGATGAAGGAGAAGTTGTCGCGACAATTACCGATCCTGAGAGACCAGGGATTAGTCATGATGTCTATTCTCCAAATCGAGGTTTATTGATTTGTACCGCTACTCATCCATTCGTGACTGCAGGAACCCCCATTGGTCATTTGTTACCTATGAAATCAGGAATTAGAACTCTACAAAAAAGGCTGGATGAAGAAGGTTGTTTGATTATCAGCGGTTCTGACGGAGAACCTCCATGGAGAGAAGATGACGATGTGGAAGATATTTCTATCGAAGGAGAATGGTCAGGCGGAAGTCCGGATGCTGAATGGGGGCAAAATGAACATCCATCTCCTGAAGAATCATGATTCTTATTCTTCAATTATTCTTGAAGGTAAATCTAATAATTCAACTTCATCATCTATTTTTTTACTCGGTATAGTTAACATTGGTATAGTTGAGGGTAGATTAGGTATTGATTCTTCATAGGCCTTATTTTGCATTTCTAATAATGATAAATCTGGTGCTGAAGGTAATTCTGTTTTTGTAAATGAATATTCATATTCTACTTTATTTGAAGGAATATTATACGAAGTATAGGCTTCTTCAAGTAGTCTCTTTTGCTTAATTCTGTAATTAACAAATACGCCTGCAGATAGAATTGACATCATAATCATAGATAATAATAAGATTCCCAAACCACTAGTTAAGAAAGATACTAAATTATCAAATAGTGTTGGGGGTGGAATCCAAACAATCATATCAAGTTCCCAGATAAATTCAGTGGAAACTCCTGAATCAACAATTGTTGCAGTAATTAGTTGTCTACTCGTTCCATTTGTACATAGTAATAAAGTTAGATTATCTTTATTCTTACTACATTCTAATTCATCAATGACTAATCTTGTATTTTGGTTTGAGAGATTCTCTGATAAGTCATAATCTCCTATGCGCCAGGATATTTCTGTATTTACCTGTGATGGAATATTATTTAGGCCAAAAATTAAACTCTCGTTAACAGCATCCCAATTATAGATAACCTGAGTACGAGGAATTACAAGAACAAGATTCTCTCTTTTCAGATTATCATCAATTAATTCGTTACAATCATCATCTAAACCATTCCAGATTTCAATCGAATTAGGATTGATTTCTGAATTTAAATCGTCACAATCCTCGAAATCATAGTATTCGTCATTATCATTATCATAGTTAAATATCAGAGGATTAGACATTTTAGTTAAAACTTCTACTCCATCATTAATTCCATCTCCATCTGTGTCCTCATCATTATAATCAGAAGTTATATTATGATATTCTTCGAAATCTGATAGTCCATCATTGTCAGAATCAATTGTATAGAAATCTTCATCAATTTCTCCATCACAATCGTTATCTTTTTTATCTAACATTTCAATTAACGAAGGAGAAACATCTGGGTCGTCGTCTGCACAGTCCTGAAACCAGTACCAACCATCGCCATCACTGTCTTCGTCAAATACAAGTGGGTTAGCTCCCAATTCTGCGTATGTATTGACTTCAATACCGTCCGGTAATCCATCTTTATCTGTATCGCCGTCATTAGGATTAGTTGAGATGAAATAATACTCATCATAGTCTGATAAGCCATCTGAATCAGTATCTAAATCTATGAAATCTTCATCAATTTCTTCATCACAGTCATTGTCAATCGAATCTAAAGCTTCAGGTAAGCCAGGTGATCTAAGTATATTGTTATCGTCACAGTCCTCAAACCAATACCATGTATCGCCGTCATTATCTTCATCAAAGATTAAAGGATTTGCTCCTAAATCTGAGTATAAGTTAACTTCCGAACCGTCATTTAATCCATCACCGTCGGTATCTGCATTTCTATAGTCAGTGTTATGAATATGATATTCTGGCCAATCTTTCAACCCGTCATTATCCCTATCTGTAAAATTAAATCCTTCATCAATTAAATCATCACAATTATCATCGAATCCATTTAATTTCTCCGGTTTACCAGGGTTAATCTCTGCATCTTGATCATTACAATCATTGAAGTGATAATAAAAATCAGAATCTTCATCTGCATCAAAGATCAACGGATTACTCTGCCATAGATTAATTTCAGCGCCATCATTTAACCCATCAGAATCAGTATCTTGACTGTTTGGATCGGTTTGATAAACTGATATTTCAATTAAATCAGATAAACCATCTAAATCAGTATCTGACATCGTTGCATTTGTAAAATAAACAAAAATTTCATCATAATCATTCAATCCATCGGAATCAGTATCTTCATTGTAAGGGTCTGTTCCCCAAATTAAAGTTTCATTCTCATTTGAAATACCATCATCGTCATAGTCTAAATCTATATTCATGCCATGGATTATCATTTGCCATGAATTAAGTGTACCAGATGTGCCTGAAGTGGTATCTCTTATCTTTAATTTCCAGGTTCCTAAACTACTTTCATCCCAGTGATGCACCGTGTTAAACATCCAATTAGAATAATCATTACCTCCATCGTTATGCTCTTCAGCCAGCCATGATTGAGTACCATTTGGAGATTCCAAAACTATCTCTAAATCACCTCTGTTGGAATGATCGATATCCACTACAACATCTATACTTTCTAAACTAATATCATCAGTAATTTGGACATCAAATTCACTCCATGAGTTAGTCGATGTTGGGATTGTAAATGATGGCAAATACGGTCCGAATGTGAGATTCACCTCCTCATCTACATTTGTCCAATTTTCTGCTAACGAAACCGCTCTTCCAGCATCTACAGCCCCAAATCCATACTTATGGGATACATCATGTCCAGCATCATTAATTCCCCAACTTGAATCTGTAGGGTCATTCATTCTTGCACTGTTTACCAATATATGCTGGACATCTCTCCAGGTTAGGTTTTCATTCGCATCTAATATCAAAGCGATTACACCTGCAGCCAAAGGAGTGGCACTAGAAGTTCCTCCAAAACTATTTGTCACATTTCCATTATCATAGCCAGCATCATCTGATGTTGTATCTGGATCATCATGGATATCAGTTGTAGTTATTCCTTCACCGTCTCCGTTAGAATGGGCGGCCACTAGGATACTCGCTCCAGGCTCAGAATAGTATGACTGTTCTCCATAATGAGTAATTGCCGAAACAGCAATAGTAAATCTACTATTTGCCCAACCGTCATAATTAGCATTATCATCACTTGTAAGGCCATTTCCTGCTGCCCATGTAATGATATTTCCTAGTCCATTTCTACCTTCATAAGCATCATTTTCAAATGCTGCTAACATCAATGGCCCAGGGGCGTCCAATGTTTGTCCATTATCACTAGGTCCCCAAGAGTTGGTATAGATGTGAGTTTCATTGTTCATGAAAGATAATGCATCAGCCTCTGTAGAATCTCCTGCCCAACATGCAATTAATGTTGAACCAGCAAGAGTTGCGTCATAGGCTGCACCTGCTACATGAATTGAGTTATCTCCTGCAGCAGCAGCAACTCCTCCAGCTGCAGTTCCATGTCCATTATTACTGGTCGGAGTAGGGTCTGCATCATTGTTACACCAGTCATAGGAATGATTAGGCGAATAATTGGGTGAAATATCTGGATGATCTTTATCTAAGCCATCATCAACTACACTGATTATAATCCCATTGCCTGTATAAGAATTCCAAACTGAAGTGACATTTGCATCTTCTCCAAATGTTCCCGATGTTTGCCCCGTGTTTCTCAGATGCCATTGATCGTCAAATACCTCATCATTAGGGATTGAACGTGTTACTTGTTGTTTCTTAATTAAGGGGGAAAAGGACTCAATATCTCCATTTTCTAGTAATTTTTCAAATTTTTCTACTATATTTGATGTCGATTCGAGATTCCAAATATATGCTCCTCGTAATTGAGATGCGCTTTCTATAGTGACTGATTTTGGGATCATTTTCATTTGTTCATCTTTGTTACTCGATGAGATAACTAACCATTGCCCAGTATCCTCTAATTCTTCCGTAGAATATTGTTCTAAATCTGATACCCTTTCAAATGCCAATTGTACTGCAATTGAATAAGTAGGAATAATCAATTCTCGTGTATTTGATGATAATTCTTCTTGATTTCTATCATCAGCAGAAACTAAGCCTGAAATTGGTGCGGAAAGCAAAATAAAAACTACGAATAATGCCAAACGCATACCCCTGACATGTCAGTAGGGGTTTTAGGTATTCGTTAATCATGCATTAACAATAAGTCATTATTTTTGCCAATTCTTTATTGCTAGATGAACTTCATCATCATCCATTAATCTACGTTGTTGTTTTGCGATTGTAAAAAGATGAGCAACTAGTTCATCAGTAATTTGATAATTATTTTTACTAAGCCACCATGTTATGTTTGAACGGCCGCTCATGTGTCCAATTCTGATTACTTGCTCTAGACCATAATCTTGGGCAGGAACTCCGGAATAGATTCTATCTGCAAGCCAATGTTCTCCTTTTTTCATAGCCTTAACTACGGCACTTGCATGTACTCCCGTACCTGTCTCGAATGCATCTTTACCAAATACAGGATAGTTTCTTGGTAGGGCTACTTCGATGTATTCATGTGCTTTTTGCATATAATCATTCAATGCAGTCAAATCATTATTGATTATTCCCATTAAACTCAGATTTACTAATGTTTGATCCAAAGGAGCATTACCTGCTCTTTCCCCTACTCCTAATGCGGTTCCATGAATTACATCTGCACCTACTTCAACGGCTGCTAAATTATTTGCAACCCCAAGACCCCTATCTTGATGGCCATGCCAGTTTACTTCTATATCTCTACGTTTAACTCCTGAGTCTGGAATCACTTCATTTTGGATAAAGGATAGCAACTTTCTAACTCCATTAGGGGTTACATGTCCGCATGTATCGCAAACGCAAATCCTATCGGCACCTAGTTCGATTGCTCTGGTATAAACTTGTTTTATTTCTTCGGGCTTACTTCTAGTTGTATCTTCTGTGACAAACATTACCGGAATATCGTTATCAACTGCAAATGTAACTGCTTTTTCAGCAGTTGATAATATTCTATCCATATCCCAACCTTCAGTATATTGCCTGATAGGACTAGTTCCTAGGAATGCACTTGCCTGAATTTGTACTTCATGTTTAGCCTGTAAATCAACTAAAGGTCTAATATCATCAACTACAGTTCTAACTGCACACCCCGGTCTCAATTCAAATGAATTTTCAGTCATATGAGATAGCATAGAATCTATATGATTTACATGAAAAGGTCCAGCTCCTGGCAATCCTAAATCTACTTTTTGAATCCCAAGTTTTTCCATAAAATCAATTAGTTCGATTTTTTGTTTAATTGTGGGATTTCTGGCACTTGGACTTTGCAAACCGTCCCTTAGAGTTTCATCATCGAACCATACCTCATGTGGATGATTTGATGAATCTCTTTTGATTTCATAGTCAATAACGTTCCAATCAAAAATCAGGTCCTTCTCATCCATCAGGCCACCACCTTTTCTGTTCCGCAACTAACTGTTTAGTGCTTGAATCCATCGGGAAAGAAAACACAATTATTTCTTAACTCCTTTATTTCTAAAAATTATGTATAAAATTAAGATGGTGCTTAGTATTGTTCCATTTATTATGAAATTACTGCTTGTCAATACTAGTATGACGAACATTATGGCTAGATATGTTAGCGATATGAAAAAAGAATGTGAAGCAGTAGGCATTCTATTATTTTCATCATTATTTTCATTTACATTTATTTTCCAAACAGTAACTCCATACCATATGCTCAACATTAGACTGTTAATAATGGCCAGAGACATATTTGCATCTATATCTGAAATTTCTAACCAATTATCTTGTTCTTGAAATGCTAGGGGGGTTGTCAAAGATAGTAAAATCAATAATACTGAATAAATCTTCATTTCAACTAATGTTCTTTCTTTTCCTTTAACATTAGGCATCATCGGGACTCCAACCTTTTCATATTCTTCAGATCTGTATAACGCCAAAGCCCAGAAATGTGGTGGAGTCCATAGGAATATTAGTAGAAACATGAACCAAGGCATGTATCCTCCAATATTCACAATAGAATCTATAAAGTTACGAGTTGAATTCATTACTAATTCAATTTCACCTTCTGCTGCTGCCCAACCAATTACTGGAGGAGTTGACCCAGCAATCCCTCCAATTACAATATTTTGGACACTAGTTCTTTTTAGCCAGATGGTATAGATAAATACATAGAAAAGAATGCTGAATAATGCCCAGAAGGCAGCAACTTCATTAGCCATTTCCAATAGCCATAATGTTCCAATAATTGAAATTGAAATCCCAAATAAAAGAGCTTTCTGTGAACTAATTTCTCCGACCGACAAAGGTCTTTTTGAGGTTCTAGTCATAATTGGGTCAATATCTCTGTCATACCACATATTGATACAATTAGCACCTCCAGCGGTCAGGTAACCTCCAATAAATACAATAGTCATTGTTTCTATAGTTTCTCTATCAATCTTATTAGCCTCGATTAAATCATGACATAGAATTGCACACATTGCAGTAATTTGTAATAGTACAACCACTCTTGGTTTCGTTAAAGAAAAGAGCGAATTAATGAGTGCCCTTGTCTCTCCCATATTCACTCCTATTGCTAATAGTCTTTGAAAGTCATTGAGCAATAGTATCATTCACAACATGATTTTTTTCGTACAGCGTTATAACTTTGATAGTCATTAGTATACTTGTAATCATTACAAATACTAGTGATGCCAGCATAAGATGAATCAAAGATAATAACTCAAAATATACAATTTCAAAATTTTCTAATTTTGCAGAAAGCACATATAATCCACCTAATCCAATATTAATTAGGTATAATGTTGATGAAATCCAAATCCATTTACATAATAATGTTCCATATTCTCCTTCCTTATTTTCCTTCCAAATTATGTAACAAGTGATTGCTAGAATTGTCCCAACGATACTAACTAATAATCTGTGTAGAATCTGAGATTGAGCCTCAAAATCCACTACCTTTTGATATATTGAATCATTACATAATGGCCAAGATCCTGGGAATCCTGAAACGCCACATCCTTGATTTGCCCCAGGTGTTGTTGAAACAAAAACTCCCAGGAACAAAGTCAAGAATGTTCCAAATGATAATAATACAATACGATTAGTCCATCTTTTAGCCAATATTGGATCAAATTCTATCCATTTGGGAATTTGTTCTTTATCTCTTACAGTAGCCAACCATATCCAAATTAATGACATTAAAAATAGAAGTGCAGATGCTAGATGTAGTGCAACACTCCAATGTAAATTATCTAATCTTACAGTAACATATCCTAGAAAACCCTGCCAACCTATCAGCAATACGGATATCAATGAAGCCAATTTAACTTCATTAGTTAATTCTTCATCTTTCCTTATGATAAACCAATTTAAAATTACTAAAGGCCCTAAAATAGCTCCTGCTAAAAGTCGATGTATCCATTCAGTGAATATTTCAAAGGTAGTATAAGTATGGCTCGACCCTCTAGAGTCTATCTCACTTGGATTTTCATCAAACCATTCTCTTTGTTCTTCCTCAGAAATATCAAATCCCCAAGTTCCGAAGCATGTAGGCCAATCTGGACACGATTCTCCGGCATCATAGATTCTAATTGTTCCTCCAGCAGCAATCACTAGAATTGTGACTCCTACAATGATTGCAGTCAGTTTTTCTACACTGACCCTTTCGAATCTCATTATCTCACGACCCATTAGTCATAGATATAATTGTGTTTTATTCGTCGAGATGTGGTTCGACATCAATTGGTATTCTATGTTTTAGATATTCTAGAGTTGCAATTTTCATTGGATCTAAAACAACCCTCTCTTTAGCTTCATCAACCCCATACAGTTGAATTAATTCTCCTGAGAACTCTTCTCTCAATTCATCTTCTGAGACGAATAAAGGTGCTCCCATACTAATTTGAAGTGCGCGCGCACCAATAATTCTTGCTTTTTCGAAGCGGGTATGTGCTCTTGCAGGCTTGACCATGATGCAGAACGGCCAGCGACCCCCACATAAGGGCATTGACTCACTTAATCAGTTATTTCTGTCAATTATTGAACAATTTTCACCTTTATTTGGCTTCTATTAGCATTGCCACGGCATTTCCTCCGCCTAGACAGATTGTGACAATTCCTTTATTCCCCCCAGTTCTATTTAGGGCATTGATTGTAGTCATTAGACACCTTGTTCCTGTTGCTCCTAGTGGATGCCCAATTGCTACGGCTCCTCCATGAACATTGAATCGATCTTCTGGAACTTTTAGTGCCATTTGTACTGCAACAGATGCCGCAGCGAATGCTTCATTATGTTCTAAAATATCAATTTCCATAATATCTAGATTATTTCTTTCCAAAAGTGTCTCAACAGCTGTAATAGGGGCAACCATCACTCTTTTCGGTTCAACTCCTGAGGTAGTATAATCAACAATTTCAGCAAGTATTGGCAATCCTTTTTTCCTCGCAAACTCTTCTGAACATACTAATACTGCAGATGCACCATCTGAGACCTGACTTGCGTTTCCTGCAGTTACTTGTCCATTTTTTTTGAATACAGTTTTCAGATTTGCTAGCGATTCGATATTTGTTTCTGGTCTGATGCCTTGATCTATTTCTAAATCTTCAATATCTATTATTTCACTATCAAACCAACCATTATTCCATGCAGCATTAGCTAATGCATGGGATCTAACTGCATATGCGTCTGCAAGTTCTCTTGACAAATTGAATTCTTCTGCTACTATTTCTCCAGTCATCCCCATAGAAGTTCCATCAAAAGCATCTGTTAAACCATCATGCATCATGATTGACTCTAAAGTGCCAGAATCAATCATTTCGCCTTTTATTTTTTCTTTAGCAAAGTATGGTGCATTACTCATCGATTCAATCCCTCCAGCGATAATTACATTTGCATGTCCTGAGACGATATCGCTTGTAGCTATCATTACAGCTTTCAAACTAGATCCACAAACTTTGTTGATTGTAGTGCAAGGAGTTGAATATGGTAATCCCGCATTAATAGCAACTTGTCTTGCTGGAGCTTGTCCTGAGCCAGCTTGTAATACTTGACCGATATAAACTTGGTCTATAACGCCACTTTCAGGATCTATTCTAACTTTTTTCAAAAGTTCTTGAACAACTTTAGATCCTAGTTCAGTTGCTGAATAATTGGACAATGCTCCTCTAAATTTACCAATAGGTGTACGTGCATAACCACATATCACCGCCTTAGGCATAACTCATCGAGTGAGGTTGTGGTCTTGAATAGTGCGATGAACAAACTAGTTTTCACACATCTTTTTCTGAATAAAATCCATAGAAATCTGGATTAATTAATTCTGGCCGTTTATCCGACTTAACCAGAATTGTTCTAATTGCCCACAAGTCTTTGAAGACTCTATATTGGGATGTTTTATCTAAATAATCTACTCCACTAGTCCCCCCAGTCCCTATTCTTCTTCCCATTATTCTCTCAACCATTCTCGCATGCGAATGTCTCCATTTAACCATTGATTCTTCTAGTTCAACTATAGCATCAATTAATTTCCGCGGCCATGCTAAAAGTGGTAATTCTCTGTATGATTCTATGAATAATAGGCTAGCCCTGGCTCTGTTTATCTTTCCTCCTGGTACAAGGAATGAGATTGCACTTTGATGGGCAGAATTAAATCTTTCAACTGCCTTATCCAAATCAGATGTACCATAACTTGACATCCTCTTAGCGGCATCTTCTCCCATTGATTTATGTGCTGATAAATGTTTATTGACATAATCTTCTACAGAATCCGAATCTTTCTTGGAACCATAAATTGAACCCATAATTGGTGTTCTTGAAATCCACTTCATTAATGATTCTTCCAAAGATGGTTTTGCCAAAGCATCTTCTAAATCTTGTAAAATCTCTGCGTCTTTTACACTATTTTCTGCTAGTTTTCTGAATGTATCTATAGGATCCATCCCAAACATTCTATCTTCATTTTTCAATCCAAGCAATATCTCGAATTTTCTCATTTGGAAAGATTCGAAACCTGATGCTGATCCTAATCCATCTCTAAATGAAAGGAAACCTTGTGGAGTCAATGTTTCCATAACCGACCATTGTGTAGCCATTAATTTAAAAATTTCAGTAGTTCTACCTAGTCTTTCAACTGCTTGTGGAATATCTTTCTCAGGAACCTGTTCTTGAGATAGAATATTTCTGACTTCTGAGAGTTCTCTTATTATTTGTTTAAACCATAATTCAAACGTTTGGTGTACTATGATGAAGTGCATTTCATCAGAAGAAATGCCTCTATCTTCTCCTTGCAACTTTAGTAATTCGTCCAATTGCAAATAATTTCCATAGGTCCAATTCTCTCCACCCATGTTCGTCCGATAGCGTTTCACTCTTGAATCATTACTGTTGGAGCCGTTCGGATTTTGAAGCATATTTCTCTCATTTTCCCTATTGTTTGAAATATTAATGGTTCTTAGGATTTTTATGGAAGATAGTCATAATTATTCTAATGATGAAAAAAAATTAGGGTATGTATTATCGTCTGAGATTACTGTTGATGAGTATATTTCATTAAAAATCCCATCAATCGAGGATGCTAAAATATTATTCCAATTAGTTGAAAAAAATAGAGACTATCTTAGAGAATGGCTTCCATGGGTGGATTCCATAACCTCTTTGCAGGATGAAATTAATTTTATTTCAACATCTCGTAAGAATCATATTCGGGGAGATTCAGGCCTATGGTTAATAGTCGAAAATAACTATCCAATAGGGACTTTAAGTCTTAATTGGATAGATTGGAATAATAATTCCTGTGGTATTGGTTACTGGATTTCCCAAGAAAAATCTGGGAACGGAATTATCGCCAATAGTTGTAGGTCTTTAATTAATCATCTAATTGAAAATAATAAACTCCACAGATTTGTTATAGAAGCTGGAATAAATAATCTTCCTAGTAGGAAAGTCGCTGAAAATTTAGGTATGAGGTTGGAGGGAATAAATAAAGATAGAGAGATAATAAATGAGAAATATATCGATCATGCAATGTATGCTATAACTGCTCCTGAATGGAATGAACATTGAAAATATATTAAGAATTATTCATCAATCCATGATCTTCAATACTACATCCTCCAGGTGGGAGTGAGGCTAATACATCATCCTGAATCAGGCCAGTAGCCTTAGATATTTTATTCGCTATAGATTCCTTTTTCTCTCTCCCTGGCATTATTTTAATCCATTTCTCAAATATTTCTGATATTGTTTCGACAGTTCCACAAACTGGCAGAGGTACGCCATTGATTACCCCAATCCCCATCCCTATTTGTAAATGTAAATCTCTATGCCATGTTCTTTGTCCTCTAACAACGAAACTTCCTCTTCCGAGAGACTCACCGCTTTCAGTTTGTTTTGATACCTGACTAGGCCGAACATGAAAAGCGGTTGCCGCAGCCCCTCCACTGCCCCAAGCTCTGGACCAGCAAACAGCCATCTGAGCGGCTTGAGAAATTATATTCTCATCTAAATCTCTAGCATCTTCTAAACCCTCACCTAGATTTTGAGAAATTTGCATTGATTTAATTCCATTTTGTAATTCAGAGACATCACCTATTATTGTAAAACCATCTTTTAATTTTAATGAACAGGATGGAGCACCGTGTAAATCCGCATGGACATACAAATCATTGGAATTTAGATGCTTCCTAACTATTGTGTCATTTCCTCTCGCATCCCTTCCTCCAACAATAATATGCCCTCCTTCAAGAATTGCCCATCTGTATTTTTCAAACCAGAATTTTTTACTTCTCTGAATACCTCTTACTCTGCCAGCAGCAACATCTTTTTTCCTTCTCTTTTCTTGTTTTGATTTTTCTTTCTCTGTATTTTCTAGTGCTTTTTTGGCCCCTTGCGATTTATCTTTCAGAGTTCTTGCATCTTGGAAGTATCTTTGTGCGTTTTGATGTACAGTTTTATCAGCATATAGAGTGACACTTGCACCAGGTTCACCTTCCTCATCTGGAAGAAACACAACAAAAGTTCCTTTTTTCGGATCTAACCTATCAATCCACTGTATTTCTCTGACTTTTTCTGATATTTCTTGCCAAGTGTGTTTAGAAATAGCATCATTGAATTGTCTCATTATAGTTTCTAGATGAGGCCAATTATCTTGCATTGCCTTGCCTAATTCTTGATTTATTGCGGCTTGAGATAGAAAGCGTTCAATGGCATTCCTTTGTTGATCCGCTCTCCTCTCCAATTTTGCTTTCTTTTCACCTTCATCTTGCCCAATTTTTACTAGTTTTTCTTCCTCTCTTCTGATAAATGCCGCAGCATCGTGAGAACCAAAAGCTGCATCATATCCTGAGCATAAAGTAGGAATATCTACTGATAATTCTCTATCTAAATATTTCAAATCTATGGGGGCAATCTCCTTTATTTCTCCTGACAATTCATCTTTGTCTTTCAAATCAGCTGTTTCATTCCATTTTTCTAACATTTCTTTATTTCCAAACCACATTCTACTAGAGCTATTATTAGCTAATTCTTCCAGTAGATTGATGATTGCAGCATCTAAAATTTCTCTCTGTTCATAATTCAAATCCTTCGCTTTGAGATTTTCTTCCAAATCAGCTGAAGCACATATTGCACTACCATAGATTCTACCCAAGTTCCCTCTTGCTGCCAGTGTTCTAATTAAATCATCATCACTTTCATCGAGCAATTTGTCTAACTTTACTCTATTAATTTCTCTTGGATCAACTGCAGCAGGTGGAGGGATGTATTTCACTCCTCTTTTTAGAGATCTACTGGCATATTTCGCATGAGTTAATGGTTGAATTATTATCCCCTGTTCATCTAGCAGTAATACATTTCCATCTCGAAATAATTCTATAATTAGTTTCAATTTACCACTTCCATGTTCAAAAGTCATTGAAACAATTCGATCGAATCCTAGTTGTTCAACTTCGATTAGTCTAGAGTTATTCAGATGTTTTCTCAATACCATTGCAAATTGAGAAGGTTGTGATGGCATAGGCCTATCTCGCTGTGAAAGATATAATCTTCTTCCACTTACAATAACCAAATCAGATGATGGTGAACCTTTAGGATTGAGTCGTATTACAACCTGTTCATAGTGTGGTTGGTATGCTTTACGTGCTCTAGCACCAATCATTGATGAAAGTTCACGAACAATTCGTGCAACGTCAAATGAAGAAGCCTGTTCACGCATGTCTCTCACTGTTCCGTAAGCATCATCCTTCATCAGGCAATCGCTTTAGTTTATCCATTCAATTCTATGTCTGAGTAGAAAGATTCGATTTCTTTGAGCGCTTCTGCTTGGTGTGCATATTGATTTGATGGTATTGTAATTATACACGCATTCGGTATTCTTCTAGATATAACCTCTACATCCTTCATTCCATGTAATTTATCAGACTCAGCACTTAGAATGGCACATGGTATTTCAATATTCGACAAACTTTCTGGCAATGAGTATCCAATTAGATATCTAGCCGAGTATCTCATTCTTTCATAGTTCTGCGAAAGTAGTGTTCTTCGATATCGAATCTTCTGTCCTTCTTCTTCAACTTTCCTTTCAACTGCCCATATTGCAATTTTTATAAGCCATTTTAATGTAAATTTAGGTAATGGTAATTTGATTAAAATTTTTGCCCATGAAGGAAATTTAAATTTTTGATTCGGTGCTAGAAAAATAGAACTCTTACCTGATATTTCCCCCTCTTGTAATCCATGAATAATAATAGTGGAAGCTAAAGATGATGAAAACAAATGGAAATCTTCATCCAATTCGTTCTCTAATTGCAACTTTTCGATTATGACTCTTATATCTTCTATGTATTTACTGATAATGAAATCTTTTTGTTTCATTTTATTATCAAATATGGCACTGGCCTTTTCACGAGTTTCAATGTAGATAATTTTCCTTTTTTGGACCCATTCCGTTACTAAGGGCCTCCATCCTTCGAAGACTGACCCCCAACCTGGAACCATTAATATTGGAGTACTTGATGTTTTTTTGACAGGTTTCCAAATAAAAACTCTCAAAGAAAGATCCTCAGAAACCCTGATGATCTTTTCCTCTCCGGTTGAATTTGGTAGATTTGGTATTCCTTTCCAATGATTATCCATTCAAACACCTTTTGATATTTAGCCGGATCTTCTTCCGCCACCATTTGTCATCATTCATGATTACGCCTACATATATTGCTGACAGTAGTAATTATTCATATTATCTGTAATTTTTATTAATTATCATTCATTAAATGAATATTTGCCATTATTGAAGCCTATTTTTCCTGATTTAATATGCCCTTTAAGATGGGATAATGTTTGATCAATCATCAGTCTAGGATGAGCTTTTGGAGTGTCTTCATATGATTTTTTAGCAATTGACTCTAAGTCTGTAAAATTATTCTTTACGGCTTCAAGTACCAATTTATGTCTATTACTCCTATGTCTAATATAGCGATCTAATAATTTTTCAGGATTGGCTGAGAAAGGACCATGTCCAGGGAATAAGAGAGGCGGATTAATATTCTTAATTCTTCTTAATCCTTCAATATATTCGTTCATATCTCCGTCACCTGAGGGGACAAGAATTGTACCTATAACGGCTACATTATCTCCACTGATAATGCCGGCATCTCCAACCAAACAAATGTGTCCCGGACAGTGCCCAGGGGTCTCAATCACATTCCAACATACAGACGAACCATTTCCATTGAGTATGAATGAATCATTCTCCTTCAATAACTTATTATTTCCCAATATTGTAATTGTATCTAATGTCTCTTTACTAGCCCATATAGGCGCTTTATACAATTTATTAATTTCTTCTAAGTTGCCAATATGATCTTGATGCTTGTGAGTAAATATTGTTGCTTTGATTTCACTTCCAGTTGAGATAATTTCAGTTATCTTTCTAGATAGTATTTCTAATGCCTCGTCACTTTTAGCAGCGGGATCTATGATTACTCTCTCTCCACCGGCAACTCCTAGGACATAGCAATTCGTATGAGTGGCCGGAGGTAGTGTCTGAGTGGGTAATGGTATGCATTCAACGCCGGGTGCAAACTCCAAGATATGATATCCTTCAGAAGGTCTTTTCGATAGTTCATCAAAAGCAGATATCAAATCTCCATTTTCTTTTATTGCTTGACAAATATCTCTAACTAAAGTTACTTGTGGTGGTGGCAATCTTACTTCATTACTTAGCCATGACTGAAGTAGAAGTTCTGGATTCCACCATTTATATTCATCAAATTCAGAAATCCCCTTCGGAAATCTTGGCTCAATTTTTGAGTCACCTATGGAAAGATGATGAAATGTATTTGTAAATCTAACAGGTGCAAATGGAGGCATTGTCCTAACAGCGATAATTTGCGGACTAAAATTCCCAATTTTCAATTTCCCTTCTTTTACATAATTGCCCCATTCCATTTTATCTTGACAAATCTTTTCTTGTATTTCTTCGTCAACTAACTCTAGAGAACCACTTCCATCTGGAGAAAATCCTATTTCTTCGACAAGTTCTCTAAGCAAAGTAATACTATTTACAGGATCATATGTGTTTGCTAGCCAGTCCGGATTTTCCTCGGATAGTTTTCTATCTGTACGACTTACGCCACCTCCAGGAAATGCCCAGAAATCAGGAAAAGAAGGTACTTCTGAAACTCTATGGCATAGTAGTATTTCTCCAATATTTTCATTCATTCTACTTACTATCATCGAAGCCGAAGGTCTAGGAATTGCGACATTGGCCCTAGGTAATTCCACACCCTCGGGTAATTCATCCATACCACCTCGAGGAGGTTAATGATTTCAAACCAGCCTGTCGAATGACTCAAGTCTGTCAGGCTAATCGACAATCATGATTGACTACTTGCCGATCAGTCACAGAGATACTGAGAATGGTGCAAAACTTTTCGAGATTTTGATGCCTAGATTCGGTCTTGGAGTTTGGCAGATGGATAATGATGAATGTAAATCATCTATTATCCATGCATTAAAGCACGGCTATCGATTAATTGATACAGCTACTGCATATGGAAATGAAAAAGCGGTTGGTGAAGCAATTAGAGAATCAAAAATACCTAGAGAAGAGATCTTTATTGTCACAAAACTCAGAAGAGTCCATGCAACAGGTTTTGATGAAACCATTTCTCAATGTCGAGAAAGTCTGCAGCGACTCGGACTTGATTATGTTGACCTATATCTAGTACATGCTCCTCCAGAAGATATTTCAGTTCGTGGAGATGTTTGGAGTGCTATGGAAGAATGTTTAAGATTGGGACTAACTAAATCAATTGGTGTTTCAAATTATGGAATTAATCACCTTGAGGCGATGTTAGAATATGCTACAATCCTACCGTCTGTCAATCAAATTGAAGTACATCCTTGGTTACAGAGAAACGAATTAAGGAAAGTGAATGATGAATTTGGAGTTACTACAATGGGATACTCTCCATTAGCTAGAGGGCATAAAGTAGATGATCCATTACTAGCATCTATCGCACAATCTATTGGCTGTACTCCTGCACAGGCTGCAATAAAATGGGTTTATGATACTGGTTGCATTACAATACCCAAATCAAGCAATCCCAATCGAATAATTGAAAATAAAGCCTCGTTAAAAATCGATATTACTGATTTCATTGATGATTTTTCTTCACTTGAGGAATCATATGTATCAGGATGGAACCCCACAATTGAACCATGAGTGATAATATGAAAAAACCAGAAACTATTGAAGAAGAGTTGGAAATTATCGCTGCAGCATTAGAGGCAGGAATCGATCCTTTCCCTCCTAGAAAAGAATCTCGACCTTGGGGCCGAATTGCTCTAGGTTGGTTCATGATTATCATAATGGTTAGCTGGGTTTCAGAGATTCTTTATCGTTCGATATAACTTTTTTCTAAAGTGTTTTTTTACTACCTAGTGTGAAAATAATAACTTGCTCATTTATGTCCTCTATTGAATAGCATATGTCATGCCTCAACTAAAGATTGGAGACAATGCTCCAAATTTTATATTACCCGCAATTGATGGGACCTCATTTGATATGTCAAATTTCAGGGGGAAACGCATTATTTTAACCTTCTTTAGATTTTCATCTTGTCCTTTTTGTAATATTAGAATTAATAGAATCTTAAAACGTTGGGAAGAATTTGATAACGATACTGTTATGGTTGGTGTTTTTGATGCTAAAATTGGTGAATTAAAGAAAAGTATGAGGCGTCATAACCCTCCATTCACAGTAGTTGCAGATGAAACCTATGAAAACTTCCTAAATAATGATGTGAAAAAATCCCTTCTTAGAGTTCTTTTGGCTCCTATGAGAGCTCCATTAACGATGTTAGAAGCAATTTTCAGAGGCTACATTCCGTTAACAATGTCAATCTCAAAACTTTCTACAATACCTGTAGATGTCTTAATTGATGAAAATGGTAAAGTTGTTAAGGCACATTATTGCAAAGACACCGTCGATCATTTACCTATTGATGAGCTAATTGCATTTTCGAAAGGTGAATAGTGTTGATTAACTAAAATAAAGCACCAAGACACACATTACTAGCATAAGTGATGCAGGGGTTGCCCTACTCAAAGGATCTCCTCTTGTTTTGAGATGACATATTAATGCACCAGCCATTAAAATCCCCATTGCCATAACAGCATATTGAACTAATTGGGTATACCATATTCCAATAATTAACATTGAAGCTAAACATAACTTTGTCGCTCCAACTGCATAAACAGACCATTTTGGCAATCCATAAACTGCAAATTCTTCAAAAATATTCTTTGCATCTCCTGCGCGATAATTAGTATTGAGATTTGGCCTTAATATCCAAACTGCAAAGATTACCAAGGCTATGGCAACCTGCAGAACCAGTACCACTGTCTCAATCATAATTGGCAATTAGTAATTCTCTGTATATACTTTTGTAATCGTGAATCAAGTTAGATATTAATTTACTATACTTAAAATTAGGTAAATACAGATGCAAATGATTCTAGGTAATAACCCCCACAGCAAAGCATGGGCAGGTTGTGGGTAGTTGCAGTTCTGACTTCATTATTAGTGACTTCAGCATCTCCAATTGTCACTGCACAGATTGGACAGCCAGATATTATTCAGGAACATTGGTACCATTCATATGCTACACTTACTCTTGATTTGAATGAGTGGGCGGATGATTATCCTGAAATCGTAATTCTATTTTCTATTGGGAAAACAGAGTTAGGTAGAGAGATTTGGATGTTACAGATTTCAGACTGGAGTCAAGAGAAAAAACCAGATGGTTCTGAAAAAGAAGTGGCTTATATTGATGGAGGGCATCATGGAAACGAACACCTAGGTACTGAGTTGGCTTTCCTTACTGCTGAATATTATATTGAAGGCTGGGGTGATGGAGATTTGGAAGTGATTGAAATCTTACAAAATACGGAATTACATATTCTTATCATGTTAAATGCTGATGGTAACGACTTCGACACAAGATGGAATGTAAATCAGGTTGATTTGAATAGAAATTACGATCATTACTGGAATACTTGCGATTCTACACAACCAGGAAGTGGTGCTTTCAGTGAATCAGAGACTCTTGCAAATTCTATCTACATGAATGAAGTGGTTCCAAATGCAGATCTCTACGTTACAATGCATACCGGAGTTTGGATTATGCTTTACCCTTGGGGTAAATGGCCAGAACAGCCATCAGACTGGGAATTATTTCACCATATTAGAGACGAGGTAAATGAGAATATTTCTGAAATACCGATTAGAAACGCAAATCAAGGTCTCTATCCAAATTGTGGTACTAGTCGTGATTATGGTTATGGAGTAATGGGTTATCCAACATTTACTTTTGAGACTGACGATGAACAATTTTTGTTAGGCACTGTTGAAGCACTTTCAGATAGATTAGATGAGGAATTAGATGTTATGAAATATTTGATTCATAATATCTGGTATTGGCGTGCACGTCTATTAGTTGAAAATTTCGAAATTACAGGTAATCAAATTGTTGCAGATATTTCTAATCTAGGTCATGCAAGTACCTCTAATGCTACTTTCCATTATTCTGACTCAATTGGTAACTTGTTATGGCATTCTGAAAACTTTGGAATTAATGCTACAAATAAATCAGAAATTTCGGTCAATACTCAGAATTTAAGTTTAGTAGATGATGGAATATGGACAATCCATTATCAAAAGAGAGTAATCGACTCCTCAACATGGGTTGAGGAATTAATTGACGAATCAGTGATTACAATAAATTCAGATGGTGAAGGTCTTCTTCCTGCTCCATCATTGTTCATTTATCTAATCTCGATAATCACCGCAGCGATAGCTCGAAAGAAACCCTCAATCGAATGATGAATGAGATTTGGTAGTCCCTCCCGGATTCGAACCAGGGTCGTGGGATCCAGAACCCCACATGATGGACCACTACACTAAGGGACTAACAGTACTCGGACAAGTACTATGTATTTCAAGAAAACCTTGGTTAACTAACGCAATTAATTTCCTCTGAAACCGGCATTTAATAGTTCTAGACTTTCTTCACTAGGTCTTAATTGAGAATCGGGTAGAGCCATCAATGGAGTATCTGTTAATCCAAGTGTTTCAGTTGCAGTTTTCATATCTGGATTATAGTAAAGTAGGCCTGTAACATGCCTTCCTTCTCTATCTGCCTCATGAATTGCTCGTAATGCTTCGACTGGGTCATTAGGATTATGTTCACTTCCTACAGTTTCTAGTCTTAAAGTAGAACCATCAAATAATTTTATCTCTTTGAATTCTCCTGCGGGAACCTCGACCGCTTCAATTGGTGAGAAATGAGGAATATAATCTACTATGTGTAATATTTCATCATTTTCTTTAACATAGTTGTATGACTTGTATGACTCGTCATTATTTGCAAAAGTTACACATGGTGAAATAACATCAATTATTGCCATTCCTTTGTGACTCATTGCTGCTCTTAGCAACGCAGTTAACTGTTTTTTACTTCCAGAGAAAGATCTTGCAACGAAACTACATCCTAGATTAACAGCCATTGCACACAAATCAATTGGTGCCTGTTCATTCATGGCTCCTTTTTTCTTCTTCGATCCTTTTTCGACTGTAGCACTATATTGTCCTTTAGTTAATCCATATACTCCATTATTTTCAATGATGTATACCATATCTAGATTCCTTCTTATCGCATGAATAAATTGTCCAATTCCGATACTAGCAGTATCTCCATCTCCAGAAACAGCTAGGAATGAAAGATTTTTATTTACCATATTTGCACCAGTTGTAACTGATGGCATTCTTCCATGAACTGTATTGAATCCATGACTCTTTCCTAGGAAATATGCAGGCGTTTTAGAGGAACAACCTATACCACTCATTTTTGCTATCCCTTCGGGCCTTATCCCATTTTCCCATGCCGCTTGAATAATTACATTTGAAATTTGATCATGTCCACAACCGGGACATAATGATGACTTCCCACCTTTATATTCAGATTTTTCTAAATCAATTACATTTAGTTTCATAATACTCATAATTCCACCTCATCTAAAGTATCAATAATCATATCAGAATATACCTTCGCTCTTGGAGGTAGACCATCGCTATATGCAACACTATGAATTTTACTTAGTAAATGCACTGGTAATTCTTTCCTCAGGATACCGAAAAGTTGGCCATCTCTATTAATTTCAAGAACAATAATTTTTTCATGTCTTTCTATGAATGATTGAACTTCTGAATGATAGGGTAATGCACGAACACGACAAGTACTAATGGATAAACCGTTTTCTTCTAGCATGTCATCAATTTCTACGATTGTATTTTCCATAGATCCATAGAAGATAATTCCTATACTCTTTTCTTTCTCCTCTCTAATTATAGGTGCAGGTAAAATATCTCTTGCTCCATCAATTTTCCTCCTCAATCTTTCCATAGTTGCATGATATACCTTAGGATCTTCAGAGTATATTCCATCTTCATCATGCCCTGTCCCTCGATATAATATCGGATCTAACCCACTTCCAGGCAATGTTCGGTATGCAATACCGTCGCCGTCCACATCTCTATAACGGCCATAATTTGAAATTGCATCCATTTGCTCTTTACTTCTGATTACTTTCCCTCTATCCATTGGTTTGTCAGGATACTCAAAACCTTCAGTGCTCCACCTATTCATACCTAAATCTAAATCTCCAAATCCAAAAACCATAGTTTGGAATCTGTCTGCATAATCAAATGCTCTCCATCCAAACTCAAAACATTCGTTTACTGTGCCGGGAATGAGAACAATATGTTGAGTGTCCCCATGACTTGCCTCGTAAAGCATCGATAAATCACCTTGTTGAGTTCTTGTTGGTAGTCCAGTGGAAGGGCCTACTCTATTTACGTCCCAGATGACTCCAGGAACTTCAGCGAAGTAAAATAAACCAATGAATTCAGACATTAATGATATTCCTGGGCCACTGGTACAAGTCATACCTCGTCCTCCTGCCCATCCTGCTCCTAAAACCATTCCAGCTGCTGCTAATTCGTCTTCTGCTTGCACTACCGCACAAGTCGTACCTCCGTCATCACCTTCTCTGAGTTTTGGAATCCATGCAATTATTGATTCTGCAACAGAAGAAGATGGAGTTATTGGATACCAAGAAAGCATATTTATTCCACCATAAATCGCCCCAAGTGCAGTTGCTTCATTACCTTCAATAAGGAATGTATTTGGATCTTTTTCTCTCTTTTCAACTAAGTATTCAGTTTCATAATCCCAATTTTCCTTAGCATATTCTCTACCTTCTGAAATGGCCTGCATATTCCATTCAATGGCCTTTTCTTTACCTCCAAATTGTTGAGAGATGGCCTTTTCAATTGCCTCATGTTCAATATTTAGAATATGGGCCAGTGCCCCTACATAGTACATATTGGCCATTAGTTTAGCCATTTTCGGACTGATAGATCTTGCCATCTTCGTCATGGGCATTCCAAGAACAATACAATCGTCTCTTTCAACAGGTAATTTAGCATCTTGATTATAGATAATAACTGTGCCAGGGTCGAGTTTGTCTAAGTCTTTCTGCCATGTATCTTTGTTCATCATCACTTGTATGTGAGTAAAATCTCCAGGTGCTTGATATCCTGCATCACTAGCCCTGATTATAAACCAAGTTGGAAGACCCGAGATGTTACTTGGAAATAAATTCTTTCCACTTACTGGAACTCCCATTTCATACATTGAGTGTAGTATCACCAGATTTGCTGATTGAGAACCAGTTCCATTTGCTGTTGCTATGTTTATTGTGAAGTCATTAATTCGCGGGCTCATTATTCAACATTCTCCGTTCGTATCGTAGCCCGTGAGGTGCTTGCGTGAGTCAACTGCCGTAGAGAACTAGTATTATGTATTGCCGTTCACCAATCCGAAATTTTTACCAAAACTAGTTCCGTTGTAGTTTTTTATTAGGTGGTCTTCCGAGGCACATGCCTGTATCCGAAAAATTGCAAAGAGCTTGGGATGAAGCAAAGAATTCGATAGCAAGTCAAGACTCTCCAGACAAAGCTCTAGGCGTACTACGTTCCGCTGCCTGGGAAAATTGTGAGAACGATGTACAGAGAGCCAAAACTCTTTCATTTGCAGCAGATCTTTACATCATAAAAGCCAATGCCGATCCATCTTCTAGAAGAACAAATTTGAAACAAGCATACAAGAATTATTCCAATGCACTAAAACTTGACCCTAAGTCAAAAGAAACTCTTCGAGAAAGGGGCAAGCTAATTTCAATTATGGACCAAGAAGGAATATCTACAGGTTCTACATTCCAAGTATTGGATAACGGCAGCCCAACTCCTATGGGGTTAGTAGTAATGTTAGTTGTTTGTCTTCTTCTTTTATCTTCTGTCAAAGTATTAGCAGACTTTCTAAATGATGAGGAGGTAACTTCTGGTTCACAAGCAACTATGCAGATATCGTATGTACCTGATGGGATGGATGAATCAAGTAGAACTACGGCAACTATTGTAATTGATTTGTACGCTGCACAAGCTCCTGATCATGTAGAGAATTTTATTGATCATTCTGTAAATGATAATTACAAATCAACTATTTTCCACAGAATTATAGATGGTTTTATGATTCAAGGTGGAGATTTTGAGACTGGAACAGGAAGTGGAGGATATGCTTACAATTGGTATGGTTATTGTAATGGAAATGCTCAATCGAGTTCTAGTGATTGTGATAGAACCTCTTGGACAGTTGGTGACGAAGCAAATAATGGCCTGGTTCATGAGCCAGGCGTTATTTCAATGGCAAAAACCAGTAGTCCAAATACTGGAGGGAGTCAATTCTTTATTGTTCCTGAAGACAGTACCCCCTCCCATCTAGACGGTCAGCATACTGTTTTCGGTAAAGTTTCAAGTGGTTTAAGTTCAGTAACCGCGATTAGCGATGTTGAAACTGGCGACAATGACAGACCAATCTATGAAGTTCGTCTACTTTCTGTAGATATATCTTGATTTAACTGTAAATACGAAGTTAATTGTTAGGCATATTCTTGTGCTTAATCATGGCCGGTATGAACATGGTTGCTGATGATTTGTTCTCTGCGAAGTCTGGATTCACCACATATTCTGGAGATACAGGCTTCTTTATGTCTTTGAAGGCACTCGAAGAACAGGGCATATGTAAATTAGATGAACTGCCATTTTCAATCAGAATCCTACTTGAATCAGCACTCAGGAAATGTGATGGTTTCTTGGTAACTAAAGAGGACGTTATTCGCATTGCTTCTTGGACTCCAACAATGGTGCCTGAGGAAATCCCTTTCAGCCCGAGTAGGGTTATATTACAGGATTTTACAGGTGTTCCTGCTGTAGTAGACATCGCGGCATTAAGGGATGCAATGGTGAATCTAAATGGGGATCCAGAGAAAGTAAATCCTCAAGTACCAGTTGATTTAGTTATTGACCATTCTGTTCAGGTTGATATTTCTGGATTATTCCCTAATGCGAGGGAACAAAATTTAGAAATTGAATACCACCGAAACATGGAGAGATATAAATTCTTAAAATGGGGTCAAATGAATTTAGATAATTTCAGAGCAGTCCCTCCAGGGAGAGGAATCGTTCACCAAGTAAATCTTGAATGGATTGCTAGTGTTGCACGTTTAGAAAATAATTTATGGATACCAGATTCTCTTGTTGGAACGGATTCTCACACTACTATGATAAATGGCCTTGGCGTTCTTGGATGGGGTGTTGGTGGAATTGAAGCAGAAGCAGTTATGTTAGGCCAACCAATTTACATGTTATTGCCGGAAGTTGTAGGATTTGAGTTGACCGGAAATCTACGTGCAGGAGTGACAGCAACAGATATGACTCTAAGAATTGTAGAATTATTGAGAGAACATGGAGTGGTTTCAAAATTTGTAGAGTTTTATGGACCTGGAATGGCTAATTTGAGTCTTCCTGATAGAGCAACAATTGCCAATATGGCTCCAGAATATGGTGCTACTTGTGGTTTTTTTCCAGTAGATCAAACAACTTTAGATTACATGCATTTGTCAGGTAGAGAACCTTCACATATTGAAAATGTCAAGAAATATTTGACCGCTCAAGGTTTATTTCATACAAGTAAAACTCCTGTTCCCAAATTTACTTCATCAATCAAGTTAGATTTAAGCACGGTTGAACCCGCTTTGGCAGGTCCGAAGAGGCCACAAGATAGAGTCAATCTTTCTGAAATGAAAGAACATTGGTTGGAAAGTTTAAATTCTCCTTCAGGACACCAAGGACATGGGATCGATTCTGAAAATAATCTCGATTCATCTCACATTGTTAGTAGAAATGTTAATCTTCAACACGGAGATGTAGTGATTGCCGCAATTACTAGTTGTACTAACACCAGTAATCCTAGTGTAATGTTGGCTGCAGGATTATTAGCTAGAAATGCGATATCGAAAGGATTGGAGATTAAACCCTGGGTTCGACCTAGTTTAGCCCCTGGAAGTAGGGTAGTTACTGAATATTTTGATGCCGCAGGATTGACAGAGGATTTGGCAGCTTTAGGGTTTAATGTGGTAGGTTATGGATGCACTACTTGTATTGGTAATTCAGGACCATTAGATGAAGATATTGAGAAAGCAATCGATGATGCAAATCTAATTGTTGGAAGTGTACTTTCAGGTAATCGAAATTTTGAGGGGCGTATTCATCAGAAGGTTAAGGCAAATTATCTTGCAAGTCCTCCACTAGTAGTAGCTTATGCTTTAGCAGGTACTTTAGATATTGATCTGTTCAATGATCCTATTGGATATACCTCGGATGATGATCCAGTAATGCTTTCCGATATATGGCCCTCTGATGAAGAAATTAGTGAGACCTTGCGTAATTCTTTGAGTCCCGAAATGTTTAGAGATAGATATTCAGATATCTTAGAAGAACCAAGGTGGGATTCAATTCCTTCCGATGAATCGGCATTATATCCTTGGGAAGATAAATCAACTTACATACGATTACCTTCATTTTTTGAAGGAATAAAAGCCGAACCAGACCCAATTAAGCCAATTAAGAATGCCAGAGTTTTATTGAAGCTTGGTGATTCTGTTACTACTGACCATATCTCACCTGCTGGAGCATTCCCTCATCATGGTCCCGCAGGAAAATATCTTATTGAAAACGGGGTTGAATTGAAAGACTTCAACTCTTTTGGTAGCCGAAGGGGAAATCATGAGGTAATGATGAGAGGTACATTTGCTAATATTCGTATTAAGAATCAAGTTGCAAATGGAACTGAAGGTGGTTGGACAACTCATTTCCCAAGTGGTGATGTTATTTCTGTGTTTGAAGCAAGTCAAAGATATCAATCTGACGGAACTGATTTAGTGGTCTTAGCAGGTTCTCAATATGGAACAGGAAGTAGCAGAGACTGGGCTGCCAAAGGAACATTATTACTCGGAGTTAGGGCTGTTATCGCTACTTCTTTCGAAAGAATTCATCGTTCAAACCTTGTTGGTATGGGGGTTCTTCCTTTGACATTTATTGATGGAGATGATGCCGATTCTTTAGGGCTTGATGGAACCGAGAGGTTCAATATTCCTGCCGATTTAGAATTAGTGCCTTTGTCTAGAATTGATATTCAAGCTGTCAAGACTAATGGCGAATCGATAAATTTTGAAGCAGTAATTCGTTTAGATACTCCAGTAGAGGTTGATTACTACAAGAACGGTGGTATTTTACAAACAGTTTTACGTAATCTTGCCAAAGAATGAATTGAAACGTATGTCTTATCTGCAAGTAATGTTAGGAGTGGTAGTATGCAGATGAGGGGGACTGTGAGATTTAGATTCCGCTCACCAGAAAATGATATCGATATTATTATCGAAGGCGAATCAAGTGTAGTTGAATCAATACGTCAGGAGTTGGGCTTGCAAGGAAGAGTCGGTTTCATTCAACCTCTCTCTGCCCGATTAGATGATGGTAATGAGCCCGAGTCTCAACCTGCTATGGGCGGAGAACATAATTTAGATGAGGCTCATGATGAAAATGAAAAATTACCTGGACCTCCTCCTGATCCAAGTAGTATCCCTGCTGTAGTCAGAAGAATAGGGGATTTAGATATTAAATCCAAGATATCGGAGTTAGATGGGCCCTCTAGAACTGCCCCTCAAATCGAATATATTAGAGAGTTCCTAGAATCAATTGATGAACCTGAACCTTTGTCAAATAATTTATCCGGGGATCCAATGGCCGAAGCTTGGTTACAGATTTTGTTAACTCTAGTAGTGCGTGAACATGGGCAAACTTCTCTCTCAATCAGTGCTATTGAAGACTTAATTGGAGAGAGGATCAATAGAGAAGGTATTGACCTAGAAATCTTTCTCAATCGGCTTTGGATTATGGGGCGTTTGGAACTAATTTATGGCGGTGCAGAAATACATTATGCTCCAAATCCAAGTTGGTTAGTTTCTCAATAATTTAATCTGTAAATTATTTCCTATTTCTGTTTTATATACAGATATTCACCGTAGGTGAGGGGAATCAATAGGTAATAAGTGCTAAGAATGGAGTTTAACTCGGAAGTAGTATGCTGTATAGTCTGAAGAATGCCAATAATCAAGCCGCGAAGAGTAGGAAAGCCGTCCTACTCGTGACTTTATTCCTTAGTTCCTTGTTTTTATCGCTGATTCCAGCGGTTTCTGCATCTCATATTACTCAGTATGCGGTGCAACGTGACCCCTCATATATTTCGATAGGAGATCTTGATTGTGATGGGCACAATGATATCGCTTCGGCCAGCACTATGGGTCTATTTATTACGGTACTATACAATGATGGTTCAGGTGGTTTTGCAGATAGGCAGGATGTATTCATTTCCAATAATGAATCACGCCGTGCAGGTTTCGTTGATACAGCAGACGGAACCCGCGTTGAAATCGCAGATATTGATGGTGATGGAGTAAATGATCTTGTATATTATCAGCAGAATATTAGATTTGTAGGCGAATCTTTCGTCAGACCTGGAAATCTTACGATTCTTTGGGGAGATTGCTCAGACAGAGTGAATCTTTGGAGTGATTCTGAAATTACAGTTTCAAATCCTTATCTCGCAGATATGGATGTAGCAGATATTGATGGAGATGGAAATGCAGATATTGTGATGGTTGTTAGAGATGCAACCGCGACTAACCAATATATTCAGGTTTACAAAGGCCCTGACCCAACTCTTCTGACTTCACAACAAACACTTGCAGTCCCTCTAACGACTGGCCTATACACAAACATGATTTTAGGGCACTTCGGTGAGACTGTCACTGGCGGTGGATTCCCTGGTGGTGGAGGAATTGGCGATTGTGAAGATCTTGATATTTGGCTTCTAAGAACTCCCCCATTCAATACTGGAGTGGGTGTATCCGTTGGTCACTATGACAATGTAACTGTATTGGAGTACGATTGTTTGCAAGGAACATTCCCTAATCCATTAACACCTGGAGCTCAAGGAGTTCATGAATTCAAACTCGATGCAGAGCATAACGAACCTCTCTATGGTTTTGATATCAAAGATACTGATGGCAACGGTGAAATTGACTTAATTGCTGCTGTCGATGGATTAACTGGCAATATCTCTTACGCATTTGGTTCTGGAACATCTTGGACTACACAGAATTATGCTTACCTAGGAGATTTTAAAGGTGCATCAATTACTATTGAAGATGTTAATCAAGATGGTGAGTACGACTTCTTCGTACCAACTGAATTAACTTTGACGAGAATTCAAGATTCTACATCTCAAAATCAGACTTTCCTATTGTTAGATAATCTTAGAGAAATAAATTCTGTAGAAATAATTCTTGCAAATCCAAATGGACCCGGTTATTTGCCAGCACTGTCTTTTGATGTTGGAAGAAGACCTACTATGGCTCAGCCAGGACAGTTACAAGGTGGAGATGATAGTGCATTCGAAATTGTAATCGGTCAACGAGATTACGCTTATCGTTTCGCTAACAATGCTATGTGGCTTGATACACAGGGATGGCCTGGTGCAGGAGACTTCCTTTCAGTATTATCTTTGGACAATGAAGATGTAGGAATTACAGAAGTTACTGTGGCCCCGGTATCCTATAATCCAGCAACTGGAGACGCACAACTTGGTGAGGGAAATAGGTTTGTAAATGTAACAATTAAGAATACAGGTTTGAATCCTATATCAGGTAGCGTAGACGTTAATCTGGAGGTCAAAGAAGTATTAGGTGGAACTGATACTATAGTTTATTCAAATGATTTCGATGGAAATGAGGACAAGTCAGGATGTAATTCATGTGCCTGGGAAAAGTTCTCTTACACTGGAGAATATGATGAAGGAGACTCTTCTTGGCATGTAGAAACAGGTTCTACAGCAGGACAAAATGCTTCATGGTATGAAGCAGATTCTAATCCAACAAACTATTATTGGGCTGGACTTGATTATCAAGGCGGCCAGAATGAAACAGATTCAGGATATTACAATCATCAAGATGAAGCAGTAATTCTTCAAAACGTTGACTTGACAGGTGCAGATGCAGCTTATCTTGATATGTGGGCAATGTGTAGTGCCTCCTTCTTCCAACTATATTTAGCAGAGCAGTTTGATGTCGTTGAACGTTGGTTATATGAAGATTCATGCAGCATTGAAGTTTGGAGTGATGGAAGTGGTTGGGAACAAGTATTCTTTGCTGGTGGTTGGGATAACGATCGTTATTTCCGTCTATTATATCAGGGGGTAGATCCTGAATATAATACATACAATGGAGATATTTCTAGTGAGACTGTAACTGGTTGGTTAAATTTCACTGAAGATGGCTCTGATTCTCCCGATGAAGAGAAAATTAATTCTATTGATTTGACTCCTTATGCGGGTGAAATAATCGATATTAGATTTAGATTTAGGAGCGGCTTAGAAGGTTCAGTAGGGCCTACAGGTGCATCTAAGGATAACGGATTAGATGGTTTTGCTTTTGATAATATATCAATCCGGAAGAGAGATGTAAACTTCGGTACTGAAGCTTTAGTTAGTCAAGAACTCTCATTCACTAATCTAGGTGCCGGAGCTATACGTGAAGTTTCGTTAACCTCTAATTTCATTGATAATAAGACATACTACATTTCTACATCCTTAGAAGATCCTACTGGATTTGATAATGCCGATGCAACAAATGATGAGGTAAAGTTCCAACTCACTGTTGATAATTTATACGATCCAGGAGTTGCTGAAGAAGCCTGGGTTGATTTAGAAAATGGCGTAAGGTATGCATCTGGACCCAGAGATATTAATGTCAAGGTTCAGAATTATGGTAACACTGTTACTGACTTCCAAGTTGAGGCTAAGGTTAGAAATGCCTTACCTGACTTAGTAGCAATTGAAGATTTCTCATTTGGTAATCCAGCCGATCAAATTTGGGAAGATGATGGGAATGATAATGGTAGCCGTATTGATGACTCAAGTGGATCTAATGGGATGCTCCCTCAAAATCAAGGTGTCTTCAATAATCATGCTTACTGGCTCGGACATCCAGATACCGGTTATGGTGATAATTGGAATGAGACACTGACAATTCCAAATATTCCAGTTGGTGCTGAAGGTGCTGACTTCACATATCTAACCTTTGATTATTTTGCTGAAGGTGATTACTTGAAAGACAGTAATGGAAATATTCTTGCGATTAGGGACGCAGCTCAACTAGAAGTTTCATGGACTAAGAATGGAGAAAACTTCAATGGAATTATCTTTGGAAGTTGGACTGATTTGAATGAAAACGGTCCTAGGCCATTTGATAGTTGTGAAGACTTCGATGGGAATGGGTATGACGAAGTAGAGTACTTTGGTGACTTTTCAGATAGATATAATTCTGTAGTTTGGTTTGACTCTGAACAAATAGTAAAGTCAGTAACTGTAGATATGTCAAATATTTTCCTACAGAATCAAAGTAGCGAAAATACTTTTGAGTGGGCTGATGAATGTACCTCCTTATCAGGTTCCGAAGTCACTCTAACTTGGAGATTTTTATCTAATGATGACGGAGTAAATGGAAATGCAGGTTCTGCTGGTTTCGCAATCGATAATATCAGAATTGAAGAATTTACATTTGAAGATGATGGAACATATACAATCGATGTCAATGGAATGGATGCTTCTGAGAAACAGGTTGTTACCATTGCGAATCACGATTTCCAGAGTGGGATATATCGAATTGATGTTAAGACATTATTCGATAATACTGATCCTTTACAGAAATGGTACAATGAATCTGAAGTAAATTTAGCCAACAATTATACTACAATTATGTTCAGTATTGCAAGTGCAGATATTACTCTTATGCAGCCAGATATTCTTGATTGTACAACAGATATCACATATGCTTGTGTATATACAACAAACAAAGATGAGTTTGGCGCTTATGGTTCTTCTTCACATGATTTTGTTTTGCCATTGTTAAATGGAGTTATAGAGGCTGAATATCAATTAACAATGAAGATTGTCGATGAAGATACAGGCCAAACTGTGTATGAAGAAAACTCAGATAATGGCCCATTTGATTTAGTCCCTCATGAACGTTCTTGGGCGAATTGGACTGCCCCTTATTCGTCTTGGTATGATGGACATACTTACAATATTAGTTTCTTTGCCAATTTCACAGAAGACGGTAATAGTTCTGGCAATGAGCGTTTCTTCGTCATTCAATTCTATGATCAAGTTGATGTTGCTATACTTTCCAATCCTACTGACCAGAATCGTCTCCAACAAGTAAAGAATGATCTCGATGCAATGAATATGACTTACACGCAACTTAGAGTGAGTGATTGGGACACTTATGCAACTCCAGATTGGATAGAACATTACAATAAAGTTCTACTTCCTTGGCAAACTGATTACAATGTGGTTTACGGAGATTATTATGAGATTATGGATACTACAAGAGAGAGTGATGGATTAAGTGTAGTAGATGTTTTAGAAAATTTCATGGTTGACGGAGGAACAGTTCAGATGCATTTAGGACCTTATCAAAATGAGTATGACCCCGGTAGATTGATTTTTGATATGGCAATCAAAGACAGAAATCAGTACAACTTTACCACTGATAATAGAATTAATTATGATGATCTGTCAATAGATGACCCTTACCACCCTATCCTGAAAGGAATTGATAAGGTGACCTTTTCAGTAATTCATGCGGGAGATTATGTGGCACTTTCAGGAATTGATGTTGCTTCACAAGTTCAACAAAATCAGATACCAGCTACTTGTGGTGGTAGAATAAGTGTTACTGGGGGGACTTTCCATACGCTAATGAGAGATACTGTACAAGGTCATTCTTTGATGTCAGTGTGTAATAAGGGAGCAGGAGGATTAATTGTAACCACTGTTGACGTCGAGAATCCAAGTGTATCAGAGTCTTATGGCGGAGAAAATATTCCTCTCCTATCAAATATGCTTTCTTATCATTTAACCCCATATCCTTTAGATTTCGGCATTGCAGGAACTGATTTCGATTTGATTATCAATGGTGAATCGGTTGATATCAACCCGACAACGGGTGCTTATCGTGATAAATATATCAAGAGTAATGCAGATCTAGAATTTACTTATACCTCAGAAGTTGAAGGACTAATTGCAGATTGGGATCTTGAATCTGGAAATAATGATTCAGTAACTGGTTGGGACGGAGCAGTATTAGATGCAGGCTTAGTTAGTCACACTAATCAACTCAATCCGTCAATCCCTACTATGGGTTCATTCTGTGCCGTAGGTGAAGATGATGAGCCATGTAGAATAGGTGCAGAGTGGTTACTAACTCTATACTTACATGATGATGCTGGTCATACTAGAATTACCTACATCCGTCTGATTACAAATGATACTCTTGCAGATGACTTCTATCCAATTTCAGCGGCAACTATTGTTCATGATGATGATACATCAGAATTTATTACTCGTGATGGAACGAAGCCTATTGCAGGAGTTGACTGGCCAGTTTACAGAGTAAGACTATCTGATACTGGAGAAACTACTGTTAAGTTCACAGGCGAGAATAGTAGTGATCCAGACGCTCCTGAAGGAGAAACTGGAATCGCTCTATACGAGTGGAGAGTGATTAATGATATGCCTGTAGGAGAATTTAGTGACGAACAACATGTATGGCAGAATCCCGCAGCTGTTACTGATGAATGGAGTTATACTTTCCGTAATATAACTGCGAGTCCAACTATTGAAAAAGATGTACGTGTAGAATTAATTGTTTATGACAAGGCTGGTAAACAAACACAAAATAAGTATCGAATGTACTTCATAGTTGTAGGTGAAAATGATGGAGATGAAGAACCAGTATGGGTTTTCTCATCCCCTCGTCCAAGTGATTCCCAATCTGGAGATGATGTAACAATTGTTGGTAGTATTTTAGGTGGTGCAGAGAATAGTGACGTTAAGATTGAGGTATCACTGAATCCTCTTATCTTAGACTATACTCCTACACAGAAGATTACACAGAAAACAATTGGTAAGTATAATGTTTCAGAGGGATTGGGTGACGGCAGTGGATTCTCGATGACGCTAGATATATCTGATTTATACTCGATCAGTGGTCAGCAAGCAACACTATATTTCAGAATCACCGAGGGTGATGGAACTAGGTATACCTTATCTGAAGAAATGGTTATAAATTTACTTCCTAAGGATATTTGTGAAATTGATCCTAGTGATTCAAGTTGTAGTTCTAGTGAGAGTGGCGGAATTAGCCCAGTATTACTAGGGGTCGGAGGACTAATAGCTGTATTAGCAATTGTCGGAGTCACATTATTACTAAAGAGAGGTGGTAATGATTCAGATGATGATGTAGTTGAACAATTCGGTGGAGTTGAACAAATGGACCCTGTTGAAGCATATGTCCAACAGATGGTGGCATCAGGATATGACGAGCAGACTGCTCGGCAATATGCTGAGCAATACTATGCTTCTTACTATGCCCAACAAAATGGCAAAAATTGACGTAAACTTAGTCCAATAGTGGGGTGCGATAAAACGTACCTTGAATAACACGGTGCGGATGCATTGTATCATGGATACATCGGGTTCATACACTGTTGCTGATATTTCATTGGCTGATGCAGGAGAAAAAAGGGTCGCTTGGGCAAGAAGTAGAATGCCCGCTTTAGCAGCCCTAAGGAAGAAAGCAGAAACTGAGAAACCTCTTGAGGGGCAAAGAGTCTCTGGATGCCTACATGTAACCAAAGAAACAGCTATTCTCATTGAAACAATAGTTGCTGCTGGAGCAGAAATTTCTTGGTCAGGATGTAATCCTTTATCTACTCAAGATGATGTAGCCGCTTGGTTAGCCAGAGAAGGATATGGAGTGCATGCTTGGTATGGTCAGGACAACCAGGGTTTCTATGATTGTATTGACCGCACACTGGATTTTAAACCCACTTTAACTCTAGATGACGGTGCTGATTTAATTTACAGAGTTCACAGTAAGTTTCCTGAATTGTCGAGTGGAATAATAGGAGGTACTGAGGAAACAACAACCGGAGTTCATAGGCTCAGAGCTATGGCAGATGCTGGAGAATTATTATACCCCGTAATCGCAGTTAATGATGCAGAGACTAAATGGGATTTTGACAATGTCCATGGTACAGGGCAATCTACTATTGATGGTATAATTAGATCAACCAGCGTCCTCTTAGCTGGAAAAGTGTTCGTTGTCGCGGGGTATGGTCATTGCGGTAGAGGCCTAGCAATTAGGGCACGTGGATTGGGAGCCAACGTTATAGTTACAGAAATAGATCCAATCTGCGCATTGAAGGCAACAATGGATGGATTTAGAGTCATGAAAATGGATGATGCAGCACAAATTGGAGAAATTTTTTGTACTGCAACAGGAATGAAAGATGTGATAGTAGGTAGACACTTTGACTTAATGAAAGAAGGTGCAATAATTTGTAATACCGGACATTATGACTGTGAAATTAATATTCCTGATCTGGAAGATCGAGCTAAGGATGTTTATACTATCAGGGATAATAATGAAGCATTTCATCTGAAAGATGGAAGAACAATTCATTTGCTTGCTAGAGGGCGTTTAGTTAATCTAGCAGCTGCTGAAGGTCATCCTAGTGAAGTAATGGATATGTCATTTGCAAATCAATTTCTTGCTTTATGCAGGTTGGCTAAAGAGGGAACATCTTATTCTAATTCAGTCTATGACATTACCAAAGAACAAGATAGTGAATTGGCCTCGCTGAAACTTTCAACTACTGGAATAACTATCGATGAATTAACTGATGACCAAATAGCATATTCAACAGATTATAGTGCAGGCACATAATTCAGAAATATATTTTTACCAATTCGGTAATTTAGGCTGATATTTCGGATTGATTTTCTCACCTGAATCGATAAGTATCTCAAGTCTCTCGATTACTGCTGGACTTCTATTTTTCAGCATTGAATTATACACAACACTTCCTCTTATTGTTTCTGGAATACATAACTTGCCCGATGATGTTTCATAATCAATGGCTCTATCGACATCTAATGCATGCCGATTTCTTGATTGTAAAAGACCCATAGATAATCTAGTCAAAATTCCAAAGGCTGCTAAAATCAAAAGAAAAACTAGTATGAAACCAAACATAGTCCCTCCTAAAAACGTCATAGCAAAACTTCCAAAGATAAATACAATAGGTGCTATGAAAGCTACCAACCAGAAAGTTGAAGATAGTGGTTTCACTTTTTTCATTTTTTCAATTATTTCCCATCTTGGATGATTTGGATCTTGAGGCTTAAATATTTCTTCCTTTTCCATCTTTGAGGCTCTATCTACCATTCCCTTGACTCCTTGCATCCTCATGGCTTGTTGACTTGTCGGCTCATCCATTCCTTCATCATTTAATTCTACAAGTCTTTCTGCACATTCCTCGTACAAACCTAATCTAACTAGTACAGCAATTTGTTCTAATATCGGTGTTACATTTTTTGGAAATTGTACTCTACATTCTTCCCACCATTGTAGAGCATCTTCAAGCATTCCTAAATGGTCTAGTAGAATTCTTCCTCCAAAATTCCATGCTTCTAAGTTCTCAGGCTCGTGTAGAATTACTTTTTTTAGAGCGGAGATAGACTTGGCTGATTGCTGTAATGATGGTTGAATAGGCTTCCCCCTAGTAGGTGGAGGTAGTGACCACATAGCAATAGCCATCCAAGCTTCTGCATTTTCCTCCTCGATTTCGACCACTTCTTTAGCTAGACTAATTGCTTCATCAAAGTCTCCTTTCTCTCTAGAATCCAATGCAGCAAGCCAAATCTCTTCCACACCCTTAACCATAAACACCCGTAATAGTTCTTAGAAATTAATCCTCGGGTATGAAAGGTTCTCTTTAATTCTAAATTATCTTCTAGAATTGAACTTTTTATTATTCCTAGAATTATTACTATGCTTGCTATTGCCACTTCTGGTTCTAGACTGACGTTTTGTCTGTCTGCGATTTGTATTTCTACCTGCGCTGTTATTATCACTTCTTCGATCAGGTCTTCTGGTTCTGGCAGGAGTATTTCTTCTACCTTTATTTTCTCCTGAACTTCCGGGCTTCCTCACATCACAATTTGAGCGATTACAGAAATTTTTGCTTGCAAAGTTATGATTTTTACACTTAGGACATATCCAATCTCCAGGTTTCATATTTGGTTCATTACTTCTATCATTTCTTCGTTGATTACTACGAGTCTTTTTGTTATCTCTTCTTCCTCTATCATTACGGGGCCTTCGATCTCTTGGAGCAATTTCTACTGGAGAACCAATTGTATTTCCTATCACCAAATTTTCGGCTAAAGGTTTGATGTGAATGTAAGCACTGTCTACAGGGCCTATCACTGAGTCTACCCTACCTAGAAATTTTCCACCTACTATTCTAATTCCTGTATATAGTCCGGGAGCCCTACCTTCAAACTCTACCAGTAGCCCCCCCTCATGGGATTCTCGAATAACATTCCCGGAGAAACTCATGTACTAATCGCGTCGGGTTGAGTATATGAGACCGATAGTTAATGACATGAGAGTCAAGATCATAGAAAAACCCGGTAATAATCCTGTTTCTGAATCATCAACAGTATCAACAGGCTCAAGTAAATCTGACTCAAATAAGTGCGTATTATTCACTGTAAGTAGTACTTCGTTACACTTTGAAGATGTATCACAACCGATAATTTTTACTTCATGCTCACCTTCATCCCACAATCCAAAATTTATCATTGGCGTACTCCATGAATTTCCAGAAACTGAAATACTTCCTGCGGATAAACCATTCACTGATAAAGAAAATTGCACATCTTCTCCATCAGGATCGCTAAACTGTCCTTGAGCTTGCCAAATATCTACTTCCCAACCATATTCTGTAATGCTAATCATAGGTGGCGAACTTTCTTTAGTAATACCAAGAGAAAATATCTTTTCTGTAGGAAATATTTCATTACCATTAATTCCTATCCATAAATCTACTGGGCCAGGAATCATTCCACTGGAACTAATTAGAATAGTCTCATCGGAAGATATAGTTAATGATTCGATATTTTCGGTATTGATATTTTGAGATTGGGTAAATGTGTATTCTAATATTAAATCTGGCCAATTTTCGTTAATTTGTACATCTATTGGGTGAGGATTCAATAAATTTTCTGATGATGTTACTAGAGAAATAGGTACACCCAAGTTCCAAGTTCTAATTCCAGAACTTTGTCCTAAATCATCAACTGATTCACATTGGATTTGTATATCCTGGCCAAAATTTATATTCCCAGAAAAAGATTTGTCAGACAACTGCTGAATATTTGCCGAAGATTCAGAATTACAATTTATTTCCAATTGTGAAATAGGTTTTTCATCGATAAACCATGAAGAAATACTATTCCAATCAGCCCAAATTATTTGTCCACTTTCTAATGAAGGAAACCAAGACCCATTTAATGGTGCATTTTCTGACCAAGAAGGGGGATTATTAATTGGAATAGGGGCGGTAGTAAAATCAATAAAAAGGTCTTCTCCACTTGGCCATAAGTCTGTACTTCTGTGAGGCATTAGAATAAATTTGACTCCTTCCTCTTCAGTATTCTCAAAAATATAGGATGATGAACCATCTCCGATACAGGTTCCCCTAAGAGGGGCATCTTCTTGAGTCGATGGTTCAAATTCTACATCTCTTCCTTCACATTCCTCCCACATGTCCAATCTCAAATCTGGACTAATCGGAAATGTAAAATCCAAAACTGCATTAGTCATATTCGAAGCATTGAATACCATTGTAAATTCCTCTCCTTCATCCATACTTGGAATTACCATTGTAGCATTCATCCAAAGTTCAAGTCTACACTCATCGATACCTTCTGAGGCCTCAATAAGAGTATCACAATCTCTTTCAGAATTAGGGAATACTGGTACTTCGACACAATCATTACTGGATCCAATTGTTGTACAATCTCTGATATCCGCATGATTAGAGGGGACTAAATTCCATTCTTCAATAATTACTCCATTATCTTGCCAAGTAGCATTCTTCCAATCTAGACCAACTCCCCCTCTATGAGGTGTCGACTCTCTCAAACCAATCCTAGTCATCGCATATTCTATACATTCTGAGGCCACTGCTTCTACTGCTGATTTTTCATCAGTCGAAATCCAACCATCTCCTCCACTAGGATATAATTCTTCCAGATATGAATCAAGTTTCTCTCTCAATAAATCAACACTGGTACCATTAATCCATGCTCTGGCTTTAACTTCAGCTGAGTCCCAGTCATCATCAACAACAATATCAAAATGTGCATGAGTGTAAGGTAGAATATCTTCGAAAGTAATAGAACTACATCTCTCTTCAAGACTACCTCCACCTCCTCCCAATTGATTTTTGATAATTATTTCTTCATTCAGAAGAGGTTGTTTATCATCAACTGGATAAATCATCGAAAACATAAGAATTACGCAGATTGTAGCTACAATTTTCGTTTGACTAAAGTATTTCACAAGCCATCGAGAGGGTATACTCACATCAGTATATCGCCGGCAGATTCATAATTTTCATGCACTATA
>DATY01000010.1 GCA_002504905.1 Euryarchaeota archaeon UBA605 | reverse complement strand
TCATTTAGTAATGGTGAATATCTAATAATTCGTGACAATCTGCCTTGGACTATATTGCCCTATGTTGAAGGTAAATGGCTGGAATCTAACTATGAATCATTATTTTCTCTTGGAAAGATACAAGCACAAATGCATCTTATTGAACCTCCTAATATCTTAAAAAATGATTTCTCTATGGGTATTTCACTATTTGAAAAATTATTCCAAATTGCAGAAAAAAATAATGAGTGGACTGATTTTTTAATATTACTTAAATCCTCAAAATCATTATTTAATAAAGTTGAACATCTACCCAAAGGAATAATTCACGGCGATTTATTTCCTGACAATGTAATTGGTAATGATAATTCTGTAATATCTATACTTGACTTTGAAGAGGTTAGTCGAGAAATACTAGCATTTGATCTTATTATGACATTTGTTGGTTTTGGTTGGGAAAAAGGTAATCCTGTACCTGAAAGATGGAATGCAATTCTTGATGGATATCAGTCCATCAGGAAGTTATCTGATGAGGAATTTTCCTCACTTTCAGATTTACATGTTTTAGCTACTCTATCTATAGCTGCATGGAGATACTGGCAATTTAAGATCAATTTTCCGGGAACTGAGTATGAAGATAGATACTTAGAAATGATATCAAGATTAGATAAAAAATTACCTTTCTAATAGTCACTCATCAGCAGACTCTAGTTCTTCATATCTGATTTTAGCCAATTCTCTCATATCTTCATGATGATTACCTTCTTGGATTGCATCTTGATCATCTTCGTCAACTATTTCTACACCCAGTAAGGTTTCGATAATATCTTCCATTGTAACTAGTCCAACGGTACCTCCAAATTCATCTTTGACAATTAGTATCTGCTCTTTGTTATCTAATAGAATATCTAGCGCTTTATCTACGGAGTCAATATCTCGACATGAATGCATATCTCGTGAAATATCTTTCATTTGTTTTTCATCATTATCTGCCGCAGCTTCTCTTAGAATCTCACTTCGAAGAACCATTCCATGAATCTCATCAATATTCTGATTCATTGTTACCGGCAAACGTCCATGCACCATTATTGGAATCCTTTCCCTAATCATCGCTACTGTTTCTTCACTTGATGCTGTTTCCATAACCACTCTAGGAGTCATTATTGATGCGACAGTTTTTTCCCTTAATCCAAGTAAATTTTGAATGACTTTTTCTTCATCCCTTTCAATAACTTGACTCTCTTCTGCAATATCTGCTAAATGAGATAATTCATCTCTAGTGACAGCCTCATTGTGAACCGTTGGGAATATTGATCTTAGTTTTTCAATCGGGTAAACTATTGGAATTAGAATAAACATCAGTATTTTCAATATTCTAGCAGAACTAACTGTTAATTTCCTCCAGTATAGAGCACCAATGGTCTTAGGTAAAATTTCGCTTAGTAGTAAAATTGCTATTGTCAGTAGAGATGCTGATACTGCTATAACATACTCGCCCTGATAGGCATTTTCAACTTCATGTCCCACTCCTAATGCGCCAACAGTATGTGCAATGGTATTGAGAGTTAAAATCGCTGTTAGAGGCCCTTCAGGATCATCTTTGAAATCACTCCATGTTTGACTAATCTTAGGGTGTGTGTCTTTTAGCGCAACAATGTGACCATGAGTTGTTGAAAGTAGAACAGCTTCTAGAATGCTACATAAGAATGAAGCGCCTAATGCTAGCGATGCGTAAAAAATAATTAATGTAGTAGGTTCCACTTTTGTTGCCTCTTAGAGAACTTTTTGGTTGATTTTAATCTCGTAACTGCCTGACAAGCGGTTATGTTCGGGACGTAACAAGAGCGATTAAGACATAAACATGGTGCCTCACGCATTTGCTACTGGTGATTACAGGAGGTGTAGAAATTGGAGCATGTAGCAATATTTATGGCTTGGCCATATGCAAATGGCCCCTTACACTTAGGACATGTGGCTGGTAACTGTTTACCAGCTGATATTCAGTATAGATATGAGAGGTCTAGAGGGCGTTCTGTAATTATGTGCAGTGGATCGGATGAGCATGGAACTCCGATAACTGTTACTGCTGATGAGGAAAATGTTTCACCACAAATTATTGTAGATAGATTCCACCAAATTAATACTCAAGCTTTGATTGATTTGGGATGTTCTTGGGGACAGAATATTGATACTAGAGGTGTAGAATTTGGAGGTACTCTTTACAATCGTACGACTGATCTAAGGCATAAAGAATTAGTCCAAGAACATTTTTCGCTGTTATTGGAATCAGGTTTTCTTAAGCAAGAAACTATGCAACAATATTGTTCTATAAATTCTGATGGGGATGTAAAATTTCTTCCAGATAGGTATGTTGAAGGAGAATGCCCTATTTGTGGTTTTGATGGTGCTCGAGGAGATCAATGTGATGAATGTGGGGCAACATATGAGTCCAGCGATTTAGTCAATCCTCGTTCAAAAATGGACTCTGAAGCTAAAATTGAAATTAGAGATACCGAGCATTTTTTCTTGCAATTAAACGAATTTCAAGATGAGTTAGAAAAACATTCTGAAAAGAAACAAAAAGTTTGGAAACCTAATGTTAGAGCGATGACTAAAAATTGGCTCAATATGGGCCTAAGACCCAGAGCAGTAACTCGTGATATGGAGTGGGGTATTGAATTACCACTTACTGATAAAGATTGGAATAAAAAAAGAATTTATGTTTGGTTTGAAGCAGTCCAAGGATATTTGACATGTTCACGAATATGGTCAGAAAAGTTTTCTAATAATGATGATGATTGGAAAAAATGGTGGATCAAATCTAGTGATGGAACTGAACCAAAGCATATTTATTTCATGGGTAAAGATAACATCCCTTTTCATACAGTTATTTGGCCGGCAATCATTATGGGATTAAATTCTGCTAATTCAGGTAATGAACCTAATTGTGATATAAAACCTGGTGAACTTGTTTTAGAAAGCAATGTTCCAGCAATGGAATTTTTGATGCTTCAGGGCGGTCAATTTAGTAAGAGTAGGAAACATGCTGTGTGGCTACCGTCATTTCTTGAACATCACAGCCCTGATACACTCCGTTATTTCTTATCGATCAATATGCCTGAGGGGCATGATACTGATTTCCGTTGGGAAGAGTTTGTCGATAAGGTGAATAATGAGTTAATTGGAACTTATGGGAATTTTGTTCACAGAGTAATGACACTTTCTCATAGATTGGAATCTATCGACGGTAATAATCCGTTAACTAAATATTTTGATAAAGAAGTGGATATCGATTCAGCAGAAAAAATTCAGAAATTATTGATTAATGCTATAAATTCGATGGAAAAACAGAGATTCAAAGAGGCTTTGAGGTCATTAATGAATATCTCTCAGATTGGTAATGGGTTAATTCAACATTCTCAGCCGTGGAAATATATGAAATTAGAGGATTCTCCAGAGAAATCTAGATCTCTTTCAACATTAGCTTTTTGTTGGCAAATATGTAGAGGACTTGCAATCACAATGCGTCCTTTTTTACCGTTTCAATCTGAAGAATTGTGGTCAATGATGGGTGAAGAAAGTAATATGGATGATATATTATTTGAAGAATCATTTAATTTTGAAAATAATTTCTCTTGGAATATAGATAAACCTAAACCTTTGTTCAATAGGCTAGATCTTGAGCAAATATTGGAAAGAGAAAAATTAATTGCGGGTAGTGATACAGATGGAAAAGAAAATAACGACGAGGATGTGAATTATATCGATTTTGAAGATTTTATGAAAGTAGAAATGAAGACAGGTAAAGTGGTAGCAATTGATGACCACCCAGATGCAGATAAATTATTTGTTGTCACCATTGAGGATGGACCAGGGTCAACGAGGACAGTTTGTGCTGGACTAAAAGGAATATATGAAAAAGATCAATTGTTAGGAAAACAAGTTGTATTTGTAGCCAATCTCAAACCTAGAAAACTTAGAGGTATTATGTCTGAAGGTATGATTTTAGCAGCTGATGATGGACAAGGTAGCGTATCTGTGCTTACACTTGATTCAGAAATGCCTACTGGGTCACAAGTCAGATGATACCGGTCTATCGAAAAATTCCCATTGTAATTCTGCTAACTCTGAATTACTTTTTGCTTTGGAATATGCATCTAGTGGCTCTGCATTCAATTCGAAAAATGATTCTGCAAATCTAAACGGCTTCATAATTTCTCTAGCCTGATCCCATCTATCAAGTAAGACCAAACTCAAGGCAAGAGCTTCAGATGTTGAGAGTCTTCCTGGCTTACCCCAAGAAACAGGATTAGCAGCAAGAACACATGGTAAAGTTCTACCTTCTAATCTAGTATTTTGCTCGATATATTTCAGCGAACTATCAATTTGTTTCCATGAGCAATCAAGAGCCACTATTGATGCTCCTCTTTCAATAGCGCTCCTATCATCAGGACCTAGTAATATTCCTGCTTTTGGATCCAAAAGAAACCCTCTCTTAGGGGATTTTCGTATATTTGTATGAAGTGTTGCATGACCAAATTTTTCTAATTTCCTAGCTGTACATTTTTTAGGATCATCTTGTTCTAAATGAATAATGTGAAGAGGTGTATTCCTCACTATTTTTCCCTCCTAGATAGCAAATCTTCTAGTGCGTCACCAATGGTCATATTTCTTTTCTTAGTTGTCATAGTTGTTGTATGTTCTGAAGTACGTTCAATATTAAGCTCAATTGATAATATCTTTTCTATTTTTTGAATTAATTTATCTGTTGGCCTACCACCATTTTCTATTTTCTGAACTATATTTAACCTCTCATTCATTTTCGATGCAAATGTTCTCTGATCCCATCCTTTTTTCTTTCGTCCCTGAATAATTCTTTTATGGAAATCAGGAGCCAATTCTTTCTCCTTTTTTGCCATAATGTCCTTTCCAGCTACACCTCTACTGGTAACAATATGCTTTTTTTTATTTATGATTTTTGTGAACTTTGCTGGTAACTCAACTACTTGGAGGTTCATAGATTCAATACATCTACTA
>DATY01000012.1:10236-10358 GCA_002504905.1 Euryarchaeota archaeon UBA605 | reverse complement strand
CTTCGACATTTTCCCATACGCCTTCACGCGGGGGAACACCGGTCTTTCCACCGGTATGCGCGGCATAGAGGACCCCGGCTTTTGAGATGATCATCCACTTGTTCCACTCCGGGCGTTGATGG
>DATY01000012.1:0-9913 GCA_002504905.1 Euryarchaeota archaeon UBA605 | reverse complement strand
TTGTTCCACTCCGGGCGTTGATGGTTAGTTCCGCAGTCTTGGAAGGCGATGAAAATCTCAGGGTTCTGTGTATGCTGGTAATGGCCGGCGATAGTGCCCCAGTGTCTATTCTCATGTTTGCCGGGCATGAGCTCGTAGTTCCCGTTCACTACCGGACTTCCGGCTTGGGCGACGATTACATACGAGGGCATAGCGGTAATTGTTGTAGATTCTCTTTGTCCTGTACCGCCCGAGGACTCTATCTGGAACTCCTCCCAGCCACCTCTTGGCGCATGGTCACGGTTCCACTGCGCCGTGCCATTCTGCTGCGCACTCAGGTACTTCCCATGACAGGACTTCAAACAGACTACATTGTTGCCACGGTCTTCGACCGTAAACTCCTCCCAGCCACCTGGTGGTGCCGCTCCGCGGTTGATTTGCACGCTACCGTCAGCTTGTGCTGAAACGTACTTTCCGTGCGAACTCTTGAGCGTGATTTTGCCGCCTGGGCGCTCCTCGATATGGAAATACTCCCACTCATTTGCGATGTCACGATTCCACTCAGCACGACCATCGGGCTGGGCGCTCAGATACTTTTTATGTACACTCCTCAGTGAAACCTTTGAGGGCATATGTAATTCCGGTTTAGGTAGCATTTAATGAATAATTTGTATAAGATACAGAAAATTCTATTTTTTCTCATCAACCAAGCCATCATCTAGCTCTTTGTTATATGAAAAATTAGTAGGAACCCAACCTTTCTTATAGGCTGTAAATCCTAAGAAAGCGATTGCACTGATGAATAGAATTAAGATTAGAGATGATAGTAAAATCGATTGCTTCTCAACGCCAGAAGTTGTATCTATTTGTCCATCAATCAAAATCACTCTGCGAGCGTCGACAGGAGACATTTGATCTTCAGTGATGACTAACCTAGAGTAAATAGTAGAATTACCAGATTCAACATGAGGTTGAAGTTCCACATTCCAAGATGACCAGTCGCCACTAGAGGATGTGTCTGATGCTACTTGCCATTCACCACCTCCAACCTTAACCTCGATAAAACCTACACCTTGAGTAGAACCCGATGAGGTCCCAGAAATATCCGACCCATTACCAATACGTTGTAGAGTTTCAAGATTCATTGTGACATTAAGTGAAGAATCGATTGATCCCGCAGACTGAACGAAGAGAAGAGGATCTGCCTGTCCATATCCAAATTCATTATCAGGTCTGGATTCCAGCACACTACAATCATTGAAACCTGGATCATCAAGTAACTGTAGTTCTCTTTCTATCGAATCTACACTAATTATTGACTTTACTTGATCATGTGTTATATCTGGGTTTGCCTCCACCATTAATGCAGCAATCCCAGCCATAAGAGGAGTTGCCATACTGGTACCTGACTTGCTTGTGTAACCATCTGAAGTTGCCGCATCAGGAGCCATGATGTTGGATCCTATGGTTGAAACATCAGGTTTTACCCTCCCATCTGATGTATATCCTCTACTCGAGTATATTGCTAGACCCAAATCCTTGTCAAGACTAGCTACAGTTATTGGTAGATTCGCATCTCCAGGGCTGTCAATAGTATTACAACCTGCAAATGTAGCGCCACCAAACTCATTTCCAGCAGATAGGAAAGTAATGATGCCAGAGGCTGCTACAGCATCCATTTGTTGACTCCAAGCAGAAGAACCATCATTATCGAAATGAATCTCTAACTGTTGTTCACCTAGAGAAGAGGTTAGTATGTCAATTCCTTTTTCATCCTTATTCTCAATAGCCCATTGAGATCCCTCGATAATATCCTGTATATCTCCATCGCAGCATGCTAAGATATTGATTACCCATGCACCTGGAGCAACTCCAACATATCTAGAACCATCAGGCGATTCTTGACCCCCTCCGGTCCCTGCAGCGATTCCAGCGACATGAGTTCCATGAGTGCCTGAATCATATGATTCCCTGGCTGGTTGTTCTGAGTCTGTTACTACCGCGTCATAAAAAGCTGAAATCTTAGGGTCACAATCAATAATGACTGGATTAGGATTTAATGGATCTGGTTCTGGTTGATCACAACCGATAGTAAGATCATCATCCATATCATTGAGACCCTCATGATCTCCGCGAACACCTGTATCAAGAACCGCAATTGTGACTCCGGTCCCATCATAACCATATTCTGACCAAACTTGCTCCACTCCCATGTTAGGAGCCGCCTCATTCATATGTGTCTCTGCTAGACCTAAATCTTCTAACATTACAACTCCGGGTAATTCGAATAACAAAGACTCTGGATGTATTATTTCTAGAGGGATCGTTGCTATCAAACTATCAATATAGATCGGTCGCATTGTAACAGTAGCACCTAGCTCCTCTAAAGCATTAACATCGGCTGAGGATGGATGATGGTCATAATCAACGAAAACTCTGGCATAACCTGGATCTGCTCTTTTCCACCATTGTGAGTGCATTTCTGAACCCTGTGTTAGTAGCCAAGCCAATCGATCATCTATCTTGTCTTGATTTGAATCCCTTGACCAGTCTTCCCACCATTCGTCATGAATTTCCAAAGAGTGTCTTGGCTGCCATTCACCGGCTGCATCAAGCCCTCCTCTATCGTTTTTAGGAGTAAATTCTGATGCAGTCATAGGAAAAATAAGCGTTGCTAATATTAGTAGCGCTACGACTCGCCGTGAATGGAACATCATGCCTACGAAGAGTATGTTACTCAAGTTTCTTACGCTTACAGGATTAACCTTAAATTAACTATCTTAATCAATAAATGGAAATCGAAAAGTTTCATTAAAGAATGGCTTATACTACTACTATGAAGGCATCGCCCGCACTCAAGAAGGGCCCAATTGGGATCTTAATCAGCATCATTTGTCTAGTAATTGTTTTTAGGGAATTTAGTCGTGTTGGAATAATTTAGGTATGATCGAAATGATAGAAATAGAAGATATAGAGAAGGCTCAAGAAGAATGGGGACAAGGAATCGTTTCTATTTCAGCGGCACATAATTCTGGCAAGGACTATATCGAAAGAGCTTCATCACATATTGAATCATTGTATGCATACGAGATTTCTCCAGTGCTGTTCAAACCCACACTAGCAACTGAACAACAATTTAGGCCAAGTGTAGAAGGAGCTCTTTCATACTTTGTTGGAGGAAATGATTCATTTCCTGAAGACAAAGGTTTCGCTATCAAGGATTGGATTAATGTTAGATTCGAAAATAATAACTACTTTATCTATGAAAAAACAGCTTTAGTAATGGGTAATTACTTTTTCATGACTCCAGATAGAGATGAAGTAAAAGTTGAGTTTTCTTTTGGATATATTGTTGATTCAAGCGGTAATCTTCGAATTAATCTACACCATTCTTCTATTCCTGCAAAGACTGATACATAACATTGTAATCTTTATATCTCAATTTTACTAATATGTAATATGAAGTTAGCATCGTTAAGTCTGTCATTCATATTTTTTTCTAGTATATTGAGTGGATGTTTAACAGAAGAAGTATCAAATCGTTACATTGAAGATGAATCTGAATTACTTGATCCTGAGGAATTAGGTATATGCGGAGATCTTGACGGTGATGGTGTGATGGATTGCCCACTGAGTGGATATATCCCTAATACTATGCCCTGGTGGTGTAATTCAACAGGAATCGGAGGGCATCATGTTGACTCTGCTTATGAAGGTAAAGAAAAAGGTGAGTTAAATGATGAAGATTGTGAGATATTGACTAATGAGTTTCAAGCAGCTCTTGAGTGGGCATCTAAATGGAGTACTCTAGGTGAAGCAGAAGCAGATGGGTACCATATGATGGTCGGATACACCGAAGGAATGGGGACACACCATACGAGAATTGGTGATTTCAGAATGGATGATGAAAACTTTAACAAAACTTCACCAGAATTTCCTGGAACCACAATTGATGAAAACTTCGATTACTCACAACCGGAGTTTCTAATGTTTTCAGGAGAAGAAAATGATTCTCAACTTGTTGGATTTGCATGGTTAGTAAAAGCACCTTTGGACATTCCCCCAGAAGGATTTACCGGAGATAATGACTGGTGGCATCGTCATGAATCATTATGTTTTAAAATTGAAAATATTATAGTCCAAGGAGAAGATCTAAGCGAGAATGAGTGTACAGAAAGAGGTGGGGAAAATGTTGTTTTAGATGAATATTGGATGGCACATGCTTGGATAGTTCGGCCTTGGTTAACCAATGGTGATGTATTCACAAATCACCACCCCTGTCTAGCAGAAGATGGCGCTATTTTTGATGAAAAAGATGAATGTTGGGATGATTTTTCAGGTCACGTTGGTCATGATATAGAATAATAATAATAATTTTTAATTTCCTAATTATTAGTTTTATTTAAAATGTTATTAATAGCGGAAGTGCTATGCAAACATCTCTAGATGCACCTTCATCGGAAGAAGAAAATGATTCACAGGTATACGATGTCATCATAGTTGGTGCGGGTGCAGCAGGTGTAGGAGTTGCAATATCATTAGCTCATGTGGGGATTGAGAGCTTTTTATTGGTAGACAGAGATACAGTAGGATCGTCGTTCTCATCGTGGCCCAAAGAAACAAGATTCATCACTCCCTCTTTTCCAAGTAATTCCATAGGTATGCTTGACTTAAATTCTATAGCAATTGGAATTTCGCCTGCATTCAGTATGAAAATTGAACATCCTACTGGTAGTGAATATGCTTCACATTTACAAGATCTTGTGGATTATTTCGAGCTTCCAATACGTGAAAATACCGACGTTAAAGAAATACAAAAACATGATGAAATATTTCATTTGGAAACTGAAAACTCTATATTGAAGGCTAAGAATGTTATTTGGGCTGCGGGAGAGTTTCAATATCCACGTTTGACTGGTTTCGATGGAAGTGAATTATGCCGACATACTGCAACAGTAAGTGATTATACTGATTTACCAGGAGATGATTTCATCATCATTGGAGGATACGAAAGTGGAATTGATGCTGCGTACCATCTGGCTAGAACCAATAGAAAAGTGAGAGTTTTTGATAAGAATAGTCCTTGGGGAGAAGGTAGTTCAGATCCGAGTATTTCTCTAGCAACTTTTACTTTTGAAAGAATGCGGGATACGAGTTTTGAAAGTAATGTTGAACTATACAACGACAACCCCATAAGTTCTGTGAGATTGATAAATGACGTATACGAAGTAAAAACAGAAGATGGGAAGAAATTCAGGTCTAAAGAACAACCATTATTGGCAAGCGGATTTATAGGAAGTCATAAATTTGTTTCTCACCTTTTCGACGAAAGAGACGATGGTTTTCCATTACTCAGTGAACAAGATGAATCTACTATAATTCCTGGAATGTATCTTTGTGGCCCTTCGGTCCGTCATGATAATCATGATTTTTGTTTCATATACAAGTATCGTCAAAGATTTGGAATCGTTGCTCAATCTATTGCTTCGTCTCTAGGTATAGAAACTGACGAATTCGTAGAGGCTTATCGAGGATGGGGGATGTACTTAGATGATTTATCATGCTGCGGTCAGGAGTGTTTAACATGCTAAATGATAATAGTACAAAAGATATTGCAATATTATCGGATAACAAGATTACAAGAATGGAGAAAATCCTAAGTTTTGAATGGTTAGGGCAGACATTTGCAAGTCTATTTTGGATTGTTAGTGTTTTCACATACGGCATTGGTTCCACAGGCGATTGGTTGCAATTATTTGCAGCATCATCATGGATGGTGTCGAATATTGCAACTATTATATCAATCAAAGTATAGTTGACAATTTTCATTTCATATTGATGAATATCATCAATATATTTACAATGGCAAGAAAATATAACATCCCAATGGTGAATTTAAATGTTTTAGGATATTCATATTTAGTTTTCCAACCTCTCCCTTTCATATGAAATCCTCCATTTGAGATACAATATCCAGCATACAATATGAGAAAAATGCTTACTAACAAATAAATTATTATAGCAATTATATTCATCAAAACTATCCCCTAAGTTTCTCTGTATGTTTAATTATACTATCTACAAATTTTTCAACACGATTCTTGATATCATCATCAATTAGATTCCCATCATCATCGAAAGCAGTCTTTACTTTAGCAATAACTAATTGCTCAGGAATTGAAAATCCATGTATCCATCTAACTACAGTCCTCATATGATTGAGAGTAGTAGTATTTGACTGACCACCTAAAGTGCTAATAAAAGCGAAAACTTTGCCTGATGTTTGATTGAAAGATAACCAATCAAGAGAATTCTTCATTACTCCGCTCATTGTACCATGATATTCCGGACTTGAAAGGACAAAAGCATCGACAGAATCTGCTAATTCTTTGTACTTTTTGACATTGGGGTGATCCCAACAGCCTTCTTCACCAACAAATGGTAATGGATTTTCATTGTTATCCCATACAACCCAGTCAATCCCCTTGCTTGTGAGTTTATCAGAAACTATCTCAAGCATTCTTCCATTGGCTGATTCTAATGTGTAAGTTCCACATATTCCCATCACTCTAAATTGGCGCGCCATAGACTCCGCACGCAGTGTATGACTTGAATACTAGCCTAAAGATAGACAAATACGGCCAATACTTAACTCGAAGAAGTATATGCGCGTGATATGTCTGATTTGGATGTAGCAGCTATGTTACGAAATGCAGACAAAATGGCTGATGATAACAAATATGCTGAATCAGTAAAAATTTATTCAAAAATAATTGATTTCGACTATAATTATACCGCTGCTTGGTATGGATTAGGAGTAATAAAGGCAAAGATGGGTGAGTTTGAAGAATCAATAAAGGCATTTGAACAAGCTCATAGAATTAATCCCGATTATAGTTCAACTAACGCAAATCTAGCATTCTTACTGGAGAAAAAAGATCCTGAAAGAGCAATTAATTTTGCAAGAATGGCTATCGATACTATCGGTGAAGAAAAACAACTATTACGTATAGCTAATTTAATGGAAAATATTGAAATTAATTTGTTTGATTATTCACACAAGTACCAAGGTGATCAAAAAGAGGATGTGGTTACTCTAACTGCTAAATCTATTCCTCAAGAAGATTTGGAAGAAGGAATGATACATGTTGAAGAAGTAGATTTTGTGAATAGTAAAACTGCAAGAACTTCACGAGCAAATAAGATGACTGAAAAAGGAGATCACGCCTCAGCTGTTAATGAATGGAAAGAGTTACTCAAAAAAGATAATTCAGATATTGACTCATGGAAGGGATTAGCAGATGCTCTTTCTAAAGCAGGCTATATCGAAAGAGCTAATCAGTGTCTAAAAAGAGTTCAAGAATTAACGGAAATAGAAAAAGAAACGATAGTAATAGATGAAAATGAAGAAATGGAAAATCTGATTTCTGCTGCCAAAGAAGTAAAAGAAAAAATTGTTCCAATAGAAGAAAATGATTCTAGAGATGTTAATGAATCTATTGAATGGTATAACAAAGGTTTGGTTTTGATGTCTGAGAATAATGCATTAGAGTCTTTAAACTGCTTTGATAAAGCACTGGAAGGTTCTCCCGAAGAAGAAATAGAACTCAGAGTAAGGGCGCATAATGGCAAAGGTCATGCGTTATACCAACTAGAGAAATTTGCAGATAGCATTCAGGAATATCATTCTGCAATAGTACTAGATCCGACTTCTGTTACGGGAAGAACTCTGTATAATATGGGTTCTTCATATGCTTCAATTGAATTATACGCTGATGCCGTAAAATGCTTTGAACAAGCAAAAAATAGAGGACTGGGGAAAGAAGACCAAAGATTGTGTCAAACACAAATAAGTAGATGTAAATTATTGATTAAAGAGCAAAAAAAGATGAGCTAGATTTCTAGATATTGGTGACTAGAATGTTTAACAAGTTATTGATATATGGGGAAAGAGACAGAACTTTAGAAACTGCTTTAACAACTATTTTTGTACTAATTGCATCATTAATTTTCCTGTATTACAGTAATATTATTTTTGTGACTCCTGATTTAAATTCGTTGGTGAAGTCCAGTTACTTCTCTGAAGAAGTTCTTGCAATTTTTAGATCAATATGTGCATTATTGAGCATTTTTACTCTATCTTGGGTTGCATTAGACCCAAAGGGCTCTCCAGATTATCCATTATATTATGTTGAAAAGAAAAATCGTAAACGTGATTCGAGTGGAATAACAAGACTTGCTGCTTTCACAATGTGGCATTTTGGACTATTTGGAATCACCTTCATAATTTTAGCAACAATATCCTGGATAAATTTATCCGGTAATGAGGTCCCTAAATGGATGTTAATTTCAGGACCGATACTATTCGCATCAACTTACAGTTGCGCCATACTGGTTTCAAGTATAGTTACATATTTCATTATTGATGATCAAGTTTCACGAGGGAATGATATTGATCATTTATTTTATTGGTATGAGATAGTCATGCACAATTTCAATGTAATAATTTTAGGAATTGCATTACTCATCAATAATATTGATATAGATTGGAAATATTTTGTATTTCCAATTATTTTTGGTATTTTATATGTAGGGTGGGCGAGAATATATGCCCATTTTGCAGGTGTTTATATCTATAACTTTCTAGACCCGAGGCTTAATGGTGGACCAATTTTACATCTAATCTTACTGGGAATGATCACTGTTTCATTCGCAATTGTAATGTTATTTAGATTAATAGTTGATTGGAACTATCCAATTGCAATAATTATTATTTCAATTTTCACAATTTCAATCATTAGGATTAGAAAGCCAGAAATAAGAAACTAAAATCTTATTCGGAAATATTAATTGAAATTGGAATCGATTTACTGGTAGGAGTATTACTTCTATCAGCAACACTTTCCAAAGGAATGAGCATATTTGATTCTGGGAAATAGGTTGCCACATTTCCTTCAGGGATATCATATGGGACTACATACCACTTAGGAGAAGTAACTAATCCAGATCTCATTTTTGAACTCAAATCAACTAATGAACCTTTATTTAACTCAAGATTAGCCATGTCATTCTCATTCATTAGAACTACACGTCGCCCATTTTTAATTCCTCTATATCTATCATCTAAACCATAAATAGTAGTATTGTATTGATCATGAGATCGGATAGTCATCATCATAAAATCTGATGAAATTGCATAAGAAATATCATTTGTAATGAAATTTGCTAAACCATTTTTAGTTGTAAAAGTTCGTGAATCTCTAGGCGGATTTGGTAGATAAAAACCTGACTTAGATTTTATTCTATCATTATACCCTTCAAATCCAGGGATCGTATTTTCAATTAAATCTCGAATTAAATTATAGTCCTCGGATAAATTCTTCCATGGGATTCCACTACGTTCCAATCTAGATTCAAGTGCTCCTCCAATTCCTGAGACAATTGCCGGTTCAGAAATTAATTCTTTACTAGCTGGATTGAAGGTTCCTTTAGAAGAATGTACTATCCCCATAGAATTTTCTACTGAAACAAATTGTTTTCCAACCAAATTGGAATTATCTATTTCTGTACGACCAAGGCATGGAAGAATTAAGCCTATTTTCCCAGTGATTAAATGTGAACGATTAGGTTTTGTAGAAACATGTACAGTCAATTCACAATTTGAGAGTGCAGATGATGTTCTATTTGTGTCAGACATTGCCGAAAGAAAATTACCACCCATTGCCAAGAATACTTTTCCATCACCCATCTCCATAGCTTTAACCGCCTCAACTGAATCGAATCCATGTTTTTCAGGACTTCTAATACCAGTAGATTTCTCTAGGCTATCGATAAATGCAGGTGAAGGTTTGTGATTAATACCAACCGTTCTATCTCCTTGAACATTTGAATGCCCTCTAACAGGACAAACTCCAGCTCCTGGTTTTCCAATATT
>DATY01000025.1:4008-4911 GCA_002504905.1 Euryarchaeota archaeon UBA605 | reverse complement strand
CAAGTCCGGGAGCGCGGACCAAAACATCCACTAATGCTCTGTTTACCAATTCCCCCATCCTCCTCTGAAGTACAGGACACTGAGTGATTTGGAAATATAGCTCTGGGAAGATTTACCGAAAGAGAAGAATAATAGAGTGAATTCCATGTCAATTGCTTCATGATAAGTAGTATACTAGACCACAAGAACGTGGCTTTGGCAAATATAGGATGGGTTATTTTGCATGTCTGGATAGCTCTGGAGATAGAGGAAAGCATGGGCTTCCTAGCAATCGTTCTCTTGATTGGAGGTATCTTCGCCCTCTCCTACAATTCAGACGGGAAGCTCGGTCGAAGAATCATGCTTCTGCCGTCTCTACTCTACTTGCTAGTGCTCCCAGCTGTTATTGGATCTGTCACTGGAGAGATGGAATCCAGTGGCTATGCTTGGCTGGACGTGATAGGGCCGATCATCTGGGTTCTGATTATTCCAGTCACACTACTAGCATCCACCCAAGAGTGGACAGGAATCGGAGTCACTGTTGAGTAACTGCTCACAGGCTATTCTATTTGCAGTGGGTTTACTATGGAATTCTGGCATAATCGATGGCAAAGTCAAAAAATTGGATGGCATCGAGAAATATATAATGATTTATTGTTAAAACACTGGCCGAATATAGATGCAATTGATGCAGGTAATGTTTTGGTTCCATTGTGTGGTAAGTCTTTGGATATGCTTTGGTTAGCAGAGCAGGGCTATACTATTGTTGGTCTCGAAATGGTACAGCAAGCAGTAGAGACATTTTTTACAGAAAATCAGTTAGAATTTGATATGATTGAAATCGGTAAGCATAAGAAATTTTCAAGTCACCCTTTTACAATATTTCAAGGAGATTTATTTGATCTTGATATTGGAGTAATTCAA
>DATY01000025.1:0-3683 GCA_002504905.1 Euryarchaeota archaeon UBA605 | reverse complement strand
GGAGTAATTCAAGCAGATTCTTGGTACGACCGAGCTGCTTTGATTGCTATTGAACCATCGAAGAGGGAGAACTATGTTGACCAGATTCGTAAGCAGACAAAATTGGGTGCAGTCGGTTTGCTAATCACTTTTGCGTATCCTCAAGAACAAATGCAAGGTCCCCCATACGCTTTGCATGATGATGATGTTACATTGCTTTTTTCTGATGGTTTTGAATTAGAGTGTTTGGAAAAAATAGATTTAGAGGATGATAAAGATCGAAATCTCACAAATGTTTCTTCATCTATATTCAAAATTAGAAGAATTAATTGAACTAAGATTCATCCAAATATATTTTCTTTATTATGATGAATGACAATACCAAGATAATCAAAATCCAAGGGCAGCAAACCTCTAACCATTTCATGAAAAAGAATGGACGAAGCATGAAACTACAGAGACGGTATTAGCCTTAATGATAGGGGCGTCACAATGTGAAATCTTTGACCCTGATGGATTATGCAGTTTTTTAGATATATTTGGGTTTGGACTCGTTTGACCCATATTTTTCCCATTTTTTGAAAAATCTTAGGTTCATGCCTTGAGATATAGACTCATAAAGGGATGGCAAGTCGGCGACTCGCTACGAGGGATAGATATGGGAGTTACAAAGTACGTACGTTCGGCTTGGAAGAATCCAAAGCAGAGCATGGAACCTCGTCACAGAACAGGTAGAATGGCAGAATGGCGTCATCAACCAGTATTCCAAAGAATCGACAAACCTACTCGTATTGATGCAGCCCGTCGTGTTGGATATCGTGCTAAGCAAGGTGTTGTAATTTGTAGAACTCGTGTTCGTCGTGGTGGACTTCGCAAAGGTGTAGTTAACATGAAGCGTAAACCATCAAAATCTGGTGTAACAAAAATTACAATGGCTAAGTCAATCCAGAGAATTGCCGAAGAACGAGTTTCACGAAGATATCCAAATCTAAGAGTACTCAATTCATACTGGGTCGGAGAAGATGGAAAGAACAAGTTCTTCGAAGTAATTCTTTTAGATCCAAATCATCCAGTAGTTATTGCAGATAGCCAATGGTCTTGGATTACTGAGAATCATCAGAAAGGTCGTGCTCTTCGTGGAATGACAAGTGCTGGTAAGCGTGGTCGTGGACTGTACAATAAGGGTAAGGGTGCTGAGAAACTCCGTCCTAGCCTGAATGCTAATAAAAACCGCGGTAAATAAGTAATTTCAGCCGAAAGTTGATTTCACTTGAGTTTACGGCTTACATCCAATGGTCGAGTTAGACATGAGTTCTATTCGAGGTCTTCCGGTGATTATTCCAGATGGAAGAGTTTTAGGAACAGTTCATGACACAGTTATATCAGCCGAACCAGAATCATGGTCTTGTACTCATTTATTTGTTTCAGATCCTCCTGCAAGTTTAGTCGAAGGTAGAATACATTTAGCTATTCCATGGAACTGGGTCAAGTCAATCGGAGACGTTGTTGTTTTACGTTGGTTTCCTAAGACTCCAATACCTAAAAAACCTTGATTTTTGATGATGCAAGTATACACGCAATCACAATACGATTCAAAAAGGGAAAGTTCACGCTGAGACGATGCGTAGAGTCTCGTCAGCCATATTGATTGTTCTTCTTCTTTCCCTAGCGAGTCCTTTAGCTTCTGCAGATTCTAAGGGAATTATTGGCTGTACGAGTGCCGATTTAGATATGATGCCGGCCAGTTGGGCTATATCAGACCAATCTTGTGTAACCATAGATTTTCAAGAAGTATTGTCTCCTGGTACAACCTTTTCGTTTGAAATAAACTCTGATGAAGATATTGATATTTTACTATTTACAGCAAATGCAAGGACAACTTATCAGAATGAACAAAATTACAGAACAGACTTGATTTGGGAAGAAGATTCTGTCTTCGAATCCTTCTCTGGAGAGGGTTCTTGGCACTGGACAGTTCCTGATGAGGGCCAGTCAACTCGATGGTACATGGTAATTGATAATTTAGCTCATCCTCAAGATAACGGTCAAGGCGCTCAAGGAGGCAGTGTTGCCAATGTAGCAATGAACATTGAACAGGTTGTTGCTCCTGCTTTTTCTTTGATAGATACTATAGTTCGTTTGGATACTAATAATCATGAAATCGTTGCAGGACCTTTTTCATTAGATGAAGGTAGCCAACTTTCGGTAGATGTGACCACAATGGAAGGAGCGCCTGATATTTTCTTGATGACCGAGGAACAAAAGAACTCATACGAATCTGCAGCACTAAATGGTACGGTTGCAGCGTCTCGAATTAATCAAGCTGATCTTCTTGCAGTAACAAGTTCAGGTAGTACAGTTTGGTCAGCATCATCTCAGTATTCAGGTATCCCTCTATACCTTGTTGTAGATAATCGCGCAGGTGCTGGTGGCGCAGGAACTAGTGAAGTAGCCACTACTGTGGTTTCTTACCTAACACCGATAGTTCAAGTGACTCTAACCGACTCAGATTCTTTGACTCTTGTTGATGTAGGAGCAACCATAACACTGGATGCTAGTAATACACCAAATCTTTCTAATCAAATTTCTAGTATTAACTGGGATATAGATGGAGATGGATTTGATGATTATTCTGGTGAGACTATTGAGGTATCTTGGTTAATTCCAACTAATTTTACATTAAAGGTTACAGCAGTATCTACTGACTCTCGAAGCTCTACGATATTCAAAGATATTGAAGTTAGAGATCTTTCAAACCCATCTGCTAGTATCGATATTAACTCAGACATTACTCGGGGTTATGGTGAAAATATTGTTTTAAGTGGTCAGTTTTCAGATAACTGGGAAGTTTCAACAGTTGAATGGTTAGTAGATGATATTGTCATACAGTCTTATTCGGGTTCCGATTCTTCTGCAACTTCATTTAGCCATGTATTTGATTCTTCATACATCTCTGGACTTCATACCATTACTCTCAGAGTTACAGATAAATCAGGATTGGTAACTGATGATATTGCAAATATAAATTTGTATGATCCAACACCACCAAGAGTAGATTCAGATTTTGTTTCTGAAATACAAGTGGTAGTAAATCAGGCTTATCCTTTCACAGTTCCAGCCACAGACCCTGAATCAACAAATCTAATCTATAAATGGGATTTTAATAGAGAATTTGATTCAGATAATGATGGAATTAAATCTAATGATAATGAAGGAGTCGGTCCAACAGTAGTTCATCCATTTTCAGAGACAGGAATTTTTTGGGTAGTATGTACTATTCAGAATGATGAAGGACTAACTACAGAGGCAGAAATTCTAGTAACAGTAATTTCTGCTGACTCTAGTTCTGATGGAATTGATTGGCTGAATATTATTGTAATTTTTGCGATAATTTTAGTTACAATAGCATTGATTGGTTTAGTAACTTTAAGGATACTAGAAAATAGAAAAATAGCTGCAATGTTGGCTGAACAAGCGGAAAAAGAAGTTGAAGAAGAAGTTCTTCCTCCATCTGTAGAAGAGCAGAAAGCAATGTGGGGTGGTGCTGGAATTAATCCAGTAACTCCGCTTTCTCAACCAACATTAGGTACACAATATGGTGGCTATTCTTCTGGAATGTCTGGCTTACCAACACCTCCTTCGTCAGGAAACCCAACCTCTTCTGTAGAGATGGATCCTGAATTGTCTGAGTTACTAAGTACATC
>DATY01000002.1 GCA_002504905.1 Euryarchaeota archaeon UBA605 | reverse complement strand
GTCTAGCAATGTTGCAATTTCAACGCCAGACTGTGAGAATAGAAAGAATGGTGTTAAAAACGATAGAAACCATTTCATCTTAGATCTCCTTTTTCATTAGTCTGTTTTTTAATAACTCTGTTGTGGTAGCCAAAAGAGTAAGGGTACCTAGAGATGTTGAGATCATTGCAAAAATCATGAGTCCTCCTATATATTGCACAGGAATGAAAGCTGAAAACAAAAGAGCTCCAAAGCCCATATTGGATCCTGCATCCAAAATAATTGGGTATCCTACATCATGAATAACCTTTTTGCTGATTGTTGATTCACTTGACGTATCAGATAGATAGCGAAACTGGGAAATGAAATGAATCGCAAAATCAACACCAACACCAATAATAATGGATGATAGGATTGCAGTGACGTGATTGAGAGTAATATCAAAATGACCCATCAATCCAAAATTAAGTATGATCGCACCAGTAAGAGGTAACACAGCAATCATGCCCCATAAAAGACGTTTAAAAAAGATAGCAGTAATGGTACCAATCAATACAAGTGATATGAAAATACTTAAAAATGATGATCGAATCACCATGACCACCATGTCTCGGATTACAACTATCATACCCGTAACGTCAACTCTGCCAAGTGAGAATGAATTGTTTTGAAAAGATTCAGATACCTCATTTACAAAGGAGAATACCTCTTCCGTGCTCATTACAGATGAAAAAGCTGTAATAAGTGCAGTAGAATATTCATAGTCAACAAGATTAGAAAAATTCTCTGGATCTCCAGACATAGAGTACATGGTAAAAAGGTTATTAACTTTTTCTCTTTTATCTGGAATGGATTCGTATTGGATACTGTCATCCATAACAGTTCTGTGCATCTGTTTCACAACATCTGCTACTGAGTAGGAAACAGAAACTTTTTCATTTTTTTCTATAAATGTCTGCAATGAATCCATACCGTGCAATAAAGATGGATCTTTTATATCACCTGCAACACGGACTCTCAAATCCATAGTCCCACTCATCTCTCTATCCATAAAATCCATACTGTCTCTTATTTCTGTACCTGGTTTAAAGAAGCTTGCCACATTTACATCTACAGCGACCTTATGTAATCCAGCGCATCCAAAAATGATTAATAAAATTCCAGAACATAGAACGACCTTTGGATATCCAATAACAATAGATCCTAATCTTCCAATAACTCTTTCAAAAATACTAGGACTGATTATTGCTTTAGAGTTTAGATCCCAATTTTTTAGACTAATTAGAGCAGGAAGGAAAAAAGAGCTTAGCAGCCACGCCCATCCAATACCAACTGAAATGCAAATTCCGTATCCCACCAAAGGCTCAAGGGGTGATGAGCTCATAGTTAAGAAAGCTGCTATGGTTGTAATACTAGTTAAAAAAATTGGTACCAAAAGAGCATCCATACCTGATGCTATTGCACTGTGTACATTTTTTTGGAATCTAAGTTCTCTAAAAAATTTTGTCATCACGTGCACCCCATCAGAATTGGCAATCGTAAGCAGAATGATTGGCATAGAAGTATTTAACAAGGCAAAAAGAAATTTATCAGATCCCGTAATTCTATACGCCCATCCCATAAACCCCATCATTGAGACCAGCGAAAAGACTATCACCATCATTACCATTCCAACGGCTGGTAGACTACGGAGATTGATTAATAAAATAGCTATCATTATGACTAGACCAGCCTTCACTAGTAACTGAACATCGTCACGGATCATTTGAGGGATAGAACCTGTAACATAGGCAGTTCCACCGTAGTGGACATCATAATCAGATAATAATGAGTCACCCACCGCGACGACATCATTCCTAAATTGATCTAACCCTACTCCATCATATGGTTTTATGGTTGTTAGAAGATATTCATCTGAATGACTAACAAATTGTTTTTTGATATTATCATTCTTCTTAAGATATAATTGTATACTTTTAATCTCTTGGCTGTTGAGGTTTTGAATTTTTTGTAGTTCTTCAATTTGCATAAATCCATCTACCTGATCGATGCGTGTGGATGTAGTAATATTGGATACCTCCATGACTGAAGAAAGATTTTTCAATTCATTTGATAGAGTCCAAAGGTCCGACAAAGGACGAAGTTTGTAGACTGATTCCCCTTTATTCCCAAATGCTATGAAAATAATTTCTGTGCTTCCAAATTCATTTTGAACAGCGTCCCATGTTCTTCTTGAATCTAAATGCTCTGGCAGCATTTTCATCATGTCATCATCCATAATAAGAAACTGTATACCTGATGCCATAAAAATGGTAACGAACATAGTGAAAAGAATAGTTCTTTTTGGGTGAATCAAAGCTTGCTCTATGCACCAGGCCTTGATGGGTGATTTTGAGAAATTATTCTTCATAGCATTCAAAGATGATAAACGAGAATACTACAGCAAGCAAATACTATTAATTATTTAAAATGAACTGTACCAAAGTAATCCAATCGGAAGTATTTACTAATCCATCTCCATTGTAGTCGGCCGCAGGAGTTTCATCATAGCCGTATCCAAAATCCATATCTAATATCATAAGAATATCTTGAATATTTATAGCGCTATCAAAATTAACATCACCAGGTACATATTCAGGAAATCCAGGACCTAAATAATCCATAGCATATTTTTGCGCTCTTGCAATCATAGTCTGTCCTCCACCATAATCAAAATCCCAAACAACATTGCCATCACTGGTGACTTCAAACATATGAGCATCATCACAATCAGTGATCAAGGTGTTCCCATTGGGAAGCCTAAATGCACCTCCCTGCATTTGAGTATGAAAATTATCTGTGTAAGACCAAACTGGTGATTCTGGTTCAAAAGGATAACCATCCATAATATCATATGTACCACTATCATTAATAGGTGTTTCAATCTCAAGAACAGCCGAATTATTCCCATTATCATTATTATTAAATAATATGAGATTTCCTGCACCTGGATATCCTTCAGGAATCCAGTTCACGCTATGCTGATCCCCGAGAAGATGATTAGAATTATTTCCTCTACCATATGACTGTGGGTTTCCCCATCTATATAAATAATCTCCTCCCATTCCTGAATTTCCACCCGTGTGTCCTGACGCCTCTTCAGTAGTTGTGCTATGATCGATAATATAAATTTCATCATGGTGCCTAGAAGAAAGTGCTATTTGATCAAGCTCTTCATTGTATGCGATGGCATTAAAATGCTTCCAGTCAGCATTAGATCCTCCTGGACCTCCGTTACTTCCTACTGTTCCATAGTTTACATCTTGAAGTTCCGGGTGATCTGATACTACTCCGTAATTTGGTAATTCTGGATCCACATCTTGGACCAAATGATCCCATATGTGCCACTCCCAAACTATGTTGGCATCATTACTGCCTACTGGCTCAATTTCTAAAACTGCCTCAGCCCACATCTCGTTGAGTGAATTATCAATTGTTTGCCTCCCAGCAGCATAGGCCTCATTTGCAGTTTTTCTTTCCCAGACAATTACAAGAATATTCCCATTGGGAAGCGGCTCTACATCGTGGTGATGTTGGTATGTATTATTTGCAATTTCATAGCTCCAAAGGAGTTCACCATCCCATGAATATTTAGAGATTCCTCCACCCACTCCTCCTGCGTTCATGGAAACATTCTGTACTCGATATGGATAGATAAGTGTGCTATCCTCTAGTAAATAAGGCATACTTGCAGCGCCTCGAGGATGAGTCCATACATTAATTTCATTGAGTTCATTATCAATTAAATAAGAATAGAAGGTCCCTCCACCTCCGCCTCCACCTTGAGCAGGTGAGAATATTGTCATACCTTCAAAAGCTTGTCCAATTAATAAACTAAGTATACTGAAGAGAAATATGGTAAATTTTTTCATCATTTTTATTAAAAATCTAATCAACTATTTTTAAAAATATTAAAAACAACTTCACTGAGGATTGCTTTCTATCTAATTAACAATAAATAAACTTACAATAATTTT
>DATY01000005.1 GCA_002504905.1 Euryarchaeota archaeon UBA605 | reverse complement strand
TATGTGGTTATTGTAAAGCCAATCTTCTTGCACATTCTTCAATATTCTCGTTATCATTTACAAGCGCTCTGATATACTTGGGAATGATATGATTGGATTGTTTAAGTTCAATTAAGTCACCTACCCATTCTACTTTAGTTGAAGGTAATTTTGAATCTTCACCAAATTCATGTACTGTCCATATTGAACATCCTGATTCATCGTTATCAATTATTTGACGAAACCATGGGATGGATATTTTTGGTTTTTTTAAGTTATTTCTTTCTATAAATCTGACAATACAGTCATCATAAACAAATTGCCAACCTGCATCTTCAAGCCAACTTATTGAAATTTCATCTTCAGCACCCGGCTGAAACCAAATTAATGGAGGGGAACTAATGTATTTTATCATTAATTTTTTAATAACTTCACGAGCTCTTTCTGGTGCAAGAAATAATACTATTACCTCAACTTCTACACCGTCTTCTATTTCTGACCTTATTGGTATTCCAGATATTGTAGCGCCTGCATCTCTGGGGTGTACTGGTACAACTCTCCAACCTCTTTGAGAAATTTCCCCCACAGCTGTATGTGCTGTTCTTTCTTTATTGAGACTGGCTCCTATAATGTGGATACAGCTAATATCGGATAATTTTTTACTCAGATCATCTTTTTTTAGCATATTGGAACTTCCTTTCTATGTGAGTTATAAGATTATTTCTTATATCGTGTGTAAGAATGTTTACTTACATAGGATTGTTATTTATTTAGATACAGAATATTAGAAAGACATAACATAATATGCCGCGGATTTTATGTTATCTTTATGGCTATAGATGTTGTTTGGTTCAAGCGAGATTTAAGATGTAGGGACCATGCACCTCTACTAAGTGCCTCTTTATCTGGAAGACATGTTTTGTGTGTGTTCATGCTAGAAACTGAGAGATTGAAACTCAAGGATACTTCAGAGATACACATTAATTGGGAATTGGACTGTGCGATAGAATTATCAAAAAATCTAAGAAAAATAGGTTCTGATATGCATTTTTACATTGGTGAAGCAAGTGAAATATTAAAAAAAATAAATAACGAATATGGAATTAAGAGATTGCTTAGCCATCAAGAAACTGGAAATTCATGGTCATATGAAAGAGATAAAAAAATATCAAAATGGTGCCAGTATAATGAAATAAAATGGGAGGAATATCCAAATGATGGAGTTATTAGAAGACTAAAAAATCGAGATTTCTGGAAAAAAGAAAGAGACTCCAGAATGAAAATACCTCTCAATGAACCTCCCCTATTCAAAAATTCTATCTTATTTAGTGGTCCTGTACCAGAAATGAAAGATTTAGGTCTCAATAATAGTACCCTTACTGAATGGCCAGAAGCAGGTGAGAAGGCTGCTATTAAAAGAATGAATGAGTTTTTAGATATTGATAGCAAGAGGTATAGTCAATCAATTTCTAGTCCTATTTTGTCAACCAAACATGGATCAAGACTGTCTCCCTATTTTACAACCGGAGTTCTTTCAATGAGACGCGTAGTACAAAGAACAAATGAGAAGATTAATTATATTAAAAATAATAAAGAAAATATTGATAATCACAGTAGTTGGATAAGGAGTCTGAGTTCATTTCGAAGGAGATTAGCTTGGAGATGTCACTTTATACAAAAATTAGAGATGGAATCAAATCTTGATCTAGTTGCTCAAAATCCTCTTATTGAAAAAAATATGGCTAGATTACTGGATGAAGATAGATTTGAAAGATGGGCTAATGGAAATACGGGATGGCCATTTTTTGATGCCTGTATGAGGCAATTAAAAACTACAGGATGGATTAATTTTAGAATGAGAGCGATGATGATGTCTTGTGCATCTTACAATTTATGGTTACCCTGGAAAGAGACTGGAGAGTACCTAGCAAAACTTTTCTTAGACTATGAACCAGGAATTCATTGGTCCCAAGTAGGTATGCAGTCAGGAACCACTGGGATAAATACCATTAGGGCATATTCAATGACCAAACAAGGGAAAGATCATGACCCTGAAGGAGAATATATCAGAAAATGGGTTCCTGAGTTATCTATGGTTCCAACGGATTACATTCATGAACCATGGAAAATGCCTGAAAGAATACAAAAATCCATAATGTGCTATATTGGTAAAGACTACCCACTACCAATTTTGAATGAAATTGAGAGTAGAAAGGAAGGAATAAGGAAAAGTTACTCTGCTAGGAAAGGTGATGATGTACGAACTATAAGTCGCAGAATTCTAAAGAAACATGGAAGTAGAAGTAGACCAAGGAAAAGGAAAAAAAATATATCCGATACAATACAAAAAAAATTATTTTGATATTTATGATTAAAATTACCGACAACATTATTCATGAAACTAAATACCATTGAGTATGGGGAAAGAATCCCGACTTTTCACACCAGTATTATTGATAGGTTGCTCTATCGTATTGGTAGGATTTGCTATCAGAGCCTCATTTGGCGTATTTCAGATACCAATTCAAGATGAATTCGGTTGGCCAAGATCAGAATTCAGTTTAGCTATTGCCATACAGAACCTTGCATGGGGATTTGGCGCACCATTTTTTGGAGCTTTTGCAGAAAAAATTGGAGATAAAAAAGCAATAATTCTAGGTGCTATCCTATATTCTTTAGGGCTCTTATTAACGACTGGAGCCAATACTCCAATAGAAATTCAATTTTATGAAATATTAGTTGGTTTCGGAATTGCTGGTACAGGATTCGGAGTAATATTAGCTGTTGTAGGAAGGGCTAGTGCGCCTGAGCATAGGGCCATGAGTCTGGCAATTGCAACGGCATCTGGATCTGCAGGACAAATCGTAGGACCTACTGTAGCGATTATACTCTTGAAGACTATGACTTGGCAATCGGTATTCATTATTTTTGCTATCTCGATATTAAGCGTACTACTTTTACTACCATTTATGCGTTATCCAGAAAGAGCGTCGAAAGAAGAAATCGAAGAGTCATTAAAAGAAATATTAGTCATAGCTTTCAAAGATCCGACATATATGATGATATTTGTAGGATTTTTCTCTTGTGGATACCAACTTGCTTTCATCACAGCACATTTTCCTGCATTAGTAACAGAAATGAGTGCTCCTATAGATCCTGCAGGATGGTGTGGTGACCTAGGCATAGAAACTACAGCTGCACTTGGTGGGATGGCAATCTCAGTAATTGGAGCTGCTAATATTTTTGGTACACTAATGGCCGGCTGGGCTGGAAAGAGGTTCGGTAAAAAATGGTTATTGTCTGGAATTTATGCTGGCAGATCTATAGCTGCAGCTTGGTTCATATTGACACCAATAACTGCTAACACTGTGTTAATTTTTTCTTTTGCAATGGGTTTTCTATGGCTTGCGACTGTACCATTAACTAGCGGTTTAGTAGCTCATATTTATGGATTAAAATATATGGCAACATTGTATGGAATTGTATTTTTCTCACATCAATTAGGAAGTTTCGTTGGAGTTTATCTTGGAGGTGTTCTTTATGATATCTATGGAAGTTATACAATGGTTTGGTGGATAGGTATTGCAGTAGGAGTATTTTCATCTTTAATTCATCTTCCTGTCAGAGAAGAGCCCAGAGTAAATATATTGAATAAAATATAATTTATTTTTTACTCAACCAATGACTTAATTCCTCACGCCTTATTTTAGCCTGATGACCAGAATCAACTGGAAACTCTTTTCCATATAATGTAAATGTAAAATCAATATCACTCTTCAATAATTTACATAAAATAGAGATAGATTGATTTAATTTATTACTAAGTATATTCCAATCTTCTCCCCCATCTTCAATAATTATGTATGCATGATTATTATCTGGGCCATTTACCAACGCTGTACGAATTCCAAACATCGAATCTAGAATAGGTTCAATCTGTTTTGGGTACAATGTGATTCCATTAGATAATTCAACTCTATGTTTCTTTCTTCCAACTAACCAGACCCTATTTAGATCATCGATATATCCAAGATCTCCTGTTCTATGCCAAACTGATCCATCATTTTTATCAGATGCCCAAGTTAGAAAACCTCCGAATTCTTTCTCATCATCAGAAATCAATTTTGAATATACAACAGGACCAGAAACAGATATTTCTCCTATCTCTGAAATTCCCTTACCTTCAACATCTAACGCTACCGAATTATCTAATGAATTTTTAAATTCAAGAATTCTAATTTTAACTCCACCGACCGCATTTCCCAAGCAAATGCCATTACCTGATTTGGTTTCCTCTTCCGTTTGGAAAATTTGATTAGCCTGAATTTGACAAAGAGGGAATCCTTCAGTAGCACCATAGACTAAATGGAAACCTCCATCTTTTGAGCTATTTTGAGATAAATGCGGCTCTATAACTCTGATAATTTCCGGAGAAACTGTTTCACCACCTACGTATAATCTTTCTAAGGTAGGCATCGCTTTATTACCAGAGTCACCGGAATTCATTTTTTTAAGGTAATTCGAAAGATTGATTGCTGATGGAGGAGATAAGAAACATGCTGTAACAGACCAATTATTTATTGCTTCAACTATATCTTTACCTTTAGTCAGCTTCGGTTTACTTGTATGAATTATTGATTGAATTCCAATTAAGGGATGAACAATTAAAGTACCTGAACGTCCAAAAAAAATATCATCTTTGTTAAGACCTTGAGATTTTAGAAGATCAATATGGGAATGAAGCATCGCATGATTATATATCACACCTTTAGAAGGGCCAGTAGAACCAGTAGTGTACTTTACAAATGCTGGTTCTTCTAACCAATTTATCTCGGAATCTATTGTATAATCAGAATAATTTTCAGAATTAGAATAATAATTCTTAATATCATTCATTGATAAAATTCTTTCAGATGTTCCTCGCAATCTGAGAAAAAAACTGATGAATAAAATTTTACGGCTAGCAATTAATGCGTTGATGTTAGCACGCTTAATAATTAATCTCAATTGTTTCCTACCATTAGAATCACTAATATTAAAATTTGATAGAAATAATGGAATGACTCCAATCTTAAACATACCATAAATCAAGATGATAAAATCAATACTTGGTCTAACCAAAACTAAAGTTTTTGTTCCTCTTTCAAATCCATTATTTTTTAGATAATGGGCTACAATACTACTTTTCTGATCTAATTCTTTAAAGGAAATTTCATCATAGTGATTAGAATAATCTTGACGGAAAGAAAATGCAATCTTATTAGGAAAAGATTTGGTCATCTTAGAAAGAAGCGATAAGATATTCATAAATTCACCCTTGATTTAC
>DATY01000030.1 GCA_002504905.1 Euryarchaeota archaeon UBA605 | reverse complement strand
ATCAACTAACATATGAAAATGTTGCCGGAGATCATTCAGAAGTAATAGAATTACTTCGTGAATAAACATATCAGCAATAACGCCCTGCGAACTTCATGGCTCGCAAGTTAAAAATTGATAATGGAGGAAAAGTTTGGGCTCCTTATAGTCCTGGGATAACAGTGAAAGATCATATTTGGCTAGCAGGGCAGATAGGAATTGAAGGAGGAGATGATATTGTTTCTCAGACCTCTGAGGCATTGAAAAAAATAGATAATCTACTGGAAATAGCTAATAGTTCTAGAGATGACCTAGTAATGGTTACTATACTTCTAACTGATATAGGAAATTATTCAGATGTAAACGAAGTTTATGGGAAATGGTTGGGTGAATCAATGCCACCCGCTAGAGCTGCATATGAAGTTAGTAAATTACCAGGTAATGCATTAATAGAGATAATATGCGAAGCTTTCAGAGATTCTGGAAATAATTAGAAATGAGGTATTGAAATGAGTGTTTTCAAGGCTTATGATATTCGTGGGCTGGCTCATTCAGAATTAAATTCAGATTTTGCAGAAAGGTTAGGGAAGACTATTGCCACTCACCTTAATGCGAAAACTATAGCTGTAGCTCGTGATATTAGAGAATCAGGTCCTGATTTACACCGTGCTTTCCTGAAAGGGTTAAACTCATCAGGAGCGGATGTACTAGATCTTGGAATAACAACAACTGGGGTCCTTTACAGAGCTACTGTTGACCTTCCTGTGGATGCCGCAGTAGTAATTACAGCTAGTCATAATCCTCCAGAATACAACGGATTTAAAATTTGTAATGGAAAATTACCAATGGCAGGAGATGAATTACAAGAACTGAAAAATACATTTGATAACAATGTGTTTAATGAGGGAAATGGAGTTGTAAAAGATTTTTCTCATTTCGAAGATCAATATCTTGAAACTATAATTTCTAATGCTGGAAAACCTCAAAGAAAGATGAAAATCGCTATTGACTGTGGAAATGCAGTTCCAGGACCTTTAACAATAAAATTGATGGAAAAACTAGACGTTGAATTAATTCCTGTACATTGTGATTGGGACAATAAATTTCCTAATCATCCACCCGACCCTACAAGGCCAGAAAATATGAAAGATTTGGCTAAAGTAGTAATTGAAAATAATGCAGAATTTGGAATCGGTATGGATGGAGATGGCGATAGAATTGGAGTTGTAGATCAGGAAGGAAGATTTATTCATCCAGACAGATTACTGACTATTTTTGTTAAAGACATACTAGGAGAAAGGGAAGGCGGGACTGAATCTGAAAGAACCGTTTTTTATGATGTAAAGTGTAGTATGGCATTGGAAGAAGCAATCTATTCTTCAGGTGGTATTGCAAAAATGGTTAGGACTGGTCACTCATTCATGAAAAGGGAATTAGAAAAAAATCCAGATTCTCCTCTAGCAGGAGAAATGTCTGGACATTTCTTCTTGAATGACAGATGGCCAGGATTTGATGATTCACTGTATAACACTGCTAGATTGCTAGAAATTATTGCTAGAGAGCCCTCACCGAGCGATGGAGGTCCAAAATTTTCTGATTGGTTTGATGACCTACCTAATTATGCATCAACTGGGGAAGCAAAAATTCCTCTAACTATGAATAGAAGGGAAATCATGGATTTAGTGGAAATAATATTTTCTGATATGAAATATTCCAGTGTTGATGGAGTTAGAGTAAGGTATCCTGAGGGATGGTTTCTTTGTAGGCCAAGTAATACAGAACCTATTCTTGTCATGCGGGCTGAAGCTAATGATGAAGAAGGCCTAATTAGAATTAAAGAAGATATAGAGAGAAGGCTGGGCGAACTAATGGAATTAGAAAATTTTCATAATTCTTAGGAAATATTCTGAAATCTTGCCATTAACTTAATCATCAAAAGATAGCCAATTACTGTAGCACTAAGACCACCGCCAAGTGCAGGATAAAAATCCCATCCCCTCTGAATTAATTCTGGCATTACGACAAATAATAGTAAAGATGGAATTATTAGCCAGATAATATCTTTTGAAAAATCAATAATCTCATCATTAGTTGCACCATCATAATTCATCCACATCATTGCGAGGACACTAACTAAGGGTATTGAGGCGAGAAGAGCCGCTAAAAGAGTGTCTCGCTGACTTAATTGGGCAACAGCAAAAATAATTAATGCCGTAAGTAAAATCTTGACTGAATCAAATACTAAAGTTGACATGAATTATCAATAATTATTCCATACCGCTGTTTGCCATAAATAATGGTATGGCTACGATCAAACCACAAATTAAAGAACACATCAAGCCACAAATTGCTGAAGCCCCTCCCATTATCTCAGAAAAGCCACTGAGATCAGCAGTGTCAGAAGTTGCCTCGAGCGCATAGTCAGTGCTCAAATAAGTCCAAATTGAGTTTATTAACCATCCAGCAAATATTGCTCCTAGTGATATCCAAATACCTCTTTTCTTATATGAAAACATCAGAAAACCAGCATATGCTGTTACACCACTGAGTATAACTCCGGTCAACGTTTGACCAATGACTAACCAACTAGGAAAGATAGTTTCACCATTTTGATTCTCTAAACCTAAATTAGTCAAACCAAATAGAGAACCGATTACCATCAATATACCATAGATAATTACTAAGATACCAATTACTTGTGGCGCAGAACTTCTTTCAACCATGTACATTGGTCCCGATGTGGGTACATTCACCATCTGGGGGGTTGACGTTACAGAACCTGAAAATACTTCATCATCTTGTTCACTCATACTTAACTGTGTCATGTATTCGTTGATAATACTTGAGACGGCGGGAATTCAATTATCAAGATCAAGCGAGGGTAAAAGAGAACGGAATTTCTCATTAGATTTGATTAAAGATTCAATAACTGGCATAAAACCCCCAGATAGCATTGTTAAGCACGCTCCACCACCTGTACTATTGTGTGTAACTAAGTTAACTACTCCTCTATTACTAACCAATGAACTAGTATGTCCGCCCCCAACAATTGTCACTGCTGATGATTCAGTACACATATTCAAAATCTCAATTGTTCCAAAGGCAAATCCTGGTAGTTCGAAGTAGGAGGCTGGCCCATTCCACAATATACATCCTGCATTTATCATTAGTGGCCTAATCTCCTGAAGAGTAGAAATTCCAATGTCATAAATGGGATATTTTGTAGGAAGTTCTGAGATATTCATCGCAACTCTATTTCCTTCAACTTCTACTGCAATGTCACTGGGTAGAAGGAAAAATTCCTTATGATTGTCATACAAAAATTTAGCCATTTTCCAAGTATCTTCAAAATCATCTTGCAAAGCATTCCTAATGAATGATTTATTCACTTCCCCAATGTCTATGCCACTTGCCCATAGCATCATATTACCAACAACCCCAACTACTGGAATTGTATCAATAATTTCTTTATCGATAAGATTCTTAGCTACTCTCAAAGAATCATCACATTTTGTTCCACCAAGGATTGCGATGTATGGGCGAGGAGGGTCATTGACAGCAATCTGGAGATTATGGATTTCCTTAGACATTAGATGTCCTGCAATACAAGGAACAGAATCAAAAAAACCAGTTAATGAGGGAGAGTTTCTATGAGATGCAGCGAAAGCGTCGGTGACATATACATCAATTACAGATGATAATTTCCTGACTATTTCTGATTGCGATGTTTGTTCAAGAGACGACTTTTTCATTGAGTTCTCTTCATCATGCATGCGAATATTGTCTAAAAATAATATTTCACCAACTTTGAGATCGTTAATTGCCTGGATAGCTTCTTCTCCACAAATATCGGGAACAAAATTAACCTTCTTTCCCATTAATCTGGAAATCCTATCTGCATGTTGTTCCATGTTTGTGAAATCAATTTTTCCAGGTCTGGATTGATGTCCTATAATTATGACCTTGGAATTTTGTAATGTTCGGAGAGTAGGAATTATTGCTCTTAATCTACTATCATCAAGAAAAGCGCCTGAAGACGGTTCTAATGGAGAATTTACATCAACACGATAGAGGACTACTTTGCCGCCGAGGCGGACATCGTCCAGTGTAAGGACGTCGCTCACGTTTAGGCCCAAAGGCTAACACTCTTTGACCGTAATGGTTGAATCAGTCTAACATTCGTTACACAATACCTTTGTCATTGATATCGCCACGCACCTATATGGCATGGGATAAGGAGAGTTTGACTGGACCCAATGGAGTTGACTGGAGAGTACCGGTTTATGAACTGGAAAATCGAAGAAAATTACTTTCGGAAGCCTTATCGGAAAAAAATATTGAATCTGTGCTAATTGATGACCCCGTAGAGCTTTATTGGTTAACCGGTGGAAGGCAAAATGGCATGATTTTAATTGGATCAAAAGATTCTGGTATAGAAAATACACATTGGGTCAAGAGGTCTTTAGATCGGGCAAAGTTTGAATCTGGAGGAGATGATAGTCCCGATCCTGTGGTATTACAACCAAGAATGGTAGATTTAGCTGATAAAATTATAGATAAAGGAGGGGTTGAAAAACCCGCACTACTCGAAGGGAAGATTCCACATGATCGATGGAAATTCATTAACCAAAAATTGAGTATGCTGGATGGAGAATCTAAAGATTGTACCAATGTAATGTATGAATTGAGAGAAATAAAATCTGAATGGGAAATCAAAATGCTCAGAGAAAGTGGAGAAATAAACAGAACTATGTTTGAGACAATAAAAGAAAATGGAGGTTTAGGAAAAACAGAATTGGAGATGGCCTCTGATGCAGATCGAGTCAGTAGAAAGGCTGGTTTTGGTGGAAGAATAAGGATGAGGAAATGGCCAATGGACTGCGATAGAGTAGTAATTGTTGCTGGTAATTCAGGCTCTATTCCATCATATTTTGATTCGGCAATAGGAGGAGTTGGAGCGAGTCCAATATCCTCATTAGGTTCTGGGCATGCAAGAGTAGAGGCAAATTCACCAGTTACCGTTGATATTGTACATTTACACAGAGGATATGTTTCAGATTGTACACGTATGTTCAGTGCTGGAAAACTTAGTAATGAATGGATGGAAAGATTAGATGATATGGTAGAAATAAGAAATAAAGTGGTTTCAAGTTTAGGATCTGGGGATACATGCTCAAAATCATGGGAAATCGGAAGTGAACTAGCAAAAGAAATGGGTTATGAAAATAATCTAATGGGTATTTTACCAGATAAATCGAATTTCTTAGGTCACTCGGTAGGCTTGGAATTAGATGAAACTCCAGTAATTGCTAAGGGTTTCGATAGACCACTAAATCCTGGTGGAACGATGGCAATTGAGCCAAAAGTAATCTATGAAAATGGTTGCATAGGAACTGAAGATACATTCGTTAAAACAAGAAATGGTATGGAATACTTAACAATGGGAGATAAATTCCCTTTCATTACAGATTGGAATTGATACTAAGTAACATACTAATTCTTATGCCCTGTGCGCTATAATGTGTCTCAGTCCTCCAGTGCGGTTGAAAGAAGACTTGCAAAGATTCTAAGAAATAGGAAAGAACCACATGGTAAATTTTTGAAGAATAAGGAAATATTGAAAGGAGTTGAAATTAGTGAAGGGGGGATTGTCGAGCTTTGGATTACTCCAACTCATCCTTACTGTCCTTGTTGTGTAAATGATTTGATAGAATTACGTAATGAAGTTAAGGAAACAAAAGGAGTTCTAGCCTGCCATATTGAAATTGTTGGTATTCCACAAGCAAAAAGATGGACTGCAGCAATAAATGAGTAATATTACTCTTTATCACGTTTCCATCTCTTAGATTTTCTTTCATTAACTTCAAGAATCTTTGATTTGACTCGTCGGGAAAGCCACCAAATGGCAAATGATAATGCTAATACATCAAAGATCAGAAGAAATATTAATTCATTATTATTCCAGTCTACCATTTTAAGCCCTCAAATCGGTGGAATAACATCGATATCACAAGAGCCTTGTGAAATCATACAACAAGATAGTATTCCAGAATCTTCTATTAAGAACTCGTCTAAACCGGGGGGTAAAGGATCAGGATATTCAATATCTCCAGCAATTAATCTAACCAGACAGGTACCACAATTTCCAGAGGTACAGTTTCTAGGTATATCTATACCAATCCTGTCTGCAACATCGACAATAAAATCTCCTTCATTTATTTCTTCAGAACCTAATAGCAAACCTCCACGAAAGAAACGGATGATTGCCATGATTGCCCCAATGAGGAGGATTTATTCAAACCATCTAATAAATAATGTAAAATTTGGGATACTAACGATCTTCCCAGCGAGTCCAACGCCCTGTTTGTTTGTTGAAATATAGGCCTGCTTTTTTCATCCACTTATTGAATTTAGTTGCACCTGCACCTGTTGCAAGAATAAATTCTTCTCTATGTTCCTGAGCCTGAATATATCCTTTAGCTGCAATAGTCTGGTCAATCCAATCTTCTATACTCATTAATCCACCTGATAATTTACTTGCTTCTACAGCAGCTTCAAGTTCTGCAACCGATGCTCCAGTAGACTCGAGATCTCTCTTTATCAAATCGTCAACACTAAGAGTTTCAGATTTCTTAGGTGGCTGATATACTTTCAATCTTGGACCCTTCTTTGGATCAATCTGAATCCTATCGCCATTTACTAACTTATCTTCTACGACTTGAGCCATTGGTGCTCTGAATTCTTTCTCACAATCCCAACAGATTAACATAAAGTCAGTCATATCTTCCATTACGTTACCTCCTCTGGGGTCCATCTCTTCACCACACTCAGGACAAGCATGCATGCACAATACAGGAGCTATCTTTCTACGGAAGTCGACTATATCTTGAGGTGTTCCTGATAAATCCAATAATTCATGATCTCGAGCCGCCTCAAGGCCACGTGTCTCTAATTGGTCTCTAAGTTTAGTTCTCTGTTCATCCTTACCTTCTTCATCAAAAGTATTCTCTAATTTGACTATTAGTTCTACAGTCTTACCTAATCGATTCATAACTAGCTTCTTTTCACGGAATTGCTCAACTTTAGCAATCCTTAACTGCTCTTTCTTCTCTAATAATTCTGCATGAAGATCTTTCTGTTCTCTCTTGAATCTCTGCTCTTCAATTTTATCAACTTTCTTCTTACCGCCAGAATCTGATAGTACATCAGCCAAATACCTCTGCTTCGCAGAAGCACGGGGGCCTGATTTAACAGAATCAAGAACAGAAGTAGCTATTTCTTTCTTCAATCCATAATTATTAGTTAGAGTTTCAACATCTAAGGTTTTCAGATCCCCAACTTTAATCCCACCATCAGATAGGATTTGGGCAGTTTTTTCATCTATACCTCGACGCAATAATGCGAGATAGGTATCTTTTTTTGCCATAACAAAACCTCTTGCGCGAATCTTGCCATTGGCTTCGCAGTAAACGGCCGAATCATGGGTATGCTATCAAGTCACGGTCAGAATTGTCTCAATCACTCATCATAAGTGGATATTCTATTGGCAATTATTGCCCATTCTTCTGGTTCAAACATATCCGGTCTATTATCTAGCCATCCTTTAGAGAATCCATCGGGAGGATTTTCAATTAAATCTTCAACTGCAGATTTCCATCGAGATTTATGCCAGCCAGTAATCCTACTAATTCTACGAGGAGTTTTAGATAATAGTGTCTTAACTTTCTTCCTACGACTGGAAAAACAATGTTGCGTAATTATTCTAAACATCTTACGATTGATTTTACCATTCTCAATAGAACGATCTACTGGAACCAGGATAACGAGTCTTGAGTTCACTCTTGGAGCGGGACTGAAGGCACCTCCTGGTACTTTTTTATCTAATTTAACGTCAAAATCTAACCACAACGATAGACCTAATGGGCTTAATGAACCAAAATGTTCCATTGACATTCTTTCTGCAAATTCATCTTGTACTAGTATTACTACTGTCTTTAATGGACTCCTGTGGTGATATTGTTGTATTAAATCAAGAACAGGGCTAGATATTTGGTAAGGTAAATTAGCAATAATATGAGAAAGATTACCAGGCCATTTAACTTGAAGAACATCTCCATGGATAATCTCTAGTCTTCCATTAGCATTTCCAAAGATTCTTTGTAAGTGTAAAATAGCTTCTCTGTCTATTTCAATTCCAGTTACAGAAGAACCACTTCTGAGTAAAGATAATGTCAAAGAGCCCGGACCAGGTCCGATTTCAAGTACCTTAGATTCTGAATTTAATGGGAAGCCTTGCTCTTGACAAATCTCAATAGAACGAGAGATGATATCTTGATCCAGAAGAAAATGTTGTCCCAGAGATTTATCAGGAATAATATGGTCTCTAAGCAAATCGACTAACAATCTAGGGTCTAAATCGTCCATAGTAATTCCAAATTAATTAGATGAACGGATAAGATGATCCAAGATACTTCGATTGTTTAGTGGGTCCTCGATTTCAATTAGATATCTTTCAGCCAACAATCTTACAGAATCAATTTCACAGGCTTCATCAACCTCAGAAAATTCCATCCAACCGGCCATTCCACGAGATTGGACCATTTTCTGAGCCTTGGATTTGCCAATTCCCGGAAGAAGTTGGAAAGCATGTACTTTCAAAGAAATATTATTCGCACGATTATAAAAACCGAGATGAATTTCTGAATTATCTTTTATTGCACCTATTAATTCATCTAGAATAATGTCTTCACTATTAGTTGATAAGTCTCGATAACGAAGCAATGATAGGGGACCCACCTTATTTTCTTCAATAATTAGTCTCGAGCCCCCGGTTATTCCTTCTTTGTCAATCACCCTAGCTCGTACTAGATATAGAGACGGTTCTGTTAATGCATGTACTTCGTGGCCTACAGGTCTCCTTTCAGAAATATCTAAAATTCTCAAGTGAGTTTCGCCAGAAAAAATCGATGAAGGACCATCTCCGGCATCAGAGGGCGAGTTCGCATACATGATTTTCAACCACCTGAGACAGGTCTTTATTCAAGAATTAATTCATTAAAACTACTATTTTCACTCAAAGTACGTGCTGTCTTATTACAGTGATGATTTCTTCAACTTCAGATGTATCCATTGCAATTCTCTTACTTGAGATTATTACTCTAACTCCTTTGACATTCAAAGGTGTCAACTCAGCTAACTTTGAACAGATTTCTGGAAACTGAGATAATTTCTCATTTTCAGAAAGAGCTTTGTAAAGTGCGACGAATACTTTCGGATCTGTCTTAGAACCTCCTCTGTTAGTAGATGCTGCCCATTCTGCATGTTGTAAAGCCATTATTTGTTCATAAGATAAATCTCCGCGCCTTTCTCTTGCGTCTGATAAAAGCTCGCGTACTGTAGCAAAATCTACAAATTCTTTTTCGGTCATAAAAATCATTCCTTGATTGGTTTAAGATGCTCAGGACGAGCAACTACTGTCTTTTTCATATTGCCATCTTTAAAGTTAACAACATAGGCACGCCCTTGTTTACCTGCAATAGTTCCTGTACGGCCCTGAAATCTACGATGAGGCATTCCTTTGTGCTGAGCACCATCCAAAACAATAGCAACTCTATCTCCTTCTTCATAGGGATGCATTACTCTATTAATGAAAACTCGACCCTTGTCACGCTTACTTTTCTTAAGAATAGACCGTGTTCCTTGACGTTGTCCATGTGTTCTTGTCACCATGATATCACCTTACAGACCGTAGGTCTTGGAAGCGGTCGACCTAACTCGTATTCTTAAGTACTCGGATTTAACTTAACTACTCATTCATAGTGAATATCTTCAACATCAAGCCAAATTACGGTACATTCTTTATCTCCTAATACACTACTTACTGAAGGAACTGTTCTACCTTCATCTGAATGTACTAATTCCTTAACATACGTTCCAGCCTCACAACGAACGAAGAACTGCACTTCATCTTCTTCTACTATGATATCTGAAAGTTCAATTACCTTTCTCTTACGAGTTTTTGCTGCTCTACGATGAGAAACTCGTTGAGGGGTTTCTTGAGATAAAGTAACTCCTGAAAGTGTTGATATCGCCGCAATTACTGTTTCTTGATCTGGGATTTCATCAACTCTGAATCTTATTGTATATGATTTTTCAGAACGACTTTCTTTCACCTTTACAACTTCCGATCGATTAGACCATCTTAGACTATTAATCTCAATCTTTTCTTTTGCATTCTGATTAACGATATTTTGTATTTCTTCTAAGTCTATTTTTCTAGTCCCTGGTTTTTTAATCTCGATAACAAAGGGACGGCCCTTTCCTAAACATCGAACATCAATATCTTCTCTACCCATTCCATGAAATGAGGTGTCTTCAGCATCTAATGCAATACGGATGGGTTCTCCAATCAAATCTTGAACAGATTCCAAATATTGTAATCCAGTATAATTACATGATTCACATCCACCAGAACGTCCCCTACAAGCCCTACAAGGCCATCGAGTCTGTGGAAGCTCTCGAATTAATTTACGATACCTTCCGTAAAAGAATACTGGCCTAACGTCTACATCGACCTTGAGAGTTAAACCATCTACAAGAATCATTAGATCCGGCCTTTCTTTTACAAAACTAACATCTTTAACCTTCAAGGATAATTTTTCTTGAATTTCTCTAACAAAAGATGGTTTCAAGGGTGCAGAACCTGGAGAGCCATGTCTCGATCTAATCTTATCTTCCTCATCTACTAGATCTTTTGGTAGATGTATGCCAAGTTGAATTGTTGAATGTTCAACCGTACCTATCTTTTCAATTATTCTTGTAACAATATTATCTACATCATCGAATAAATCTTCACACATTGGACATAAATCATTTTTCAGTGAAGATTCTAATTCGGGATTGTTCTGAAATGCCTCTTTACGTATTTCTTTACCGCCTTCCGAACCTTTCGAAACAGTACGTCTACCGGCTAGTCTCTGAACACAAAAGTCACAACATCCTATACGAATAATATGCTCAATTCCTAGTGGCGCTGGACAGGGGGGTGCATCCCAATTTATAGTAGCACCTTCAAAATCAAAATCATCTCCATCAAACCATTCCTCATCTGGCTCAGAAATTATATCGGTTTTTTCTTCTAAATCAATAACTGAATTCCCATAACTTGCATCAGCATACAATGCCCATGAATCATCTTCGATATCATCTTCATGATTTTCTTCTTTCATATTTACCACAGCCGGAAAACGGGGGCGACCCGTACATTCGACAACATAGCGCGAATGTGAATTACATTTCAGGACTTCGGAAGATAGATTCTATTCTAATAGCTCGCCCAATTCCTCTGAAACTTTCCTTAGATGTACAAAAGAATGTATACCAGATGAGCAACCAGTAGGCCATTCAAATCGAATGCCATATCTACCTACAAGCTCAACTTTCGGTTTCTCTAACATTAATCGAGATATTTCTTCCTCTAACTCAATAATCCTCTGCTTATTTTCCTGTCTAGGTTTACACTTAGCACATTGGCATCGAGATCTAATAGATAAATAACTCAATTTGTATGAAGCTCCGTCATCAAACCTCAGTGTACAATCTTCATCACTCCGTTCTAAATCAGTAAGTATATTGCCATCGCCCATAATGTTTCGGAAGAGGTTTCATGCTTCAATATAAGGGATAGAAAAATACTATTTTTAGAGTGCTCGAGAAACACCCATTCATAATCTATGTACATTTCAGAGGACCATGGTTTTGTTCAGCAAGGAGAAGGCTGACAGTAAAATTTCCATTTCAGAGGCATATCAAATCTGTGAAGATATTACTCGTTCAGCATCGACTTCTTTCCTAAGATCTTTCAAATCACTACCTAATGAAAAAAGGTCTTCTGTACATGCTTTGTACGCTTTTTGTAGAAAAGTTGACGATATTGTTGATGGAGATTGGCTACCAAATCTGTCAGTTTTAGAGAATGAAGAAAAGCAGAATCTAAATGAAAGAGCAGAATACAGAGCAATTGCTTTGGGTATAGAAAGAATGAGTGAACCATCAAATAGTGACAAAAACCATTTCCAAAGAGTGAGAGCACTACTTTGGTTCAGAGATAATCTTGAAAAAATAGAAGCTGGAGAAGACGTAAATCATCCTATATTTATCGCTCTAAAAGATACGTTAGAAAAGTTCCCAATAAGAATCTCGGATTTAAAATTATTAATAGAAGGAATGGAAGATGATCTATATCCAACAAATTATCAAAGTTTTGAAGATTTGAGAAGTTATTGTTTCAAAGTTGCATCGACAGTTGGTTTAAGTTTAATCGAGATATATGGATATACTGATCCCGATGCAAGAGAGTATGCAGAAGAAATGGGAATATTCTTGCAAATGGTAAATGTATTACGAGATATTCAAGAAGATAGAGAAAGAGGTAGACTATACCTACCCACAGATGAATTGAAAATGTTCGACATTAAACCCGAAGAAATAGAAAATGTCAATTTAGCCAGTAGTAGAAAATGGAAAAAATTCATGAAGCATTATATCAGTAGAACAAAAACTCATAGAAATATTGCATTAAATTTAATTCCACTTGTAGAGAAAAATTCAAGAAGAAATCCTCACATGATGTGTGCTGTATATTCAAGTATTATATCTGAGGCAGAGAGAAGAAACGGAGATGTTCTCTCAAAAAGACTGCAGTTAGGATTTATGAGAAAAATAGGATTTGCATTGTCTGCTCTCGGTTTATGGTCTATTTCTGCTAGAAAATAAAATTATTTTCTAACTAAAACTATGCTCATTAACAATCCAATTGGCATTAACATTACACCAAAAAATACTGAAATGGTTAATTTCCATTTTTCACATTTTGAATCTATGCACCTCTTCCATATCCACCTTGTTACAAAAATATCTCCAGCAACCATATGAGACCAAGCTGCAGATGCTCCTGCCTTTGTTCCAAGAAGATCAGCAAGGCTCTGTAATGCTATATTGGGGTTCATTGCGTCAATAAATAGATCAATTAGACCAGAAATATCTGAAAGAGATACAGAATACCAAATTAATATCGGACCAAGAAAGAACCAAGGACCTTGCATAAGTTGATGTGTTTTTTCATGATTTGGATAAAGTAACATTGCAATCCAAAATGGGCCAATCCAAATTGTTGATAAAAAGAATGATAAATCGTACAAATCCATTGTTTGAACCTCATTTAATCAAACTTTTAATCTCTTCGAGAACATCTAGAGTTGGCCAATATGTCTTAGAGGTCCATATTATCTCTCCAAGAGGATTCATTATCTGAAGAGTTGGTGTAGATGGATTGCCGAATGAATTATAGAACCCAGAAGTACTTTCATAGCCAGTATCAAGATCATAAACAATGGTTTCTTCAGAAGGTAGTACCAAAGGCCAATGTACTGGATTACTGGAATTCTGATGATTGCCATAAACTTCTTCCACGTAAGATTGAGATTCAAAAGAAGAATATCTGTGAATACTGAGTATTGATGAATTACTAATATTACCATTTTCAACCTCGTCCACTAAGATATCTGTCCAAGAATGACAACCCATACATCCAGCAGCAACCCAGAGCATCAAAACAGGCCCGTCAGATACATATTCTTCAAGAACAAAATTTGTAATGTTAGATGAACCGTTCATTATGGGGGCTGAGAATGATAATCTTTCAGGAAGATCATTCGTTGAATCTTCACTAATAACTGATTGATTTTCAGAGATACATCCAGAAAGTGCGCTGGAAACCACAATAAAGAAGATAAATATTGAAGATTTCATAACTATGCCACTAATTTATTTGCTAATTTTGGCTTCTTCAAGTCTCCAAACCAAATATCAATTCCGTTCCAATCAGGCTCTATACCTAAATCTGAGAGTATCAGTTTACTGGTAATTCTTCCACTCTCATAGATTGTAGGAAGTCCACTTCCAGGATGTGTACCTCCGCCGACAAGGAATAAATTATTGAATTCTTCGAATCTATTTTGAGGACGGCGCCATAGCATTTGATCTAATGAATGAGCTAAATTAAAAACTGCTCCACGATAAATATCGGAAGAATTCCAATCATCTGGAGTAACTATTGTTTTAGAGACAATTGAGTCTCTTACATTTTCAAATCCAAGCTTACTTTCCATCATATCAAGTATGATTTCACTGTACTCATCCTTAATATCATCCCATACAATACTTTCATCTGTATTTGGAACTGGTACTAAAACATAGAGTGTAGATTGTCCTGGGGGTGCTAAACTAGAATCAGTCACACAAGCATTCTGAACATACAAAGATGGATCTTCCCAAGTGATTTTATGGTTAGTGATATCTCTCAGATTTTCTTCATATTTTTTAGATGCATAAATCTGATGATGGGGTTGATCATACTGCTTATCAATTCCTAGATAGAGCATAAATGTGGAGCAAGAGTATCCTTTATTTTCTAATTTTTTATTTGACCAACGCTTCCTCTTTTCATTGGGTACCAATGTTGACATTGCATGAGCGAAATCAGCATTCAAAACTACCTTTTTCGCTCTATATTCTCCATTATTTGTCTTTACTCCAACCACTGTTTTATTATCAAAAATTAATTCTTCAACCTCTGTTTCGAGTTTTATATCAACACCAAGTTCAATGGCTATCTCAGACATCCTCTTCGAAATTGATCCGAGACCTCCTTTAGCATGGAATATACCATGTTCATATTCCAAAAATGCCAATATTGTAAATAAAGATGGGGCATGGAAAGGACTCATTCCAAGATATTTTGTTTGGAAAGACATCGCTAACCTGACCCTCTCATCATCAAAAAGTCTAGATAAATCACTTGCAACTGATGCCCATGGCTTCAATATTGTTGCAACTTTAAGAGCTCTTTTGGATAATAAATCTGAAGGGCCTTTCCAAGGAGTTTGTAAACAAATCCTAGAGAAATCTAATTTCTTCCTGTTTTCTAAGACATACTTCTCAAAACCCTTAGCATTCTTATCTCCGGATAATTCTCTAATCCTCTCTGTCATTTCATCAAGATTTGAAGTGGCATCTATAGAACCACCAGCACCGAAAGTTAATCTGTACGAAGGATCAAGAGGGATCAAGCCTAACTCTTTGTGAGCATCTCTACCAATCGCCTGAAATATTTCTTCAATAACTTCCGGATAATGAAAAAAGGTTGGACCTCTATCGAATTTAAATCCATCCATTTCTACAATTTTGGTTCTTCCACCAACAGATGAAGATTTTTCTAACATTGTTACTTTGACACCCGAATGAGCCAATAAAAGTGCTGAAACTAATCCTCCTGGACCTGCTCCTACAATCAAAACATCCTGCGAATCGTCTGCACCCATACCACTCCCAACACAATGATAGATATAAAAAAGCGTTTTTAAATTTCTATTTATTCTAATTCACAAAACGATACTTAATATACATCAATTAGAAATTGTATTTCCTGCAAATACATCTATTAAATAGCAAAAAATATAGCGTCCTCAACTATGCACAAGAGAAACGCATTGATCGCCCTAATAATGACCGCCTGTCTGATGACAATGCCAATTGCAATGGCAGATTCAAACGACGATATCCCAACTAACGCAACTAATACTGGAGTGCATGATTCTCTCGTTGCTGCTCTGGCGCAAGTTGATTTAGTGACAACACTACAAGGTCAAGGACCATTCACAGTGTTTGCTCCTACAGATCAAGCATTTGCTGATGCCGGAATCGATTTGTCAACATTCGATACAGATGAAGAAAATGCTACATTGGTAGATATTTTGTTGTATCATGTTTATTCAGGCGCTGTTTATGCATCTGATGTAACAGATGGTCTAGTAGTAGAAATGGTAAATGGCGACAATGCAATGTTTACAGTAACGGATGGAACTGTAATGATTGAAGATGCTACTGTAACATCAGCTGATGTTATGGCTTCGAATGGCGTGATTCATGTTATCGACAAAGTACTAATGCCACCAGTTCCTTACACAGGTATTGGAATTTGTTACAATACAGCTACACACATGATAGTTGCAGGTGCTTCAATGGAAGAATGTGGAGCTTACATGTATTTGGAAAATTACAGCATGGGTGGACAGGAATTCACTGGATGTTACAATACTATAACACACGCTATGGCAGATACTACTCAACAAATCTGTGAATCATACGTATGGACTCCTCCAGTAGATATTGCAACAACTGCAATGACCACAGGAATTCACAATTCCTTAGTTGGTGCGTTGTCAATTTCCGGATTGGTTACTACATTACAAGGTGATGGACCGTTCACAGTTTTTGCTCCAAGTGATCAAGCATTTGCTGATGCAGGAATAGATTTGGCAGCTTTCACTACTGATGAAGATATTGCTACTTTAACCGATATACTACTGTATCACGTATACTCTGGTGCTGTAAATGCTGCTGATGTGACAGATGGTCTAACAGTTGCAATGGTTAACGGAGACGATGCTTCATTCACTGTAAGTGATGGAACTGTAATGGTTGGAGATGCAACTGTTGTACTGGCTGACGTACCGGCTTCAAATGGAGTCATACACGTTATCGATAAAGTACTAATGCCTCCTGTACCAATTACTGAAGCAGACGGAGACATATGTTACAATATAGCAACACATACTATTTCTGCTGGAGCATCTTTCACAGAATGTATGTCATACATGTACGTTGTAGATTATGAGATGGCAGGGCAAACATTCACAGGTTGCTATAACACAGTTACACACCAATTATCAGATGTTTCTGAAGATGTCTGTGGATCTTACATGTGGACTCCAGCTGTTGATATTGCAATGACTGCATCAGCAACTACAATTCACAACTCGTTGGTTGCTGCACTAACACAAGCAGAACTGGTTACTACATTACAAGGTGATGGACCGTTCACAGTTTTTGCTCCAAGTGATCAAGCATTCGCTGATGCTGGTATCGATTTAGATGCTTTTACAACTGATGAAGAAATTGCTACACTAACTGATATTCTACTTTACCACGTTTATTCAGGAGCGGTCAATGCTGCTGATGTAACTGATGGATTAACTGTTGCAATGGTTAATGGAGATGATGCTTCATTCACTGTAAGTGATGGAACTGTAATGGTAGGAGATGCAACTGTAACATTGGCTGATGTACCAGCTTCTAATGGTGTGATTCATGTAATTGACAAGGTATTGATGCCACCTGCTGACGAACCTGCTATACCTGAAGGATGTGACTACGTTATCGGGCTAACCGAAGATGGAATGGCTTTCGATAATGAAGAGCTAAGCATTGATGTTGGTCAAACTGTTTGCTGGATTTGGACTGATGCTGCTATGGCTCACAACGTTGCTGAAATTAGAGCAGAAGGCGATACTACAAGAGATGTCGCTGGTGAGTACAGTGGTGCTGCTGTTACAACAATCGATTATCGTCTAACCTTTGATGAAGATGAAACATTCTACTACATCTGTGAACCTCATGCTGGAATGGGAATGGATGGAAAAGTGATTGTTGGAACAGGTATAAGCGAGACACCTACAACAGTAGTGGAATCTGACGACAATACTCCTGGATTTACAGCGGGTATTGCTGCAATAGCACTAGTCAGTGCATTGGTTGTCGCAGGCTCACGCCGTAGATAATCGGACTTCGACCCACCCGTCGAGCTCTCTCGTCTCGTGGACGACGAGAGGGCTCGGCCTCCTTAGGGAGCCAAGAAATCGTCCATAAAGAGGGAAAAGAGGAAATGGAGACCATTCCTTTACTTCGCCATTATTTAGATCATAACGACTTTGATGCAGAGGGCAAGTAATACAGTCATCTTTGACTTTTCCTCCATAGGCTAAAGGCCATGCCATATGTCTACAAAGTGCATCTGTTGCATGAATCTTAGATTCTTCTCTAAGTAACATAATGCTTCTAAGACCTATGTTTCGCATCTTTTTTTTGCCTAATTTTAGTTTTTCACTTCGAATAACTTGGTGCCAATTATCGTCCTCTATTGGTAATTTCATAACAATTCAAGTCATGAGGTGACATTTGAATGTCTGTAATAAATTAGAATAAATCAGCTGTTTATTTTAAGTTGGTCAAACCACCATCAACAGAAATAATATCTCCAGTCATCCATTCAGGAGCACTACCGATTAACCACTCAGCCACCGAAGCAATATCGTCTGCATTTCCTATATTACCTACTGGATGCATATCTTCGCTAATCTTTCTACTTTGTTCACTAGCTAACAAATGAGATGATAGTGGAGTATCTACTAATCCAGGAGAAATTACATTAACTCTAATTCCACGTTTTGCGTAATCAGATGCTGCTGCTCGAGCTAAGCCTTCAACTCCAGCCTTAGCAGCAGAAATTGCTGCATGATTAGGCATACCAAGTGAAGCTGCTGCTGATGAAAAAAGTACAATCCTACCTCCATTTCCTCTCATCATTATCTTCGCAGTGGCCCTAATCACATTAAATGAAGTTACTAAATTTTGATTAATGGTATCCATGAATTGTTCGGAACTAGTTGCATGTAATGGTCGAAGAAATATTGACCCTACGGAGTTAACTACGGCATCTAATGAACCATATTTTTCATTAATCTCTTTTGCCTTCTCTTGCACATCATCAGCATTTGTTGCGTCAACAATTAGACTTTCAATAGATTTTCCATTAGAAACTAGATTTAATTTTTCTATATCTCTAGCACTTATTATAACCTTCCATCCATTATTTGACATACGTCTAGCAATGTTAGAACCTATTCCACCAGATCCACCTATTATCCATACAACTTTATTATCAATTTCAGACATTTTTTACACCTTAATTTCACTAATCTTCTGCTCTAAATTGAGACCTAATCGGAATTCTTCAAGATAAGGACCCATAGATTCTATTAATTTTACATCAGGGTGAGTGCGGAGAACTAACCCATCTAGATACATTAATGCACGAATAATTGGAAATGCTTCTTCGCCAAAATCTGCTCCAGCTTTCTCTACAGCTGCTTGGACTGTTTGCATCATTATTCTAGTCAAACTTTTTTCACCTACTGATTGATTTTCAAAACCATCGTAAATCTTATTCATTTCTTTGTAATAATTTTCTAAGTTATTGGTGGTCAATGGAGAATCGGATAAGCCAAGAAGCGAATCAAAAGCTAATTTGAAGTTATTTGCAGATAAATGTTCAAAGAACTGGAATAAGGATAAATTTACTTTAGAAGGGGCATGACATATTGCTCCATTATCAATAAAAACAAATTTACCATCATTGTCTATGATACAATTTCCTGGGTGTAAGTCTCCATGAAAAGTACCAATTCCAAATAAATAAGCTCCATGAATCCTGAATAACTGTAATAATGTATCCCAAGAAAGAGATTTGTCTTCGATACCGTCCTCTAATGATTTCCCTTCAATAAATTCGGAAACTAATACATCTTCATTAGATAAAGAAGACCAATATTTAGGAAATCTTAGCATATCCATAGAGAAATTTTTAGATATTTCATGTTTTATTTCATCTAACTCTTCAGCACCTCTAATCTCATTACGTAAATCGAGTTCTCTAGTTGTATAATCTGCAACATGATTGAGTAGGGCTACAGGATTACCAACTCTTCGAAGTTTTCTATTGAAGAATAAGAAAATTCTTAACCATCTTCTCATTCTTTCAACATCTCTTCTAAATGTTTTAGAATTTTGATTTTTAATTATCTTGACAACTACTTCTTCACCTGTTTTTAGTTTACCTCGATGTACTTGTCCAACCGATGCAGCGGCCAGAGGTACTTTCTCGATTTTGTCGAATGCTTCAAAGAAACCTTCAGGCGCCCTAGATTCAAGATTAGCAAATACATCTTCAGTAGGTATACTGGCTGCATGCTGATATAATTGTTGTAATTGCCTACATTTTTCGACACCGATTAAATCTGAACGAAGTGCAAATATCTGAGCTAATTTAACTGAGAGGAGGCCTTGTTTCTGTATCCAGTCCAAATCAGCTGGTTTTTTCTTCAAGATCTCACGCATGAAGAATAGGAATGTCAGTAAACGCACATAACTTAGTAAGCACTAACTAATATAATGGGTCGTATCAATCCATAACAAAAAGATATCACGAATCAGACTTCAAATATATCCATCATTAACAGCAACTATCTTCTTTACTATCTTGAGCACAGAAGCAAGTCTTAGTCGGAATTATGTCTGCACGAGCACTTCTTTCTTCGAATTGAGCAGTTACTTTCTCTAATTCTCCTGAAGTATCTCCTTTTGCCTCTAGACATAACTTAAGTCCTAAAAGACCCCACATATTATCCTTCCAAAGATCAATATCTGCTCTATAGACTGACTCTGCTTCATCGACTTCCCCTTGTTCAAGAAGTAAAGCACCTAGAATATGACGCACAGGTTGCATCTGACCCCATGGTTCGTTATATGCAAGATTCAATGAAAGGTCGACTCCACGACGTAGGTGGTCAAATGCTAAACTAAAATCTGCATCTTCACCTTTTTCTTTCGCAAGATATTGTCTCCTATATTCTATTTCTCCGTCTAATATTGCATCATTTACTAAAAGAATACAAGGACCCTCACTAGCTTCTTGATACATCAAATTATTATGAAGTACTCGTCCTGCCAGAGCAGGGTTTTGTAATGCTTCCTTGAATAATACTTGTTCAGCCTCTGCTTCAGGCACCATTCCCATTGATGCATAAGCGACTCCTCTAGCGTAATGCTGAGTAGCTATCGCCGCAGGGAAAACATCTCTGTCTGTGTGTAATGGTTCATTGAGTATCTCATCCCATTTACCGAATCTAATCATCACATGCCAAGGCATTGTAACATATGATTCAAGGAAAATAGCACCCATAGGAATAACACCTGCTAACATAAATTGTACACCTGAATCTGCATCACCTGCTGGCAATGTATCAACAGCTTTACGTGCATACTTTAGAGCAGTTTCATATTGACCATCGAACATTGCACACCAAACAACGAAATGATGATTATGCATTCTATAAAATTTATAAAACTGTGATTCATTTCCTGTAATCTCAACGTATCTATCATCCGCTTCAACAGCAGCAATATTGCATTCTATAGCTTCTTTCCACTGTCCAACCCAAGCATCGATATGAGATGGCATATGAACTAAGTGTCCTAATCCTGGCATTCTTGTACGAAGCACATCAGCTGCAGGAAGGGCTCTTTCAGGGAATGGAGATAGTTCCAGTGCGTGACAGTATAGATGACAAAGAGCAGGATGAACTTTTGCTTCATCACTACTTTCGAATGCATCCTCTAGAACTTTCACCAGAAGCAGCGTATTTTCATCAGCAGGAGTTATTTCTCCGGTCTTTGTGTTCTTATCCCAAAGTTGCCATGCTTTCAAATTCATTAATGCCTCAACATAAATCGCAGTAACATCCAAATTTCCTTCATACTTCTCATAAAGAGGAGCCATCGCGTCCGCGAAAGCAATATTCAATTCGGGGCTATTACCCATGTTTAGAACCGAAGGATCTGCGGCATCTCTTGCTTCCTCAGAGTGACGCTTTGCAAGAGCATTGATTAGATCTCGTTCTAATTCAGTTACGTTATTTACAAGAGATACTGCTTGTTGGATTGGGTCATGACCGGACCCCAATCCTGGAGTCCAATTATAATTTGAAGAAAGACAGTATGCAATACCCCACCACGCCATAGCACAATCGGGATCTAATTCAGTACACTTTTGAAAACAAGAAATTGCTTCTTCATGATTGTAATTTAGCATGTGTCCATATGCTAAGACAAACATTTTCCGAGTTTCGTCATTTTTGCAAGTTAAGTCGTTCGCAAAGGAATAATTTGATGATTTTCCAAAGTCATAGTCGTCAGGCTGTAATATCATAATTTTAATCGGAAGGGGTTTAGAGTATAATTGATACCCCTATAGTTTATATCAGTTGAGAAATTAATTCATCATTATCTCATATCTACTGTGGAATTGAGTTGTAGAGTCTCCAGCAATCCTATTAATCTCTATCCCATCTCTTGATTCATATCTAGACATTATTGCTCCCTCAATAATTCCATCATCTAGAGCCCAAAGCGGTAGACTATCTTCAGATATTTTTTGTTCTAGATTAACTTCAATGTGGAAAACAGGGTCAATATCATAAGTTAATTTTCCTAGGCCCGAATATTCCCACCAATCCATTATTTCATTAAGATATTCAACATCTCCATTAATATCTTTCATTGAAAAAGATAGCTCTTCTCCAATTCTAATACCTACTTGTCTTAATAATGTTTCAATATCAATCCCGAAAGCAGCAAGACTTTGCACTCCACCAGTTTCTAATTTTTTCCTTGCATGATTAATTTCCATACCAGCGTTAAGAATTGATTCAGGATCGAAAGGAGTATCTTCAGTTGGTAAATCATCATTTACATCAAGAATTTCTCTTATTCTCTCCAAAAATGATCCCCCCTCAAAAGTCAATCTCAGAGGATCTACTATTCTATTTTCCGTATACCTTTTCGAAGCAGAATCGAGAGGTACCCCTTCTGACCAGATTGATTCAACAAGATTGGCCCAAGAGTTGGAGAAATCTGGAGATTCTATGACTAGGGCGGCATCTTCTTTGCCTCTTCCTACCGGATTCTCTTCCATGTTCAAATACTGTATGGTCTCAAGATTATCCATCAAAGCACCTTGTGCTTCCAAATTGTCAGTATGTCGCACTTCGATTAATTCATGTAATTCCCCGTAGAACCGTAAAGTACGACGATCTAACTGTCCGATTACACGGATATTAATTCCTCTATTTGCGGCATTATTCACAGCCGTAATTGCTGGACTTCGACATAGGTGAAGAATACCAAATTTCCCTAATAAAAGGATTAAATTCTGATTAGAATCATCTGCCATTTTTTCAATTCTTTTCATTATGTGAGTTCGTTCTTTTAATACAGCAAACTTTGGATTTATATCTGTACTTTCTTCTACCGTATCATTGAATTTAAGAGTATTTGGATTAATCTGAACTTCTTCATATGCTTGCTCTATTCTTTGTAATTGCAGTTTTCTAATTCCAATGAGATGTTCAACTGCTTCCGTAATAGGCGGACATGAAAATCTCATTGGTCTATCAGCAGTTGTTTTGACCAGTCCAATGGCCTGTAGTTTTTCTAAAGAATTGTAGGCATCTAAACGAGTAGTTTCTAATTCTTTAGCTAATTCACTCGCCTTGAGATTAGACTTAGAAGAAAGTACTAAAACAGCTTTAATTTCCCTTTCATTAAGACCCGCGTCACTCAAGATAACTTCCCAACTCATCAGAATTCTCTCCGTTCAGTAACGTCACTCATGGCAGCTAAAATCTTAGCTACATGATTCCTGGGGCGGAACAACCAATCATAGACATAGTGGATTTTTCTATCTGGACCTATTACAAAGGATGATTTTGCTGGGAATTGTCCAAGGTATACAGGAACGCCGTACAAGTCTGCAACAGATCTACTTGGGTCCGAAAGTAGGGGGAAGGGTAATTCTAGCTCCTCTTTGAATTTCTTATGTTCAGAGGATAAATCTTGGCTAATGCCGATAATCTCTACTGGAGGAGTTAGGGAGCGAAATAAATCATATTGTTCCTTAAAGCTAAGGCATCCTCTTTTACAAGTTGGAGAACCGTCTTTTGCATAAAAGAAGACCACTTTCCATTCTCCGTCAAGATCAGAAAAATTAAATTCATTAGAATCACTATCTAATAATGTGAAGTCGGGGGCTTCCTCTCCCACTGACACTACCATACACATATCTCCTTTGATTGAGCTAAAATAGTTACTCTACATCTAATAGATGACCCATACGGGCTTTCTTGGTCTTTAGATAATCTCTATTTGATTCACATAGACCACTCATGTGAGAGACTCTATCGGATACTTCGATTCCATTATCAGTTAATCCTTTAACTTTCAAAGGATTGTTAGTCATTAGACGCACACTTTTAACTCCTTTTTTCTTCAGCATTGTTGCTGCTATTTCGTAGTCTCTAGCATCTGCAGGAAGTCCTAGAGCAAGATTGGCATCGAGTGTATCATATCCTCTATCTTGTAATGCATATGCTTGTATTTTTGCTTCCAAGCCTATTCCTCTTCCTTCTTGCCTCAGATATACAATTGCTCCTGCACCCTCATCTTGAATACGTTTCATAGACTTCTTAAGTTGTGCACCACAATCACATTTTAGTGAATGAAATGCGTCTCCAGTTAGACATTCTGAATGAATACGAACTAGTGGATTAGAGGATTCTGAAAATCCATCAACATACAGTAATGCATGTTCCATGCCTCGATCGTCAGGAGTTATTGCAATCCTAAAGTTGCCACTTTCTGTTGGTAAAAATGCATCAGATTCTACATTTCTTATTTCGGTGATTTGCGACTTTTTGACTTGTATGGTCATAAGCACGCCTCGGCTTACTCACTTATGAAGTAATGTTTGTTTAAGCCGTTTTTTGAAAACACTTGGTTATATGCTATTAAGCTGCTGAATAGTCCGATGTACCAGTTGTACTCATCATCAAAGTTGGCGGAATCCCGCGTTAGAACGATGAATGAGCAACAAATTAATCAAAATGGTAATTTCATTCTATACTGGATGACTTCATGCAGAAGATTTGCTTTCAATGCATCTCTTCAACATGCTATTTCATTATCGAATATGCTGAAAAAGCCTGTTCTAGTTGTTGAGGCAGTTTCCATAACTCACAAATTCGCGAATGATAGAATACTATCTTTCATGGTACAAGGTATAATGGATAATATTAATGATTTTAATGAAAATTCAATTTCTTATATTCCATGGGTTGAAATTAAGCAAAAAGCAGGTAGTAAGATGCTAGCTGCACTCGCTGAACAATCTTGTTGTGTTGTAATTGACGACTATCCCACATATACACCCAGTAAAATTAGAGATGCTGCTGCAAAGAATCTAAAGATTCGTGTAGATGCTGTAGATTCCAATGGTATTTTCCCAATGAAGTGGGCTGAAAAAGAGTTTACTACAGCATATTCATTCAGAAAATATGTTCAAAAGAACCTGCTTGATGCCTTTCAAACCATTCCTTTAAGAAATCCAAATCAAAATAATAATGATAATTTGACAGTAAGTCAAGAAATTATAAACGATCTAAAAAATGACTTAGGATTTGAATCGACTCCTCTAGAATGGCTTTGGAGAGTTGCAGAAGGAGGAGATGTTGGTAATCAAGCAATGGAAGAGTTTCCGATAGATCACACTGTTCCTGCAGTTATCACAACTAGAGGCGGAGTAAATGAAGCAAGAATTCGTTTACAAAAATTTCTCAATTACAAGCTAAACAAATATAGTACAGATAGAAATAATCCAGATAAGCCTGCTGTTAGTGGGCTCTCTCCTTGGCTTCATTTTGGCCATATTTCCTCGTTTGAAATTGTTTATAATGTGCTAACCAAAGAAAATTGGAGTCCAAATTCATTGAATCATGAAGATACTGGAAAAGGTACAAGAACAGGATGGTGGGGTGTTTCTGAATCCTCTTCTTCATTCCTAGATCAAATAATTACTTGGAGAGAACTTGGATTTAATTTTGCATATAATAGAGAAGACCATGCTACTGTTGAAACTATACCTAACTGGGCAAAATTATCAATGAAAGAACACATCAATGATGATAGGACAATTTACTCACTTGAAGAATTGGAAAAAGCAGAAACACATGATGAAATCTGGAATGCTGCACAAAGAGAATTGCTTAGGACTGGCCAGATGCATAATTACATGAGAATGTTGTGGGGAAAGAAAATTCTAGAGTGGTCTCCAAGTCCAGAAGTTGCTGCTGAGAATATGATTTACATTAATGATAAATGGGCGCTTGATGGAAGAGATCCAAACTCATACACAGGTATATTTTGGGTTCTCGGAAGACACGACAGAGCTTGGGGTCCAGAAAGACCGATTTTTGGAAAAGTCAGGTATATGTCCTCAGAATCTGCTTACAGAAAATTAAAATTAAAAAATTATCTTCAAAAATATGCTAAAGAAGAAACTACTACTCTAGCTAAATTCGGGTGAAAAAATGACTAATTACAAGCATGAAACTGTTGTGAATGCTGACATAGAATCTACATTTGATTGGTTTGAACATGAGGGATCATTCAGAAGATTAATGCCTCCATGGGAAGTTGCTGAAGAAGTTCGAGCAGATGACTCACTTGAAGTTGGGTCCCAGAGAGTTTTCAGATTTCCAGCACCAGGTTTGCCATTTGTTAACATGACCTGGGTTGCAGAACATACAGGATATGAAAAACCAAATTATTTCGCAGATACAATGGTAAAAGGACCTTTTTGGAAATGGGATCATGATCACTACCTAAGCGAAAAAGATGGAGTCACTACAGTAATTGATGATGTAACATATAGTGTTCCATTTGGACCACTTGGAATGTTTGTCGATAAAATGCTCGGAGGATCACTGGTCACAGGAAGAATTTCTTCCATGTTCAAAGCGAGGGAACTTAGGTTGCAAAGAGACATGCGTGAGCATAAAAAATATTCTAATGAATCTAGAAAAAAAATCTTAGTTGCTGGTTCATCTGGACTAATAGGCACGCAATTAGTTGCATTCTTAGATACTGGGGGGCATGACGTATGGAGGCTTGTCAGAAGACCGGTTAAAGAAGGAGCTAAAGAATTAAGTTGGAAGCCTGATGAAGGTATCTTAAATCCCGAGGATATAGAAGGTTTTGATGTTATTATACACCTAGGTGGTGCAGGTATTGGAGATAAAAGATGGAGCAAAAAAAGAAAGGCTTTGATAATTGATTCTCGAAAAGATAGTACGATACTACTTTCAGATACTATGAGTAAATTAGACAAAAAGCCCGAATCATTCATTGTAGCCAGTGCAGTTGGTTACTATGGTAATAGAGGAGACGAAGAATTAACGGAAGAAAGTGACCCAGGAGAAGGATTCCTTACTGATACTGTAATTCAATGGGAATCATATGCTGATTCTGCAAGAAAAGCCGGTATTAGAGTAATTAATACTAGAAATGGCATTGTACTGGCTGCAACAGGAGGAGCACTTGGACGAATGCTGCTTCCTTGGAAGTTAGGTGGAGGGGGGCCTCTTGCAGGAGGTAAGCAATGGATGTCTTGGATATCTCTTGATGACGAAATATATGCTATTCACCATTTGATGATGAATCGTGAATGTGAAGGTGCTTACAATTTGACTGCTCCCAATCCTTGTATGCAGAAAGTTTTCTCGAAGACACTTGGTAAGGTACTAAGACGCCCTGCAATAGCACCAATTCCTGGTATTTCTATGAGAATTCTATTTGGTGAGCTCGCGAAACCATTGCTAATAGAGGGACAAAGAGTTTTACCAAGAAGACTGGAAGAGTCAGGTTATGAATTTACTCACAATAATCTTGAAGATGCTTTAAGAGATTCATTAGGTAAGTGGAGATAATTTAATGAAAGATACTCATGAATATTTAGTCAATACTGAATTTCCAGAGTTTAACCTATATGATGATAGAAGAAAATTTGTTACTAAAGAAGATATTTTTGGAAAATGGAATGTGATCTTCTTTTATCCAAAAGATGAATCGCCGGGTTGTACAATTCAATCTTGTTCATTCAGAGAAAAGTATGAAGAATTTAATAAGCTAGGAGTACAAATCTTTGGTATTTCTTCTGATTCTGTATCATCACATAAAAAATTCAAAGAAAAATATAATCTTCAGTATTCTTTATTGAGTGATAAAGGCGGTATACTCATAAAAAGTTTGAAGTTGAAAAAAAATTTAGGTATTGTTAATGCGAGGGTAACAATGGTTGTTAATCCTCGAGGTATGATAACCTATGTTCATACAAGCCAATTAGGAGTTACTGGGCATGTTAAAAAAGCACTAAATGAAATTATAGCACAAGGAATAAGAATTTGAAATCTATTCAATCATCTAGATATAGGTATTTTTGTTATCATCTATTACACTAGTTGAAGTAGTATGGACAACGCGTCGGCTGTATGGCTCAAGGTACGGTCAAGTGGTTTAATCAGAAAAAAGGATATGGATTTATCGAGCAAGAAGATGGTGAGGACTTATTCGTCCATTACACTCAGGTTGAAGGAGAGATAAAAGACGGAGACTCTGTAGAGTTTGAAGTTGGAGAAGGACCTAAGGGGCCAAATGCAATTAACGTCTCAAAAACTGAATGATTATTTAAATTTCAGAATAATAATCAATAGCAGCTTCTTCAATTTCTTTACAGGCTTTTGATTCATCAATAGTTAGAGTCTTACCGTTCCGGCGTAAAGCTTCTCCCCCTACAAAAACATCTAACACTTCCCCTCCAGAATATATCATATTAGCAATGATTCTACGATTATCTCTACCAATGGGGCGCATACGAATATCATCAAGATCCCAAGTAATCCAATCTGTCGACCCTTTAGTTGCTAATTTCCATGTTTCAATAGGATCTAAAATTGTTGCATCCCAATGATCGTGTTTTTGAACTAAACTAGCGGCTTTAGATTCTGCACGCATATCAAGACTATTGTTACTTGCAGCACCATCAGTACCTAAGCGAATATCAACTCCTGCTTCTTTCATTGCAGGATATGAAAGAGTTCCTCCGCAGGCTAATTTTTGGTTAGATGTAGGGCAATGAACTGCATGTGCCTCATATTTAGCCAATATTCTCATTTCTTTTTTTGTAACCCATCCACAATGAGCACAAACAGTATTTCCGTCTGAAAAGAAATCTAATGATTCAAGGTATTCAATTGGATACATTCCAGTCAATGAATGACAATCTGCAACTTCCTTACGAGTCTCCGACGTATGAATACTCAACTTACAATTAGTTTCTTTAGAAACTTCAGATGCTTTTCTTAATGTCTCTTCGCTACAAACATAGACAGAATGTGCACCAATTCCATATGATATTCTATCTGGACGTGATGACCCATTTTTGATTAAATTCTGCATGTGTTTCAGCGCATCCCCTGAACCAGGTTTAAAATTTGGAGTTAATCCATCAGTAATTGGACCACATAATTCTGCTCTGAGACCTGATTTGGCGAGAGTTTCCCCAATCACTTCAGTATGAAAATACATATCACAGGCAAAGGTAGTTCCTGTAGATATCAATTCTGCGGCTGCTGCACGGGTTCCAATTTCAACAAATTCTGGAGTGAGAAATTTTTCTACAGGAAATATAGATTTTTCTAACCATTCCATTAACGGAAGCCCTTCTCCCATCCCCCTATTGAGGACCATAGGAAGATGTGTATGCCAATTCTGAAATGAACGAGTTATAAGTCGCATTGAGCCATCAATTTCTTCTATTACATCTTCATCGCCATTACTTTGAGTAAAACTCCCATCCTCATGTAACAAAAAATTGCCATATTTGACTAGCCCATCGTGATCAATTAATCGAGTATTTGTGACTCTTCTAACACCGATATCAGGTGCGACCATGAATACTCCAAGAAGTCATTTGTCGTCAATCTTTGCTTGAAAGAACCTAACAATGGAAAGAATTTTCAATCCCTATTCATGTTCACTCCTAAATAGGGAGGATTCATTCGTTAGAGCAATTCCCAACAGATATGCGAGGCGGTTGTAGGATAGCACTGAGTGGAACTCCTGGCACTGGTAAAACTACAATCTCAAGCATTCTTGAGAATGAAGGATTCAAAATATTATCCTTAGAAAAAATAGCAGAAAAATACGATTGTTTAGGTGATTTAGATGTTTCAGATAATTCAAAGCCAATAGACATAGAATTACTGATTTCAAGGTTGGAAGAGGATTGGAGTATTGTACCAGACAATATCACTATAATTGATGGTCATCTTTCACATTTATTACCATGTGACCAAACAATAATTCTGCGCTGTAAGCCAGATATTCTAAAATCTAGGCTTGAAAAAAGAAATTATTCAATAGGAAAAATACAAGCTAATATTGAGTGGGAATTAATTGGTGGACCATGGAATGATAATGAAAAAAGAAATGAATGGTTGGAACTAGACACTACAGAAATAGATGAAAATACAGTAAAACAACATATTGTAAAATGGATAGCAGATGACTTCAAACCAACTGCTGTAGACACAGATATAGACTGGATTGCGGCGATGGAGGAGTGATATGTTAGAAAAAATGAGAGAAAAATGGACAAAAGCGATACAACCAATTGTGCTGAAATTGGGAGATTTAGATCCTTCCATTTTAACTTGGACCTCTTTGTTAGTATCGATAGTGGGATTCTACATGTTAACTATTGCAGGGATGAATACCAATGGTTCAATAATGATAATAATAGCAGTAATATTAGTATTAATTGCAGGTGTATTGGATGCATTGGATGGAGCATTAGCGAGACATCAAGGTACAGATGGTCCATATGGAGACTTTCTAGATCATACAATTGACAGAATTGTTGATGTTGGCCTACTAGTTGCAATAGGAATGAATACTGCTTTTGTAAGTAATATGAATGCAGGACTTACTGCAGGATTACTAACTCTACTCGGATCATACATGGGTACGCAAGCTCAATCTGTAGGATTGGATAGAATCTATGGAGGATTTTCTCGCGCTGATCGTATGATAATCACATTACTAGGATTACTAATTGCTGCTATGCAAGCTTACACCGGAGGTTCCGGTATTGATATTAGTAATTATAATGATATCTTCCATTATATTTTGCTAGGCAACAACGAGTTAAATGGAATGACTGGATCGTTAATTGTTTCAGCATGGGGCGGAATCTACACATTTATTGTACGTTTTATTAGTACTAGAAATCAGTTATTAGAATTATGATTCGTGGATAGTATAATATTACAAAATTGGAACTATAGATGTTAAAATAAGGGTAATGGTTATCCTCTGTACAATCCGCCTAAGGTCTGTGAAGAGTATCATCGACCGTGTTTTAGAACTTCAAGAAGATGAGGGAATACCATCTGCACCAATAGATACAGAGAGTGATTCTGAGCTTGTTCAATTACTATCATCATTACAACCAAGGATACGTGTTTTTGGTTGTGGAGGCTGTGGATCAAATACTGTAGCAAGGTTAGAACAAGAAGGGTTATTCGATGACACATATGTTAGAGGAATGGCAATTAATACAGATGCACAGCACCTACTTAGAGTAGGGGTGGAAAATAAAGTTCTAATCGGAAGAACTGCGCGTGGAAGAGGGGCTGGAGGAGATCCTGAGAAAGGAGAGCAGGCAGCATATGAATCTGAAATTTCCCTAAAAAAGGAAGTTGATGACTGTGATTTAGCATTTATCACAGCAGGATTGGGTGGAGGCACTGGAACTGGTTCGGCTCATGTAGTTGCGAGGCTAGCAAAAACTGCTGGTGCATTAACCATAGCAGTTGTATCATATCCATTTCTATCTGAAGGTGCTCTAAGAAGACAAAATGCAGAATGGGGACTTGAAAGATTGAGAGAAGTGTGTGATACTGTAGTGGTGTTACCAAATGAAAGACTACTAGAAGTCGAAGGTGTGAGAGACTTACCCCTAGATGCAGCATTCAGAGTAGCTGATGAGTTACTAATGAGATCGATCTCTGGAGTTTCAGAAATGATTGCAAAAGAAGGCATAGTAAACCTTGATTTCCAAGATTTACGCTCTGTAATGGAAAATGGAGGAGGTGTCGCAATGATTGGTTTAGGTGAAGCTAATGGTCCTGATCGAGCTGCAAAAGCAACAGAAGAGGCTTTGCACTCTCCATTATTAGATATTGATATCTCAGATGCTAGAGGTGCTCTGATTAATGTAGTCGGTGGCCCAGGTCTATCTTTAGGCGATACTGAGAAATGTGCAAAAATTATTCGAGATAGAATTAATCCTTATGCTAGAATAATTCTGGGTGCAACCACTGATCAAGAAATGGGTGACGAAATACGTGTACTGTTGGTATTAACTGGAGTGAAGTCAGAACAGATTCATGGTGCTGCATTGCATACTCAAATGCGTAATTTGAAGACAAGGACTGTAGAATTTATAAATTAAAATTTACAAACTTACGCAATTAAATTCCAACTTGACTCCCGACGTGCTTAAATGAGGCCGGTCGGTCGCCGGGGCACTTCTGAGGGAAAGTCATGGCTGTAGAGAACTCAAACGTTAGTGTAGTCGAGGAGAAAGTCCAAGACTGGCAAGATGAGATTGAGAGTCGTGTTCGTGGTATTCAAACTGGTTCTTATGCAAGAATTCTAAAGATGGCCAGGAAACCTTCGAAAGAAGAATTTCGTCAAACAGTAATCGTTTGTGGAATTGGAATGTTTGTCCTTGGAGGAATAGGATTCCTCATGCTATACTTGATGGATAATCTACTTCCTTCATTCTTTGATTGGTTAACGAAATAATAGAGAGAGTGATTTTTGTGTCTGATGCATTTACAGTATTTATCCGCAATGAAGAAAAAGTTCTACTTATGCAAAGAGCGGACGAAGTTTCCGATTTACCTGGCGCCTGGGACGGAATCTATGGATATGGAGATCATAGCGACTTAGATTTAGTAGTTTCAAGAATTGTAGAATCAACAGGAATTCCTGCAGATAAATTACAACACGTTAGAACGGGAGAATCTAGAGGAATTGCAATGGGTAATTCGCTACTGGAAGTCACACCCATTCTGTTTATTTCGGAAGTTAAAGATGTTACTCCTAAGACATTGTACAAAAACTCGGAATGGGTAGATCCGGGAATGATTGGTAAAAAAGAGTACTGTACTCCTAGTCTAAGAGATATGTATGGAGATGTTGCTTCTTTCTTATATATTCTAAAAACTAGTATTGGACAGGAGCAAAATGTTGCAAAAGAAATACAAGCAAGACTATCAGGTAGTGGCTCACTAATGGATATTCAAGGAGAAATATACGGTGTACTAAGTCCTAACTATATGAAAGGATATATTTTTGTCGAAGCTTCCGCATTTCACCATGTTGAGAAATTAATTGGAAGGGCAGGGGTTTCAACGACTCCAATCAAAAACTGTAGAAAGGTACTAGATGGAGAATCTCCACTTGAAGATGTACTTCCATACTTGGAGCCAAAGGCAGCAACTACTGGAATAGAGGAAGGTTGTATTGTTGAAATTCATGGAGGAGCTTTCAGAGGCCAATCTGCGCGTGTTATTCGTGTGACTGAATCAAAGGAAGAAGTTACTGTTGAGCTATTCGAGGCCGCAGTCCCTGTGGCATTGACTGTAAGAGCTGATCAAGTAAGAGTTACACAACGTGTGGAATAATCAAACATAGGAGAACGGAGACCAACGCAACACGCTCAAATAGTGAAGGTCGGTCGGCGAGACACAATTATAGGAGGTCATACACATGTCAGCGCGTAATGAAACACCACACAAAGTTGTTCAAGCGTTAGGTAAAAAGAAGTGTAATGGTTCTTGGGAAGAAGCTTCTGAAAATTTGACTATGGATCAAATTAAAAAAATTGCTAATGAACAAGAAGATCGATTAACAGGTGCGAATCTGTATGCAAGATGCCGTGAGGTTATGGGAACTTGTGTTGCAATGAGAGTAAATGTAGAAGGTTATGCACCTAAAGAAGCACTCGATAGAATGAGTAAGGGGGAATTCAGCGAACACTTTAGCTGAGTTATCACGAATTGTGGGAGAGGGAAACCTCGCTGACCACGGAGGTGAAAAAAATGCAAGAAAATATCCAGAATGCTATTCAACAAGCAATAGAGAATGCCCCAGAACGTAAGTTCGTAGAATCTTTTGAGATGGCAATTACACTCAAAGATGTAGACTTGAAGAATCCAGTAAATCGTATTCAAGAAGAAGTTCGTTTACCTTCGGGAAGAGGTAAAGAGGTTCGTATAGCAATGTTTGCGGGTAGTGAAATGGCAGCTAAAGCACGTGCTGCTGGTATCAGCGTAATAGATCCTGCAACTATAGAAGATCTAGGTGGAAACAGACAGCAGGCTCGTAAAGTAGCTAAACAGTATGATTTCTTCTTATCGGAAATTCCGCACATGGGGACAGTTGGAAGATATCTCGGTGTAGTTCTAGGTCCTCGTGGTAAAATGCCTCGACCAGTTCCTCCAACTCTAGATCCTGCAATGATTGCTAATGGTTTGCAGAGTACAACAATAGTAAGATCAAGAGATAAAGTGACTTTTCACACAGCCTTTGGTTCTCGGGAACAAGGTATGGATGAATTAACTGCTAATGCAATGGCAATTTGGACTAGAGTTACTAGTAAGTTAGAGCGTGGTGCAGGAAATATTCGTTCTTGCTATGTTAAAACTTCAATGGGACCATCAGTAAAGGTAGAGGTGATTGAATGATTAATCCTAAAATTGCACCTTGGAAAAAAGATCGTGTTCAAGAATTGACTGATGTTCTTAATTCTAATGGAGTTGTTGGAATTGTGGATGTTGGCGGAGTTCCTGCTGGAAATATGTTAGACATGAGAAGTAATCTCAGAGATTCAATGAAGATTACTATGGCCAAGAAGACGTTAATCAGATTAGCATGGGAAAATTCTGGAAGAGATAGTAAAGAACTAGAAACTCTTATGGAAACCGCAGTCCAACCTTGTATAGTTCAGTCAGATAAATTAAATCCATTCGAATTATTCTTAGAATTAGAAAAAACACGTCAAGGCCGTGCTGCTAAAGAAGGGGAGCTTGCTCCTAACGATATTGTTGTAGAAAAGGGCCCAACTTCATTTGGTCCTGGACCTATAGTTGGAGAATTCAATGCCGTTGGAATTCCTGCAAAAATAGATAAGGGGAAAGTTTCAATTCAAAAAACAACTACTGTTGTTGAGAAAGGTCAACCTATTTCAGGAGATTTAGGAATAATGCTAGCAAAATTAGATATTAATCCTATAGAAATTGGAATTATTTTAACTGGTGCAATCGAAGATGGTTTCTTCTTCCCTGCATCTGCTTTGAATATTGATTTAGATCAGACACGTACAGATATTATTACTGCAACATCAGGGGCATTCAATCTCGCATGCAATGTGCGTTGGTTCTCTGAACAAACAATGCCGACACTGCTTTCGAAAGCAAGTGGTGAGGCACTATCGGTTGCAGTTGAGGCTGGAGTTACAAATGATACAACTGCGCCTCTATTCATTTCACGTGCTAATGCACGTGCTTTGGCCCTAGCAGGTCAATTAGATTCCTCTGCACTAGACGAAGAATTGTCGGCAGCACTTGGTGCTGCTGCCTCAGCGGCTAGTGAATCGGTTGTTGCAGCCTCTAATGCAACTGAAGAAGCAGTTGAAGCTGCTGAAGAGGAAGAGGAGGAAGAGGAGACACAGGAGTTCGGTGGACTTGGTGATCTCTTCGGCTAAATAAAAAAAGGTGAGATAAAATGGAATATGTATATGCTGCAATGTTACTGCACTCTGCGGAAAAGGAAATTGACGATAAGGCTGTCACAGCGGTTCTAACTGCTGCTGGCGTAGATGTTGACGGTGCTAGGGTTAAGGCTCTAGTATCATCACTAGGATCAGTCGATATTGGCGAAGCAATGGCTACTGCTGTTGCTGCTCCTGTTGCTGCTGCTCCGGCAGCTGCTGGCGGTGGTTCAACCGCTGAAGCAGCTACTGCTGAAGCAGTGGTGGAAGAAGAGGAAGAAGATGACGGTGCGGGCTTTGAAGGCCTCGGATCACTCTTCGGATAAGACTGTAAACGAAGCAAAATAGATTGTACTTCGGTTTCCGAAGTTGTTCGTGCGGATGCTTGACTATAGAAAATGAGATTATGAGAAGTATCTCATTTCTTAGCATGAATACTGATCACATCACCATTCTGTATTTCATATTCTGCACCAATGACTCGACCACTTTTCGCATCTGTTGCCCTAATGAAACCATCACCAAGATCAGAGTGGACGGCATATGCTAATCCTTTGGCAGTAGATCCTTCTGGGACTAAAATTGCGTCGGGAAGAATATTCCCATCTCCATCTACCCAATGTGAATCATCTTGAACAGGGTAAGCAACTTTCCTATTTAATCTGTCAAAAACTACTGAAGAAAGTAATCCCAATAAACCTCCTCCCGGTAAATCTGAAAGTGTTTGAGAAATATTTGAGAGAGCATTTCGTTGTTCATCAGATAACTTCTTTTCTCCCATATCGGTGATAGAAAAATTAGATGTTCCTGGATTTAGATAGATTAATCCTGCCTTAGATGCTCTGCTGAGAGCTAATTCTGCTTCAGCACTGGTCAAAATCAATTTACCGCCCTGGGATTCGATGATTGAAGTTAATTCTGACTCTGAATTTTTATTTTTATCTGCTTTGTTTGCAGCTACAGAAATAGGAAATAAATGAGACCGAATTGTGCTTGCCATTGTCATTAATTCCTCATTTCCCCATGACCAAGGGACACCTGAATCAGGATGTTTCTCATTGACCGATGATATACCTGCATTCACATGAAAATCTGTAGCACCTATCCCTGATAATTGTTCGATTAGAAATCTGGAAAGTGCCTTTTCACCTTCTGATTGTACTCTTCTAGCGCCTCTAGACCAATTTGATTGAATAATTCCAACAATCCAAGCGTCTATCTCATTCACAAGGAAATTATATTCTTCAGTAGGCTCTGAGCCTCCTTCACCGACAGGATTGCCCTCAATATCTGTTGAACCAGATATATCAATAACCTGGATTAAAGCGTCACAGCGCGCTAAATCAGAAAGAAATTGATTCCCTCTACCACGTCCTTCATGTGCACCAGGAACCAGTCCAGCAACATCAATTAGTGTGACTGGAACTAATCTTTGGTAACCTACACAAGAACCTGAATTAGGCTTACAAATACTTCCCTTACGTGGATCATTTTCTTCAACTACAGACATTCTTCCTTGAGATTCTTTTCTATCACGAAGTATTTTACAGGCGCAATTCTCTCTTAATGGCAACCAAGCTATACCAACATTAGGATCTATGGTAGTAAATGGATAATTGGCTATATCTACAGGAGTCTCTGTAAGTGCTGAGAAGGTTGTTGATTTGCCAACATTGGGTTTTCCTACTAGACCTATACGCATATTAACCTCATTCGATAAATGAGGTTTTGAACCTCAAGAAAAATCTTAATTCAGAGTTTTGTAGCACTACCTTTCTCATCATCCTCACCAGTTGGGATCACTTCTGTATCAAGATTTGCTCCACTAGCAAGAATCTTTCGAACGGTAGTCGAGGTAACTAGTGAATAAGATTCAACAGAAATTGATGATGATTTTACAGAATCGGCTGTGATTAGTTCACCCCGGAAAATTCCGGTTACCATATTCAATGAATGAAGAATAGATCCAATTACCACTCCATAGAACATTACTGAACCTACCTTGCGTAGTTCTTCCGAAAGTGCACTAGGGTCTTCAACCATCATTTCCACAAGAGCCATGTCCATGAAATCTGCGATCATTGTAATCGATAAACCAAATATTGCTCCTCCGGTCATCATTAGGTAACCCCATCTCGCTCTATTATTTGAGAATAAATGTCTACCCGTAAGCTCAGGATAGAGACTTAGGGCGGCTCCAAGAGATAGAGGCACTAGGACTAACCAACCAGCCATGACAGAAAGAGAATCGGCTATACCAACTAGTTCTGAAGTGCCACTAACTGTATCTGTCTGTACAAAAAGTGAACCTAAAGCAATAGGGACAATCAACCAAGATCCTAGATTAAGTTCAGCATTTCCGGGATAATCCGGAGAATCTACGAAAGCATCAGAACCTCTCATTGTAACCAACATATTACTTGCAAATGCAAAAACAGGGATTGACACAAGGGCCATCAAGAAACTTGCAGCTAACATGTCCTGATTTGAGAATGCAACAACATTATTTTCTGCTAAAGGACCGAAAGCTTCCATTACCATCTGACCATGAATATCTCCAAATGGATTGATAGTCAGAACAGTGCCAAATAAAGTTACACCGACCAATGTCTTCGACCAGAGAGGGTTTCCAGAAGCGATAGAAGATGCATATAGAGCGACACCAGCGACGCCAGCGAAAAAGAACGCCCCTCCAAACAAATGATACGAAAGCCATTGACCTACACTATCGTCAGCAGCTCCTGAGATTATAGAAATTATACTCAAAAGAGGATTGCTGAGTAATGCAATCAATATTAACCAACCAGGAAGAGCCATTTTTCTTGTTCTATTTGAAACTGTCAATAATTGATTAAGTATTACGGCTAATAGTGCAACGCTATTAACAACTGTTCCCAAAGGAATAATTTCAACACCAAGAATAATATTATTTTGAGATCCTATGACTAGGATCAATACAGAAATTGTCCATACAAATGAAACTAAATTGGCATTGGTTTCGCTCGCCAGTTCTGTACCAGCTAATTTGGGTATTATGTGAAAACCGGAGCCTATTACTAACATAGATACTGATCCGTATAAAGTAGCGTAAAATCCTGCTGAGGCTAGTTCATCGGCGTTAGCAACAAATCCCCATGAAGCAAGTGAGTGAAGAGCATTAGGATCATGACTGAGCCACATACTAGTGAATGTGAACATAGATCCTAGAATTAACCATAATGTCCCTTGTAATATCCAAGATCTAGCACCTGAACCAGGACGTCCTTCAACTAAATCTGATCCCGGACCTAATGCTTTTTCAAGCATGAAAGAAACTGTACCCTTTGCAACATCTGAAAATATCCATAAACCTCTCTGAACCAAAAAGAATACTATGAATAGTGAAATCCAAAAATAAAACATTGTTGTTAATACTGTATCCATAATAATCACCTCATTCGCTGGTAGCCTCTAATAACAAACGCCCTAAGATAGCGAATATACCAATCATTGTACCTAAGATAAAGAACCAAATTCCTGAATCAAAAACTCCACTGAAAACTGGTACTAAATCAGAAATTACTGGTAAATCCTGTCCAGGATAGAGTATACTATAAAGTACCAAAAAGGAAAGTGAAAATACAAACCCTATGACAATAAAAATCCATGAGCCAGAGGGTTCTTTTTCACCCTGAAGAAAAACGTCTACTGAATCTGTTGTATTAATTGACATGATTATACCTCTAGTTTCCCGTTAAGGATATTACTACCAACGGAGATTCAGACTTAAGTATTAGCCGAGACGATAGTAGATTGAGCATTAAGGTGCACGAATTATATCTACTCGAGATAGGCGTCTATCTCTTCCTTGCCCCATAGGAACGGGTAATGATAAATCATTTTCAATTTCTGTTTTCCAAACTTTCTTACATTCACAATCAAGTCCCTCAAATTCTCTTAAATCTCTCGAAACAGAATATCTTTCTATCGCTGCTACCACCTCTGCATCACATTTCTTACAATTATGTGCACCTCTTATTCTTCCCCCAGCAGTAGGATGAACGATAGAACGACAATCTGAGTCAACTATCTGGTGATGAGTTCTCTCAATCATCTCAACAAGTGACCATAGCCATGGAGGACGATATTCTCTATTCCTAAATATTCTATCGACAATAGTATTTTTCTGAATATTCATCGGATTGATTGATACCTCATCAGAAAGAGGGGCTACTTTTACTAACCATTCTGATGTTAAATTAAGAGCATCTCCCTCTGACATAAAAGGTGGTTTGAAAAGTAAATAAGTTTTGACACGTAAGCCCGCTTCGCGTAAATTATCTACAGATTTTCTCCAAGTCTTTGTTGAGAATCCTTTGTTACAATGGAAACGCAAAACTATGTCATCATATGCTTCTAATCCAATTGCGACAGTACAACCAGGATGGCGTTCAGCAACCCATGCTAATTTTTCTGGATGGCACAAATGCGCCTGAGCTTCGACTACTAATTCCAATCCTCTTTCAAAAGTTTCTTTCAAAACCATTTCTTGCCACTCAGGAGGATTTTCTTGATCTTCAAAAAATGTACCCGAGGTGTACACTTTAACCATTTTACATCCTTTAAAATCATTTGTCAATCTTTTAGCTTCTTCCCATTGAGCAAATAAATCATTGGCCGTTACATCGTCTCTAACATCATTAAAATATCCACAAAATGTACAACCAGACTTCCACCACCATGCACAGCCTCTAGTTCTCAAAATTACTGTAGCAGCAGTGCAGGTAGTACCATCCTGTAATATCTCTGGAGTTTTGTAAACGGTTGCAGGTTTGGTTGCATCCCATGATTCTCTTCGAGAAATAGACTGAGGAGTATTCTCAGGAGCCTTAACTAAATGATGGATTTTAACGGCTTTCTTGCCGTCTCCTAATATCCCAGAAGCACCTCCCATAACCCTACGGTTGGTTCCCATCTATTGATACTGCCGTCGCCAAAAACATCTTCTTAAGTGAACCCTAGGCTCAATTATTGGTGGTACATTGAAGGCTTTCACAATTGTACAGAATTTCTTAACTGCACTAGTAATTCCATTTCTAGCATTTATTGTTGGAATTGCTGCTTTACCCGGAGTTTATATTTTCTACAAGATCCTAGAGGTAACTAATACCAATCCTGGGTCTTTCTTGTCTTCTGACATAGATACAATACCGATTCTAGACTTTGCAATTACAGGGGTTGCAACAGGTATGGCGATGATGACTTGGGGAATTAGTCTAGTAATCATTTGTGGAATTCTTGGAGGTTTATTCCGACCAAGATTGGATTCTGGAAGATATCCTTTACAATCATTTGTGACAATTCAGTGGGCTTGGTCAATGATTTTTCATAAAATTGCATTGTTCTTTCTACCATTCTTGGTTCCATCATTTATTGGAAATTTATACTATAGATTATCCGGTGCAAAGTTGGGTGAGGGTGTACAAATTAATAGTGCACATCTAAATGACGCAGGTTCGGTGACATTAGGGAAAAGGGTAGTGATTGGAGGAAAAGCAATTATCAACGCTCATTTGACTGAAAGTGGTGAATTAGTGATGGCCCCCGTCGTAATTGGTGATGATGCATTAATTGGAATGGGGTCTGTAATTCAACCGGGTTGCACAATAGGTGAGAAAGCAGTTATTGCATCTAGAGCTGTGGTTCCAAAATGGACAAATATACCTGATGGAGAAGTTTGGGCTGGAATACCTGCAAAGTGCATAAAGAGAGCAGATGGAACGAAACCTGAGTAATAATCAGTCTTCTGATTCTTCTTCTGGAAGTTCTTCTGACATCTCTTGAGCATGCGCAACCGCTTCTTCTGCTGCATCTAGAGCTTCATCCATTCTAGATTTGAAAGTGTCTTGTTTCTTTGCAAACTCAGCACTCTTTTCGATTGCTGAATCAATCATTTCATACCGTGTCTGAATTGCCTGATTGAGATTTTCAAATAATTGCATATGTTGCACATACCAATCATCTCTAGCTGTAAGTTCCACTTGAGCCGTTTGAAGTGCCTCATCAAGTTCCTCAGCAACTTCGAAAACACGACCTAATCGTGCCTTCTCACGAGTGTACATCTCTTCAGTTTTCTCAAGTTTTGGCTCAAGATGCTTAATCCTAGTGGAAGATTTTGCTCCTTCCATTTCCATTTCATGAATTCTATTGTCCTTGTCCGAAAGAAGCGTTTCCATACCTTCTCTCTCAATTTCTTTATCGATTGCTTCTTTCTCTAGTACGTCAATAATTGCATTTTTCTCTTCAAGTTCTTGTTCAACTTTACGATAAGCAACATATAATTTCTCTAGTCTATCTGATTCTTCAACCAATCTTTCCTCTAGTTGTTTGATACGATTTTCTGGCGTTATTGAACCGCCTTCATCATTAGTCATTGGATACCCTCACCTTGCTCGAATCATATCCTCGCTTTAACTTCGGCGGATTCTTTGTCTAAGAATTGACCATTTCTAATCAATTTATTGAGATAATGCTGCGATTGTTGCAGATAATACTGCAGTCAGCCTTTTCGAGGAGGGAATATGCAGTTTTTCATCTGGCCCATGAGCGTTATTGCCTGGTCCACCAGTGCCTGTACAGAAAAACTGAGCAGAGGGATATTTTTCCTGCATCATCGCCATAAATGGAATTGTTCCACCTACCCAAGTGGCCATTGGTGGGTGCCCACTAATGTGTATAGATGCAGATGAAAGAGCGTCTGCAATTCTACCATCCATAGCTGGAGCGTGAAAACCATCCGCAGCAGCGTCAGGAATATATTCTACTTTTGATCCATATGGTGGGTCTCTCTCAAAGGTTTCTTTCAGGATAGAATCAATATTTTCCGAAGGGACTCCAGGAGGAATTCTGAAACTTAGCTTAAGATCAGTATGGGTTCTCAGAACATTTCCTGCTGTTTGAGTGGGAGGCATTCCATCAGCACCTATCACTGACATTGCAGGTCTCCAATTCATATCAAGAAGGATTTCTGCAGCACCTTCATTTTGAGGTTTTAGAGTTTCAACTACAGGAAGTTGTGACCAAATTTCATCACCTAGTAGACTTGCAAGTTCTTCGGCTTCATTTCTAACTTTTTCACTAATTTCTACATGCATTTCAGGAATCAAGATTTTGCCAGTATCGGAATCCTCTACTCTGTTCAAAAGCATTCTTTGAATTCTAAAAGATGAAGGAATTACTCCTCCTGACATTCCAGAATGAACACCTTCATTCAATACCTTTACAGATAGGTTTCCTGCAACTAATCCTCTCAATGCTTCAGTCACCCAAATATGTTCATAATCTGGCCCTCCACTATCAAGAACAACTATCAAATCGGGTTCACCTAAGTCTTTAGTTAATGATTCAAGATATGAAGGTAAATCATAAGATCCTGATTCCTCACAAGTTTCAATTAAAAAATGTGATCGAGGATAGGGGACTCCCTGTTCTTGGAGCATTTTTAGAGCCGTGACGCAGACATATCCACCATATCCATCATCCAAAGCACCTCTTCCATATAACCAAGGATCTCTTCTAACTGCTTTCAATGGATGCAAACCCTCAGACCATAAATTAGGTCGAGAGGGTTGTTTATCTAAGTGAGAATAGAATATGACTTCACCGGGCCCTGTACCTTCAACAGTAACTAATAGTACGGGAGTCCTTCCGTCTATTCGATGTATCTTATATTCCATACCTTCTAGTTCCTGTTCAATCAGCCATTTTGTGAATAATTCAATTGTTGCATCAAGTTCTCCCTTCTCTTTCCAATCGGGTTCGAAGCTTGGAGAAAGTGCTTCTATCTCAATAAATTTAGATAAACTAGGAATTATTGATTGCTCCCATAACTCATCTGATCTGGTCATTAGCCTATCCAAGTCCACAGACATGTATGTATCTTAGGTGGTTCAGTCTTTGAATCTTTAATTCATAGTTCCTGCTTTGATGGTCCACAAATAGGCATTTTACCCTTAGAAAATGGACAATGATCACATGGTTCAGAGTCCCCGATTTTCAAGGGTGGATGGTTAGAAATATCCTCTTCTGGATTAAGCTCTATTGATGCAACTTGGATTAAAATCTCGTCCAACTCTCTCTGGGCTTTCAAAAATAAGTCTTCAGGATATTCAACCAATCTACCAGTAACCCCAACCCAAATTGCAGGACGTAAAACATTACGAGGATGTGATTTTTTCTCTTCAATTCTTTCTAGGGCTCTGTAATAGAGTGCCAACTGCATCCGATGATGATGTAACATAGAAAACTCAGCCTCACATACTGGTTGAGATGACTCATTACCAAGAGATTCTAAAAGTCCCTCTAATTTATTAGAAAATATTCTTGAAGCTTCCTCAGTCTTCAAATCAATTGGACGAATAGAAGGTCCATTGTCACCATTTGTACATAATACAAGATCAATTAATCCGTCCATTAGAACTGATACTTCATTAATTGAAGAAAGTTTTTCCTCTCCTCGAGGAGTCCAACGACCTCTAATTATTCCATTAAGTGGAACTCGAAAACTAATATGAAACGGTAACTCGGTTCTCAAACCCTCGACCTTTTCACCATCAACAATCTCACCGGATACCAATCTTCCTAGTTTACTATTTGATAGTCTATTAGTCATCTCGATAACTGAATCGTTCATTTTTGATGCAATAATATCATTAGGAAGTAATTCAGAATATACTTTCTTATGAATTTCAATGTTCTTGAGACCATTTGGGTTCTTTTTTATCCAAGAACTAGGTAAATTTGGAGAGTTTTCAGACAATCCTCCGGGATTAGGGATGCCAATCTCTATGATCCGATGAACAACTGAACCGAAAAGGGCGGGATCAAAATCATTCTTAATTTTATTATTGATCAATTGTTCAGAAATAGGAACAATTGGATTTGATTTAAGAGCCCCTCTCGTTTCAAACCAATGACGTCTAGAACATTCAGATAATACCGAGAGTCGATGTGGAGCTGTTTTTACCTTGTAATGTGAATCTTTTCTAGCAATTTTCTTCTTAGTAGAGTTATTATTCGTTGAAATTTTCGCTACATTATCTTTGAGTGAAAGCTTTTCGAATGGCGTAAGAATGACTTGATCTGTTTGTTCTTGATCTACATTGAAGCAATCCTCATGATGTAAAACTGTCATACCGGGTAACAAATTACTTCCCAAGAAAGAATTTCGAACCATGGTAAATGGATTAAGAAATCTTGCATCATTTTCGCCTAAAATTCCTTCTGAATCTCCGTAATTCCATATAGAGAATTCTTCATTTCTGTTTAAAGACCCCTGTCTAAGAGATTCTAACCATATTTGCCCTAATTGAGGTAGAGGACGTGTATAAGACCAAGGAATTTTTAAACCATTATTTGAATTATTTTCGTTCCAAGAAGTTCCTTTGGGAGAACCGACTATTATCAAACGATTTTTTGCTCTAGTTGCACCTACATAGAATAAACGTCTTGCTTCAGCATCTTTTCTAGACTGATATATCCATTTAGTATGCATCCAAGTTACAGTCTTAATATCTTCCTGATCTGTCCAGGGAATCGGATTTCCTGAAAATAATTCAGGACTAACCATGGCTCTAGAACGACTATCAATAGTAAGATTAGTCTGTCTATTAGAGAAAATATCTACTAAAAATACTACACTTGCTTCGAGACCTTTAGAACCATGAATAGTCATTATTCTGACAGCGTCGGATGGAGGTATTGTTATTGCTTCCATAGTTGAATTTTCATTTTCTCGTAACTGCCTGATTTTATCTGCAATTACGATTGCATCGCCACCTAGTTCAGAGCTTAATGAAGAAACCAAATCAATGAATTGTTCAACGTCTTGTAATGATGATTCTTCAGGATAGGCTAGTAATAAGTCAGAGAAGTCTAGAGTATCTTCTAGTAATTCATTAACTAATCCCTTTTCTGAAAAATCGATCCAATGACTAACTAATTCTTTCTGATAGGAATTTATAGCTAATTCTCTCAATCGATATAATAAATTTTCATTTTTTCCAGAACCGCTAATGAATTCATGAATTTGTTTATCATTAAAACCTATTAAGCAGGATTTTGCGACCCAAACTGCATTATGAGGATTTTCTGGCCTAGAAATAAATTGTAACAAACCATCTAATGCATGTACTGCTGGTCTTTCTAATAATCCACCTTCCCTATCTGCCTGTGAAGGAATATCAAAATCATTCAAATATCTGATTATTATATCTCTAATCTTTCCTCTTGTAGGCAATAGTACCATGATTTCACTTGGTGCGACTTTTTCACAAGTGGGTTGAATATCCCACTCACCATTAGGAGATAAGACTCGAATAGGTTTGCCATCTATTAGGTGCTTTATTCGCTTAGCAATCATTAATCCCTGTCTTTCAAGAGAGTCTCCTGAATCGAAAGGATCTAAATATTCGCCCAAATCTGTGGACGGATTCAAAGAAGAATCCTTATTCAATGGACAAATCCATTCTATATTTCCTGGTATTTTTTTATTACTAGGAGAAGGGATTAATTCTTGTGGTTCGGCATAAAAATCGCCATTGAATACTCTTCTATGTCTTACATTGAATACATCCTCCCACCATTCGTTCATCACATCCAATAAACCACCATCTGTTCGATAGTTAATTGTCAGCGAAATTTGCCCTTCTTTCCTCAAATCTGTTATTTCTTGTTTACCGGAATCTAAGCCATCATAATGATGGAATGGAATCCAACCAAGAAGATCCTGTCCCCCATCTTGGTAATATTTTCTAGCATTAGCAATAGTTATTTTATGCGAATTTCTAGGATCACGGCTGAAATCTCTAGTCCTTAATTCTCTACCTGATTCTGTCAATTCTGGGATACTATTAAATTCATGATTATTGATATTTCTAAGAGTCTGTGAATATTCCAAAAACCCTGTAACTTCAGCCTGTCTGAATGCATAGATACTTTGTTTTATATCACCAACATAACATATCGTTGGTTGCCAAGGAGTGTCTGGTACTTTCATTTCATTATCTTCGAAATGTCTATGCCCCCATAATCTAGAAAGTAACTTCCATTGTAATGGTGAGTTGTCTTGGGCTTCATCAATTATAAATGCCCTATATCTTCTCCTAATTTTCTTCAGTATACTGTATCTCCGATTTAAATCCTCTTTACTTTGTTTAATATTAGATATTGAGTCTTTTTCAAGATTTTCGAGAATTGAAATTGCAGTGATAATATGATCATCTTTCCATGGTTCTTTTGGCGTATTATTCAAGGCATTTATTACGGATTCCGGATAAAAATTCTCACAAATTTTAGGACAATTTGCCAATAATAAATCGCCCGCCATCGTTTGAATGTCATCAAAGTCATGAACTTCATTAACCTCTTTTAATTTCTCTAATATTCCATTAAATCCTTTCATAACAATACGTAAATCATCTAAATTTCTAGCTTCTTTTTCTAAAGAAAAACCATAGATAGTGTCATCATTCAAGGAAGGATTATTCACAGGGATTTCTCCTTCTAGAGTGAACACAGGATGTTGCCAATCATTAGGGGTGCCCGGGATTTTCTCTTTATTAGTGACCAATACTAAACGAACATAATGTAGTATTATATCTCCATCATTAGAATGCCATAAATCCCTTAATTCATTAGAAATAGGCTTAATTAAGCTACTAACACTTCCTAAATTATTTATTCCTCTGGGCCAGTTATCTCCATCCTTTGGTAGATTTCCTGAAGGGAATACTGTGGGTTTTTTTGATGATGAATCATTGAATAAAGATTTTCGAGAAACAACACAATTATACACATTACTTAACCAAACTAATTTCTCCCAAACATTTTCTTTTTGTGGTAAAGATGCAAGATAATCAAGACAACCGATACGTGTATTAAAACTCCAACCAGAGCCTAATTCATTAGGATATTCCTTAATTAAATTACAAAAATTAAAAATTATTTTCTGTGTATCTTCAATGAAATCATCTAACATCCTAGGATTTACAGAATTAACTATTCGTTGAATAATCTTATCAGAATTAATCTTACCATTTGAATCGGTTAATCCTTTTACGGCTTCATCGATAAATATAGAACGTTTAGATAAATTTCGGATAACTCCAATTGCTCTGTTGCGACCAGCATAATGACGTTGAATACGATCTCGAGATTCAAGAACATCCTTAGGTCCAAAAGTTCGATTAACTGGAATTCCTGCATCTACTGCTTCAGAACTTCGAGAAGAGTGAGATGATAATCTCCACAATATATTTAATGCAGACTCTGTTAATAGTATTCTACCTGAATCGGATACATTTTCTTGAGTTAAAGAATCTCCGAGGATACCCCTATAAGGAGATACTAATTGATTGAAAAAGGAGTCTATTGTTCCAATTGGAGCATCATCTAATAGTGTCAATAGCTGTTCATTAAAACCTTCAAATCTTATTCTAGGGTCAGTCCGATTTTTCCCATCATCACTTGATGGACCAGGCGATAAATGAGTGAGTCTTTGCCTCAGTCTATCTTTCATCTCATCTGCAGCTTTATTGGTAAAAGTCAGAAGAACTACTTCTCCAGGCAATAACCCTCCCCAGTCTCTAAGATTTTGAGTATCAGACTTACCTGAAACTAATATTCCTCCCGCTAACTCAAAAGGTCTTTCTGGTTTAGGTAATATTCTGGTTGCTCTCTGATCTTCCGAGAGATAGTGTTCAATCACTCTATCAATAATTGTACTAGTCTTTCCTGTACCAGCACCAGCATCTACGACTATATGTGAGTCTAAATTTAGAGCTAACAATTGTGCACGGTTTAACTTCATTAGAAATCACCTTCTAACTTTACATCACAGAGATTACTAACCGCGCAATACTTACAATTGGATTTATTTGGAGTTGGATTGATAAAACCTAGATTAGCACGATTAGATACTTTTAATGCAACCGAAATTCGGGAAACTAGCCAAGCCCTAAATGGGTCGCTATCCGGAGAGTTATCCTCATTTAAAAATCTAAATAGATTCTTTGTAATATCAGTTTTATTACCAAATTTCTGTAAATTTTTCACTAAACTATTTTCTGATAGTTCAACAAAATGAGAGGTTTTATGGCCTAATATAGATATTCCAGCACCTATAACTAAGTCACCAGGATGAGCTATTTCCCAAGCTCTAGCATAAAGTGCTAATTGTAGTTCTTCAAGAAGACCCTTGTAATGTCTTTCTTTGACTTTAGTTTTCTCTGTTGTTTTAATATCTCTAATAATCACTAGTCTACGAGGTTTCCAATTATTTCGATTATGTAAATCTAAAGGCGCTATTTCTTCATGGCCTTCTTGATCTATCCAAATATTCTTTTCTAAGTCAAATGGAACTAAGTCAACACGATCTATTTGTCCTCTTAAAATAATTGAAGGGACGGGGGTTCCATTTGGTAAATTCAATTCCGCGGGAAGTGAAATTTTAATGCCTTTTGATTTAGATTTGGGTAATTTTAATACCCATTCAATTGCAATTGGTGCGACATTTTCTAACAGTAATTCTTCTTCTATCATACGTCCTATTCTACCTGATAAAGCGACTGGTTTCTGATCTAAAGTCCAGTTATCCCATTGTTTAACACTCATTCCAGTCATCATTCTAATTCTATTAGTAGACACAGCATCACTTTTATTCAACCAAGGAGCAATATCATTTAGATGAGATAATGCATTTTGCATCAAGATTTCAGAATCAATTTTAGATTTAAAAAGATTGATTGAGTCCTTATTAGGATCAAAATCTCTAGAAATACCTTCTTTAAAATTGAGAGATTCAAGTAATAAATTATGGTGAATCTTATGGAATAAATCTCCATGTGTACGAGCATCCAAATCTTCTTTTTGAGTCTCTTCTATTCCAATGGCTAAGTCTTTATTTAGCCAACCTGAACGAGGGCAACGTAACCATCTCTCAAGTTTAGTTGGAGACCAAGTAGTGAAAATCTGATTCTCTAAAGGAATAAATCCATTTCTAGAATCGCTTACTTGTAGGCCTGAAGGTTCAGGAGTAAATGGTCGAGGATCAACAGTAAGAGTTTTGATTTTACTATTGTTATTTATTGTAATACCAGAAACAACAGGCCAACGTTCATTTACTCTAGGAATATTAAATTGTTTAGGTATTCTTCTAAGCCACATACTTTCAATATCAAAACTAAATAAAGAGTCATAATGATCTTCGGAAAGATAACCATCGTTGTCTGCTAAATGAGGCTGTCTTCTTTCCCTATCTCTTTGCAATAATGGTTCCATAGAAATTGTAACTGAATCTGAATTAATTGGCGCACTTAACGATTTTTCATGGTTTTTCAATCTTAAACCATCGATTCTATGCAAATGTCGAGGAATTATCGAATTATCGTTTTGTTTAGATTCAAAAACTCTTTCATTAAAATCATTTGAAATTGACCATTCTCTAATAGGAGTCGATGGAGGATTCGAATCATCCATTTCAGAATCGAGGATAAATACTGTAGGCGCGCATTTCAAAATATACTCAAAATTATGTCTAGCATTACGAATGGGGCCATCCGGTCTGAGTAAATTATTTTCATGTCTTTCAAAGTCTCCAATAAAATGCATTTTTGGTACTCTAAGATCCCAAGAAACTGAAGATGTATTCGCAAAAATAGCTACATCTGCAGTACAACCGAGTGCCTGATCACATGATAAGATTCTCACCCTATTCCTACTTAGATTTGAAAAATTAGGAATTTTTAAATTTTGCATTAATGTAGAAATTTCATCTATCCATGCAGGACCAACTTTAGAATTTTTTTGGCCAAGAGTTAGTTGTAAAGAACGAAGATTAGAAACTTCAAACAAAAGTGATTGAAGGACTCTTAATGAAGTTATAGATTCTTCCACATTTTTCCTTTTATTCATTTTTTCACTAAGAAGATCGATTGTAGATTCAAGCCATTCATCACCATTATTCAGAATAGATGGTAGTGGAAGTAACTCTTTCGTAAATACTCCTTTCTCAGTACATTCTTTGATAGAATTTTTATCATATCCAGATAATAGAGGATTTAACCATCTAGAAATACAAAGTAACCACCATTGTGTAGATTCTTTCTTAATGTTATCTTCTTCGTCATTAAATCCAAAATCAAAATCTGCGCTAAGACTTCTCAACCATTGAAATAATGCACCAGGACCTCCAAGAATATGATTTGTTCTAGCTATTTTTGTAAGTAATTCAGAATCAGGAATTGGCCTAATCCTTTCATCTACGGGATGAATTGGCATTTCAGGGAATAGTAATAGAGACTGTTGAAGTGAAAGAGATCTTAATTTTTCTAAAGAAAATGCGTCATCACTATGAGATAAATTCATATAAGAATGGATCCAATGTCCTAGAGGGTTATTAGTGATAATTTGTTCTTCTTGAGAAAATGGAAGGCCAAGATTCTTCATCCCTTTTGCCCAAGTATACCTATTATTTTCAAAATTAGGATCTATAATCAATACTGTCTTTTCAGAAGATTCTAATAAGAATTTAGAAACTATGGAAAAAGTAGCTTCAAATGATTGATTCTCGCGCTTAAGTAAGACCCTTTCAACATAATTTTGATTATTTTCTAATCCTAATTCGTGTTTAGGAACCCATTTAGGTAGCTTAGAAGATTCCGTTATTGCCCACTCGTCAATTAATCTAAGACCGTGTTTACCTAAACGGATATTTCCAATATTCCCTAATTGATGTATTGGACAATGTCGAGAAACTGCTTTCATAAAATCAATATGAGATTTAGGGATTGTAGGTGAATGATTAAGCATAATTATCCCATCTACATCAGTCAATGAAAATGGCTTTTCAGGCTTATTTAGCCTCTCAATTAAACGTTCAGAAAGAAAGTCATCATGAGTTCGATTAAGTTTTGATTCAAGAGATTTTAGTATTTTTCTGAAAGTCTGAATTCCGGGACCTTCCCAATCATTTGCAATTGACTCAGATGAAAGGAAATTATGTAACTCACTAAGAGCCGTAGTTTTGCCTCTGCTCCAATTCATATCAGGAAGTGGATTAATTATCGGAAAGCCCAGTTTAGTAGAGGCTTTCTTACATTCATCATGAAGAATTAGTTGGAATGAAGATCCATGATTTAATTTCTGTGGCATTCTAAAATCAGACATGACGGTATCCATTAAAGAAGAGATTGTATGATGTAAAGTATTGTCAATAACATAACCTTGATTACTGATTAAATCTATTGTTTCACGTCTAGACTCAGTAGTTGGATAAATAACTAGAATCCTTGATATACCACCTTCAGAGTATGGCTTGACATCTGATAATTGAGAAGTTAGATGATTTAGAAGCCATTCAGGAACGGGACCTGGAGATATCTCTTCATTGGTAATTCTCATATCTTGAACGTCCAATATACCGCCTCCGAGTATCAATCAAAACAGCGAGGGTTATTGAACCCAACGACATATCGATTTCATTAATTTTCTCGAGAATAAAAAATTGCAATGAATAATGAAACAAAGACAACTGCATTAGGAAAAGGTATCGCACTCGCTAAGCCTTCCTCTGGATTATCATAATTCCAATCGAATACAAGTACAGCGGATAAATCATTTCCATCATATGCTAAATTGAAATCTGCTGAAATATTTCCATCAACCGACGAAAGTGGGATTATATCTCTCAGTATGTGATGATAATATTTCTCACCATTACCACCCTCAGGAAAATATCCTTCGTCTTCAATAATGAATATCATAGGTTCAATTGTATACTTATTATTCAAGGAAGGGGTCGAAATATTCCAAGAAAACTCATTTATCCCCGAAATATTAGTCCAAGAAAAAGTAGCAGAAAAATCAGAGACATCTATAGATGGTCCTTTATCTAAGGAGGTTTGATAATCGATTGTCAATGATTCAGATGTTTTTGTTGTCCCTATGTGAAGTCTCTCACCATCAAAGATCTTTGATGGTGCTAAATTTTCATATTCGTAAATATTGCTAAGCCTAGATGTGGTGCCGTATCTATCTATCCATCTATCATCACTTTTTTGGGAACCAAAGGGATCTTGTGTCTCTGCAATAAAACGATGATAATGAATTTTCATTACTGATTCTCCATCAGGTATAGAAAGAGAGTCAACTATATTTTGAGTTGTGACACAATTAGTACACCAAGTTGCAGTATATACCTCAATTAGACTTGGCCATTCATCCCCCATCATCGTGGTACTATAATTAGTAAAATTGCTGTCCAGAGAGATTGAGACTCCTCCTAAAGTCCCGGTATCAGAATATTCAGAGATTACATCATTCCAAGTCTTGAGATTTTCAGATTGAGCTGAAGTTTGCTGTGAAGTGACTAGCAAAAGAAAAGCCACTAAGATAACAAAAAAACGACTCATAATTACTCGAAACGGTTTTTACACAAAAAGTAGAGGGTTAGTTGCTAATAGTTTTGAATGCATCTATCGTTCGAGAAATATCTTCATCAGTAATATGTAAATGAACAACTGCACGGACTACACTCTCATCAATTGATAATACATCAATGCCTAATTTACCCAATTCTGAGACAACGGTTGAGGCTGATTTGTTTAGACAATTAATGTATGCCATATTTGATTGAACTGAACTGATATCAACTTCAAAATCATTCATTGAATTTATGGATTCTGCAAGTAGAAAAGCCCTCTTATGGTCTTCATTAAGTCGTTCAACATTATTTTTCAGTGCATAAAGACCTGCGGCTGCGAGTATTCCTGCTTGTCTCATTCCCCCTCCGAAAATTTTTCTCCAGCGATGAGCTTCAGCAATCGTTTCACTATCTCCGACCAATAAAGATCCAACTGGAGAACCGAGTCCTTTTGAAAGACAAATGGATATCGTATCAAAATTTTTAACCATTCTTTCAGGGTTAATATTACTGGCAATGACTGCATTGAAAAGGCGGGCTCCATCTAAATGGGCTCTGCAATTATTGTCATGAGCAATCTTACAAATTGAATCTAATACCTCAATTGGGTACAAAGAACCTCCACCCATATTAGCTGTATTCTCTACACAAATTAGTGAACAATTTGGATAATGAGATTGGCTACCCTCAGATTTCCTAATCGCTGATTGAACATTCTCAGGATTCATAATTCCTTTTTCACCATCAACTAAAGAGACAGAGCAACCAGAAAGTGATGCATAGCCACCCCCTTCATAAAGATAAATATGAGATTTCTTGTGAGTAACAATTTCATCACCTGGTTTTGTCTGTGACTTTATTGCGATTGCATTTGACATTGTTCCAGATGGAACGAAAAGTGCTGCTTCTTTACCTAATATCTTGGCGACATAATCTTGTAATTCATTCACCGTTGAATCATCACCTAAAACATCATCTCCAACTACAGCAGATGACATTATCTCTCGCATTTTAGGAGTCGGTTGAGTCACAGTGTCACTACGAAGGTCTACTCGGTCGCTCGGGTAATGTCTCATGTACTGGGCATGGGGTTATCACATATCAAATAAAGTGAGAATCACTCTAAATGATAGGGATTACTTCTTTTTCATTTTTCTACGCTTCTTTCCTGATCTTTTGGCTTTATTTTTAGAACCCTGATTAGTCATTAAACCCACTATCACTAGTGCAACTGCCACTACTCCACCAATCAACAAAAGATATGGAGATACTCCAGAATCTTCCGAATCAACGTTACATGATGCTTGTCCAGTAAGAGGCTGTGATTCTCCACTAGGGCATACTGTTTGTCCCGCCATTCCTGGAGATGCAACGTAATTGTTAATTGAAGAAAGCATACATTCAGTCATGCCCATAAATGGTTGGTAACTTCCTATATTGCAAGGAATTTCCTCAGTAGCAGCTGCTGAATCAACATAATGTCCTCTAGCAGCAGGAATACAACTAGATTGTCCAGTTAATGGTTGATATTCTCCTGGTTGACAACTAGTTTGCTCTGTTGAAGAAATATCACTTGAGTAATATCCAGAATCCGCTAAAACGCAACCAGATTGGCCAGATTGACTTTGATATGACCCTGGTAAACAAGGCGAAGGAGAAGTTGCCCCTTCTGAAGAGTATTCTCCTGGATTTGTAATCATACATTCAGAAGATCCGGGTTGAGGCTGATACTGTCCCGCTGGACAAATTGTTTGCATAGCTTGACCTTCGGAAGGCACATGGTATCCGGAATCAGACTGGATACAACTCGTAGAGCCTATCTCTGATTGGTAAGACCCTGCTAAACAAGGCATCTGAGACGAAGCCCTATCTGCAGAAGTGAAATATCCTGCTTCGGCATCTAAACATGTGTCCTGTCCTGAATCAGGCTGATATGTACCTGCTAAGCAATCCATGGCAGAAGATGAACCAGTATTTGGAACATAAGTTCCGCTGGAAGACTCTAAACAGAACGTTTGTCCGGTGGAAGGCTGATAGTAACCTACCTCACAAGGGGTTTGTTCTGATGAACCGGTATTTTCTACATAATGACCTGAATCTGCAGATAAACAATCATTGGAAGTAATAGAATTACTATTTGGATTAAAAGTTCCCATTGGGCACTCACTTTGGGTTACTGCTCCCTCATAATCAACATAATTACCTGGATCGGTTATTAGACAATCAGAAATATCGTCAGAACCAGAAGATGGATTATATGTTCCCACACTACAAGCTTCTTCTAAAGAAGAGCCAAAGGTATCAACATAATAACCCGGGCTCGCAATTTCACAAGATGTTGATCCAAAATTAGGTTGATATGTCCCTGGCGAACAAGCTTCTTGCATAGTTGCATTACTACCTTCCACAAAGTATCCCAAACTTGCATCAAAACAAGACGAGGCCCCAAAATTAGGTTGATACGTACCCGGTTCACAACCTGTCTGGCTTAAAGAACCAAGATTTGGAACATGATATCCTGGAGAAGCAGGGATACAATTTTGTTGCCCAGATTCTGATTGATAATCTCCTAGTGAGCACATGATTTGTGCAGTAGAGTTTAGATTAATCTCATGACCAGGTGATGCATCAATACAACTAGACTGCCCTGTGTTCGGTTGATAAGTCCCTGATAGACAAGCCTGTTGAGAAGTAGAGGAGGTCGAATCTACGAAATGCCCGGGTGAAGAATCAATACAACTAGATTGTCCAGAGTGGGGTTGATAGGTTCCTAAATCGCAAGGAAGTTGTTCATTATACATTAGATTAGTACTGAAATAGCCTGCATCAGCAATTACACAAGAACCATCATAGTTAGGATCGAAACTACCGTCAGGACAGCCGTTGGGAAGATTATCGAGGATGGATATGATACTATCATTATCAATATCTCTCTCAGAAATATGAACTCCACCAGCGCCTTGATAAGTAAGAGGGCCTATATTGTCGGATGAAAGATTAACAAAACTCCAATTCCAGTCTCCGAATGATTGATTCCAATTACCGTCTCCCATTTGACCTCTGTAAGACTGACCATTGCAGAATACATCTCTATGATTATGAGTTGAGTTATCAGAACTTTGTCCTATAATCTGACAAACCCCATCACCATTAATTGACATTGCTGCGGTGGTATTAACTGTGAAGTTATATTCAGTATTCCAAAACAACAATGGGTTCTCTTGAGTGCCGTCACCGTCTTGGTTACCGAGTTGGCTGAAGTAATTAGTGCCCCAGCAGTAAGTTTCAAACTCTTCTGTAATTACACAATTAGAGTTGTATGCGGACTCTAAAGATATTAATAGAATATTAGTACTGAGATTTATTGGCTGAGGAGAAGAGTACAGATAATTATCTCCAGTACCAAGTTGACCCATATTGTTCTGCCCCCAACATTTCACATTTTGATTCTCATACAAAGCACATGAGTGCTGATCCCCTGTACCAACAGCTATCACATTACTGGCCACAAATTGAGGAGTTGGATAATTTTGAAAGTCGGACAGACCGATTCCTAGTTGCCCATAATTATTTTGCCCCCAGCAGTATAAATCATTATTGTCTATTATTCCACAACTATGACGTTGCCCCATTGAAATTGATATGAATGATGAATTTGCTGGGAAATTTGAGTCATCAATTACTGCAGGAGTATAACGCCCGTTCTTCGAATTACAACCTGCTGGAGTTGGATTGCTATTGTCCTGCCAATAACTTCCACCGGTACAGACAGTCCCATCACCAAGTTGTCCATTCTCATTCCAGCCCCAACATATTCCATCACCATTATCCAAAATAGCACAAAAATGACCCTGATTTGCATCAGATAATGAAACCGCAGTTCGACCAAGCGGTAAAGATACTTTGACTGGTGGATGATTTTGAGCCTGCTGACAAGCCAAGGATCCAGTAGATCCTTGACAAAGATCGTTTCCTGATCCTAATTGACCATATTCTCCACCGCCCCAGCACCAAATCTCTCCTGTTTGCTTCAAGGAACATGCAGACCATCCACCTGATGAAACCTCAACCATCCCACCAGATAAATTACCAACTACCCATGGGCCTGCTTTTCCTACAGGAGTAACAGAAGCATTATCAATACCTCCGCCCAAACCTCTTTTCCCTTGATCATTACTACCCCAGCAAACAACTCTTTGATCTTCTGTTATTACACAATTAGTATAACCGCCCGAAGACAATGTTGAATATGAGTAAATGGAATCTTCTTGATATCCTTCAAAATTGATATTAGTATGTGAGAAAAACTTAGTTTCTTCCTCTTGAATCTCTTGATTTTGATTATTGGATATTGCGGATAAAGACATTCCAACCAATGTAATTACTATAAAGACTGAAACAAATACAGATTTAGACGGGTTTCTCATAGTATCCGGTATGGATTGAGCCCTATTAATTTTAGGAATATAAAACATGAAACTTAAGCATGGACAAACTAATTTGCTTGATATTCTTCGCACTAACATGACTGAATCTTTCTTATCCGATAATTGCCCTCCAATGGGAATCTATGAGACGCTTTACGCATTCAAAGATTCATTTGGTAGTTTTATTGGAACTGAGGGTACGCACCCTTGGTCACAAGGCTTCCCATTAACAACTCCATTAGAAAAATTCGATGGACCATCGCTACCGGATAGTATTGATGTTACTTGGGAAGACCGTTTCTATCCAAAAGCATGGGGACATCCAAAGTTAAGAGAATCAATTGTGGAATACTACAATTCTCAATATAGCTCAGAAATTACTCCAGAAAATGTAATGATTTTTGCGGGAGGAAGGCCGGGGATATACACTGTATTAGCATTTCTGAAAGAAAATATTCAGGTTAGAATTGGGAATATTGAATGGCCAGCATATCTAGATATTTTGGAACAAACAAATACTGACTTTCAGGTTGTTCCATTTACGAAAGAAAATAATTTCCATCCTACTAACTCAGAATATTTTGATCGAAATGGATTAAATGCTAAAACTCGTCTTATGCCAATTATTTCCAATCCACAAAATCCATCAGGTCAAACTAGACATGGAGAAGAGCTGAGAGAATTAATACAAATGGCAGAACAATCAGGAAATGGAATTCTTCTCGATGAAGCATATGAAATGTTTCACTCACCATCAGTAAGTGGGATCCAGTTTGTAAACGATCTCAATAGCAGTAATATATTCATTGCTGGAGCATGTACCAAAGGTCTTCAATCACCAGGAATCAGAATTGGCTGGATTATTGCTAGCAAGAAGAATGTTGAGACACTATCAAATTACTCTAGTTTCGGAATGGGCGGAGTAAGTCATCCCTCTCAATTGTATGCAGTAAAATTACTTGAGCCATCACGTGTTAAAAAAGCAAGAAAGGCCGTCGAAGAACATTATAATTGGCAGCGACAAAGATATGGAGAGGCTTTTCAAAAAATGGGATTAGGAGTATATACTGGCAATGGAGGATTCTATCATTGGCTCGAGCTTCCTGAAGGAATGACTAGTAAAGAACTGAATAATAGATTATTCAAAAAAGGTGCAGCAATACTTTGTGCGTCTGATTGTGATATGGCTAGGCCACACTCCAAGGACCCAAACTATGTAACTCCATATTCGAGATTCTTTAGATTCTCTTTCGGACCACTATTACCAAAAACATTTGAATCAGATATTCAACTATTCACAGAAGTTTTTGAGCAATATAAAAAAGATCTAGGAATTTAATTTTATTCTGCTGATTTGTAAACATTGTATGCATGTAGAGGTGGAGTGTAAACATGAAGATTGATTAATTCTTTATCGGAATCATTCGAAACTCTGTGTATATCTGGTTCATCAGCAGCACAAATTTCTCCTGCTAAGTAATCTCTGACTCCCACTGGAAATGCGAGACCTTGATCATTTAATTCATAAGTGGTTTCAGTTGAAATGCCATCTATAATTTTGAATGCACAATCGCTACCTACATGATCATGAATAGGGGTTAGTTGACCCGGGGTCCAACATATAGCAACCAATTCATAATGCTCAGTTTTTTTTATTACATTTCTCTGATAACCATCTTCAGCATAACCAATACAGCTCTTAAGAGCAGGAATATTAACTTCAGTAGAAATCAATTTAGAATCTAATTCATCAAGCCCAGGACGTCTGTCGATACTGTCTAACCAATCTACTAGATTTGACAGCCCGTCACACTCTGATAAAAGCCTATTGCGGACTGCAGAATCTAATGCAACCTGTTCAACCACGTACCTGACAATAGCCGCTAGTTGAAGACTATTACTATTAATTAGAATCTTTATTTTTAACATATATTTAAAAAAAACATTACTAAGTATACTAATTAATATCAGGTGTATTTTACAACACCGGTGTCCGGAAAAAGGCTCTAAAAACTTATTTTTTACTGTTTTATGACCCTGTTCTATTATATAGTCTCCGAATAACGCGAAAGCGCCCCTAAGTGGGAGGAAAAAAATATGGAAATGGATAAAAAAGGAATGTTGAATGAAGTAGGAGGTGCCTTTGTTGTATCTTGGCTAGTCTTTAGCGGGATGGGTCAAGGCATGGGTACACTGACTGGTGCGTTAGTACTAGCTGGAGGTTGGATGGCTTTCAGTGGTGCTCACATACTACCAGCAGTGACTTGGATGCACATAATGACAGGTGACGTTGCGGATAGTGACAATTGGATGAATAATGGAATAAAGTTAGTTATGCAAGTCATAGGAGCGGCTCTTGCTGTTGCTATGATGAGTGAAGGATTAGATGATCTTTCACCGGCATATGATGCTACTGCAACAAACGCATGGGAATTCTCAATGTGGGCAATGATTGGAATGATTGCTGCCGGTGCTATTGTTAGTAAGATTCATGCAAGTTGTGATGCTTGGGTAACTGCTATTGCTATAATGGCGGTTTCGGGCGCTTATCTTGCGAATGGAGATGTTACAGGTACAATGTCACTAATGGATTTCGGATCTGCTCATAACATGGGTAGTATGGTACTAGGTGACATGGGCGATCTACAAGATGTAGCTATGCCATGGATTATTGATGGCTTGATGTTCGGTATTGGTGCTAAAGTAGGCATGGAAATCGACAACAACATGAGTTAAATAAATAAAAATAAAATAATACGTAAGGCAAACTGGGGGATGAAAATCCTCCAGTTTAGCCGAATATTCTAAATCACTTAACAAGTGGAAGGCTACTTGTGATTGTGTCAATAGTTGATCTTGGACCTGGTCCGATCCCTACTACCGTCACAGTACCTGCTGGGATTTCAGTGTGCCCTGCATCTTTAACCATGTAAGAAACTAAGCCCGACTCATTTGCCTCTCCAAAAATTCTTTTTAGACTATCAAGATTACTAGTACTACAAACAATCTTTCTTGCACCTTTAGCTAGATACCTTTCCAATGTCTTAGGAGCGGTTCTTTTTGCCTTAAGAATGCATTCTGCAGTAGCATGACTACACTGTGCAGCAAGTTTACCTTTAGATAAATTGAGGTCACTTCGAGTGACTAGTACCATTGTCAATTCATCAGTTTGGGGCAAATTCAGGCACCGCCTCGGAATTAATAAGGTTAGTATGTCTATTCATTAACTCACTAAGTGGATTTGCAAACCATGCGACAAATGCGACATTTCCACCCGCGTGTAATAAATCAAAAGGAACCCCATTTAACAAGTAGATTAGGAAAAATGATGTGTCCACATTGTGCAGGATACTCAAGGAAACTATCCAATCAAATAGGAATCCGGAAAAGGCCGCGAAAATTGCAAGATTTGTAATATTTAATTTCTCATTTTGAATAAATTGGTTTCTTAATAATGCAGCTAAAATACCTACAGTTGCCCATCCAATTATCTGGTAATTTGACCAAATGCCATGTTCTAACATTACATTTGAAGAAAGTGTGACTACAGTGGCAAAGGCTATAGAATAAGAAATACCAAAATAAATACCTACCATAATTGCCAAAAATGTGACAGGTTGAACATTAGGAATTGGGTTCAATAATAGCCTTCCTGAGATTGCAAGAACTACAATAATTGTAAAAATTATGCCTGGGTTCTTAGATTTAAACTTACTATCGGCTAATATTAATGATGCAATTGCAACTGTTACTATCGCCAAATCCAGAACAAGTTGTTCATTAGGAGAAAGGGTAACTGCATGCGCATCGAATAACATGAATAAGCAGTCCAATGTGATTATGTTATTGATGATTACTCTGATTCAATCTTAAAGTTGATTAAAAAAATACATTTTTTACAGCTGCTGATATGCTAAATCAATATGTAGCAATTTGCCAAGTAACTACTGTATCGTCATTCAATGCTAGATCTGAAATACCTACCATTGAATAAGCACCATCGTTAAGTAACTCCCAATATGCTCCAGAAGAGAAATCATCTGCACAGGTATAAACTTCACAAGGACTTACTCCTCCAATAGAATTTATTTGTAATCCGAAAGAAAATTCAGTAACATTTAATGCAAAAAGATTTGGTCTGACATCAACTGCTGCATTTAGTAAATCTAAACCATTTTCATACCCTTCAAATCCACCAACACAGGCACCAGTAGCATTCCAATTTTTATCTGTTTTAAAATCTGTACCATCATAATCTATGTGGTGTCTACCGTCTGCAAATTCTGAGGGAGTAGCGTCTTGAGGGAAGTGAAAACAAACCGCCTGCTTACCATCCCATAGATCGGGGAGGCCATAATGTGGATCTTCATCATTATCTACTAATTCTGAAGTCATTCTAGCCCACTCTGTAGATAACGTACTAGAAGATAGTAAAAGAATTACAAGAAATACTACAGACGCAGACTGTAGCCTATATTCTTCTTTTACAGCAAAATATCCTAATATGGTTGTAATTATTATGACTCCTATGGTCGTTAACAGCGTTGACATGGAAATCAAACGCGTAGTAACTAAGTAGATTAATATTAATGATAAAAATTTGTTCAGATATTAATAAGATTATCATTTTATTTGCTTAATTTTTTCGATTAAAATAGAATTTACTAATTTCCCATCTGCAGAGCCACCTAATTTCGACATCACCATGCCCATTAATGGGCCCACAGCGGAAATACCCTTTTCTTTAACAAAGTCTGACTTATCAGAAATTATTGAATCAATTACTTCTTCAACAGAAGAACTATCTGCAGGAATAAAACCTTCAATTTCTGCTTTTTTAGATAGCCATGCCAATTTTTTATCAAACGTAGAAAGGCTTTCATCAGTATTAGAGAGATATTGTGAGCCAAGAGGAATTATTCCTTCTCTAGTTATAATTCCCTTTTCCTTAGAATATACCAGTAATGCTAGTAATTCCCAGGGAATATCCGACGCTGATTTTCCTGATTTATGTGCAATGTCTGACCTCGTGTTATCTAACAAAATTGTAGCCCAAGGCTTTGATGGGAGATCGGGAGGGAATGGATCATTGCAATCTAATCCTGAAACAAATATATCATCTAATTCATTGCCCAATATTGCTTCGATTTGATTACTAGAAATATTATATTTTTGTAATCTTGTCAATCGTTGCTGTTTATTCATAGGAAGGTTAGAATTTATTTTTTCCCATCTTTCGAAATCGAGATTTAAAATTTGTATATCTGTTTCAGGATACATACGTGCACCACTAGGTAAAGGCCTCATAGCAGTGGTAGTTCCGTCTTCAGGAGTACCTTTTCTAATTACAACATTGCGAACCTCTCCTGAAATTCTATGATATGCTGATCTCGCTCTAAGTATTACTGATTCAAGAGCTAATTCTGCCTGCCAACTAGGCGCTACACACAATACAAATGCATCAGATTCAGACAATGTCATTTCTTGTCTAATATTACTGACTTCAGTTTCTGTAATTCCATATGCTGGTAACTCATCAGAATGAAAGATTCCTGCCACTCCTGCTTGTTTTGCGGAACTCGCTAACTCTCTTCCGAGCCTAGGCATTTGTGAGCCTTCGATATCTTCAGTTTTACGACCTATTTTTCCGGCAAATCCTTTCAACTTCAAACCCATAACTACTGAGCCAGAGGATAATGATTTTTCTATCATTTGAGACGAAGAATTAGAGAAAAGATATGTTAAATTCTGAGTCTTAAATGGTAGTCTTGATAATGCAGATAGAGCAACTCTGTTTTCTACTGGTTTCGAGTCTAGTCGACGATCAGGAGGTAAAAGAGGGAGGTCGGCTTCTTCTCGTAATTGATTACATAACCTATACATATGTAATTGTCTGGCCATCTCTAACCGAATAATCTTAGGAATCCAACCTAAATCTTGACAACCTTTGATTTCCACTCTTACTCCACAGGCGATACTGACATTGAGATCTTGTCGAATTGAGCCCAAGCCCCTCCTAACTAAACGTGTGTCACGTAATAATGTACCAAGGTGTAAAGCTACCTCTTTAGCATGTTCAGGAGTCTGTATATTTGGAGCTGTTGCAATCTCAACCAAAGGCATTCCAAGCCTATCTAGAGTGTAATAAACTATTTCTCCTTCCGTAGTTAACTCACTATCTAGTTTTCTAGCAGAGTCCTCTTCGAGACAAATAACATCGATTCCAACTTCTCCTGTTTCTGTTTCGATAGAACCATCTGTTGCAACCAATGTTGTTCTCTGGAATCCACTAGTATTGGAACCATCAACCACAGTTTTTCTCATAGCCTGCATTGAAGATACAGGTTTGGCCTTCATCATTGCAGCCATAGTTAATACTGTATCAATAGCATCACTATCATGATTTAATGGCGGGGCTTCATCTAACTCAATTAGTCCCGCATTGGGTGGTTGAATATATACGAAGGAACGATTTCTTCGTGACTCGAAACGTGCAGTAATGTCAATTTTCCCTCCTTCTCCTTGTGATGCTCTTAGTTTCCTTTCTGAACGTGTCCAATAATCGGGAATCTCTGCAAGAGAAAAGTCGAATAATTGACTAGGCATTCTGGAATGTAATTTGCCAGTATCTAATTGCTGATGAATTTCTAATCCACACATAAAACCCAAACTTTGAGGGTCTAAATTACTAGGAGAATCAATGTCTCCTCGTGGCTCCATATTAATCACGACTGGGTTATCTTTCATAGGGTGAACGGCCCTAGGCGAAACCGTATTCATCCTTTGATGGGTTAAATAATATCCCTCTTTCACGCATTTGTTGGATCACTTTATCAACAGTCGTTTCATTTATTTTCTTACCTAGTGCTCTATTGTAAATTGAAGTAATTGTTGCTCTGTTGCCATTTTCTGAACAAATATCACGAATAATATTTTTAACAATAGCACTTGTATTTCTTTCTCTAACTGTAGTTCCTGAAAATTCTGAATCATCTTCTATTCCTGATTCTTCGCGCCAATGCTTGAATACTGCTAATGCTACTTTTGCATCTTCTGCAGTAGCATTTTCACGAAGAAACATTCTTGCATGAGCTTCTGTAAGTCTGATTAAAGCTTCTAACGCTCTAGCGGTAATTGGGACAACATTGGATTCACTACCTTCATCTAAATCATCTCGTCCGAAAGATTGTCTTTCTTGAACATAATATTCCAAGATCAATGCCATGACATCTTGGTCTATATTGGGATGAAAATTTCTTTTTGCGAAAGCGATATATTTTCTAAGGAAAGATTGACTAAGATGTTCTTTTCCATCAACTCCCTCTATTATGACTTGTTCCTTATCTTCTTCAACGGGATCCATTGCAACAAATTCATCTATAAGCGCCTCAGGAACTCCTCTTGTACGACTACGCAAAATATGTTTAGCTATCATTTCATCATTTTCTGCCTTAACCTCATCTCTCATCATCCAAATTATGTCAAATCTAGAAGCTAATGGAGGAGGTAGTCCTGTCTCCTTAAATGAACGAAGGACACTGGTATTAGCAGCACGGTTCGAGAAACGTCCTGATTTCGGATTTGCTGCTGCAACAATCGCACACCTAGATGGTAATGAGGCAGTAATTCCTCCCTTAGAAATATCAATTCTCTGTTGTTCCATTGCAGGATGCATGACTTTTCTATCGTCTTCATTTATTTTATCGAACTCATCAATAGCTGCTAAACCTCTATCTGATAATGGTAATACTCCGGCTTCCAAAGAAAACCTTCCATCAGCAAATGTATCTCTAACCGCTGCTGCTGTTAATCCTGCACCGGAAACACCCCCTCCTGATGTGAACTTACCTCGAGGAGAAAGTGTTGAAACATAGGTTAATAATTGAGATTTAGCAACTCCTGGATCTCCCATTAGTAAAATATGAATATCTCCTCTAGTTCGAGTTCCATCTGAATTTTTTCTTGAAACTCCGCCAAATAATTGCAGTGCTAATGACCTTTTCACAAAATTCATAACACCAGTCGAAAATATGGAAGGTGCAATTGAATTCTGCATTAAACGAAGAAGATCTTCCCTCTGAGAAATCGCCAATATTTCCTCTTGTTCTTCGTCAGAAATCTTAATTTCAGTAAATGGAACGGACTCATGTTCGGAACTAATTAAATGATACATGATATCGAACATTGGTGTTTTCTTATTTTTAATCACCTCACTGTATACAACTGGAATCATGTTCGCAACTATTCTTTGGCCCGGTAAATGTTTGTTCACTAAATCTCCTTCAAGAAGTACCTTTGCCCTACCTGGTTGAGCTCCACTTTCTACCGATTCAGGAAGTTCTTGAATTTCTATCCATTGATTATTTATCAGTCTTGAAACATTAAAAACAAGATTAAAACGTGTCGCTCCGCCCCTACCAGCACTTTCACCACATCCTCCTCGATCAGTAGGTAAGCAACGAATTGGTTCAATTAGTTCTCTCTCATTATCCTGCATTATTTCTTGAGTGACTCCGCAAGATTCGCATTGAAATGCCGCGATATGCATTCTAGGTTTAATCTCTGAAATCTTAATTACTTGTACATCACTACTACGAAGTTTTTCAATATCAGAAGACCCTATTTCTCTGATCGCTCTACGACTATCTCTTGGTAATTCCCCCACTCTAAGTACAACGTCCAAGTCTTCTCCACGTTCTCTACATAATTCTCTAAGTGTATCCTTACCAGTGTTCAAAATTTGTTTAGGAAATTGCAAAATATCGTCAGCGAAATCGGGATCAAAAGCTTGTAACTCATGGAATGGTATGGAAAGAGTTGGAGTAGTTGATTGTTTAGATAGTAAAGTAAATATCTCTGTTTCTTTAGCTTCTAAAAAGAAAGTTTTCCAACGAGCAGAGGAGTCATGTGCTGCCATTGTCATTCTTTTCCATCTCCGGGCTTTGCTCCGAAGTACTTGCAGTCTATAACCAAATTGGATGATTTGAGATACCCCTTTGTTTCTATTGGAGTTTCAAAGTAAAATCATGAATAAAAAATGTAATATTATACTTCCACTGGAATATTTCTGAAAAAACGCCGAATAAAGAAAATCGTGAAGCGTTGGATTCAAGTTTATGACTCATATCGGAATATATGGAATTCAGTAGAATAGGCGATGATATTCTTTTGAGATTAGATCCGGACGAAGAAATACATCAATCTATTCAAGGTCTTTCAAAATATGGAATTGATTGTGCAATAATTACGAGTGGTATTGGGAGAGTGAGAGATATTAGGATGGGATATTTAGACGATGATGGAATTTATCAAACCCTGAATTATGATGGACCGATGGAATTACTATCTACACAAGGAAATCTAGCGCCTGGCCCAGATGGACCATTTACACATTTACATACTGTAATGTCTGATAATGAGCATTCTGTACATGGAGGTCACTTATATCATGCGACAGTTCACGTAGTTGCTGAAATTCATCTACGTGTGTTGAAAACAAATACTATGAAAAGAGAAAAAACGAATACAGATTTCGTTGCATTAAAATTTTGTGATTTAGAGGGATAAAATGAAGATTCTCTGGGCTCACGGATTAGAAGGAAGTACTAATGGTTCTAAACCTACATGGATTAAAGAGAACCTGGGATGGGATGTAGTTTCAATCGATATGAGTGAAAGGGGTTGGACTATTGGCGAGCAAACAGCCGTTGTTCTTGATAAGATATTAGAAAATGAAGAAATTGATCTAATCATTGGGTCATCTTATGGGGGATTAGCTATAGCAAATGCTGCTAATAAATTGATAAGAAGGGATCTGAAAATAGTGTTGATGGCACCAGCATTTGGCTTAGCAGAAAATTTCGAGAAAATAGCAGGATTGGATGGACTGAATGAATGGGAAAATAGTGGATTCAGGCCATATTTCCATCACGGGCTGAATAAAGAGATACAACTGAGTTGGAATTTTATAGTTAGTGCTAGGAAAATGTCGTGGCCGGAAATTAATCATCCAACTGTTATAATACACGGTATTTCTGATGAAATCGTATCAATAGAATCTTCTAGAAAGGTTGCAGAATCTAATTCGAATGTTGAATTGATAGAAGTTGAAGATGGTCATCGCTTAGGAGACTCTTTACATTTCATTCCAATTGCTGTGAAAAAAGTATTATCGAAAGAATAATTTTTTCCTCTTTCAATGAGAGCCAAGAAAATATTCGCCAATCTCTGGATCAGTCAGGATATGCTTGGCATCTCCAGTATGTACCACTTTTCCTCCTGCAAAAATATATCCTCTATCTGAACGAGCGAGGCTTAAACGAGCATTTTGTTCTACAATTAGAACAGTAATTCCTTCATCTCTCAAAGCATCGATTCGTTCTATAATTTGTTGTTGATACAAAGGGCTCAATGCAGCAGTTGGTTCATCCAATAACAAAAATTTAGGATTAGAAATTAATGCACGAGATATTGCTAACATTTGTCTCTCACCTCCCGAAAGTGAGGCGGCCAAATCATGAACTCTTTGTTTTAGGTCAGGGAACATATTCAAAGCACGCTCAATTCTTTCATTTAGAACTAAATTTGATAGGCTATTACCACCCATCTGTAAATTTTCGTAAATTGTTAAAGAAGGAAATACATTATCTACTTGAGGGACATATGCAATACCTCTATTCACTAATTGATCGGTACGCCAACCAGATACATCCTCATTATTATGAGTAACATCGCCTGAGTAGTAACTAGCTATTCCAAATATTGTCTTAATAAATGTAGATTTACCACACCCATTAGGACCGATAATAGTAACAAATTCTCCTTCCTCAACATATAGATCAATATCATAAAGAATCTGTACCGAACCATATCCTCCATTGAGGCCTTTCACGTCAAGAACTCTACCCATTATGCTCACTCTTCCTCACCTGCAGAACCGAGATATGCTTCGATTACTGCCCTATTGGACTTTACTTCTTCCGGAGTTCCTATCATTAAGACCTCTCCTTCATTCATTACAATAATTCTGTCAACCCCCTGCCTTAGAATAAAGTCCATATTATGCTCAATTATTAATACAGAGATTCCGGTTTCATCTACCGTTTTTCGTAAATTATTGAAAATTTTCATTGCTAGAGGGCCGGCAACACCCGCGACCGGTTCATCGAGTAATAGCAACTTTGGTGAACCCATTCGAGACCTCCCAATATCTACTAATTTTGACTGCCCTCCCGATAATTCACTTGCTAAATTGTCGGCCATGTGAGGGACTTCTAACTCTTCAAGAATGTTATATGCTTCTTCTAATCTTTCTTTCTCAGCTTGACGAGATTTAGGGAATAGTAATGATTTTATTTTACTTGGAGAAAATTGATTTCTAGGAGGGACTAATAAGTTCTCTACAACTGTCATTTCCCTCCATAAACGAGTGTGCTGAAAAGTTCTTGTCATCCCTAAACTGTGTATTTGGTCTGGCCTCAATTTTGAGACGTCTGTACCATAAATTTCTACTTTCCCAGATGTCTGTTCTAATAGACCACTAATACAATTAAAGGTTGTAGATTTCCCACATCCATTGGGCCCTATTAATCCGACAAATTCTCCCTCAAATATTTCAAAAGAGACTTCTTTTACTGCTACAAGTCCTCCAAATTCCTTACGAAGATTCGCTACTTTAAGTACTGACTTCATTGGCTATCATCTCCTTGATTTTGTAATTCTCGAGATTCGCCGATGAGGGGCTTACTTTTTGGTCTAAATGGTACTTCTGGAATAAGTCCTTTCGGATTTAACTTGAGTGAAAATAACATTAAGCATCCAATCAATAATACCTTGACATATGCCATATCTGCTCTAATAATTCCTCCTGTAAAAGATTCATCAATAGAACGTTCACCCATCATTATCATCATGAAAAAGAATATGAATACTCCCGAAAGACCTACGTCTATTGTCCCTCTATGTTTCAATAAAATGCCAATTATCGCTATCATAAAAGATATTTTTATTGCACCCCAATGATTTATTACAAGCCATTGAAATAACCTATCAATACGATCTGCTGTAGTATAAAGAGGTAAATCTGGAGAACCCTGCGCGGCTACAAGTACATTGAATACAAACTCCATAAGTACAATGATGAAGGCCCCCACTATCATCCCCTTGTTATTTCCTTTGCCTCCAATAATAAAAGCCGCCCAGACAAGGAAAGTAGAACGTGCTGGCGCCATTATTGAAGGTTCAAAACCTGTAAGTTTCCAGGCCCAAAAGACTCCTGCAAGACCTGCTATTCCTGCACCCAAAGCAAGACTAGCGGCTTTGTGAGAAAGGACGTTGTGGCCATGGTGTTGTGCCACCTCTTCATCCTCTCTAATCGCTTTCAAAATTCTGCCCCAAGGTGATGAAAGTATTGTTTCTAAAAGCCACCATACGAATAAAACCGAGGTCATTCCCATTACCGCTAATAGTAACATATAGGGCGCTGGTTCGATGACTCCATTTACATCTGCAAGATTCAATAATTCACCTACTTTATTTGCTGGGCCTAATAATAATTCATCGTTCCTACATGCATCTGCACTAATGTAATCAGCGTCAGGACCAATTGTGACTCCAGAACCACAAAACCACCATTGTTTCAACGGTAAAGTATACTTAGATATGCCAATTGCTGAACCAATTGAGCCTACTCTTAGTAATGGTTCTCCTGCCAGTAAAACTCTGACTATCTCGCCTAAAGAAATTGTAACAATAGCAAAATAATCCATTCTCAAACGAGCTGTTGGATATGCCAGAGCCCAACCAAAGGCGGCTGCAAGTAGCACTGCAGCAATTGTAGCAGGTATTACCGGCCAACCGTAACCATGTACCTCAGTAGGAGCTGTTAAAATTCCAACAGTAATAGCACCTATTCCAACAAAGAAGATAACTCCAAAATTAACCATGCCAGTAATTCCAGTGTGTAAATTTAATGAGAAGGACATTAAAATAAATATAGAAAGAGTAAGGAGGACATTAGAAACTTGCAGTGTTTTACTAAAATTCATGTTTTCTGAGTCAGAAATTGGGAGCCATACCAAGAAAAGTGTAATTATGATTAACAAAATAACAAACATAATATTAGAGCCTAGCATACTTTCTCTACCATATTTCATTTGATTAGACAGTGTAGGATATTTTTGTTTTATACTATTTTTACTTGAAGAATAATTTTCTGTAATGAAGGAGGTTATTGGCTTGACTGAAGAAATTAAAAATGATGCTAATAGATTATACTTGTTATTCAAAAAATTAATCAGACGATTAAATGGTTTTTTGATTGAATAAACAGAAAAATTAATCCTAGATTTAGTATTTTTTTTAGTTTGT
>DATY01000035.1:3938-8416 GCA_002504905.1 Euryarchaeota archaeon UBA605 | reverse complement strand
CTAGTCAGTTTCGGACGTCAAGCGATGATTGGATATCTAAGAAGCTCTACAGGATTGATTAAAGCAATCGGTTCATGGATGATGATATTTGCTGGGCTAGGACTATATCTATATCTAACAGAGCCTGAAATGATATCAATGTTGGTTTACTAATTATCATTCAGAATATCAACCAAATCTACCTGAGATATATTGACCTGTCAATTCTTCTACAGGGGAATTAAAAATCATTTCTGTATCTCCAAATTCAATCAAATCACCCAAGTACATGAAGGCTGTTTGATCTGATATTCTTGAAGCCTGACTCATTGAATGAGTAACGATTAAGATTGTTACTTTTTCTTTGAGTTCATGTATCAATTGTTCAATTTTTGCTGTTGCAATCGGATCTAAAGCCGAGGTAGGCTCATCCATCAATAGTACTGATGGCCCTATAGCCAGAGCTCTCGCAATACAGAGTCTCTGCTGTTGACCACCAGAAAGAGAAAATGCATCATCATGAAGGCGATCATGAACCTCGTCCCATAATGCAGCGTCTCTGAGGCTTGATTCAATTTTTCTATCAAGTTTTTCCGGATCTCTGATTCCTTGGATTCTCAAACCAAATGCAACATTTTCATATATTGAGGTTGGAAATACATTTGGTTTTTGAAACACCATTGATACTGCTCTACGCAATAAAACTGGGTCTATATCATTACCCAAGATATTTTTTTCAAGCCAAAAAATTTCTCCCGAAGTACTACAATTAATGATTTCATCATTCATTCTGTTAAATGAACGAAGTAAAGTGCTCTTACCACAACCTGATGGTCCTATAAATGCAGTTACTGAACCTTCATGAATTTCTAAACTAATATTTTTTACGGCCTCAACATCGCCATAAAATACAGATAAATCCTTAACTCTTATTTTTTTTGTTTCCATTTTACCAAGTCCTCTTTGCCTCTGCCCTATTTCTAATAAACAAAGCAATTAAATTGAGAATAATCAATAATACTAATAGCACAAGTATGGTACTTGCTGCCAAATCTTGAAACTCTTGTTTAGGGTGTCGAGTCCAGAAGAAGATTTGTATTGGAAGTGCCATAAATCCATCAAGTATTCCACTAGGAGCAGTTTTTGAGAAAATACTTGCGACAAAAAGTATCGGTGCTGTTTCTCCCAAAGCACGTGCAATAGAGAGTATTGTTCCAGTCGCAATCCCTGGAATCGCATTAGGAAGAACATGATGTCGAACGGTTTGCCATCTGGTAGCGCCAACTGCTAGAGCTCCGTCTCTGAAACCTTTAGGTACTGCTAAAAGAGCTTCTTCACTTGTTACTACAATCATTGGAAGTATCATCATTGCTAATGTTAGAGAGCCCGTAAGTAGACTAAGACCGAAACCTAGTAGTCGTGAAAATACTACCAATCCAACTAATCCAAAAATTATCGAAGGAACCGCTGCAAGATTCTGGATAGTTCTTCGTAGGAAAAAATTTATTTTACTAGGACGAGATATCTCATTCAAATATATTGCAGCACCAACACCTGAAGGAAGTGCAAATAGAATGGCTAATGAAATTAAATATACTGAGCCGAGAATTACCGGACCAATTCCTGCTCTGATTGATCTAGATGAAGGAAAATTAGTCAAAAAGTTGTAAGAAATACCATTAATTCCAGACTCAATAACTGTTTGAAGAAGTACTAATAAAAATATTATGCCCAATGAGAAGCTACTACCTATTAAGAACACTGAATACTTTTCTCTACTCCTCCTTTTCAAATCATACTGGTTGGGACTGAGTGGTTCTATCAAATTAGATGAGATACTAATATTAGACTCAATATTTCTAAAATATCTAAATTTAAGCATTAATTTCGATATCAAATATCCCACAGAATAATTTTTTGAATTACCAAACTTCTTCTTAGTTGCTCTAATTGCAAATAGATTTGCAATATAAGTCATGATGAAGAGCGTGCTACCTACAGCAAAACCTGCATCTGTTGCGGGTCCTGGTGGAATATCTCCGGTAGCCACTTGAGCAATATATGCAGTCAACGTTTGTGTTTCTTTCATGGGATTCAAGTGTAACGAAGCAACAGAACCTGCTGCTAAGGTAACCGCCATTGTTTCCCCGACAGCCCTTGCTAATGCCAATAAAACTGAGGCAACAATTCCAGATCTCGCAGAAGGTAGAATTACCCTTGAGGCAGTTTCCCATCTAGTAGCCCCTAGGGCTAAACTAGCTTCTCTCATTTCTCTTGGAACTGCACGAATTGCGTCGTCTGAAATGCTAACAATAATTGGTAGAATCATTGCTGCAACAACAATAATTGCGCTCGCTGCATTAAAGTATGTTGCATCAAAATATTCTCTAATAATAGGGCTGATTACTAATAAAGCAAAAAAGCCATGAACCACAGAAGGAATTCCACTGAGAACCTCAATCAGTGGCTTCAATATCTTTCTGGTCCTATTACTACAGAACTCAGATAGATATAGAGCTGATGAAACACCTATTGGAATGGCCAATAATAGAGAACCGCCGGCAATTAATGCAGTACCAGAAAGTAGTGGCCATATTCCAAAACTCGGATTAAGTCCATTAGGAACCCATTTTGTACTGGTTATGAATTCGAATATGCTTGCTTCTTCTGATCTAAAAAAATCTATCGTACCATCTGCTAACGTGTAAATTATTAGAGCACTTGCAATAACAGATAATGAGGCAGAGGAGAATAATAGTCCTATAACACCATAGTGTTTAGGAGCAGAGCCATCTAATGGATTCTCCTCCGCCATCAAAATATTACCTCAGTCATTTAGCATTGATTTCTGGCTTTCCAAGAGTTCAGAATCGACCATGGCGACTCTGACATATCCTACCTCATCTACTACTTCCTGCCCTTCTTCAGAAAGTGCAAATGAAATGTATCCTTCTACATCCTCTCTATTATCAGCATAAGCATCGGTGTACATGTGTAATGGACGTGCCATTGGATAGTCTGCAACAGTGTCAAGTGAAGGTTCTACAAACCCATTACCGTTATCCAAAGAGACAAGTTCAACTGAACCAAGATTCTCTTGAACATATGCAAATCCAAGATATCCTATTGCATATGGATTGTTCTTGATTGCTGTTAAGATCACGTTATCATCTGCTGAAGGATGGTAAACACCATCTCCAGACTCCAGACGTGTTCCTGCTTCCTGAGTATCTTTACCCCAATCATCGATAATAGATTCAAAGAAAAAATCAAATGTTCCACTCGCTTCATCCGGAGCGTATATCTCTATTTCCTCATGTGGAGCATTTTCAAGTCCAGGTACATCGTCCCAGTGTGTTGCAGGATTGTCGTCTGTGAAGATTGAATAAAGCTGTGAAAAATTTAATTCCGTTGCCCAAGTATTATCTGGATGAACAATGGTGGCTAAAACATCAAATGCTACTACCCACTTTACTGGCAAAACACCATTACAAGGGACCGAAGTTGAACCTGTCTCTTCGTCAACCACTGTATCATCGCAATTATCGAACTTACCGTAGTCTTTGTTTTTTAAGATTCTACTGGCATCTGCTATATCGGCTTCACCATTCAGTAAAGAATTCAATCCATGGCTACTCCCACCACCAGATACAGATACATCAGCACCCTCATAATCTTCCGCCCAAACTACTGCCAGTGGTAATACCGTTGAAGATCCAGTCTGAATTAATTCAGGCACATCATCATCGTTACCAGTACAGCCTGCAATAAGGCTACTCATCATTATCATTGTCATCATCATTGTTACTATTTTCGAAGTCATTTTTTTCCTCCTGAACCGCCGAGTGATGTAATAACGATGAAGTAAAGGAATAGTATTACTATAGACGGACATAAAATATATTGTCTATATATTTTTTAACTATATCAAATATATATCCATACACATGTGATTGAATAACAAGATTAAACAAGGTATAAATCTAAGAATCCTTCTTGAATTATGAGTATATTTGTTTAGATTCTCTATGAGTTTGGATATTCATTAAAATTTCAGCCATATTGATTGAATAAGCACAAATTCTTCTTAGTGACTCTGACACTCTATCTAAAAATAATGCATCTTGGATATCGATTTCACTAGATCTCAGTTCTTCTTCATATTGCAATAAATCTTGTTTTGCAGAAATGAGTTGGGATTTTGCTGTATGTATTTCTGAAATCTTTCTTTTTCTTAGATTAGAAATTAGTAACTTTATTGACATTTGCCAAATAGGTATTACTGTAATCGGTAAGGATGTCATGCTGATCGATTTAGGAACCTTGTAAGAATTAGCTAAATCACATAAAGCAAAACTATGATCACCCATTCTTTCTAGAGTTCTAACCAACTTACATAATTCAGAAGCCTCCCATCTTGAGGTCCCGAGAGAATCTTCAATACTAGCAGATTCTAGAATTTGACCAACTTGTCTTTCCAAGAGAAGTCTTAGAGCATC
>DATY01000035.1:3114-3560 GCA_002504905.1 Euryarchaeota archaeon UBA605 | reverse complement strand
AAATCTCTGACTTGTCTTGAAATCAACAAATACATTCTGTTTATACTAGAATATAATGGCATTTCTGAAGGATTTAATAAGCTAATCATTTCTAACTTATTGCCTTGATCATTTACAATCTCTAGACCTCTGGTTGACTTGACGAAATCACGGAAAATTTTACTTTGTTTCCTGGTAAAATCATTTTTTGTGTGTATAGTAATCTTATCTGCACCTGATAGATAAGCGGAAACCAAATGATCAAAAATCATGTGATCAGGAATTTCTGAACAATCTATCTCAACTAACCTGTTTCTAACAACATTTGATGCATCTGCAATTACTCTCAAAGTCCCCGATGGACGCCATTCAATCCTCACCTGATCTTTAGCACCCAATCCATGCTCAGTAATCCATTTTTTAGGAAGACTGACTATATAGGTTGAGCCACCGGTAAGCTGTATTTT
>DATY01000035.1:0-2719 GCA_002504905.1 Euryarchaeota archaeon UBA605 | reverse complement strand
AAGCGTTTTCTAAATTAACTATATAGATTATATAATTCAATATTGATAAACCGAATATATACCGTATATAGATTATGGAGCCGATAATGACTGTCGTTCTTTTGCTTGCTATTATTGTTTGTGCCTACATGGCATGGAACATAGGTGCCAATGATGTTGCCAATGCAATGGGGACCTCTGTAGGTTCCAGAGCCTTGACATTGAGACAGGCAGTTATTATTGCTGCTGTGTTCGAATTCTGCGGAGCTTTCTTTGCAGGTGATGCAGTTACAGATACTGTCAGAAAGGGCATCCTAAATATCGATCTCGCAGATGAATCTCTAGTCACAGATGCATTTGCAAATGATTTGATGTTCGGATTCATTGCTGCAATGATGGCTGCAGCAGTTTGGTTGACAATTGCGACTCGCTTCGGACTACCAGTTTCAACAACGCATTCAATAATTGGCGGAATAGTTGGTGTAGGGTTAGTTCTGGAAGTACAACATAATNNGAACATAGGTGCCAATGATGTTGCTAATGCAATGGGGACATCTGTAGGTTCCAGAGCCTTGACATTGAGACAAGCAGTAATTATTGCTGCTGTGTTCGAATTCTGTGGAGCTTTCTTTGCAGGTGATGCAGTTACAGATACTGTTAGAAAGGGTATCCTAAATATCGATCTCACAGATGAAACTCTAGTTACAGATGCATTTGCTAATGATTTGATGTTCGGATTCATTGCGGCAATGATGGCAGCAGCAGTTTGGTTGACAATTGCGACTCGATTCGGATTGCCAGTTTCAACAACGCATTCAATAATTGGTGGAATAGTTGGTGTAGGATTAGTTCTGGAAGTACAACATAATGCTTCACTAATAGATTGGGAAGTTGTGAGAAAAGTAGTCATGTCATGGGTAGCAAGCCCACTAATGGGTGGTATTCTTGCATTCATCACATTCTTTATTGTCCGTGCGAGTATTCTTGAAGCAGATGACCCAATTGCGAGATCTAGGTGGTTAGCGCCGATTCTTGCCTTGCCTACATTCTTCACATTAGGTCTAGCATTACAATTTAAGGCACTAAAAGGATTCATCTCAAGAGCAGCTTCAGAAGGATGGATTGATGATAAGAACGACTGGTTGCCAGTGAAAGAGAATGGAGTTTTCGACCCATTCGCAGAAAATGCTTGGTTCCCTATAAACTCTCTAATTGTAGCATTTATCATTGGATGTATTGCATCTATCATACTTTGGTATGTTCTGAGAGACTATGATTTCAAGAAGCAAGGAGAAGGGTTCCAAGGTGTAGAGAAAATTTTCGTTTGGCTACAGATAATCACTGCAGCATATGTTGCATTCGCTCATGGCGCTAATGACAGATCTAATGCAATCGGACCGATGGCTGCAGTTTACGACATCCTATCTAGCGGTGGAGATTTGGCAGCTAAGGTAGATGTTCCACTCTGGTTGGTACTACTAGGTTCCGTAGGTATTGCTGTCGGTGTAGTAACATGGGGATGGAGAGTAATGGAAACAATTGGTACTAAAATTACCGATATTACACCAACAAGAGGATTCGCTGCAGAGTTTGGAGCGGCAACTACTATCCTGATTTTCTCAATGCCATTCCTGGCAGTTCCTGTATCGACTACTCACACACTGGTTGGGTCAGTAGTAGGAGTCGGTTTGGCTGGGGGAGCAAAGAATGTGGATTTCAAAGTGTTTGGAAAGATTGCAGCATCATGGGTAGCAAGCCTACCCGCAGCAGGTTTTGGTTCAGTAACACTCTATGTCGCCATGGGCTCAGATCCATTGAAATTGATAGTAGTACTTCCTATCTCATTCTTACTGGTGGGATACGTCATGTGGAAAACTAGTGGCGATGAAATATTTGTTGAAGATGCATTAGCAGATGCTGGTGCAGAAGGTGGAAAATATGATCCTACAGTTTTCGAATTATTCCACACTCATGCTGAGGCAGTAGAGGAAACCGTTGACCACATGTTAACTGCTGTGAAAAAGAGCGCAGCAGGAGAAGATGCATCTGAAGAAATCAATGCTACAATTGAGGCTGAATTGAAAGCAGATGATATCAAAAATGCACTGAGAGAGAAAGTAAGCAGCAAGGGCTGGAAGCTGTTGATAGACAGCGATGAGTTCCTTTACATGCTTGGAAGACAAGACAGAATAGCAGATTATGCACAAAATGTTGCAGAACAACTGTCTTTCAGAGAACTTTACAATAATGAAGAGGCAAGAAAAATGGTAATTGAGATGGCTGAGGCGGTACAAAAGACTGCAGCAGTTTATGAAGATACAGTCTTGCACCTAAGAGATCTAACACTTTCTGGAAATACCAAGAAGGGAAGAACTGAGTTAAGAGAATTAATTCATCAAGTAAATCTTGCAGAACATGAGGCAGACTTAGTTGAAAGTCGTGCGGCAGGGTTCGTATTTAGAGAAGGAGTAGATGACCCTCTTGCAGCAGTACATATGTACAGAGTATTGCAGAGACTTGATGATGTTGCTAACTCTTGTGAAGATGCAGCTAATGCATTCTTACCAATAGTTTACAATTAGTTAGACCAACCAACTTCTTCCAGTATAGAGTCGACATCACTAGATCGTATTTTATCGAGTGTTGGTTGGAAAAATCTCCAAGCGAAATACCCTACAAACATACCAGAAAACAAATCGAACATATAGTGCTGTTTGGTTGTGAGTATACTAATGCATAG
>DATY01000008.1:13284-45423 GCA_002504905.1 Euryarchaeota archaeon UBA605 | reverse complement strand
ATTGTCTGAGTTACTAAGTACATCTCCTCCACCAACATCTGCCCCAATAAATAGCCCTGCAAATGATCTTCTTGCGGAATTCGAAGAAGATGATTCAGTTCCAAGAGAAGATATTCATCATGACTTTGATTCAACTGATGAATCTGAAAATGTTTGGAAACCTTCGGAAGATCCTTTAGAAGAAACACAAGCACCAGCTTCTGAAATAGTTGAAGCGCCTGATTTTGAATTAGTGCCAGAGCCAGAACTAGAAAAAATAGTACAACCACCTTCCCAAGATCGTACTGTAAGACAGTCATGTTCAAGTTGTGGAAAACTGTTTGAAGTTGATATGCCTGTGGGCGTTGATATAGCTAGAACATCTTGCCCTCACTGTGGTTCAGTAGAGACAATTCGTTTTGAGTGAAGATTATGTTGAGAAATTTGGTTCTTAATATTGGATGTATAATCTTTGGTTTTCCATTTGTAATTATCGGAATAGATCATTTTATTGATCCGTCTTGGTACGAACCAATAGTTCCTGAAATATTGGGGTTCCCAACATTTTGGGTATATGCTAGCGGAGTCTTCGAAATTGCTCTAGGAGCAGGACTGATGTTTCCACAAACTCGTCAGATTTCTGCATACGGAATAGCTTTAATGCTAGTAGTTCTATATTGGGCGAATTTTAATATGTGGGTTAACGATATAGCTATTGGTGGTTCTAAATTTGGTACTAACTGGCATATAATGAGGGCAATTATCCAAGTTCTTTTAATCTCTATCTGTCTAATTATAGCCAAATATTCTTCTAAGAATTCTTTCTCATCGGATTGATAGACTGGTATCTGTTAAAGTAATATTAAATCTATTTTAATTGTATCAAGTAGGGGAATAACCTTTACCATATATCTGAGAGGTGAGTTCATGCAAGGAGGTGCTGTACGTATCGTACGCAGAGCTCCTGCAGTCAATCATTCACAGACAATTCTTCTAGTTTTGATATTTTTAATGCCAATGTATTCGCCAATAACTAATGTATCTGCGGATACAAGAGTCAGTGCTGATGATTTCGAAATTCTTGATGAAATGACGGATATACTTTCTCAGAGAGAAGATGTAATATCTTCGGAATTAGTTAAAAATATTGCAGGACCTTCACTTGAAGGAGTTAAAAATTCAGTTACTCCAACCAATCAAGATGATCCACTTTATGGAATCAATGAACTATTTTCAGATTCTTCCATTGTAGATACAACACCTCCTGAGGTAATTCATCCTGGGCCTTATGACCTTCTAATTAATCCTGAAAATTCACCTCCAGGTGCTGTTAATACTGTCTGGCAAACAATCTTCAATTTGACAGATTATTTGATTTGGACAAAGTATACTGATTTAGAAGGTAATCAAGTCGAAAAGTTCGAAGTAGTTACCTTTACTGCCTCTTTATTTTCTTTACTTGATCCTGAAACCGATTCATTCCTTCATGCAATCGATGTTGATAATGACGGTAATAATGATATTCAAGTAGGCCTAAAGATAGCTTTTGATTTAGGTGATGAATTGGGTATTGAAGGAGATACTCTTTGGGTAAAACCTACAATTTCTTTCGAAGTAGTTGTATTAGAATCTAGTGAAGGAGATGCCGTTTGGGATGAGTTACAAAATCTTCAAGTTTCACTATTGAAAGCGTTTGCTTATTCTGAAGGAATCCTAACAGGTGGAGAAAGTTATGTTTGGGTTATAGATTCATCCTTCACTACACCACCAATTGACTTTTCTTTGGATGTTGGTATAGAGAGATTATATTTTGATATTTCAGATGCTGGCTCAAGTTTGGTTTCTAGTCTTATTTCATTTCTTAGTTTTGGAATAACTTTACCTGGAGTAGATGAGTCAGATATTGTTATTTCATCGCTTTCTGCCCCATATGCAATTTTGATAAATAATAACGGACAAACGAATTGCCCTGAACGATATTCTCAAATTGAATTATCTACTTTACCTTCTGCTGAGATTTCTTGTGGAGTTGTTGCAGGATTTGGCTATGTTCATTTTTCTCCTCAAGATACAAATGGCGATAGAGAAGTTTGGGAAGTTGCTTATATCGAGGCCACTATACATCCAAATGGTGTTTCTACAAGATTACCTTCTGAAGTAAATCTTGTAATTAGAACTGATACAACATTGGCCGAGGGTGCAGGTGGAGCCGGTGAAAACGCTCTTGATACAATCGAATATTATGCAGATAGAAGATCAGATATACATATTCATTTCCATGAGAATAAGGCAGGACAACCAACAGCTAACTCCAATGACCCAAGTGGTAACTCAACTGATACAATAGGTTGGCTAAGAGGAATGCCTGCTGGAAGCCTCTCCTCTGATGAAATTGATCGAGTTTTCACAATGTTAGGTTCTAAATCATCTCCAGAATTACCAGGTGGTCAACCTGAACAATTAGGAATGATTATTGCAATCAAGAATTTCTCTCGAGACTCAACACAAAATGTTGATGATCCTACTCTTCCAATTAACCCTGCTTTCCCTCCAAAAACCTTGGTACTTATTCGGTCAGTACAAAGTATTCAGTCAATAGAATATGACTCATGGCATAAAAGAGGAGATATTCTCACAGATCATAGTAAGCTCAGTATTGAATTGAGGGACTTACCAACATCAATTGCTATTTTTGGCTCATTCGAATTAGGCAGTACTGAATCATCAGATACAAGCCTTGATTCTGGTGCTAATTTAGATTTCATGTCCAAGATTTTAGATTCACTGATTCTTAATTTGGTTGACTTATTTTTAGATATTGGTGGAATAATTAATTCAGTACCTAGTGAAGCTATTTCAGTACTTACTGGTGATTTAGGAGGTGGAGGGATAAACTCATTCTCAGGTAGGGATGTTAATTTATTGATGACTGATAATTTATTATTAACTAGAACCAGTATGGAAATTAGTGTACTTTCTTTACAAATAGGATCCAGTCCTCATCCAATTGTTCAAGATGATCATATAATAATTTCCAAAGATCGAGATTTGAATCAGGTTATTGGAGAATTTGGAGTTAGAGAACCTATTGTGCCAGTAGCCTCGAGCGTTAGATTTAGTGGATTATCCGAATTCACATTTAGTGATAATAATGTCACCAATATTCAGTCATTAGGGATAAAAACTAATTCTGCCGAATCATTCAGATTTTCGTTTATTGAACATGACAGAAACTCACTTGAAAATTTTTCATTCCAGAGTTTATATCTATCTGATATTCCGAATAATATTTCTATTGAGTTGAATGACGAATCTTTGAGTTATACTGCAAACGAAGGTATTGAACTGATTTCATATGTAGGTCTAGATGGTGAACAAAGACAGGCTGCGAATATTCACGATATGCCTGCCGAGTTTACGTTCGAATTCGGTGAACAGACCAGTTTTATTGCCGAAACTCCGATTTCTACTGTAGAGGTTCAGATCAGCAATTCTTCTGATCCAGTTACTATGACTGGTGATCATTTCTTGTTCCATCACGATTCTAGTAATGAGACATCTACTATATCCACTCGATTGACTGGGATACAAGAATTAGGTTGGATTCCTCCTATTGAGGAAGGTTCTCTGGGTTCTTCAGGTCGAGGCACAGCGTTTCTTAGATCCGCTGGAGATAGGCCAATGAGTATCAATGTAGATAACGCCCCTACAGCAGATTCTTCTGGATTATCTGCCTTAGCTTTAATCGAACCTCTACCATCTTATCTTACAGTTGAAGTTCCTACTGATGAATCCTCTAATTCTGATTTAGTGTTGCCGAATTTTAATTCAACTCAAGGTCTTTCTGGAGTTGCCTTCTTCATAGGTGGTTTTTCTGATCTTGGTAGATCAGTTAATTCTGTATTAGCTGGCTTAACCAGTGATATTTCTACTGGAACTGATGAAGTTGATGAGTCTTTTTCATATGCTTTACAATTAGAATCAGATTCTGCATTTGATCTAACTTTGGAAGCAACATACGGAAGAGATGTGGATTCTGAACCTCCATGGGTACATGGAATATCTTTCCAATCCGCACCAGAGGGTTTATCCAATGGATTCCATATCAAAACATGGTTACCAGGTTTACCTCCACAAATTGACATGACAATTGCCAGAAATACTCTATCTAATGGTGAGGATTGGTCTATACAAGTTTCAATGGATGGATGGAAACCTGCTCGAGAGGAATTCATGATTCATGCATACGGTGTTAATGGACAAGATTTGCTGATGACAATGCAGGGCTTAAGTCCTGGTGAGTCTACTGGTTTGTATATCGACTCAATTTTTGAGATTAGAGATTCAGGAGGAATCACTACAGTTTCAACAGGTACTCAATTTGGTATATCTGAAAGGCTGGATTGGATACATATGATGTTGATAAATCGTGATTCACAGAGTCGTACGGAGATGTTAATCAATGAGATTCCTAAGTCAATTTCCTTACAAGCTAGTCTTGGAACTGCAATATCTATTGGCATGAGTGTACCCGAACAAGAAAGAATTGAAGGGTTTGCAGTTGGTTCTTTGATGTTACAACAGATGCAATGGATGGATGGATTTTGGTGGCCAGCAACAGTTTTCTTGAAAGATATACCAGGTTATATAAATTTGACAACCGCTCCTGAAATGAATTTTGATATTACAAAAAATCTCGCTTTCCAAGGTTTACCAAATCTTGATTTTACCTCTTCTGATGATGGAATGTCCTTGTATATTGAGGCATTTGGAAGGGCAATTAATTCACGTGGAGATATCATTCTCTTAGCAGAAGGAATGACTGATAAGATGGTAATCAAACCAACTGAAGACTTTGGTTTAGAAATACGCTCTGGTGGAAGTGGAGTAGAAAGAATTTATGTCAGAGTTAATGATGTTCCAACAGGAACTAGTCAGGTGGGAACTCCACCAGTTTACATGGAGGAAATGGAAGCGATGGGAGAAAATCTTCGAAGTGCTACTCTACATATTAGAGAATTAGTAGGTCCTTACAGCGTGATTGAAGTTGATGATGTAGATGGTGGAAAAATAATAGTCTCAGCAAAGATAAGTACAGAGTTCGGTGGACAAGAAATACAAGTTCGCGGAGTTCTGATTGATGCCCAAACCACTGGCGGGGTTCCAACAGGAACCACACTTGGCGTCAATGGTTTATCTTCTGATTTATCTATACTGAATTTAATTCCAGGTTTGGGCGGCTCAACACACCACTTGTTGGTTCCAGAACCATTCACTTCAGCAATACTAACTGTTATTGCCACATTATCTGATGGAGGTAACTAGATGGGGTTATTAGAGAAGTCTAAGAATCAGGAAATAGAAGAAACTCCTGAAGAGGAATTTGCTCATGATGTTTTAGTTAAATTAGAAGATACAATAAGTCATATTTCTCCAATAAGAGTAGTCATTGTATCAATTGTTGCTTTGATGATTTTCTCTTCAACAATAATTGCAGTTACATGGATAGTCCCATACGATAAGGTTACAGTGGATGTGGTCTATATCCAAAGTAGTGCGGGTCATGTGATTCTTACTGAGGTAGATAACGATGGTAGTCGAGCCATATCTGATTTAACTTTGATAATACGATTTATCGATTCTGATAATATTGAAATTGACAGAACTTCTTTCAATAAGTCATCTCTTCCTGCCCACAGTTCGGTTTCTGGAGATAGTCTAGAACTGATTGTAATTGGGCCATCTGTTTGGGAAGATTATACTATTGATATTGAGCTAGAATATACAAAAAGTAATAGTGATAATTCAAAAATTGAATTAGAGTATGTTGTAGGTGAATGGAAAATGGAACAATTTAGTCATGGTACAGGAATTGACTTTTTCTAAATCAGTTTGAATACAATGTATGAACCCTTAAGGGTTCAACTAACCCATATACTCAAAACCAACTTTAGTAGGGGGAACTTCATGTCCAAGCGTACTGTATGCTTAATTTTAGGACTCTTCCTTCTTTCATACATACCTGCTACAGATTTCTTCGACGATTCAGAAGAATCATTTGGAGCAACTATGGAGGATAAAATAGAGCGGATTGAAATCTCTCCTAACCCAAATAGTATTGCAGATTTAGGAACTCCAATAATTACTGACGGTTTCGAATTAACCCGTTCAGAGACCGCAGATTCTAGTATTGGAGTATTTACTCATTCCGGACTCATTCCTAGTGTATATTTCTCTGAAGAAATTGCAATAATCAGAGAAGATCTTGCTTTGGTAATAATAGATGGCAATACAGGTTTGTGGGATGCTAGAATGGAATTGATGGAAATCAGTGGTTTAGAAATCCGTTCAACTATACCTCCTTCGGGATATTTAGTTCAGGGTACCGAAGAACAGTTGAATGAATTAAAGAATATTCAATCTGTAAAATCTATTCATGATGTTCCAGCAGGTCTTATGGTTCATCCTTCTCTCTATGATGCACCTGATAATCAAAATCTTGTTATTGAATTATCCGGATGGAAAAATTCAGAACTTGTACGTCAGTTAGATGTATTAGATGATAACTTGTATGATGTTGCAGAATTATGGTTGTCAGAACATTGGTCTCCTGACTCAGGAATATTTTGGGGAGATATAGAAACTAATTATATTTCAGAAATTATTAAGCATCCCTCAGTTTCCTATGTTGCTCCTGTTCCAGTACTTGAATTAATGAATAATGAGGCAAGGTGGCATATGGGAATTAATAATGTAGAAAACTTCTTCATAACAGGATTAAATGGTTCTGGTCAGAAAATAGCGGTTGGAGATTCCGGCTTAGATGATGATCATGGTGATTTTACAGGAAGGATTGCGGGTTTAGATTCTGTAACTCCAGGTGACTCTTCAACTGCAGATCCTTCTGACGGTCACGGAACACACGTCGCGTGTACAGTACTAGGTTCTGGAATGAGAAGTGGTGGAACTTATCAGGGAATTGCTCCTGAAGCGGATCTTTATTTCCAAGCAATGGAAGATGATGATACTGGCGCCTTATATTCTATTGGAATCAATAGTATGTTGAATGAAGCATATAACGCTGGTGCTCGTCTACATACTAATAGTTGGGGTTCTCCAACTGGAGGTGACTATACGACCTCATCAGAGGATGCTGATGACCGTATTTCTACTTGGGATCAATACTGGCAATATCAGGGAATGACAGTGTTATTTGCAGCAGGTAATGAGAGGAACGATGGTATATCTTCTCCAGGAACTGCAAAAAATGTAATTACAGTTGGTGGCCATGTGAATAGATACAATGGGGCTCCAGATGATATGTACTACTGGAGTAGTCGAGGCCCTACTGATGATGGCCGGATTAAACCAGATCTTGTTGCTCCAGGAGATTACGTTCGTTCTTGTAAATCACAAGAGGCAAGTAGTGCCTCAGGTTCTTGGAGTAATAATTGGTATCTAGAATATAGTGGTACATCTATGGCAACTCCAGCTGCAGCAGGGGCTGCAGTATTAGTCAGAGAATACCTGATGGAAGTTGCATCCAGGCCAGCACCTCAAGCTGCTCTAATTAAGGCGTTATTGATTCTGGGTGCAGAAGATATGGGTGCCAGAAATATTCCGAATAACGATGAAGGATGGGGGAGAGTGAATCTCGTGAATACCTTAGTTCCAGATAGCGATGTAGGAATTTTTGTTGACGACAGGTCTCGTTTATCCTCAGGTCAAATAAGTGATTATTCGTTTGAGATTACCAGAGCTGGAGAACCTCTGAAGGTAGTACTTGCTTGGTCTGATTATCCTGGGTCATCATCATCTTCAACTCAATTAAGGAATGATTTAGACTTAGAGATTACCAATCCTAATGGACTAGTATACAAGGGTAATGTTTTCACTAATGGGCAATCAGTAACTAATGGTCAAAAAGATTCTAAAAATAATGTTGAAGTTGTACTTGTAGATAATGCAATGGTCGGATCATGGAGCGTGAGGGTCAAAGACTCATCACATGGCGGAAGTAATTTCTATCAATCATATTCTCTCGCAGTAAGGGGAGTTAATGTTAATGATTTAGACCCAGACCCTACTTTCGTTTCAAACTCATTTGATTTGTCAGTACCAATTCCTCAAGTTGATGAAGAAGTAGAGTTCTCAATTTCATTAATAAATCAAGGTGCAGGAAGTATACCAGAACTTACTGTTTTGGCAGCGGTTAATAGTGTGACAATTAGCACAAAAACAATTAGTCTTTCCCCGGGGGAGTATGCTGAACTAACCTGGAATTGGACCCCCAATCAAGATGGTGAGAATGTAATTTCATTTTATATCGATCCTAATGATGAAATTGAAGAAGTTTCAGAGTCAAATAATCAACTCTTTGAAACAGTAATTGTTAGTGTACCAGGAGTCAGAGTGACTAGTGATAATCCTACAATATTGATTGATGGAACCACTGATAGTTCAACAACGTGGTCCCTTGAATTAACAAATACAGCACTTTTTGAGACTAATGCTAGTATTGTAGTTTCAGAACCTGTAAGGATGCAGGATGGCATAGAATTTGATTGGTTCTCATCATTTTCAAATAATACATTCAATTTGATGCCGGCAGAATCAGCATCAGTAGATTTGTCAGTATTTCATACGCAACCTGAACCTGGTCTTTATCGGATGATTGTTACTGGAACAGATATTGAGAATCAGATACAATCTGAGTTTGAGATATATCTAGAAGTTCCACTTCTTTCTAACGCAGATATCTTGATTCCTCCTGGGCAATTAAAGGTAAATCCTCTAGTCTCAACTCCCTTGCAGATAGAAGTTAAGAACGAAGGAAATGGGCCTCAAACTTATGATATTGAATTGATTTCTCCATCAGGATGGAGTCTAGGTTTAGATTCAATAGGTTCTTTTGCGGGGTCATCTCATGGATCAACAGGATCTCTAGATAAAGGAGAAACTAGAATTATTGATGTCACAATAAATCCACCTGGTGCTATGATTCCCGCAGGAACTTTATTTTCTGGCTCAATCTCTGTACATTCTAGAGTTAGTTCAGATTCTTGGTTTGAAGATATAAATATGGTTGTAGAGAATGTAGATGTTGTTACTTTAACTCCAACCTCTGATGGAGTAGAACGTGAAGTTTCTGCAGACGATACACTAGAATGGGATATTAATTTTAACAATCAGGGAAATCGAGATTTAGAATTAACAGCATATGTACTTTCTACTCCAAATGGATGGTCTCTATCCGGTACCCAGAATTCTTTTACTGTGATTTCTGGTGAGCAATTTATTTTACCAATATCGCTCAATGGAAATGGTCTTGCTAAGAGTGGTGAACTAAATATCAGATTTGTTACAGATGATGGTTTTACTGTTGACTGGAATAGAACTATAGATGTTATTTCTGGAGCAATTCCTACTATAAATTTCTTTCAAGTCGCTTTACCTGATGGCACCTCAGCTAGTACTCCTTTAGGAGTTGATGCCCATCCAGTAGGTGGGATAGGATTTGATTTACTTTGGCAGGTATCTAACTCTGGAACCATGACTTGGAGACCAAGTGTTTCAATGGAGTTGCCGGATGATGATTGGCAATATTCATGTTCTAGTGATCCAACCATTATGGTTGATTCAACGGTAACAGTGATTTGTAATGTAATTATTCCTTTGTCTGCTGAAGCCGGTTCTGAGCCATCAATATCACTAATTTTAGATGGAGGGGGGATTATCTCACAAGATACAATATCACTTTATGTTGAATCAATTTCTAAAGTCAGTTGGACAATAATTCAACAATTCGATTCACCTCAAGGTTATACTAACCAATTATCATTAGAAATACAGAATGTTGGTAATTCCGATATTTCAGAGATTTTACAGGTAAATGCTCCTTCTGGATGGAATGAACTAATTTTAGATAGCCAATTCGTCAACTTGAGACCCGGAGAAACTAGATCTGTAGAGATAGGATATAATCCTTCACAAAGTTCTGATGGAATCATTACAGTCTCTCTTTCCAATTCAGATGAAATAGAAGATTCGGTAATTGAAGTTGAAATTGATGTTCTATCAAATGGCGGTTCAGAAGAAATCAATATAACAAATATTCTTTTGATAATTCTAATTGTCATTCTACTGTCTGGAGGTTTAGGCTTAGCTATGTTTGTACGTAGAGGAGGCGAAATCCAGTCTTTAATTCCAGAGAAAGTAGTAGAAAATTTGGCATCTAAAGAAGATCAAGAAGTATCTAGCGGAGTTCCTTGTTGGATTTGTAGTGTTGATATCACCATCGGCAAGGCATGGGCTTGCTTAGAATGTGGAGCCAGGTATCACAAGGATGGACAGATTCAGGGCTGTAGCGTTATAGAGAGAGGTAATTGTTTACACTGTGGTGCGGACATAGATCAATTAGCAGAAGTATGAGAATAGCATATTTTAGTGCACGACAAGCACGAAGCCCTTAGAGGGAAGATTACTCCGGGTCAATCATGAAGAGAGCCGATACAACCCGCTTGGTTCTAATTTTATTGCTACTTTCTTTGATTCCTTCCGCTGTGTCTGCAGCCGTTGACGTATCAATTTCAGCATCTCCAACATCTCAAGAAGCAGACTCTGATAACCCTGCTGAATATGATATTACGGTGACAAATACTGGTGACGATGACATTACTGTAACACTTACCACCTCTCAGGCTGCTGACTGTAATGGCTTCACATCAAACGTGGAACAAGTTAGTGGGACTATAGAGTCTGGATCTAGTGAAACAGTCCTCCTTACAGTTTCTGTAAATGAACAGGCTAGTGGAGAATGTGAAACAACAGTGACAGTATCTGCAACCGGAGCTACTCCTGGTCAACCTAAAACAGATGATGTGAAAGTAACTACTACGGCGGGTGATGGAGGATTATATTCTGTTACTCTAACAGTTGATGATCAGACAGTAACCTATGATGGCGAAGATGATGAAGTAGTATGGGAAGTTGATGTTGAGAATACAGGAGAACAGCAAGAGAATATACAACTTGAAATGAACTCGGATAATGATTGCGAATCCGATGAACTAGATGCTACCGTCAATCCATCTACCGTTCAATTAGATTCCGGAGATTCAACAACAGTTGACGTTACAGTGGATTTACCTGATGGCTCATCTACAGAAGCAGGAATTCATTGTTTCATAATCAAAGCTACAGTAACAAATGATCCTAATGCAGCAGATCCTGCTGAAGATAATCTTACTCTAACTGTTAATATTCCTGAAGTGAAAGAGTGTGATCCTTCGTTACAATTCACATCCATGAGCCTGAATCCTGGTGAAACAGGCAATAATAGATTCACTGTTGAGAATATTGGAAATACTGAATGGACAGTAACTGCAAGAGCAGTAGCAGATAATTTCGATGTCTCAGATTGGGTTGATTTCTCACCTCCATCGAATGCATTACTTGGTGAGAAAAATACTGCAGATGATCGTCATACATTCGAATTCCAAGTAACACCTGACGATTCAGTAGAAGCAAGCACCCAGGTTCCAATAAAAATACAAGGTAGATCGGGCAATGATATCGGTTGTGAGAAGATAATGACATTGAATGTCGGTCAATCATATGACGCATCGGCATCCTTGAGTAAATCTTCTCTTTCAAACGTTGAACCTGGAACCTCAAGATCTGTAACAATGACAATAACCAATGAAGGCAATGGTGTTGACACAATTCAGGTTAATGCTGCTAATGTTCCTACAGGATGGCAGGTTTCATTTTCACAATCTTCAGTTACACTTGCAAGTGGTAATCAAGGCAGTTTAACCATTGATGTCGCGGTACCGGAAGGCGCAGATGCAGGTTCTGATAGTATTACCTTCAATGTAGGTCACGGAGGAGGTTCTACTCCTTTTGATTCAAAGACGCTAACTGTTTCTGTAGCTCAAGTTCATGATTTGACATCCTCTATAATTTCAGACTCTCAGAAAGGTAAATCCGAACAGATAATCAGTTTCCCTATAGAGATTACAAATACTGGAAATGTGGATGATAATTTCAAGTTACAAGCCTGCGATCCAAACGATGTAACTGGATGTAATGATCCTCTATGGGAATCTTCATTTTCTAACTCTCAAGGTTCTTCCATTACTCAAATAAATATAGAATCTGGAGTTTCAAAAACAGTTTATTTAGACGTCACAATTGAGGGTGAAGAAAATGGAGATAGGGCATCGGTTTCTGCAGTAATAACTATCTTTGGGACTGACAAATCTTCATCTCATGAATTTACAATTTCGGTTTCTAACTTTAATTATGGAATGAGCATAACACCGGTTAATCCTGGAGAAATACCTGACGAATTACAAGTACAACTTCCACCAGGAGGATTGGGTTCTGTTTCTTTCTGGGTTGAAAATATTGGAGATTTCCCTAATGGAGATAATGCAGTGATTACTGTTACGGGAATGGAATCAACAGTTCTTCGAACTTTGAAGGTAAGTGGTGTAAATACAGACGAACCATTCCATGTCGATGTAGGCCCTGAGAACCGTGTAATGATAACACTTGATTTCGAAGTTTTAGAGGGGGTTCAAAGTGGGGCTTCTGGAATGATTAAGGTTTCAGCTTCTTCAGAGTTAAATGCTATTGAAAGCACGCATGTAGATTTGTTAGTTGATGTCATCACTATACATGATCTTAGGTTTACTATTGAAGAAGAAACTTCGAAGACTGTGACTTATCCTGAGAAAGCAATTTTCACAATTTATGTTACCAACCATGGTAATGTTGAAGAAACAGTTGTAATTGAATCTTCAGAAGCGTTGAGATTCTGGTCTGTGAATGCCGTTGAGGATGAATTTAAGTTAGCCCCCGGAGAAACGAGAGAAGTGGAAGTTCGAGTAACTCCTCCGAATGATTTAATCCAAGATGACACTTATGATTTCACGATTATTGTAATGCCAAAAGGACTTCCTGTAGCGGGGCAACCTCTAGACCTATCTGTAACTGCTGAGATTTCCATTGGGATATCATTTCTTTCCGATGAAATGGTACAAATTTTAGGATGGGGCGGAATTTTAATCGGTGGACTGCTAGTCATAATTTTATTCATTAGGTCTAGAAAAGAGAGCCAAAGAATAATGAAAGCTCTCGAACTTGAATCTGAACGTTAACTACTAACTTGAAACTCACTGTTAGGTTACACTTATTGCCCTAATTTTAGTGGACGCTACTAACGGTCCCGAAGGGACCGGGTTGTGAGCCCCATGACATCTGTCTCTGAAGCCTATCTTGCACTAGCTGTAATGACTTTGGTTGGCATCGGATTTCCAGTAGGAAGTTTCGTAGCTTCAAGACTTTTGAGACCGGTTGTTGATCCAAATAATCCAACAAAAACTCGCTCATGGCTACTTCCAGGATATGAAGTAGATCAATCATTATATGTCCGTCGTGAGAGTACCTATGAGTGTGGTTCAGCACCGGTTGGTGAGGCGCATATTAATTTTCATTTCCAGTATTATTGGTATGCAATAATTTTCTTGGTCTTCGATATAGCTTTCATGTTCTTAGCATTTGGAGGAATTATATCTATTCAAGATGTAGATGTTACCTCTAGGGCCGAGATTATCGGTGCTTTGACTACAATGTCAATTTTCATTTTATTAATGGGCTTAGGTGTTTGGCACGTGTTCAGGAAGAGAGGAAGAATATATATTTGAGGTGGTTGTAATGGCGGACGATGCACAAAATTATTCAATGTTTAGTAGTAGATTATTGGTTGATACAGTTGGAGATGTTACTGATGAAGCATTAAAGGCTAGTAGACTGAAAGATGTAATTGGAGTTTTAGCAGGACGTTTGTTTAACTGGGGACAAAGAAAATCCCTTTTCCCTCTGCACCTTGGCATAAAATGCTGTGCATTGGAAATGGCAGCTGCAGGAGCAAGTCGTTTTGACGCAGAACGTTTTGGAGTTTTCTTTCGTTCGAGCCCAAGACAATGTGATGTACTACTTGTAAACGGACCTATCAGTAAGAAATTTGCAGACCCTATTGTGCGATTATGGGAACAAATGCCCGAGCCAAAATGGTGTATAGCTATGGGTGAATGTGCTATCTCAGGAGGGCCCTATTTCCAATCTTACAATATTCTCGAAGGAGTTGATACAATAATTCCTGTTGACGTGTATATTCCAGGTTGCCCTCCAAGGCCTGAGGCTTTAATCGATGGTTTCGGTAAACTCAGGGAGAAAATAATTCGAATTGGCGCAATGCCAAGTCATTCAAGGTTAGAAAGTGAAGCTCCAGTAATTATCGGAGATGCATGAGGGATTACTATGAGGATAGTTTCGGAAAAAGCGCAACAAGAGGCTGCTGAGAAGTTAGTATCTTCTCTAAATAAGATAGACGGAGTAGAATCATCAGTAGATATTCGAACCAGTGGTACTCAAAATAGACCAATTGTTAATGCAACAGTTTCTCCTGATAATTGGAGAAAGGTTGCTGAGAATCTGAAGGAAAAACATTCAGTAGATCACTGCTCAATGATTACAGGAATTCATTGGCCAGAATCTGAAGATAAAAAATGGGAAGTAGTTTACCACTTTTTGAGAACTGGGATCAAAGATCCAGTAATTGAGGACGGTCTAGTCATCCCAAATATTGTAGACTTCACAAAAGTCAAAGGTAAGAATGTGCCTTTAGAAATTCAAATTAGTATCAAAATTGGAGAGACAAGGACACCTTCAGTTCCTAGTGTGCAAGATCTCTGGGTTGGAGCTGATTGGAATGAAAAAGAAACATGGGATTTAGTGGGTATCGATTTCGAAGGTCATGATGGAATGAGGAGAGTACTGAATCCTCATGAATCTCCGGTAGGTTTCCACCCACTTCAAAAACAACACAAATTAAGATACCACGGATTTGAAGAAATGTATGACGATGCTCAAGGATTCATGCGTAAACCAGTTGATTCAAGTAGGGTAAAGTAGGTGAAAAAATGGCAGAAATGTGGATTTCAATGGGGCCTCAACACCCAATGACTCATGGTCTTTGGACTTTGAAAGTTAAAGTCGATGGAGAAACGGTTGTAGATACTGAACCTGACCTTGGATATATTCATCGAGGAGTGGAGAAAATATGCGAATCACGCGATTTTACACAAATTACTACCTATTGCGATAGGCTCTGTTATGCTTCGGCTAATACATGGTCTCATGCATATATCTATGCTGCTGAAGACTTACTTGGAGTTGAAGTTCCTGAAAGGGCTGAATATATTCGTTTGGTAGCAGTCGAAATACAAAGAATAGCGAGTCATTTGATGTGGCTTGGCGCTTATGGACCAGATATAGGAAATCTGAGTGTAATGGTTTGGTGCCTGCGTGAAAGAGAGATGATGATGGACCTATTACAAGAATTGGGCGGGTCTAGAATGCACTATAATTTCCCTCGTATTGGAGGTGTGAAAAGAGATTTACCTCACGGTTTCGCACTTAGAGCCAGACACAAATTGAACTTATTTTTAGATAGGATCCAAGAGTATGAATCACTTTTCGACGAATCAACTGTCTTCCTAATTCGAAGTCAGGGAGTAGGCTATGCCAAGCCTGAAGAAATGATTAATCATGGTGTTTCAGGGCCCAATATTCGTGCAGCTGGGGTAAATCATGATATAAGAAATTCTCATCCATATTCGGTTTATTCTGAGTTAGACTGGGAACCTGCAGTAGAGCGTTCTTCAATAAAAGGTGCTGATTGTTATGATAGATACAGGATTAGAGTTGAAGAAATGCGTCAAAGTGCAAATCTAGTTCTACAGGCATTAGATAAGATTCCAGGTGGTGCTGAAACATATCATGAACCAGGCGATCCTAAGATTATCGGTAAGGCGCCGACACGGGCTCCTGAAGGAACATCAGGTTCACACCATTTTGAAGATAGTAGGGGCGAGTCAATGTTCTATATTGCTGGTGGAGGAGATGGCCGTGGAAAAATGCCTTATCGAGTATCGATTCGTTCTCCAATGTTCATTACAATTCCATATGCTTCAAAGTGCATGATTGGATACAAGGTAGCAGATATTCCGGCAATCATGGGATCATTCGATCCTTGTATTGGTGAGACAGATAGATGAGGTGAGATTATGGCAAGTAGTGATTGGTTAGACGTCCGTGGTTGGACTGAGTCATTCATAGGTTGGTCAATGGACAAAACTCATGATGTTCTACCTTCAGAAGATATAGATCTCGAATTTTCTATTACAAGGCCGAGATGGTTTCTTGAAGAGCCAATTGTTATTGGTTCTGAAATAAATATTCAGTCAGGTTTTGCAGAAATACAACCTTCCTTGGAAGCATTCTTTGTTTCAACAATAATGTGTACAGTAGTTTTTGCCACAATGATGTTGACCTTGATGGTCGTTCCTTACATTGAGAGGAAGTTCATTGGTCGTTTAATGGATAGAATTGGTGCAACAACCTCATTGAGGAGTTTGTGGATTGGAGAAGGTCCTTCGACAGCAGGAGATTGGTGGAATAAGTTACCAATGGGTATGGGGGTTCCAATAGGAATGGTTAACAAGAGTCTGAATTCTGTCTTAGGAAATAGCCATCATTTAGAGACTATTGATAGGGTTGGTAACCGAGGCTATCATGGAATTTGGTTCTTATTCCCTGGATTCTTCCAAGCATTAGCAGATTTCCTAAAGTTTGCTACAAAAGAGCATTTAATACCAGAGAAAGCAGATAAATTAGTTTTCGAAGTTGCACCTGTGATAATTATTGCAACAACAATAATGTGTTATGCATTCATTCCTTTTGGCCCTCATATTTGGGCTGCTAATCCAGATCTTTCCTTATTATTCTTGATGGCAATTTTTGGAGTTGCTCCACTTGGAGTATTCTTTGCAGGGTGGGCGTCAAATAATAAATACACATTAATCGGTGGAATGCGTTCTGCAGCACAATTGACTGCTTATGAGATCCCTCTTCTAATCACGGTACTTTCGATTGCAGTAATTAGTGGATCTTTCAATATTCTTGAGATAGTAGATTTCCAGATAGAGACTTCAGACACCTGGAATCTATTCATCCTCCCTTTGGGTGCTGTGTTATTCTTGATTACAATGATTGCAGAGGTTGAAAGGATTCCGTTTGATATGCCAGAAGCAGAAGCAGAGCTTGTAGAGGGATGGTGGACAGAGTATGGAGGAATTCGTTGGGGTCTAATGTTCGCTGTAGAAATGATGAGAGCTTATGCTGCATGTATTTTGTTTGCAATGTTCTTCCTTGGTGGATGGGAATTCCCGTTTCAAGATACACTTTCAGGTATTCCAGTGATTGGAACTTTAGTAGATTTAATCCCTGGTATAGCTGTTGTTCTAATCAAAGCATGGTTATTATTCGCATTCTTCGTTTGGGTCCGTGCTTCTTTACATAGAATTAGAACTGATCAGATTTTGGAATTTGGTTGGAGATATTTACTACCACTTTCAATTCTAAATCTAGCTATTGCAATGTATTTGCGATTAGAAGTCTGGACAGGTACAAGTTGGCCAATCTGGGTCCCACCTGTAATAACGATTCTAGGAATTATCTTGTTTGTTATTTACGCAATAGATGAAGATAAAGACGCATTAGAGTATTCAAGAAGACCGTACAATACTCAAACATTGGATAAAGCATATCCGGGAAGTAGAAGAGATTAGGAGGTGAAATAATGGATTATAATACAGGACACCCACACGCAACACCAAATTTTAGAAATTTAGTTATCAAACCTATGTGGATTACTTTGAAGACAGCACTTAGGACTGTACCATATATCGGTAAAGCAAAATTTTTGAAAAATAATTATCATGGACAGAAGGCAAATCTGACCGATGATTTTACCTTGGAAAGAATCGGTGAAAATCATCCTTCTTCCGGACAAGTATATGCTGCAGATAGGGAATCATCCCCGGCTCTTCCTTTTCTAGAAAGACCAGTTACAATCATGTATCCGTATGAAAGACTCGAGGATATGGAACCTTGGCTTTTCGTCCCTGGAAATTATAACGGAAGAATTGGAATTGTTTGGGAAACTTGTACTGCTTGTAAGGCATGTGTGAGAGCTTGCCCTAATGACTGCCTTCATATGACTTCAGAAACCAGAGTGAATGTCCTGGATACAACTGATGAAGGAGACGAATGGCACGGTCTTGGGAGTGAAATAGAGTCTGGTGGTCTGGCAGCTAGAAGGAAAGAAACCTTTGAGGAGATTGAGAACTTTGATTTAATGCATGAACATACTGCTCCTCCACAACAATATGATTTTGCAGAAGTCATAGATATTACTGGAGACAAAGCAACAGTTCGATGGCAAGATGGTTCTGGTATTGAGTCAGTATCCATGTCCTCCCTGAAACCAGCAGAAGTTGATATTGTTTCAGGAAGAATTGATATCGGGAGATGTATGTTCTGTGGATTGTGCGCAGAAGCATGTCCTTTCGAGTCATTCTTTATGTCAAATGAATATGATGGAATGTCTGGATATACTAGAGAAGATCTTTGGTTCGATGCAGATCGGACTAGATTACTTCCTGTAGTACATCAAGAAAGAGTAGATATGGAATTAGCTAAAAGGGCTCAGAAAGAGAAAACTAAGAGAGAAAAGAAGGCTGCTAAGGCTGCTGCAGCTGCTAAATCGGAGGCGTGATTTTTATGGCAATAGATTTTGAAGCGATTGTATTCATTATTCTTTCTTCTGCCGCCATTATAGGGGCTCTAGGCTGTGTTTATGCCAGAAGGGTAGCTCATTCTCTTTTATCACTAATGCTCACATTTCTAGCAGTTGCTGGAGTAATGGTAATGGCGTCTGCAGAAATGCTAGCAGCAATACAGATTCTAGTATATCTTGGTTCTGTTATGCTCGTGGTTCAATTTGGTGTAATGCTTACTCGTCGACAAATACAAGAAGGTGACATTCAATGAAAGCACTTTCAGCATTTACTAAGTTGGGTCTTTTTGCATTCATTTTAGTGATGCTAAATGAAGTAATGTCTCATTCAATGTGGGCAGTTTCTTCATCTAATCCTCCTTCAACAGTCGATTTTGCACTTTCTCTTTATGGAGATGAGTGGGCTATTGCTACAGTAATTCTAGGTGCTCTATTAGCTATGGCTATGGTAGGTGCATCTTATCTCGTTCGTGATGAAAGACTAATTAATCTGATTTGGGATATGGGAGGAGAAGAATCATGATTGATCCTAGTTGGATTGCTGGATTGGGAGTAATCCTATTTGGTATAGGCCTTCTAGGAGCCTTCACAAGGAAAAATTCGATTATTGTTTTGATGTGTATCGAAGTTATGTTGAATGCTGCAAATCTGAACTTTGTGGCAGGGGCATCCCATTATGGAGATGTGAACGGTTGGGTATTTACTGCGATAGCAATAGCAATTGCCGCGGCAGAAGTTGCAATTGGTTTGGCAATTTTATTATCTTTATACAGCACACAGGAGACGATATCTCTTGATGAAGCTAATATTCTGAGGAACTAAGGTGATTTTGATGGGTGAAACAAAAAATGAATATAGTCTTCTTCTACCATTAATACCGTTTTTAGCAATAGTTCCTTACCTAGCAATTCAAGATGGAAATTCTTCTACTGATTTTGCTTGGATGATTGTAGTAGCCCCCTTCATTGCTTTTCCAATTATTCTAATTACCGGACAGGTTTACAACAAAAATGAAACTTGGAAAAATAAATTTAAGGAAGGAGGAATACTAGCTTTAGCTGCACTATTAGTATCTTTATCAACTACAATTTGGATTATATATGATTATTTGATTGGTAATGCAAATATCAATAATAGTGATGTAACAAGTTGGTTAGAATGGATTTCTTTTGATATTCTTCAATCAGATTACACTATGGCTCAAAATAGAGTACTTGGAGTCGGTGTTTGGGTTGACTCTTTGACATTGATGCTTTTGTTTGTAGCAACTTTCTTGTGTTTCCTGATTTGCTGGTTTGCTATTGGTTACATGACAACTGATCCCATAAATGAGGATAGTAATCATCGTTTTTTTGCTGAGTTCGTGTTATTCAGTCTTGGAATGTTTGGTATGGTACTTGCAGACAACTTCCTCTGGCTATTCATCTTCTGGGAAGTAATGGGACTATGCTCCTATTTATTGATAGGATTCTACTATTGGAAAGAAAGTGCGGCTTATGCAGCTAAGAAGGCCTTCTTGACAACAAGAGTTGGCGATGTATTTTTGATGGTAGGATTATTGATCCTATATGACATATATGGTTCTCTAGACTTTGCAGTTGTCTTTGATGATCCTACGACAGGTGTTGGTGGAGCTTTAGTTGATTCTGGAGAGTTATTTTGGGCATTGATGATGTTATTTATAGGGGCAGTTGGTAAAAGTGCTCAATTCCCATTACACGTATGGTTGCCCGATGCTATGGAAGGGCCAACTCCTGTATCTGCATTAATTCATGCAGCAACAATGGTTAATGCTGGATTATACTTAGTTGCAAGATTAATGCCATTTGTAGACGTCCACCATCATGGAGTTTCAGGATTGGAAGACTTCGGACTTATTGTAGCCTGGATAGGAGGTATTACTGCATTCATGGCAGCATCCATTGCCTTTGTTCAGAATGATATTAAGAAAGTTCTAGCATATTCTACGATGTCTCAATTAGCGTATATTTTTACAGGATTAGGTTCAGCACTTTATTTCCTAAATATCGACGAATATTATGCAGGATATTTTGTTCTTGGAGCGTCTCTGTTCCATCTTTTCAATCACGCAATGGCAAAAGGTATGCTATTCATGGCGAGTGGCTCAGTAATCCATGAAGTTCATCATGCACATGATCATATTCATCATGGTTCAGACCATGGAGATCATGATTTTGATCCTCAAGATATGAGAAATATGGGAGGACTTGCTTCAAAATTGCCGGTTACAGCAACAGCAATGATGTTTGGCTCAATGTCAATAATTGGAATACCTTTGATTGGAGGATTCTGGTCTAAAGAGGGGATTATTGCAAAAACCTGGTCAGCATATTTCCATGGTGAAACGTTGATGCTTGGTCCCGCATTACTAATTCTTGCAACTGCTGGAATGACTGGATTCTATATGTCTAGAATGTGGTTCATGACTTTTGCTGGAGAACCTAAAAATGAAGTTGTCGATCATGTCCATGAATCGACTCCATGGATTAAGGAACCACTAATTATTCTTACATTTATTACAGCTATAGGTGGCTTTGTATTGGCAGTTTTAGGAATAGTTGACTTCCTCTCAAATAAATCGGATAATCTTTCTTTTACTTCTGACCTAGAAACATTATCCGAACAAATTATCTATGAATTAGAACATGCATTCTTACCTGAAGATACGAAACTTCGTATCGTAGGTTGGGTTACAATTTTCCTTTCATTTGTCATAGGTCCAGTCATGGCTTCCAGAGTTCACGGCGGTAGTCTCAAAGAAGGTGAGAAGGCCAATTTCTTTGTTGGATGGTTAGTAAATCTTTCAGGAAAGTTTGGAAAACAAGATGTTTCATGGTTAGCAGATTCACAACTATCTGAAGCCCTTGATAAAAGACTTTATTTCGATGATTTGTATGAAGGGGTGCTAGAACGTACTGTAATTCCATTTGCTGATTTTACTGCTTGGTTTGATAGAAATATTATTGATGGTATCATTAAACAAATAGAATCAAAATCAGTACTAGGTTCATTTGAGATTCGCAAGTTTACAACAGGAAGCGCTGGGGACTATATCTTAATGGCAACCATAGGAGCTCTTTGTATATTCGTATTATTAATGGGGGTGAGTTTCTGAGTGATCCTTTGACAATTCTGACATTAACTCCTATTGGAGTCGGTTTGATATTACTAGTATTACCTCAATTATTGCCTGGAAACCTAGCTTCTTCTGTTCGTAAGTTTTCTCGAAATGTTAGTTTTGGAGTTTCAATGGCACTATTTGCATTCGCAACCTACCTTTCATTCACAACTTTCGGTGGTATCGATTGGTTAGATATCAATATGGGTGAGTATGAATTAATGAATGATGAACCTGTAACCCTCATCTCTTCAATTGGTGTATCTTGGATTGTCGGTGTTGATGCACTTTCACTACCTATGGTTTGGTTGACTGCTCTATTAATTCCCCTATCTATGTTAGTAGAGTGGGATGCCAAAGAAGGACATATTTTCCATCCATTGATCCTTGTTATGGAAGGTGCTCTACTCGGTGTATTTGTAGTTCTTGATTTATTTGTGTTCTATATATTCTGGGAAATGACATTGATACCAATGTTCTTCCTGATATTGGTTTGGGGTGGTGAAGATAGAAAATATGCTTCCATGAAGTTCTTCATTTATACGTTCACTGCCAGCGTAATAATGCTAATTGGAATTTTAGTTATGTATTTCCACACAGGATATGTTTCTGGAGTATCTGGAACCTTAACAGGTCACCATTTTAGTTTAATTGAGATGGATAGTGAAATGATTCAGTCCGAGGGACTCAGACATCTAGTTTGGATTTTATTATTAATTGGATTTGCAACAAAGATGCCTAGTGTACCAGTACATACTTGGCTCCCAGATGCTCATGTTCAGGCACCAACTGCAGGCTCAATGTTATTAGCAGGTGTAATGCTAAAAATGGGAGCATATGGTTTCTTGAGAGTTTCAGTATCACTTTTCCCTGAATCTACAGTTGTTTTCACTCCTATTTTGATTATTCTTGGTATGGCGAGTTTAGTTTATGGTGCATGGGTATGTATGGGACAAACCAACTTGAAGCGCATGGTCGCTTATTCATCTGTGTCACATATGGGATTGATATTCTTAGGAATCGCAACAATGCAACCATTGGGTATAGCTGGAGCGTTGTTCATGATGTTTGCACATGGTATAATTAGTCCCCTATTATTCGCAGTTGCAGGCGCTTTCAAACATCATTATCATACTTTGGAAATAGGATCTATGAGAGGTATTGCGCATCACTCTCCATATTTAGCAGCCCATATGATGCTAGGTTGGATGGGTAGTTTGGGCTTGCCATTATTGGCAGGTTTCGTCGCAGAAGTAGCGATTATGATTGCTTTCTGGATGAGTTTTGGCTGGCTAGTAATTCTTCCAGCATTGACACTAATTATTACAGCAGTCTACTATCTGACCTCTATGCAAAAGACTATTTTTGAATCAAATGACAGACATCATGGTATACTTCCAGACTCATTACATGGTGAAGAACCTAGAGATATTACTTGGAATGAAAATACCAGTATGTTCATTTTAGGGATTCTAACTATCGCTTTCGGTATTTTCCCATTCATATTCTTTGATATGATGTCAGACTGGTCTTCTGGATTTGTTCAGGAAGTATTGCTCAATCATTTAATTGAACAGGGGGTCACGCCATGAATCTTCCAATTTCTTCTTCCGAGGCCGAATTGGTTATTCCCGAATTAATAATGTTATTTGGACTGATAGGAATAATTTTAATTCCTAATTTAGGTAATGCAAGTTTTCGTATACCTCTAACTAGAATTCATGTGCCAGTGTTTATCGGAGGTAGTCGCTTCAAAAGTACGAGTAATCCTAAATTACCTAATCAAGTTTCATTAATCATCTTTATTTCTGCTCTATTCTTTGGACTTATGCAGAACTCATATGGAAAAATAGGCGATACACTAGAGGTTACTGAGTTCAGTCGTCTATTTTCTCTAATATTCATAGCAGCCTTACTTCTTGCAACAATTGCTACTACTCATAGAATTCCTGCTAGGCCCAATGTAAAGCCTCCAAATGATGATGATAGTGAAAACCTCTCTTCTAAGAAAATTAATGCTTTGATTGATAATCGTCGACAAGTAGATTTCCATATTATTTTGATTATGGTTGGCCTTGGTATGAGTCTTATGTCAATGGCAACTCATCTATTTATGCTATTTGTTTGTATTGAGTTGGCATCCTTATCTTCGTACATACTTGTTGCATTCCACAAAGAAAGTAAGGTAGGTGGTGAAGCAGGAATGAAGTACTTCATTGTGGGTTCAGTTGCTTCAGCCGTAGGAATTTATGGCATGTCACTTCTATACTTATGGAGCGGTGATCTTTCATTAGACGCATTGGCCATAAAATGGTCTGAATCATCTTCAATAGATCCTCTCGCAGGGATAGCTGTGGGTCTGATGTTGGTAGCATTCGGATTCAAAGTAGGTGCAGCACCTTTCCATCTTGCAGCACCTGATGCCTATTCAGGCGCTTCATCACCTGTTGCCGGTTTATTGGCGACTGCCTCGAAGGCTATGGGATTCGTTGCTCTAATGAGAATACTAGTTTCTGTTACAATGCCTACAGAAGGTGAAGCTTTCTGGTATATTACAATCGCTGTAATTGCAGTTGTAACTATGACATGGGGCAATTTAGCGGCTCTTACAAGTACTAACCCGAAAAGAATGTTGGCCTACTCTAGCGTATCACATGCTGGATATATGCTAGCAGGTTTAGCAGCTATCGGCAGCGGTTTAGGTTCAGAAGAAGCAATTGAACTTGTATTAACTGCAATAGTATTCCATCTCGCTGTACTTGTAATTTTTAAGTTTGGAGCATTCTTGGTATTGTCTCTTCTGGAGACTGAAGAGAGAGGTCATAAATTGGAAGATTTGCATGGGCTTGCTCGTAGAGAACCAATAGTTGCTGGATCTATGTTCTTGTTTATGTTATCATTGGCAGGAGTACCACCATTGTCTGGATTCCTATCAAAGTTTTTGATGATTAATGGTATAGTGAATATTTCAGCTGGTACTGGAGCCTCAGATGCAACTTCAGTTCTCGATTGGTTATCTAGCGTTGAACCAGTATTTTGGCTGGCTTTTGCAATTGTAATAAATTCTGCACTTTCAATGTTTTATTATCTAAGAATTGGCTTAGTCATGTTCTTCGAGGAACCTGAAGACAGCAAATCCATCAAAGATGCCTTTAGTCTAAGATTAGCAATAGCAATTTGTGCAATTCTTACAGTAATTGTCGGAATTGGACCTTTAAGTGATTCATTATTAGAAATGGTTGCAGATGCTATAAATTCCTTTGTTTCTAACTGAGTGCCAAGGCTCAACTTCACATAGGTGACGCTAGACGGATGGTCATGGCTCGTAGAGAGGAGAAGGTTGATGCTGAGCTTTTAGCAAGGTTAGAATCCGGTAGTGGTGACAAAATCAGAGTTCCTTTACCGAATCGTAAGGTTAACGAAATGTTCGCTATCGCAGATCAGATTTTAGGAGGTAGAAGAGTGAGAGCCGTCTGTGAAGATGGAGACAGTCGTTTAGCTCGTATTCCTGGAAAAATGCGTCGAAGACAATGGGTTAGAGAGGGAGATCTAATTGTTGTACAGCCATGGGATTTTCAAGATGAAAAAGCAAATGTAGTAATGAGATATACAAAAACTCAATCATTATATCTATCAAGAAAGGGAGTATTACCAGATATTGTAGATTTATTTGGAATGTCTGAAGATATTTCAGAAGTAACTGAAACATCCGAAGAAGTAGAAACTACAGAATATGAAGATGAATCTGAAATAGAATCTGATTTGGAAATAGAGGAACCAGTCGTAAATGAAACATCATCAGTTGATGATGATATTGATTCTTTCTTTGGGTGAAATCATGTCGGACTCAGAGGATTGGGATTTACCCGACCTCGACGCTTTAATGAGAGGAGAGAAAAAACATGAATGGCTTTCTGAACCTAGATTTGAAAAAATGTTCTCAGAAATTGAAGATGGTCTTCAGGGAGTTTTAGGAAAAGGAACTTATGATTGGGTTGATAGAAGAGTTTTCGATGCAGTATTCGATAAATCTACATTAATGTCATTACATAAATTAATGCAGAAAGGTGAGATAGAGACACTTGATTATCCGATAGCAAGAGGTAAGGAAGCACACGTTTTTCATGCAACATCCAATCACGGCCCAGTAGCAGTAAAAATATTTCATACAACCAATGCGGTTTTCAAAGGACTAGCAAAATATATTGATGGAGATCCAAGATTTGGAGGGCTTTCACGTAGACACAGAGAATTAGTAAATATCTGGGTACGTAAAGAATTTAGAAATCTAAAAAGAATGAGGAAATATGGCCTAAGAGTCCCTAAGCCCTTGTCGAATCTAAAAAATGTTCTTATCATGGAATATCTAGGAGAAGGAGAAGGAGTGAGTCCTAGATTAAAAGATGTAATAATTGACGAGCCATATGAGGTATTCGAAGATTTACTTGAATTTATTGCAATCAATTGGCAAACTGCTGAGCTTGTTCATGCAGATTTTTCAGAATATAATATCTTATGGAAAGATGGTGAACCCTGGGTAATTGATGTTGGTCAGAGTGTGACAAAGCAACATCCACACTCAGAAGAATTTCTTGTTAGAGATGTGACAAGATTGGTTCAATGGATTAATCGTCAAGGATACAATGCAGATATTGGTGAAAGTTTACTCCGTGTTTTAGAAGATCCAGTTCCTAAATTACCCCCTTTATCTGGTGGAAATTGAAACAGGAAGTTAAAACATACCTGCCACTCCCCTAAACATATGGAACATTTAGCACGGATTCCTAAAAATCGTATAGCCGTGCTTATTGGCAAAAAGGGATCCACGAGAAAAATGATTGAGAATGCATGTGGGGCATCATTGCATATTCAATCTAATTCAGGTGATGTTAGTGTTGTTTGGCCGGATGAAGGATCTGACCCTGTAATAAAAATGAAACTTCCAGATGTAATTTTTGCTATCGGAAGAGGATTAGCCCCTAAGAGGGCCATACAACTTTTAGAAGATGATGTTTTCTTGAGAATGTATGATATCAGAGAGTGGGTTGGCAGACAACCAAATCAAACCAGAAGAATGAGAAGCAGGCTAATTGGAACAAATGGTAGAATAAGAAGTCTAATTGAGGAATTAACTGGTACAGAAATGGCAATATATGGTTCAACAGTATTGGTAATCGGAGATCAAGAATCTCTAGCATTAGCAACACCTGCTATCGAAGGAATACTCCAGGGTTCTGAACATGGTACTGTTTTATTCGGCTTGGAACAAGATCGTAAACGTCAAAGAATTCGTTCTTACAGTCTTGAAACATATGAAGAGAAAGTCATTGAAGATACTTCAACGTTTGAAGCCTTAGTACCAAGTTTGGCTGATGCCCGTCGTCGTCGGGAAAGAAAGTTTACAAATTCACAAGTTGATCCTTTAGATCAGCAAGCAATTTCAGAAATGATGAAATTAGCTGATGACGAAAAAATTATTTTTGAAGAGGAATAATTTCCTAATGTTAAATGCGTTATACCTAAGCGAGATGCCTGTGTGCGATAGTTATGGAAAATCCACTTGAGGAGATGGAAGACTACGAACTTTGGGCTACATATTTTTTGTATTTCGTTGGTACTCTTTTATTTGCAGGACTTACCTTAGATCAAATGGATATAGATAATCCTTTAACAAGATCAATCTATGAATATTATCTGGATCCTATTTCTGGAGAAGCAACAGGTGATTCTGGTTATAATACTGTTAATACTGCAACATATGCGATTGTTTTAGGAGCATTCGTTCTTTCACTATCTGCATGGTTAAGAAAACTTGGAATTGACGGTACTGATAACACTTTAATTGCACTTTTTCCTTTTGTATTATGGGCAGCAACTGGAGAAGTTGTTGAAGACGCAGAGATGTTTGATAGTCGCCTTTCATCATTCTTTGTAAGTCCTGGAGTTCATTTTCAGACTGCTGCTTGGGTTATAATTTCTGGCGCATTGGGTTATTCAGTAGCAAATAATAATAGAATTTCGAATGAAGATGAATCAGATATTGTTAATTGGCTAGCAAGTATCTTAATACTTTGTCAGTTCTTATTGTATGCTCATTCTATTTCTATTGGTCCACAAAGTAATATTGGATTAGAAATGTTATTTATTTCTGGTTTAATTGCTGTCTTTTCACCACAATTTTTTGGTAAATCTTTGGATAATTTTTCAACAATACAAAGATCTGTTTACTTAACTGGGTTCGGCGGCTCTATGATTTTTCTTGGAGCTATATTTTCATATTCTTTGAGTATTGATTCCTCAGAAATCGTACTCTGGCCTCTAATATTTATAATTGGTTTACCTATCATTATATGTTGGCAGATGTACAATTATGGAAAAGAATCTGTAGAAATTTTAGCTAACCATGGAATGATATCAGGAGTTTTACCAATAGGAGTTACTGAACAAGAATATCTTGATTCAACAGGTCCTGAGAAGGACTTAATGGAAAAACATCGTACAGCAGCAACATTCGCATCACCTGTTGTATTCTTAGCTGTCGCCGGACAGATTCTTGACGGGATTGCAACAGCTATTGGTTTAGAATATCTAGGCTACCATGAAAAACATGTTCTATCTGATAAAGTAATACAGATTTTTGGAAACGCTTTCGGATTTACTTTCGTTAAGATAGCTTTGGCGGGACTAATATTGTACTTTTTTACTATAGCAAATTTTGAACATAGACAACGACATCTTCGTTTGTTAGTAGGTTTAGCAATGTTAGTAGTTGGGATGGCACCTGGATTGAGAGATGTTGGTCGTGCCGTAATTGGTGTTTGATTAGGGCAAATCATGATTGTGAACCCATTCAATTGAAAGTTCGAATGCCCTCTGGAGTGTTGAGAGATATGGATAGGCTACCGACTCGTATCGACCGGAACAGTGAAGATTTCATTCGTAGAAGAGAATTTAATACTCAACTTGTTGAGGAACTAAAGCAAAAAATCAGCCAAGTTAAAGAGGGTGGAGGTAAGAAATATGTTGATCGTCATCGTAGCAGAGGAAAATTACTTCCTAGAGAGAGGATAAAAGAAATATGCGACCCAGGAACGCCTTTTCTTGAATTTTCCTCTTTGGCTGCAAATGGGCTTTATGATTCTCGAGCCCATTCTGCTGGAATTATCACCGGAATAGGAGTAGTTCATGGAAAAGAGTGTTTATTTGTAGCAAATGATGCTACAGTTAAGGGCGGTTCATATTACCCTATGACAGTTAAAAAGCACATTAGGGCTCAAGAAATAGCAGATGAGAATAATCTAACTTGTATATATCTAGTAGATAGTGGAGGAGCATTTTTATCTATGCAGGACGAGGTATTTCCTGACAAAGGACACTTCGGAAGAATTTTTAGAAATCAAGCTATTCTTTCTAGTAAAGGAATTTCTCAAGTTGCTGCTGTATTAGGAAGTTGTACAGCAGGCGGTGCCTATATCCCCGCAATGTCAGATGAATCAATAATCGTTAAAGGTAATGGTACGATATTTTTGGCAGGTCCTCCATTAGTAAAGTCAGCAACAGGCGAAGAAGTATCCGCAGAAAATCTCGGTGGTGCAGATCTACACACGCGTGAATCAGGAGTAGCAGATCACTTTGCAGAAGATGAACCAGAAGCACTTCGGATGATTCGTAATGTTGTTCAGAATCTCAATATTAAACCTAAACAAAGACTGGATGTTGAAGCAGCGGAGGAACCTAAACATGATGTCGAAGATTTGATGGGAATTATTCCTGATGATAATCGTACCCCGTATGATGTTAGAGAGGTAATCTCGAGAATTGTTGATGGCAGTCGTTTCCATGAATTTAAACAAAGATATGGTAACACATTAGTTTGTGGATTTGCTAGGATTCACGGCTATCCAGTTGGTATTGTTGCGAATAATGGAATTTTATTTTCTGAATCTTCTTTGAAAGGTGCTCACTTTGTTGAACTATGTGGTCAACGTGGAATACCATTGATATTCCTACAGAATATTACAGGATTTATGGTTGGCAGAGATGCAGAGTCAGGAGGAATTGCCAAAGATGGTGCAAAATTAGTTACTGCAGTGTCTTGTGTACCCGTGCCTAAATTTACTGTAATAATTGGGGGCTCTCATGGAGCAGGAAATTATGGTATGTGTGGTAGAGCGTATGATCCAAGATTTGTTTTTATGTGGCCAAACTCCAGAATCTCTGTAATGGGGGGACCTCAGGCTGCAGACGTTTTAGCAACAGTCAAACAAGATCAGAGATCTAGGGAAAATTTACCCAAAATGAGTGATTATGAACTAGAAAATTTAAGAAAGCCAATTTTAGAAAAATATGAAACTGAAGGTTCTCCTTACTATTCTACCGCGAGATTGTGGGATGATGGAATAATTGATCCAAGAGATACTCGGGATGTTCTCGGACTATGTATTTCTGCAAGTTTAAATGCCCCTTTACCAGAACAAAATTATGGTGTATTCAGGATGTAATGGTGAGAAAAATGAAAATGAGTGATCCCTTTCCAAAAAATAAATTATGTAAAATTGTAATTGATGATGATATTGCTAGAATCAATTTAAATCGTAGTGATGTATTTAATGCTCTCAATAAAGAACTAATTAGTGAGTTAATTTCTCTAATTTCATGGACTTCTGAAAGGAGTGTTTCGAGAAATTCATCTTTGAAAGATTCAGAAGGAAAGAAATTCCTTAGAGTGATAATTTTTAGAGGCGAGGGTAAGCATTTCTGCGCAGGTGCAGACATCAATATGATGAGAGATGCAGGAGCACGTTCGGCTGAAGAAAATCGTCTGGATTCTGAAAGATTAGATAGTTTATTCTACAGTCTTTGGTCACATCCTTGTTTCACCATCGGCTGTATACAGGGTGTAGCTTTGGGTGGAGGAGCAGGATTAGTATCTTGTTTTGATTATGTAATTGCTGAACCAAGAACGAAAATTGCTCTTTCGGAGGCAAAATTAGGCATTCTACCCGCAGTAATTGGGCCCTATGTATATCGCAAAATAGGTAGTTCTAATTTCCGCAGATTATCAATGATGGCAAGTAAAATTGATTCCGAAGAGGCTATGAGAATAGGTTTAATTGATTATATTGCAGAATCATTGGAAGATTTTGATGATAAGTCTAATATGATTGCTCAAGAAGTTTTAACGACGGGTCCTATGGCAGTTACAGAGGCTAAGAATTTAACATGTATTTTCGATAGATGGAATAGTAGTGATGAAGATCTTCGTAAATGGACTTTAGATAAAACTAGTGAAATGAGAGGTTCAGATGAAGGTCAAGAAGGTCTGTCTTCTTTCTTAGAGCGTCGCAAGCCAAACTGGTCTTCTGAATGATGTGGTGTTGAAATGTTGCCTGATTGGATGATTTCTGCTCCAAATCAATTCAATTCCGTTTTAGTAGCAAATCGTGGTGAAATTGCTGTTAGAATACTTAAAGCGGCCAGAGAATCTGGTCTCAAAGGGATTGCTATTTATTCAGATTCTGATAAGAATTCATTACATGTAGAGACTGCTGATGAATCAGTACATTTACCAGGAAAAACTCTCTCTGAAACCTACCTAAATATGGAATTAATTATCTCTGCTGCAAAAGAATCTGGAGCGCAAGCTATTCATCCAGGCTATGGATTTTTATCTGAAAGAGCCAATTTTGCTAAATTAGTAAAAGATTCAGGATTAATTTGGATAGGCCCCTCTCCTGAAGCAATTGAGACAATGGGAGATAAAATCTCAGCCCGAAGAAGAATGATTGAGTCTGATGTACCCATAATTCCTGGTGAAGAATTAGCGATTGAATCGGGCTCAAACCCACTAGGTGTTTTAGCAACATCTGCAGCTAGAGTCGGTTATCCATTGTTGGTAAAGGCTAGTGCAGGAGGTGGTGGAAAGGGAATGAGAGCAGTATTCGAACCTAAGATGCTTAGGACAGAATATGAAGCAGCAGCACGAGAAGCTTCAGCAGCCTTTGGTGATGGTACCGTTTATGTTGAAAGATTGTTAACAGGTTCTAGGCATGTTGAAATTCAAGTACTTTGTGATCAGTATGGTAATTCAATTCATCTGAATGAAAGAGACTGCTCATTACAAAGGAGACATCAGAAAGTTATCGAAGAAGCCCCTTCACCAGCAGTTACCCCAGAAATTCGTAATAATATGGGTCAAGCTGCAATAAGGGCAGCGAATGCGGTTAATTATGAAGGAGCAGGTACTGTTGAATTTCTTTTAACTTCGAAAGGTGAGTTTTTCTTCCTTGAAATGAATACAAGATTACAAGTT
>DATY01000008.1:0-12977 GCA_002504905.1 Euryarchaeota archaeon UBA605 | reverse complement strand
AATACAAGATTACAAGTTGAACATCCGGTTACCGAGTTAATCACTGGGATTGATTTAGTTCAGAAGCAATTCGAAGTTGCCGCAGGTATACCTTTGAATATTTCTCAGAATGATATAGGAATTACAGGACATTCAATAGAAGCTAGAATATATGCTGAAGACGTAAGTAAAGGATTTCTACCAGCTATTGGCAAACTATCAATGTGGAGGCCACCATCAACACCAGGTGTCAGAATGGATTCAGGATTTAGGGAAGGAGATGAAGTAACTATCGATTTCGATCCAATGCTAGCTAAATTAATTGTTCATGCTCCAACACGTGATGCAGCATTAAGAAGGCTGGATAATGCACTATCTGAATTTGTTGTTTTAGGTGTCACTACCAATGTTGGATTCTTACGCCAAGTATCTAAGAGCGAGGTATTTTCAAATGGTCTTGTAACTACTGATTATTTAGATAATATATCTCTTGAAGATTTCAATGAACCGGAAATTAGTGAATCGATATTAATCTCAATCGCAGCAGCAGCCAGTCGTCTTGGTCTAGATCGCAATATAATATCTGGAAATTCAGAAGTTGTAGATGAGTATAGTGGGCATTCAGGAGATCCATTCAAAACGTTGACGAGGACTTACCCTTAGGTGATTTTATGGAATGGAGTATAGATAATTCTGGCCCTAGATACACAGTAAACTTTTCTGAAAAAGAAGGTTTACTTACTCTTTCTAAATTAATATCTAATGGTGAAGAAATTAGTTTTCCAGAAATTTCTTTTAGTAAAGATCAGCAATCGGGAAGAATTCTCGTAGAATTAGATGGAATTAGAAGTTTCGCGCACGTCTCTCGTTGTAATGATGAATGGTGGATACATTTCCAAGGAAGAATTTATGTTACTAATATGCATGAACCCGGAAGTAAAGAATCTTCTTTATCTGAGGGAAGTCTAAGCGCTCCAATGCCTGGAACAATTCTTGATGTTATGGTAAAGAAGGGTCAGAGAGTACGAGAAGGTCAGACTTTATTGGTTATGGAAGCGATGAAGATGGAGCATCGGATTCAGGCACCAAGAGCTGGTGAAGTTACTTCAGTATACTTTCAGAAGGGTGAGAGAGTTGATATGGGTGCAAATTTAGTTGAGATAGGCGATTAGAGAGAGTTGTTGATATTAATTGCATAATAATCACGCAGGGAGTGGGTTAATTACATCCAAAGTCTTGGCATCATCATGGGAGCAGAAACGACAATACTCGCTGCGTTAATGGGGATTAGTCTTGCATCTGCTTCAGGATTTCGAGTTTTCCTACCTCCGTTTATTTTATCACTAGCAGTTAGAACTGATACTTTTGTTAATTTTGATTTATCTGGAACAGAGTTTGCTGCTTTTGACAGTAATGCAGCAGTTCTTATTCTTGGAATCGCATGCTTAGCTGAATTTGGTGCGTATTATGTTCCTTGGTTAGATAATCTACTAGATACAATCGCAACTCCTGCAGCCGTAGTTTCAGGAATTGGTATGACTTCAATGACTTTGGTGGGTAGCGATCCAATTATTCAATGGTCTTTTGCAATAATTGCAGGGGGTGGTTCAGCAGGAATTATTCAAGTGACTACAGTGGCAATTCGTGGTTTATCATCTACCCTCACTCTAGGTTTCGGTAATTCATTCGTTGCATCTGGTGAGAATATTGCAAGTATTGTTCTCACATTTGCAGCTTTAATTGCACCTCTGATTGCTGCAATCTTTGCGGTTTTCTTAGTTGTTCTATTGGTCCGACAATCACTAAAAATTACAGTGGATAAATCAAATCAAGGGAATTAGGAATTCTTGATTGTCCATGTACGGCCTCAAAGCTTCAGGAATCAAGATACGTCCGTCTTGAGTTTGATATTGCTCAAGAATTGCTACTAATGCTCTACTTGTAGCAACTGCAGTAGAATTTAGGGTGTGAACCGCAGAGTTTCCTTCTGATGTCCTGTATCTCATACGGAGCCTATTTGCCTGATAATCCGTACAATTAGAACAAGAAACTACTTCTTTGTATTCTCCAACACCAGGTAACCATGCTTCAAGATCATATTTCTTTGATGCAACCGTCCCCATATCTCCAGTACAAATATTCACTACCCGATAGTGTAAACCTAAACTATCCCATAGTTCAATAGCATTATTCAATAAATCTTCATGATGAGACCATGAGTCCTCAGGTTTACAAATTATTATTTGCTCTACTTTAGTAAATTGGTGCACTCTCCATATTCCTCTATCAGACAACCCGTGTGCTCCCACTTCTCTACGGAAACACTGTGAGACTCCTACAAGTTTTATTGGAAGTTCAGATGGTTCGATAATTTCATCCATTCTCATAGCAGTTAATGGATGTTCGCTAGTTGCAATGAGATAAAATTTATCTGGCTCAATACCATACATTACAGTCTCAAAATCTCCGAGATCTGTAACTCCTTTGTAAGCCTCTTTATTCATCATTAAAGGTGGTTGAACGAGAGTATATTTCTTATTAATTAAGAAGTTTGTAGTATAATTTTGTAAGGCCATTTCCAGTCTTGCTAAATCTCCTTGTAAGAAATAGAATCTACTTCCAGTGATTTTTGCGGCTCTAGCTAAATCTACCCAACCATTTTTTTCAATAATTTCATTATGATTTTTTGCCTCGAATTCCAATTCAGTCTTTTCACCATGTAAACTATGTAAGGTATTCTTTTGATCGTCTTCCCCTACGGGAACACTTTCATGGAGAATATTTGGAATACTCATCCTTATAGAGTCTCTATTTTGTAATAAATCATCTGCAATATTTGATAAATCTTCGATTTGTTTCCCTATGCTTGATACTTCACTCATTATTCGATTTACTGCCTCTACATCTCCTGACTTTTTTGCTGAGGCTATACCTCTTGCAGCTTCATTTCTTGCCTTCCTAAGTTGATCAACATCATACCTTGTTTGCTTCCATTCATTATCCAGTCTAATCACTTCATCAATTTTATGATAAGGTAATTTTCTTTTATCATGATCTTTTCGTAAAATCTCAGATTTTTCACGAAACATAGTCATGTCTAGCATATCTATCAACTCTAGGAGTGACCAATCTTCTTTCAATGAATCGGGCTTTTAGGTTCAGAAGAGGCTAATTTGTTGAATTAAATCAGATGGCCCATAAACAATTAATCCTGTGATGAAATAGCCCATTATTGCCCCACCATTGAGTAACGGTAAACCTGCTTGTGGTTTACCTTTAGCTACCTGTGTCATCAATCCTAAGTAACCAACCAATCCTCCTAATAAGGTCCCCAATCCGACCATTAAAGGATCTAAATGAATCCATCCAAAGAAAGGTGTTAGTGGTAAAGAACCTATTACCGCACCTGTTTCAGGTAAGAATGTGATAGTAGAAATAACTAACATACCTGGAAAAATTACGTCCCCTAGACCCATGAATAAAGCATCTCTCCCCTTATTTTCTACTTTAATTGGTTCAACATTAGCATTCTCCCAGTCTTTTTGTGATGGTCTTTGGATTTTTTCCTCCATTACTCCTTCCTGTTCATCTAAGAAAGAATATCCCTTTTCTTTTGGAGCCACTAATAATATTGGTAATTTCAAATCTATCATTGTATCTGCTAGTTCCAACATATGTTTACTCCCGTTAACAGCCCAATGATCATAAATTGCAGCACAAATCATGAATATAATGATTAGAGTAGGAACGAAACTTATCCCAATCATTGTTATTACTCCTGAACCTACTAAGATCCCAACCAGATTCACGATATACCATTCAGGAAACTTCCATAAAGTTATCATCAATAATAAATTCAATGAGAGTGCTATTACAGCTATATTTTCTTGAGTTCCTAGGGTTATTTCCATAATTAAAGCAATATATGGAGCCACTACATAGTACAAAGAAAAATAAAGTGAGAACATAATAAATACTTTAATCAATAAATCTAGATTTTTTCTTGCGAGCCAGATAATTATGAAAGTGAAAATCCCTATCAAAAATAATTCTAACAGAATATATCCACTTTGAGTAGTTCCTTCTTCTCCGAAGGCTCTGGCTTCAGGAATATCCCAAACTGGTTGAATTGTAATACCTAAAAAGATAGTTGTTACGAACATTCCAGCCATACTGGTCATCGACTTCCATTGGTCCCGCATAGCCTCGATTGTCTCGCTCACTTTCACTCCCCAACCCCCACGAAGTTCAAAGCCCATATCACTTTGACTAATACAAGTGCGTAGTTGGACTAGCGGGTGATAATTTTTTGAGTATTAGAAAATGGTTGGAAGAAACAAAGAATTCTGGTATAAAACTAGGATTTACGAATTGTGAAGTTCTACTAGAAAGGTTAGGAAATCCTCATCTAGATTTTCCTTCAATCCATGTTGCAGGAACAAATGGTAAGGGTTCGCTTTGTGTTCAAATTTCTGCATTAGTAAGAGCCAACAATCTCAAAGTTGGTCTATTCACATCTCCTCATTTAATTACAATTGAAGAAAGAATTAGAATAAATGGTGTACCCATTGCTCCTGAAGATTTTGATGTGTTCTTAACTAGGATTCACGAGGCATCTTTAATTGAGCCTGTATGTTATCCAACTTTTTTCGAAGTGACATTTTTACTTGCTATGGTAGTTTTTAGCGAGAATAAAATTGATAGAGCAGTTATTGAAACTGGTTTAGGTGGTCGATTAGACTCTACCCGATTAGTTGATGCAGATCTTTGTGTTATAACCACTATTTCTAAAGATCATACTGAATTTCTAGGTGAAACTCTAGAGGAAATTGCTTTTGAAAAAGCAGGAATATATCGAGAAGGTATTCCATTATTCTTATCCAGAAGTGAAAATCTTAGTCAATCTGTATTGAAAGTAATCTCTGATAAAGTTGGAGATGATTTATTGATTATTGAATCAGATAAAGATTTATCAAATTGGCAAAATTGGAATGTTATGACTCAAAAGATTGCACAATTTTTCAAATGGGATTATTTAGAAGTTGAATGTAAATGGCCGGGACGTTCTCCTGACTATGGTAATTCTTGGTTTGACTTTCCAGTAAAAATATGTGCAGCACATAACAAAGAGGGTTTTCAATCTGAACTAAGTAACATCTTTAATCCCAGTGTATTTATTATCGGCGTTACAGAAAAGGCAGATATTCTTGATACTTTATCCCCGTTTTTGAAAGATTTTTATCATGAATCAATCTTCCATCACTTAATTTTCACAGAACCTCTAACAGGAAGAAATAATTCAGTAGACGCTGAAGAATTAGAGAGATTGATTTGTTCCCGAAGTGAAACATCTCGTGAGGTCATCAAGAATCCAGTAAAAGCCATACAAGAAGCATCCAAAATTTGTGAAATAGATGATGTTGAATTAGTTATAATTGGTAGTGTTTATCTGGTTGGAGATGTATTAAATTATATTATTTCTAGAGATAATCTAAATTTCTGGGAAGAACTTCGTGTTCACCGATAATCAAAAAGGATGACCCTTCTGGCTTACTCGTAGATGGACGATAAGCCGAATGAGAAAACTGAAATTAAAGTTGTTTTAGAGCCTCAAGATAGTACCTCAAAATATATCTTGGTTGCTCTAATTTTAGTGCTCTCTGGTTTATTATTTGCTATTCTAGCAGGTGGTGGTGCTGAAAAACTTCTTTCATCAGACAATGAGACTATTGGAAATTGTGGAGACGGTTTGGACAATGACAATGGTGGAAAAGCAGATAGAGATGATCCCGACTGTTATGCAAATCCAACTTCATTAGATGGTTATGACCCCAATCGAACAGAGGCGAATAGGGATAATGACTTATGATAGATATTTTTGAGGTGTTCATATGAGTGACAAATGGGATAAAAGATTTCTTGAATTAGCGAAGCATATTTCCGGTTGGTCAAAAGATCCGTCTACTAAAGTTGGCTGCATTGTGGTTGGTGAAGATCGTGAAATTCGTTCCACAGGTTTCAATGGATTTCCTAGAGGTATTGAGGATAAACAAGAACGTCTTGAAGACCGTGAACAGAAGTATCCAATGATTTGTCATGCAGAAGAGAATGCTATAATGCATGCAGCAAGAATTGGTATTTCATTGAAAGGTACAATGGCATATGTAACTTGGCCTCCATGCTCTAGATGTACTAGATCACTTATTCAAGCAGGTGTTAGTGAAGTCATATACCCTAAAGATTTGGAAATTCCTGAAAGATGGCAAAAAGATTTTGATGTTGCTTCTAGTATGATGAAAGAAGCAGGAATAATCGTCAGGACAGCATAAATTGTTTAATTTATTCTTATATTAATTTCAAAAATAATTCATCTAAATCTGCTATTAATTCCTTTTCTGTCCCATCATTTAGAATTACTATATCTGCTAGTTCTGCAGTTGCATTTAGGGCCTGACCTGCCTCATCTCTGGCTACCGCTTCTGCTTTTTCTTGTTTGATAAATGTCTCTTTATCTAAAGGATCACCCGCTCTAGCGCGACTTTGCAATCTTTCCCATCTTGATTCGATATTTGCTCTAACTTCAATTAATATAAAATCATCTCTTTTTCTCAAAGCTTTAACTTCTCCCGGAGTTCTTATAGAATCAATAACGGCATCCTTCCCCTCAAGAATTTCTAGTAACATTTCTGCCAATATTCCAGCGCCACCTTTTCTTCTAAGTTCTCTACCACCTTCAATTAAAGCATCTCTTGTTGGCTCAATATTTTGTTCTGCAAGCCATGCTCTAATTGAATCAGAACAAGAAGAAGTTTCCAATCCTTTATTGGAAAACCAATTGACAACCGTCGACTTCCCAGAAGCATTTCTGCCAGTCAAACCAATGAGCATGTGAGTACGCTGTGAAAGGATGGAAATAGTGATTGCCTTTTTTTATCCCCAATATCTACGTGTTGAAGCATATTTTAATTCAGCATTATGTATGGAACGTAACAGTCTAACTCTTTCTCCTGAAATATGCCCTCTAAGAATTTTTGTGGCAGTTTCTTCAGCAATTCCTCTACCCATCATACAGATAATTGCATCCTTCCCATGGGTGCGAATTAGTTCTGCATTCTTAGTCATTTTACCATAAATCTTCGGGTCCTTACTTTGAATCCAATCAGATAACATATCCTCCATTCTTTCTGGTGAGCAAGCTTGCATTGTTCCTGAACAATTAGGGCATGGTTCAACTCTTTCAGTAAATCTCTCCACTCTCTTTCTTGTTCTGTTATTACAATTTAGACAAATTAATACAGCTCTCTCGTTTACTAATCTAACTTCTAAATGATCTCTTAGTTCTTTATCTGACCATGATGGAAGTAACAGGTCTTTTTCACTTTTCTTTGATTGACCAAGAGGTCCAGGAGGTGTTTCTAATAATTTTATATCCCCATTTTGTATTTCGGTCAGCAAGTCCACAGTTGCATCTATATCCATTCTTTCATGGAATAATTTACTCAATGCCTCTTCAATTACTGGTGTTCCTTTCCACCTTCTCATTAAACCTTGGAGATTTACTTTACGAGGATCCACTCCTTTTTGTAAGACTCCCATTCTTCTAGCGACTTGAACCACTCTCCATCTTACCGCTCTTCCATTTGGAATTGTCATTCTCATTAGAGAAGGCACTGCTGCTGGGGGAGTTTCTCGTAACCATCCAATGATATCCTCTGTAGTTGTACCTGGAATTTGGATAGATATTCTATAAGGATCGATTAAAGTTCTTCCCATTTTACCTTCCTTAAGTGATCCAAATGCCTGTATAAGATATGCTAATGTTTCATTAATTTTAGATCCAGCACATGTGTTTAGAATGATTGTTTTTTGTCTTTCTTCTATCGTAATGGTTCTTTCATCGGGTAAGACTCCAGTAGCCTCAATATGTTCAGCTACTGTCCTGATTAATACATCTCTTGCGCTAGGTGATAGCGGATATTCTTCGAAGGGAATTACAGATTCATCATCTTCAATTGCTCCAATATTTATTCCAATAGATCTTCTTAATTTTCCTACTTCTCTAGCCACTTCTTTGGGTACTGGTGGTAATTCTCCTGACCAAACGGGAGCTTCTCCAGTTTCTTTTATTGGAGCCACCAGAAGCTCTTCTTGTTCTGGATCAGCATCGATAATTTGCCAAGTTCTACCTGCCATTACGAATCTTCTTGCTCTTCCCATTGAATCATCACTAGCATCGTTATTAAGAGATAAAACAAATGCTTCATCAACAGAACCGAGAACAGATCTACTTACTGCATCTCTAACTCTGTAAGTAATTTCATCAGGAATCATTGAGATATGATCTGTTCTAGATTTAGATGCTTTTCCAGATGGAGAGAACCAACCATTTTCTAGACTCTTAGGTAGTTCTTTTACCATTGCTTTTCTCCATTTAATCTTATCAGAATCTTTCTGTTCCTCATCCCAAGGTGGTCTTTTTTCCGGAATATTTTGCTTACTTTTCTTCGCCAACTCTTCCCAAAGTTTTGCTGGCCATTTTGTTACATCAGAATCTTCAGGATTTTCAATTAGTCTAATTAACCAACGATCATTTAGAACTCTCAAGATATTGATACTTTTTTCATAATTCCATTCATTGAATATCGAGCAATTTTCTATTATCTCATTAGCCTTCTGAAGCGGTACTAATCCCCTCTCCATGCCTAATTGGATAAACTGGTTAGCAGCCACAATTCCTGGATCTGTTTGCCATTCTACTCCTTCAAGTTCTGATGCTATTGCCCTTCTCGAAATTACTGCACATTCAGAAATTTCATCTACTTCCCATGCAAGAATTTCTCCTCTTCCAGTGCCTCCTAGATGATGTTCGGCCCTCCCCATTCTTTGCAATAATCTATCTACTGCTCTCGGAGATTGTAACTGATGAACTTTCTTAATTGTTCCAATATCAATTCCCAATTCTAAACTACTAGTGCAAATTATTCCATGTAAATCTCCATTTCTCAGTTTATCTTCCATATCCTTTCTGGTTTCAGAAGCTAGACTTCCATGATGTACTCCAATTTTTATTTCAGGCACCATAGCGGTTAATCTTTGAGAGACTGTTTCAGCAGCAGATCTCGAATTAACAAAAACTAGAGAAGGATAATCATCAATTAGTGAGTTAGCCAGTCTCCGAAATGCAGCAATTGAATTAGGTGATACTGACCATTTTACTGATAGAATCTCATCTTCTGGCGAAGGTATTTCTTTGTGTACTAAAACATCTGTGAATCTCGGAGCTGGACCTATTATAGGAAGTGCATTTTTCCCTATATAATTGGCAACCTCAGCGGGATTTCCTACTGTTGCCGATAGTCCTATTCTTTGTATATCATTGGCATTAATATCTGAGATACGTTCTAGTCCAACCATTAATTGAGAACCTCTTTCACTTCCAGCCAAATCATGAATTTCATCTAAGATTATAACTCTAACACCTGAAAGGTGTTTTCTTAATCTACTTCCGAGCATCATTATTTGTGTTGTTTCAGGTGTAGTAACTAATAAATTCGGTGGATTTTTTGACTGCTTTGTTCTCTCTTTTTGAGTAGTATCTCCATGTCTCAAGCCAACACTTAATCCAAGAGGCTCCAACATTGTTGATAATCTTCTATCTATATCTCTGTTCAATGCTCTTAATGGTGTAATATATAGGATTGATAGGCCTTTCCAATTTTCACTAATTGCTCTTGAAATTACTGGTAATATTGCAGCTTCAGTTTTACCACTTCCAGTTGGCGCTACTAATAGTCTATTTTTTCCTGCACATAAATCCATGGCCGCTTCTTCTTGAATAGGTGTTAGATTCCAACCTAACTTAGATATCAAGTCTCTAACTTTTGGATGCAGATTTTCTATTGCTGCCCCTTTCATATTGGTATCGACAACGTTCTATCTAGAAAACCCAACGAATTACAGTTCAATTACAATAATATAATTTAAGGCCGTTGAGGTATTTCATCGTCCCAATTTTCCATCTTGTTTAATGTGATTGTTACATTTGTTATTTCTCCATCTTCCCAATAATCGACAGCCACAAATGTAGGTCTTTTATCCATTATTTCCCAACATTCTATAGTTCTATTTAGTAAAAAATCATACTCATTTACGTCATGAGCTTTGTAAGGGTCTGCGGTACCAAAAATACTACTTAACCAATTACTTAAGTGCCAAACGGACTGACTTGAATCTCCTCTTCCTAGTTCGCATGTCATTTCTTCTTTGTCTTGCTGTCCATAAGGCGTGTCCCAACTATGCTTCCAAGCAGAATGGAAATATGGAAAACTCTCATTATACTCTGACTGAACATATACAACAATATCCTTTTCTTGTAGTATCATATCTCCAATTGAAGGCCAAGGTTCCCCTAATTGGTGAATATACAATCTTTCTAACATTCCTGTCTTATTAAATAAAAATTCCAAATGTTCAGCGGGTACATAGTTTTCAACTAATATTGATACAACTTCCCCACATGTAAATGAGCAACTTTCATCAGTTAAATTCATCAAAGAATTGAGAAGAGACAGCCATTCAAATGCATCTACTTCAGAATATGCACATGGATGAGGAAACTGTCCGGGAGAACCGTGACAAAATCTTACATCTTCTGCTTCAGTTTCATCATCACTAAGATGATGTACATCTACCATGAATGCTTTAATTCCTCCATCCCATTGAGCCTGTAGGCCTGTGTAATGATTAGTTCCAAGAATCACTCCATCTTCTGAAGTTGCGAATGCATTGTGTGTCTCAGGAAATGTGAAATCATCATAATTTCTTAAACAATATTTTGATAATCCATGGCAGATTACTGTGTCATTTTTATCCATTGGATCGAACCCTCTTTCTGTTTCCCACTCATTTGGTAAATCGTCTCCATCGATATCATTATCCAAAGTATCGCAGATTGTATCATTATCAAGGTCACTAGGTTTTTCTTCAAAATTGTCTGGATTACTATTGCAATTGATTTCGATCAAATTTCCCCATCCATCTCCATCTCTATCTAAATCTTCACTATCTTCTATTCCATCATTATCCATGTCTAGAAATTCATCACCTATGCAGCCAGAAAGAACCAAGCCAACAACAATCAGAACCACTATCCAACGCTTTTCCATAGTATTCCATTGATAGTAAAGCACATCAATTAATTGGTATAATTATATTTTCCATGTGAACTTGTTAGCGTAAGACACTAAGCCACGAAGCCTTACCCACGTTTGATATAATGGCTCGTCGAGATGATAGAAACCTAAGTTTTTTTGGTCGATTATGGGATAGCCAAAGGGCTCGTCATTTTCAAATTATTACTAATGTATCAATTTTATCCGTGGCTCTATTGGTTTGGGGAATAGTTTTCCTTTTCGGATTATCTGGGGCTTCTGATCCATCTAAAGAGAATATTGTTACTTTAAGTTGGATAGGTATGTTTGTTGGAGCCATAGGTACATTCTACATAGGTCCCGAGTTTTTCTTTTATCTCGAGAAGAAACAGATTTTAGACGACATTCTATTGTTAGATTCACGTGCTGAAGTATTAAGACGTCGAAAAGAAGGTGAAGAAGCAGCAATAATGCTTGGGGAGAAGCATATGAGTTCTATGCGATCGTTACTTGAGCTACATGAAATACCAGTTGGAAAGAATCTCATTAATTCTAAACAAATAAGTTCTGATATTGATTCCAGTATAGGGAAAAATTGGTGGAATAATGCGGATTCCGTTATTTCACGTCAACTTCCAGGACTAGGATTACTCAGAGAGTTATTTTTCCATAGAATGTTGATAATTATTACATCGGTTTCTTTAATCACCATGATCTGGAACACTATTTTTGGTATCGCTTCGAGAGGAGGGTCTAGAGAGTACACACTTGATCTAACAGAGAGGATTAGTGGGCTATCATCTTTCCACCACCTTGCACCACATGTCGATCCTGTTAGTGTAATATTAATTCTCTTTTTCTCTTTCATATTTTATTCTACTAGGCCGTATAAATCCGAGGAAAATTAACATGTCAAATGATTTTAACCTCTATCTTAGAGAGGTATTCCTTGCAATAGGTCTGGTTTTTCTCCTTCTTGGATCTATGTGGCTATCGACCGGGATGTTCCCTCCAATGGTTGTTGTTGAATCTGGCTCAATGAAACATAGCGAGGATGGATCTTTAGGAGCCATTGATCCCGGTGATCTAGTGCTAATAATGAATCCTGAAAGGGTGGATATTGTGACATACGTAGAAGCATCGAATAAAGATAATGAAAATTTCGGATATGAAATGCATGGTATGTACGGTGACGTTATTATTTATGAAAAAAATGGGGGTAACGATACTCCTGTTATTCATCGAGCGTTACTCAAAGCAGTAGCAAATCAAACTGAAAATCCAATTAATAGCTCATGTCCAGAAGGAGTTTTGGATAAATTAGAAGATATATGTATATTGACTTGGGATGTCCCTGGAACGGATATAATTAACGTAAGTAATATTTCTCTGTCTATTGATTATTCTTGTGCACCACATGGGAATTTAACTATTGATAGGTGGGTCCCTAGACACGAGGGTTTTCTGACAACTGGTGATAATAGATTGACTAATGGATGCACAATTGATCAATTAAGGGCAACTAGTTCTACAGCAGATGAATCCTACATTCAGAGTCGTGGCCTTAAGGATGAGTTCGGTAATCCTGTAACTGCTGTTAGAGATATTTGGATCGTAGGAGTTGCATCATCTGAAATTCCATGGGTTGGTTCAATCAAACTTTTTTTCTCAGGGACTTATGAATTCGTATCTCCTCAAACTTGGAATAATTTATTCACATTGATTGCAGCTGTAGTTATTATTCCAATGGTTTATGATATGTTAATTGTTAGAGAAAGTGAAGAAGAAGAGTAAGACTAGATTCTAATTCAACATATTAGCCAATAGTATTGGGAATAAAACAATTAA
>DATY01000001.1:5529-103136 GCA_002504905.1 Euryarchaeota archaeon UBA605 | reverse complement strand
GGGACTCCTAAAGAAGAATCAGAAATTGTGGGTAAGAGATTAACAAAATTACGTTCAGCAGCATCTATTGTAGAATTCAATGGTCCAAAATCTCCGATTTCTGCAGACAAAGTTCGCTCTGAATTAGATGGAACTTTGTCAGATGCAGTTGATGTTCTCTTGGAAAAGAGTACTCGATTAGATTCCGTTGAAAATACTCTTTCCTCGCTAAAGGAAAAAGAAGAGATACTAGAATTATTGTCTTCAATTAATCTAGATGTTGAATTACTTTCAGGATATTCTAGTCTAAGCGCATTTGTTGGTACTATCTCTGGCAGTCCATCAGATATTGAGTTTGAAATTAAAGATGAAGGAATTGAAGGTATATTTTTCCAAGGTTCAATTAGCGGTAGTCAGGTAATCGCAGTTTTTGTTAAATCAGATCAATCAAATGATATTCAATCCATACTTAATCAATCTGGCTTCCAGGCGATAAATATTCCAGAAGACATTAATGGCAATCCAAGTAATCTAATTGAAGAAATCAGGTCTGAGATTAGTCAATTATCATCTGAGCAATCTTCAATTTCCAAAGAAATAGAATCTTGGAGTAATGAATTTGGTTCCTCTCTGGCATGTGGTTTAGAACTATTAGAAAGAGAACACGATATCCTTACGGCACCTGTCAAAGTTGCAGTTTCAGAACATGCTTTCTTTATTGACGGATGGATTGAAGTTTCGCGTTCTGAAGAAGTACAAAGTGCACTGAAAGAATCTTGCGAGTACACTGAAGTTACTCCATTTAAGGTTAAGGCAGGAGGTGGAGGGCATGGTCATTCTGATCATCATCACCACCAAGAAATGCCGCCAATATCCTATCATAATCGTAATTTAAGTAAACCTATGGAATTATTGACTGATGCTGTAGGGAGGCCTGCTTATGGTAGAATTGACCCAACTTTGTTTATGTTTGTAACTTATCCAATATTCTTTGGAATGATGCTTGGAGATATGGCATATGGGCTAGTAACTATTTCTCTTGGTGCCTATGTATTTAGTAAAGCAAACTCAAATGAAATGATCGAGCTTGGAGGCAAGTTCTTGATTTACATTGGATTAGGGACACTTATTTTCGGTTATATTTATGCAGAGTTTGCTGGATGGGAGATTTTCATGTATGAGAAAACTAAGGTTGATGGAATCTATGAATACGGTGACAATATTTCTCCAGTTGCATTCCTTGCAAATCTTTACCCCTTCGATCTCAATCACGGATATGGGCCGACGGCTGATTTAGGCTATGGTATTACCCTAGCATTCCCATTTCACAGAGTAGGGACTCATTTAGAGGACCTTATAGTATTGACAATCTATGTTGGATTTATTCATATTATTTTTGGTAAAATAATCGGTTTCCGAGATGTATTATTTTATGGTACTGACCACGGTCATGTAGGATTAGCTGCAGCATTCTTTGAACATGGTGCATGGATTGTATTACTTATTGGCGGTTTCATGTTTACATATGGCTTCCTTGGTCCTGAAGATGCTGAGAATTTATTACAACCTGGGGCTGCAATAGCTATTTCTGCGGTTGTCATGTTAATTTGGACTCTTTACAATTATCATGGAATTCCAATAGCAGTAAGTTTAATCCTCGCCCCAATTGAAGCTATTGGGATGATGCCATCTGTAATTTCATATGTCCGTCTCTTTGCAGTAGGTATTGTTGGAGTTAAGATTGCAGAAACTGGTAATAAACTCTGGGAACCAATGTGGGAGGCAGATTTGTATCTAATCCCAATCTTCTTTATTGGTTGGTTATCCGTACAGATTTTTGCATGGGTTTTAGGAGTATTTAGTCCCAACATACATGCAGCAAGGCTTCATTTCGTAGAATGGATGAGGCAATATTATGATTCAAGCGGAGAGGCTTTCCAGCCTTTCGGTTTCCGCTCGCACTTCGTGGAGGTCGAGTGATATCACATTCCAAGCATATGCTTAGAAAAAATGGAGGAAAAAAAATGAATAACAGAAATAAAATGAGAGGAATGAGTATGTTGCTAACATTATCATCTATTGTGATGATTGCTAGTGGCGTTCAAGCTGAAGACAATGCATCTACAGAGGTTGCATACAAGAACCTAGGTGCAGGAATTGCGCTAGGTCTAGCAGGAATTGGAACTGGATTAAGCCAAGGACCGATCGGTGCTGCAGCTGTTGGTATGATTGCTGAAGATAGTAGTAAGTTCGTTAACGGACTGATTTTTACAGCTTTACCTGAGACAATCGTTCTTTTCGGATTCCTTTCAATATTCCTGCTCTAAGCAGAATAGTGTAAGTTTCCCGTAATGAAATTAAAATTGAGGTGTAATAAATGACATTGGATGCATTAGCAAACGAAATCGCAGCCCTAGCGAAAGCTGAGGCTGATTCGATTATCGAAGCCGCTAAGCAACAAGCTAAACAGATTGAAGATGAAGCTAAAGTGGAGGCACAATCATTTTCATCTGATATGAAAGCACGTGCTGAGCGAGAAAGCGCACAATTGTCAGTGGAAGTAGTTGCATCAGCTAAACAGGCTAACCAAAAGCATCTCCTGATCGCTAGACGTGAAGAGTTAGATGAGACTTGGGAGTCTATACGTTCAGCAGTGGCATCGTCCGACTTAGAAGGTCGTTCTGATATTCTTGCTGGGCTATTAGCTGAGGCAAGTAAATCAGGCGATGGAATGATTCTTCGTCCTGTTTCTACTGACCGTAAGGCGTTAGAGAAAGGGAGTTTTACTCTCGGAGATGATGTAGAAGGGCTTGGAGGATTTGTACTTGAATCAAAAGATGGCTCTATAGTTCTTGATTATCGTTTTGACAGCCGCTTAGATCAGGCTTGGAATGAAAATCTTGGAGCAGTAAATAAGACTCTATTCGGTAATTAAGGTGGTTAAATGTCAGGAATAGTAAGCGGTCGTTCGAATGTCTACAATGCTTCAGCTCGCGCTAAAGCACGTAAGGCATCATTGATTGACCCTACTAGGATGAGGCAATTACTACAAACTGGTCCCGAATCAATTGGAGCTAGTATTGGTGAACTTGGATATCGAAATGAGATGGATATTTATTCTGCTAGAATGAGTGGTGCAGACGCTGTTGAAGCGGCTTTATTCCACAATCTCGATAATGATTTATCTGAAGTTATGAAATTCTGCCAAGGACCTCTAAAGTCGATAGTTTCAATCTATGTTGAACGTTTCGCTTATGAAAAGGCTAAGACTGTTTTGAGAGCAGTTCATGGTGGGTGCTCTGATGAGCTAATTGAGTCACAGATTTTACCATCTGAGAATCCCATGAATGCTGTTTGGCTCGATATTGTAAGGACCACAGAAACAGTTTCAGAAGCAGCCAACTCTATGGCTGGTACTCCATGGGGTAGAGAATTGGCAAAATTAGATGGTACAGATTCCAGTCTTGAAGATATGGAAGATGCTTTAGATCGTCAGTATTACAGCTATGCCCTCAAAGTTTCAAAGGGTAAAGATTCTAACATTCATTTAATGAAATACATTAAGACTGAAATCGATCATCGTAATATCATTAATCAATTCCGTGAACTTCGTCAGAATATTTCTCCAGACAAACGTTTACAGATGGTTATTCCGGGTGGAAGAATTCCTCAATCAGTAATGTCCCAAGTTTCTCAAGCAATGTCTAGTGAAGCAATTGTCGATACACTTAGGCGTAGTAATGCATTTGATGATACAGGTTTTGATGAGGCAATAGAAAAATCTGAGGAAACAGGTTCTCTAGACCCCATTGCCACTCTATTAACTCACAAGAGACATGCTATTTTGCGTCGTTTCGCTTATCTAAATCCTGTTTCTGCTTTCCCAGTGATTTATTATATCGAGCGTAAAGTACTCGAAATACAAAATCTTCGTCTTTTAGTGCGCGGTAAGACGATTGGCCTCACAGCAGAGGTTTTAGAAGCGCATATGGATTTTTGAGGTGAGGATATGGAAATTGCAGTAGTAGGTTCACTAGATTTTACTCTTGGATTCCAACTCGCAGGTGTTTTGAGACTATATAATCCAAAAGATCTAGATGAAATGACATCAATAATGAAGTCATTGCTAAACGAAAAAGAAATAGGAGTTATCGTAATTGATAATTCTGATTTATTACTACTCCCAGAAAGGTTGCGAATTCAGCTATCTGAGAGTATCACGCCCACTGTTTTGGGCATCGGGACTGAAGAGGATAATACCCTCCGTGAGTCTATTAAATCGGCACTAGGAGTCGACTTATGGAAATAATCCTAGGAAAAAATAAAGGAAGTGAAATGAAATGAGTAAAGAAAATGGAGTAATTTATCGTATTTCCGGGCCAGTTGTAACTGCAGTAGGAATCTCTCCAAGAATGTATGAAGTTGTGCGCGTAGGTGATGAAGGTTTGATGGGAGAAGTAATTGAATTACATGGAGACCAATCGGTAATCCAGGTATATGAGGAAACCTCAGGTGTCCGTCCAGGTGAACCAGTTGTCAGAACAGGACAGACTCTGTCTGTTCAATTAGGGCCAGGTCTATTAACCAAAATTTATGATGGTATTCAAAGACCATTGCCTGAATTGGAAAAGACAATGGGTGTTTTCATCACAAGAGGTGTAGATGCTGATGGTCTTGATTTAGAAAAGATATGGGCCTTCAGCGCAACTGCTAAGAAAGGAGACTCAGTTTCTTCAGGCGATGTTTTAGGTACTGTTCAGGAAACGAAAACTATCGAACACAGGGTTATGGTCCCTCCTGGTATATCCGGGAAAATAAAGGAAATTAAATCTGGAGACTATAATGTGACTCAAACTGTGTGCACATTAGAGGATGGCACGGAAGTCCAAATGATGCAAAAGTGGCCTGTCAGAACTCCACGTCCGTTTACAAAGAAACACGCTCCTGAAGTTCCTTTACAAACCGGACAAAGAATCTTAGATTTCCTTTTCCCTTTAGCTAAGGGTGGTACTGCAGGGATTCCAGGACCATTTGGTTCAGGAAAAACAGTCACTCAGCAGCAACTTGCTAAATGGTCCGATGCAGATATTGTTGTATACATTGGTTGTGGAGAGAGAGGAAACGAGATGACCGAAGTTCTTGATGAATTTCCTCATTTAATGGATCCTAAGACTGGTGAAGCATTAATGAATAGGACTACAATGATTGCTAATACATCGAATATGCCCGTAGCTGCAAGAGAAGCATCAGTGTATACTGGAATCACAATTGCAGAATATTTCAGAGATATGGGGTATGATGTAGCTCTAATGGCGGATTCAACAAGTCGATGGGCTGAAGCAATGAGAGAAATTTCTTCAAGACTTGAAGAAATGCCTGGTGAAGAAGGATACCCAGCATATCTTTCAAGTCGTCTAGCTGAATTTTATGAAAGAGCTGGTAGGGTAGAAACTTTAGCTGGTGGAGATGGTTCAGTATCTGTAATTGGTGCAGTATCGCCTCCTGGTGGAGATATCTCCGAACCAGTTAGCCAAGGTACTTTACGTATCGTAAAGGTATTCTGGGGTCTAGATGCCGGACTTGCTCGACAGAGGCATTTCCCAGCTATTAATTGGTTGAATTCTTACTCTTTGTACCCTCCATCGTTGGATCAATGGTATAGAGATAACATAAAGAGTGACTTCCCAGAAATTAGAACTGAAATAAGCGCTCTTCTTCAGGTCGAAGCGGAACTACAAGAGATTGTTCAGTTAGTTGGTTCCGATGCATTACCTGTAGATCAACAACTAACTCTTGAAGTGGCTCGTATGATTAGAGAGTTTTTCTTGCAACAAAATGCTTTCCATGATGTAGACACATACAGTGACTTGAAGTTACAATATACTATGGCCAAAGCAATTTTGTCTTTCCAAGAGGAATCTAAGAAAGCGATCGCAGGTGGTGCAGCACTAGAAGATGTAGTTAATGTCCCGGCTCGTACAGACCTAATGAGAGGAAGGTTCGAATCAGGGTATGAAGAAAAGATAGATGAGATGTTAGAGGCTATGAATAAACAAATTGCCGATACTATGGAGGCTAATTAGAGGTGATATAAATGACTGGAAAAGAATATAGAACAATTACAGACGTAAAGGGACCTCTTGTGTTCCTAAACAAGACAGAACCTGTAGCCTTTGGAGAAATTGTCGAATTAAGGCTTACTGATGGTACATTAAAGAATGGCCAAGTACTTGATACATCAGATGATCAAGTGATTGTACAAGTTTTCGAAGGAACAGCATCTATTGACAAACAAACAGGAATTAAGTTTCTTGGAGATGTTTTCAAACTACCAGTTAGTACCGATATGATAGGCAGAATCCTAGATGGTGCAGGACGTCCAAGAGACGGAGGACCTGCTATAGTTGCAGACGAAATGGCAGATATCATTGGCGCTGCAATTAATCCGTACTCAAGACAAAGCCCATCATCTTTCATTCAGACTGGAATATCTGCAATTGACGCGTGTACGTCCTTAGTTAGAGGGCAAAAGTTACCTATCTTCAGTGCATCAGGTTTACCTCACAATGATATTGCCTTGCAAATAGCTAGACAAGCAAAGTTAGTTGATAGCGATGACGATTTCGTGGTAGTTTTCTGTGCAATGGGAATAACTGCCGAAGAGTATAATTTCTTCGTGCATGATTTAGAAAGAACAGGTGCCCTAGAGAATGCATGTCTGTTCGTAAATCTTGCAGATGATCCGGCTGTTGAAAGACTAATAACTCCTAGATTAGCTCTCACGGCTGCTGAATATCTAGCGTTTGAACATGATTATCATGTACTAGTCATTTATACAGATATGACGAACTATTGTGAATCTCTACGACAAATTGGGGCGGCTCGTGAAGAGGTACCAGGACGTCGTGGTTATCCGGGTTACATGTACACTGATTTGGCAATGTTGTATGAACGTGCAGGATTAGTTAAGGGTAAAAAAGGTTCAATTACTCAATTCCCAATTCTAACTATGCCCGGTGACGATATTACGCATCCAATTCCTGATTTATCAGGATATATTACCGAAGGTCAGATTGTTATTTCGCGTGAACTTCATCAGAAAGGAATTTATCCTCCGATTAATGTTTTACCATCTCTGTCGAGATTAATGAATGCTGGAATAGGAGATGGAAAGACTCGTGAAGATCACAAATCAGTTTCTGATCAATTATATGCTGCTTATGCTCAAGGTAGAGAGTTGAGAGGATTGGTTGCAATTGTTGGAGAAGACGCTCTAAATGAGAGGGACTTGCAACTACTTAAGTTTGCAGATATATTTGAGAATCAATTTTTGAGGCAAAGTCGAGACGAAGATAGATCAATTGGTGAAGGAACTTTAGATTATGCTTGGGAACTTCTAACCAATATTGATACTAAATATCTGGTACGTCTTGATCAGAAATGGATAGATAAATATCACCCTACAGAAAAGAAAGAATGATTCAGGTATTAAGGAGATGAGATAGATGGCACTAGACATCAAACCAACCCGTTCTGAATTAATTAATTTGAAACGCAGGATAAAGCAGACATCTAGTGGCTATAACCTTCTCAAGATGAAAAGAGATGGATTATTCTTTGAGTTTAGAACATTACTTGCAGAAATGATAGCAGCTAGGGAAGAACTTGTGGGGACATATCGTGACGCTTTGAAATCAATTGCATTAGCATCCTCAATAGAAGGAGGATTAGCAGTTAAAAGTGCGGCAATAGCAGCGACATCTGGTCCGGAAGTAACGGTTTCTAGAAGAAATATCATGGGTGTAGTTGTACCTAAAGTAGATGGAACTAACCTTACTACTACTGTTGAAAGTAGACCCACGGGAATAATTGGGGGTTCACCTTACATTGATGAGTCTGCAGATTCCTACTCTGTTTTAATTGCTAAAATTGTTAAAGCAGCAGAAATGGAGGCTACCTTGAAGAAACTATTGGAAGAAATTGAGGCCACAAAAAGAAGAGTTAATGCGCTTGAATTCGTTGTAATTCCAGAAATGAAAGAAGCTCAATCTTTTATTCAACTTAGGCTTGAAGAAATGGAAAGAGAGGAAACTTTCCGTCTTAAGAGATTCAAGAACAAATGAATTTGTTATTCTTTTTTCTCATTGTCTCACACACGGTTTGATAGGGGATGCTCTAGTTTCACTGTACATTGAGATGGAGGTGTGATGGTGTCAAAAGTTGAATCAATAGTAATTGATACCGAGACTTGGGGGCAAAGGGAACTCTTGGAAGAAATTTGTAGTCGCTATTTCGTAATAGGAAATCAGTCAGGATTAAGTGAGATATCTTGGGAGATTAATTCCCGTGATGGAGAAGATGTTAGTACTGTTCTTGTAGACTTGAATTCACACTTGAAACCACTTAGTTTGATAGCATTACTCGATGAAGGAAATCCTCCAATCCTTTCTATAACTAGATTTCCGGTAGATCCAGTAAATGTGCCTTCATGGCAGCAGTCATTAATTTGGTTAACAATGTTCATCTTTACGACATTGTCAGGATGTTATTGGATATCACAATTTGAAAATAATGTATCAATTTTCAATTATGAATTATTATCAGAATCAATAATGTACTTCAGTTTCCCTGTTTTCTTAACAATATTATCTGCTCATTTAATCAGGAAGTATGTTGCTTCTTTGTTTCGAATAGATGTAGGTAATCTCGTACCTATAGCATTCCCTCTAATTTCTCCTTTCTGGCCATTTGGGATTGTAGGTGTTTTCGGTCAAAAAAGAGTTGATACTATTGCATTTCCAAATAGGCGTTCTTTAGGAATAATTGAACTATCTCCAATATTAGTTCTAATTTTCTTTGGTTCAATATTTTCTCTAATTGGATTGATGCTGACTTCTGCAAACCCTCCAGAATCTATTTCTAATCCATTACTCTTGCAACCTAATTTTATTGTAGATTTATTATCTGGAATATTCATAGGTGATGAATTTCGAATCAAACTCCAATGGCTTCACCCAATTGCTTTGGCGGGTTTTGGATTATCTATAATCGGATGGATTTTGATTTTGCCCATACCTGGATTCCCAGGAGATAGAATTTTACATTCAATCCTAGGATCTAAAAACCTAGATAAAAGTACAAATGCAACCTCTATTTTCTTATTTACTCTTACATTCATGTGCTTAGTTTTTCTTTCAACAACATTTTGGCCTTGGCTAATTTTAGCTTCACTAGCATCTTGGAGAAGATTTAGTGGAGAGCACATCCCTGTCGCTTTTATTGTAGATGAATCTTCAGCATTAGATAGTCAATCAAGAAATTTTTTGACAACTGTAACAGTGGCAATTATATTAATCGGGTTCCCTGGATTAACTCCGGTAGATGATATCAGCGATTGGGATGGTGGTTTGGATATTTCTGAGTGGGAAAACGAATTCTCAAGTGAATCCTGGGATGAGTTGAACAAAACATTTGGATTAAAGACTTCTGGAATCATGTCAATTTCAGGTAATATTAAGGTTCTAATTGATGGAGAATCTGATAGGTGGATTATCAATTCTGATTGTTTCAATGATGAAATGATTTGTAACTTTGAGGGTATTAATCAGAATAATGAGGGAGAATTTAAGTTCTCAGTACACGATAATTACCCTGAAAATAAAACTCCAGTTCAATTGAGATTAATAATAGAATCAGATGACGAATTATTACAACATATTCTTTCAATTACCTATAGTGATATCACCTCTCCTAGTCCAACATGGGAAAGAGATAATACTTCCAGTAAAAATAAGATTTGTAATATAGTAGAAGTGGTGGATAACCAAACTGGAAATCTATCTGTCAAAATGAATCCGTTTTGGTCTTTAGAAGATTCAGGGCATTTGTCTACAGAAGGCCCTCATGAAATTTGTTTGATCGCTGAAAGAGGTGGCTGGGAATCGTTATCTGTAGAGAGGAATGGAATTTTTGATTTCAGAATGGCCCCAAAATTAGTTTTTCAACAAGATAATGGAAATATAACGGAATGGCAATTACCTATCAATAACTCATTTACAAATATTTTCTCAAATTCTAATTTCGGAATCGGTCTCAATATGATGTTTGAAGGAGTAATTTACTCTGAGAACAAAGTATCGCCTTTTTGCCCCTTTAATGCTAATTTTCCTAAAATCGATTTGAATTCAGAAGAAAATCTTACATTAATTCATGGGTCGCCATTAATTTTAGAAGAGACTTCCAGTGAAAAAAATCTCTTAATTCCGGAAGAAGGTTGGCTAGTGAATTGTGGAGAAGGGGTTTCTAGGGCTATGATATTAAATCCAGGATTGGGAATTTCTCTAGATGGATCTCCGCTGAATGATTCTAGCTTACCTTTCTCTGATTTGACATTACATTCACAAGAATCAGAAAATCTTTCTTTGACTGTTGATATATATTCTAATTTACAGAGCGACACCTCATTAGATATTTCATTCCCAAATCAAATACCTTCTAATGGTAGTGTGGATGTTAATATTTCCCTTAATGATGATAGTGATGAAGTTTGGAGAGTATTCTGGATTTCTCAAAATCCTAATGGTTTAGTACTAAATTTTGTTTCCAAGTGTCCAATTGGAGGTTGCCTCAATTGAGAATAGCCATTATTGGTGTTGGGTCAATTGGGGGTATTATTCTTGGAGCATTAGCAGATACTGATGTTGAGATTATATGTATATCTAGAGGTAGTACCTCAGTTAATCTTTCAGAATTAGGGCTGGTATTACATACTCCAGAAGGAAGTATTGAGGTAGTTCCTAGTGAAAGATACTTACTAGTGGATAGTAATTCAGGGCCTATTCCTGAGCAGATTCGAAATACTTGCGATATTGCTATAGTCTGTGGAAAGACAGTAGATAATCATACTTTATCTAAACTTGCTGAAGAATTAGTCAGTGTAAATGGTTGTGTTTTGACTATTCAAAATGGTCTTGGCAACGCAGAATTTTTAGCTCATAAAGTTGGCAGTCATAGAGTAATTGTTGGCTCGGTCACTCACGCAGCTTGGAAAAACAATGACGGTGAAGTTAATTGGGTCGGTAGAGGTGAGATTATTCTTGGTCCACTAAATGAGAAAGGTGAGGTACATGTTGATTCTGTATTAGAAATTCTGAATGATGCTGAATTAAATGCCTCAAAATCAGAAAATATTCAACAGATTTTATGGAAAAAACTGCTAATAAATGTTGCAATTAATCCGGTTTGTTCTATTGCAGGTGTGAGGAATGGTGCACTATTAGAGGTAACCTCACTTTGGCAACAGGCAATGCAAGCTATGAGAGAAGCAGCAATCGTTGCACGTGCCAGTGGAGTTGATCTCGGTGATATTGAATTGGAAAGCTATCTGAGAGAGGTAGTTTCAATATCTCCCGACAATAGATGCTCAATGCTTCAAGATATTATGGCTGGAAGAGAAACAGAGATTGATTCTTTATGTGGAGCAGTAGTAATGCGTGGAGAATCAGAAGGTATTCCAACTCCTTGTAATGCTATTCTACATGGACTAGTGAAAGGTATTGAAAAGTCATCTATTATTGATTAGTCTTCTAGATCTTGATTGTAGTGAAGTCCAATATTTTCTTTCCTATCAATTGATGCATCAACTACAAGTTTCGCAACTAGTATTAGGTTTCTCAACTCTACTAAGTCTTGAGTTGGCTTGCAAGATTCCCAAATTCTTCTTACTTCTTCTTCCAAATGAGTAACTCTTCTCTTTGCTCTCTTCAATCTGTTAAAATTCTTTACTATTCCTACGTCCATAGTCATAGTTGTTCTCAATGCATGTAAATCTGCACGTAGAGGTGCATGCTCGACTAAGACCTTTAGGTCGTCTGCACGCCAAAAGGGTAAGTCATTTGGCAATTCTTGCAATTCATCTTTTGATGCCATTTGAATCAAGTCCCTGGCAGCTCTTTCTGAATAAACAACTGCTTCAAGAAGGCTATTTGATGCAAGTCGATTGGCCCCATGTAAACCTGTCCTAGCTACTTCTCCAATAGCGTATAATCCAGGCATTATTTCGTCCCCCAATTTCACTCTACCTGAATAATCTACGTCGACTCCACCAACCATATAGTGTGCAGCAGGAATTACTGGAATAGGATCAATACCCAATTTAATCCCATATGAAGATAATTTTTTTTCTATATTTGGAAATTCTTCTAATAATTCATTTCTGTTTAAATGCTCTGTAATTAGTAGTGCATTCCTATCTCCCGTTTTCTTAATCTCAGAATCTATTGCTCTAGCAACTACATCTCTAGTCCCTAAAGACCCTTCATCGCAATATTTCCACATAAATGAAAAATCTTCGGGAGATTTATCCTTTGATAATTTCCATTTCTGGTAATCATTAACCATCATTAATACAGCACCTTTCCCTCTCATCGCTTCGGTAATCAAGAATGGTTTTGAGTCATCATTTACTAGAGAAGTAGGGTGGAATTGGATGAATTCAATATCTTTGATACTTGCTCCAGAGCGAAATGCCATTGCTACTCCGTCACCGGTTGCAATCGATGGATTAGTCGTGGAAGAATGTAGAAAACCCACACCTCCTGTAGCTAGGATTATTGATTTCGCAGGTAGTGTATGAACTATACCTGAAGGTGATAAACACCATAAACCAATTATTCCTTTTTTTGGATTTCCATATTCTCTTTGAATCAAATCTACTGCCATCCAATTTTCATAAATCATGAAGTTCCCATTAATTTCATTAGATGCAGATTTTGTAAGTGCTCTCTCTATTTCTGCTCCTGTTGCATCTTTTGAGTGTAATATTCTTCGATTTGAATGTCCGCCTTCTCTAACTCTATCATATTCACCATTTAGATTTCTATCGAATCGAACTCCGTGATTTTCTAAATCTCTGATTCTATCTGCTGCTTCTAAGACGACTGATTTTACTACTTTTTCATCACATAAACCCGCCCCTGAAGATAATGTATCCTGGACATGTGCTTCTATCGCAACTTCATCATTTGGGTCTAAGACTCCTGCGATTCCACCTTGAGCCCAATTTGTATTTGATGTAGAAATACTTTTTTTTGTTATTAATGCGACACTCAAGCCTTTTTCAGCACACCGATTAGCTAAAAATAATCCTGCAATGCCTGAACCTATTACTGCTATGTCGACAGCCGGCATTAATTCACCATGGCCTCCGCCGCTCATGTTACTTCCATGACCTAGTTGTCAATGAATCTTCGCTTATTAGAACTATTTTTCGGCTTCAAAAAAGAGGTCGTTTTTTCGTTGTATAGCGACCAAGTTCTCCTCAACGTTCATAGAGTAAAATGCGGCAGCCGATTAATGATGTCGGCGATAAATTGCTGATATTACACGGTGATGGGATGCATCTAATAAGAATCGAACTGGAAAATTTCAAATCTTTCGGTGGTGAGATTGTAATTCCTTTCGAAGAAGGTTTCACTGCAATCACCGGTCCAAATGGGTCTGGTAAATCGAATTGTGGTGATGCAATACAATTTGTTTTGGGGCCTAAATCTACTAGGTCTCTTAGAGCATCTAATGTTTCTGAGTTAATTTACAATGGTGGTGGAAGAGGCAAAGCTGCAAGGAGTATGTCTGCTACACTAGTATTCAAGAATGAGCCAGAACCGGATGGTCGACGCAGATTAAGGATTGAAACTGCAGAAGTCTCATTTACACGTTCAGTCCGATTGAATCGAAAAAATGATACTGTTTCTTCATATTACATTAATGGTAATCCTTCTTCTGCTACAGAAATGAGGAGAGTTTTAGCAGAAGCTGGTTTACATGGAGATGGATATAATATTGTATTACAGGGAGATGTAACTACTCTAGCTACAATGACTCCTCACAAAAGAAGAGGAGTTTTAGAAGAAGTTGCTGGTGTTACTGCGTATGATGATGAAATCCGACGTGCAAACAATCAAAGAAAAGCAGTAGAGAATAATATTGAGACCATTGATCTTTTTGAAGATGAACAGAAAAAGAGACTCAAAGGTTTGGAAAAAGAGAGGCAACAAGCCTTGAAATTTAAAGACATCAAAGAAGAATTAGATGAAAATAAAATGATTTTACAACAGTCTAGGCATAGGAATAGATTGGATGAAGTACGATTACTAGGTGATGAACGTTCAAATTATAGTCAAAAAGTTAGTGACTTGACTGAGCAAATTAGAGATGGAAATATTGATTTAGGGAAATTTGATGAGGAATTAGTTCAAATCGGAAATGATTTAGATGATATAATGAGTGGTGATGCGAAAGAACTATTCGAAACTATTCGTAAGCATGAAATTGATATTGAGACTAATACTGATAGGATTGGTGACCAATTAAAAATCATTGAATCAACCAATGAAGATATTGATATAATTCGTGAAGACCATCTCAAAGTTAAGGATGCTCATGGAGCTGCAAATCAAGATTTAGAAGAAGCAGAAATAAATTTATCTAATTCCGAAGAAGATTTGGCTAATGCGGCACTTGACGAGACTCAAGCTAGAGAAGCCATCCAATCTGGGGATCGTCTAGGTCGAGATTTGAACCGAGCACTTGGTAAAGCCACAGAATTAGTCACTCAAACTCATCAAGAATATTCCAATGCCAAATTAGAATCCGACAGGGCTGAACAAAATACAAATATTTCTTCTGAGAAATTAGCCGATTTAGAGGTCGAATACGAACAAGCAACACTAACTAGAGATGATCTAGAGTTATTGGGTGAGGATATTCAGAATAGTGATGGAAAAGTAGATAGAACATTTTTAGCTAACGAATTACAAAGACTGACTAAGCAGGAAATTGAACTGCGAGAAGATAGAGATCGGTCGGAAATCAAGGCTAGAGATGCTGAACTTGCATTAGCCAAAGCTAGAGCACGTCAAGAAGCAAAAGCAAATCGTCCGGGTTCCGCAATTACAATCGCTGCACTTTCTAAATTAAGGCAAAGCGGTGAAATTAAAGGTATTCTTGGAACATTAGGTGAATTATGCACTCCTAAAGAAACCATTCATGAAGATGCGTTGGCTATAGCATTAGGTAATGGGCTTAGGAGCATAGTTGTAACTAATGACGAGGTTGCGGCAGAATGTATAAAATGGCTTAGACTTAATGGTGGAGGGCGTGCAACATTCCTTCCTTTGAATAAATTGAGTGTCTCAAGACCTCAGGGCAGAACTCTGATTGTATCCAAAAATCCTGGAGTCCTTGGTTTTGCTCATGACCTATTAGAATACGATTTAGAGATTGATACAGCAGTTAGATATGCCTCAAGGAATACCTTGATTGTTCAGTCAATGGATATAGCTAGGAAAAATATGGGTGGTGCAAGAATGGTAACTCTCAAAGGAGACATCATAGAAGGTTCCGGAGCAATGACAGGTGGTTCCCCAGTAGGGCCTTCAAGACCTAGTTTCGGAGGCGGTAATCCTGCACAGTTAGGTACTGATAAATTAGAGAGGGCATTAGAAGAAGCAAATCTGATATATTCAACTGTTGAAGCAGCTTTAAGGGAATTAAGAACTAATCAACAAGATCTTAGAGATCAAATTCATGGATTAGATGATAGTGATCAATCTGTAAAAATTAGAGAATGGAAATCTGATTTCTCCAGAGCGCAAAAAGATGTAGATGATATTGGAAAGAAAGTATTGGCCGCTCGAGGAGAGCTCACTAATTCTGAGAGTTTATTTAATTCTGCTAAATCTAATGCAGATAAAGCCAATGAAAAATATCTCGAAGCATTAGAATCTAGAACTAAAGCCGCAGAAGAATTGCAAAATCATACACCGGACCATCTTTCTCAAATCCTTCGTAATGCTGAGAAAACCAGGACTGAAGCAGAGAGGACTAAGTTGCATTCTGAATCTTCTATACTTCGAACTAATGAAATGTTGAAAATTCTTACTGATAGATTATTAGATTTGGAAAGGCAGATATCTTCCAAAGAGAAATCGATAGAAGACGCTGAGAAAGAAGTCAATAATCTTGAAATCACAATCCAGAAATCTAGAGATTTACTTATAGATCTTAAAGGTCAGGCTTCACAATTCGACGAAGAACAACAGATCTTAACTCAGAGAAGGGAAACAATTGTAGAAGAAAGAGCCAGTTTAAGGGCTTCTTTAGAAACAAGGTCACAAAATCGTCAAACATTCAATTCACGAATTGAGGAATTGAATATTCAGATTGAACAGAAAAGGGCTGCAGTGAATGAAATTGTTGCCGAATTAGCAGCTGAGAATATTGAAATTCCATCTGTAGAAATCCATTTACCCACTGTGGCCGAGGCGCAAAAAGTTGTGCAGGGACTTGAAAGGCGCCTCGGTCATCTCGGTGACGTCAATATGTTGGCAATAGAACAGTATGACATTGCTGTTGAACGTATAGCAGGTCTCGTAGAAGATGGGAAAATTCTGAGACAGCGTAGAGATGATCTAGTTGGAATTGCTGAAAAACTAGAATCAGAAAGAAAGAAGAGGCTACTATTAGTATTCGATCATGTAAATAAAAACTTTAGTAGAGTTTATGAAAAATTACAACCTGGTGGAATTGGTAGTTTAAGATTAGAAAATAAGAAAAATCCTTTCGATGGTGGTTTAGAGATGGACTGTGTCCCGCCGGGCAAGAATAGTAAAACTAGAAGAAATCTTCTTTCTGGTGGGGAGAAGTCTATGGCTGCTTTAGCTTTGATTTTCGCAATCCAAGATTATGAACCCAGCCCATTCTACTATTTCGACGAAGTAGATCAGAATTTAGATCCGTTTAATTCGGAATTAATTGCTACACTGTGTTTAATGCGTTCACAAAGAGCTCAATTCATTATGGTTACATTAAGAAAAGTTAGTTTGAACCTAGCAAATCATCACATTGGGATTACTCATGCAGGTGATGGTTGTAGTCGTAGAATTACTGATTTCGACCGTGCAGCTGCTCTGCAAATGAGTGAAGAAATAGAAAAAGAAGAGGCAGCAAGAAAGCAGTCTGATGATGAACGTTCAGAATTAGTATTGCCTGACCCTAGTCAAATGCCCAGAGTTCCTGAACCACTTGGGGCTCCTAAATCTCTTGGTGGACTCGCTGGAAGGGCTGGTATTGATTTGGATGTTGATTCAGAAGGAACAGAAGAATTAACTCAATCGGTTGAAAATAAAAATTTAGAAGCACTAAGAGAAAGGACAGAAGATTGGAGCGAAGATATTGGTGAGGCAAATATTATTCAGAAAGTTATTTCTGATGAAAATGTTATTGACATCAAAGAAGAAAATCAATCTTCTGAAGTAGATGTAGAGTTAGGTGATTGATTGTCTGTTTTTGATGGTTGCACTATGAGAGATGATATTGTTTCTCGACTACTTGGAGGAGATACCGATCTCGAAACAAATCGTTATCTAGATAGATTGGTAGAATTATCCAAAGTAGAGGAGGCTGAACATCAATTCTTGATTGATCCTTTCGATCGTTCAGTTGCTTTGGTTTTCCAGTTATTCCAAAATAGTGATTTAGACCCTTGGGATGTCGACTTATCGGTATTTTTAGAATTATTTACTGAGAGAATAAATAATTCAGAAAATATAGATTTACCAACCTGTGGACGTTTAGTACGTATGGCTTGGGCTATTCTCAGAGGTCAGGCAACTTCACTTATTGAGAGACAAGAAAGGTCTCTAATTGAAGAAGAAATTGAAGATACATGGGATTTTGAAGATTCATGGGAGAGTGAGTTCTCAGATGAAGACTATAATTTCTCAGTAGGAGTCCTTACAGGTGCTGCAGATGAAGTCCTTCCAAGTATGTTCGAAGGAAGAATACATCGTGAAGAAGGAAGGCCTGTGACTTTAGGAGAACTTCTAATGGGGCTTCAAGCAGCAGGAAGGCTTTCTGAGGAGCAAAGGATGAGGGAACAAATCGCTAAAGAACGTCGTGAAGCTAATGAAAAAGCAAGAGCTAGATTTGGAGGAAGTTTACATGTTGAAAATCTTGAAGATGATTTAGAAAGAACATGGAATGCATTACGTAGCCGAACAATTGCTAATAATGAATCAATGGATCTTAGGGAAATAGTGAATATTCTCACTCAGAATTCCGTCAAATCAGGAATTAGTCAAGAAGAGGCAGAATCAGAAGCACAAGTTACTGCATTAGTATCTTCATTGTTTCTCACACATAGGGGTTATGCAGAGGTTTCACAAGACAATGAGGGAAATATTTCTCTAAAGAATCTCCATCTAGATGACGATAATTTCTCTACTTTAACAAATAGAATCAATCCAAAGTCGGATATTCCAGGAGGATTATTGTTCAATGAATGAAGCGAATCTTTCGGTAATTCTCGAGGCGATAATGTTCACCTCAGGGCGTTCAATGTCTACCGATGAACTTTCACAAATAGTCGAAAAACCAATTGATGAGGTCGGATCATCTCTAGAGGAATTACGTTCCAGGATTAAGAGGAGACAAGATTCAGCATTACAATTAACTGAGGTTTCTGGACGTTGGATTTTCGAAGTACGCCCAAATCTTTCTCCTTTTCTACCCGAATCATTCCGTCCAGATACTCCTCAAAGACTCCTTCCTGCTGCTGCATTGATTGCTTACCATCAGCCAATGGCTCAATCCCAATTAGTTGAAATGTTAGGTCAAAGAGCCTATGATCATGTCAGAGATTTAGCCAATCTAGGTCTAATTGATAGGCGTAGAGACGGTCTAACAAGACGACTTACCACTACTAGAAGATTCGCTGAATATTTTGGTTGTCCAGAAGTTGATTATCGAGCTGTTCGTACTTGGTTTCGTTCCGAAGCAGCTAAGGCTGGATTAACAAGTGCTCAATTAGCAGCATCTCTGGCTCCCGATGAACAGATGTCAATTACAGAATTTACCGGAGATGACGAAGTAAATAATTCAGATGAATAATACTATCCATTTCTTATGGTATTTAGTGCGTTTTCGACAGCGGCCATCGTTATCCTTTCTCCACTTTCTTTGACCATACTGGCTACTAAATCGATTTCATCATCCATAGCCCCTGCTGAACTAATCATATTTTTCAGATGCAGTTTCATATGCCCTGCTTGTATACCTACAGTTGCTAAAGCTCTTAATGCACCTAAATTTTGTGCCATTCCTGCTGCTGCCATGACTTTTGCTAGATCATCTGCACTTTTTATTCCTAGAAGGGCAACATTTGTTTGAGCTCCAGGGTGAATTCTTACAGCACCTCCGACTAACCCAACCGCCATTGGGCATTCTATACTCCCTACTAGGTTCCCATCTCCATCTTTTTCCCAATGAGTCATTGAAGTATATTGTTTTTCATGTGCACAGTAGGAGTGCGCTCCTGATTCAATAGCTCTCCAATCTTGCCCACAAGCTATTGCAATTGGGGAAATAGCATTCATGATTCCTTTGTTATGTGTAGTCGCCCTGAAAGGGTCAGCAGCAGCAAAATGGTAAGCTTGTATGACTCCATCAATTACTTCAGAACCTTGTTCTGAATCTCCATTATCAGACATCTCTTCTGGGGTAAATATCGCACTAACTCTGGCCAGTCTATGAATTGCAAGATTACTGATTATCCTTAGAATGACCGTGCCGCCCGATAAAGCCTCAATCTTAGGTGCGATCGTTTCTGCCATAGTATTAACAGCATTTGCTCCCATTGCATCTCTACAGTCGACTAAAATATGTACAATGACCATTGGGCCAGACATAGTTTCGATAATTCTAACTTCTACATCTTTACAACCTCCTCCAAATTTCACTAAGATAGGATCAACATCATTACACAATTGTATTAACTCATCTTTAGCAGATAGGATAGATTTTTTTGAAGCCTCAGGATCTTTGCAATTTACGATTTGAATCTGACCAATCATTATTGGATCTGTATTATTGGACTTGAACCCTCCTTTCATCTGACATCTCTTAGCCATATTAGATGCGGCTGCTACTACGCTTGCTTCCTCTACTACAAAAGGAATCAAGTAATGTTCTCCATCAATTATGAAGTTTGTAGCTACTCCTATTGGTAATGAATATCTGCCTACAACATTCTCAATCATTCTATCTGCAGTATCTTCTGACAATTCCGAATCAGCCCAAGCATTTACTTGTTCAGATGTTAATCCTGCAAGTTGTGCTAACTTCTCTCTTCTTTCAGGCACTGATAGTTTGTAAAATCCTTTCAATCGGCTGTTATCTACTGGCATGTCTTCACCATTCTTTGCCAAGACATACTGTTTGTAATATCTTTGCTTTAAAATGCTTGAATGTGATGATTATCTATGTATGTAAAAATTATTGAATAACCTGATTATACTCTTTTCTACTCGAGTTCTCATTCTAAAAAAATTATTTTTTCATCATTTTTCTCTTAATTTATGCGTTAATTTAGCCATTAACGCATCGTTAACGCATTTCTAAAGCGTTAATAAAGCGTTAATAAAAATGCTAATAAATGTATTTTTTTCCATTTTAAAGACTTTTCAAATTTACAAACCCAAAAAAAGCGTTAATTTATACTTTTTAAAGCGTAATTAAGCGTGAATATTATGAACTACTATACTTACCGACACACATGTACAGAAGTGGAGTAGGCTCAATCGATTTACCCGCTTTGCGTGGTAATCCCTTCGATAACCGACCTATTGAATCGTCAAGAGCTCAGGATTTAGTTGGACGAAAAGAAATACTTCATAGATGGAGAGAACATATTCATTCAGGTTCTCCAAGAATGATTCTATTAGTAGGAGAACCAGGTTCTGGTAGAACTTCGATGATTAATGCAATTTCTTCACAGACTCCGAAAAAATTTATTGGTCAGTTTTTGTCCGAGGAGGGAGATCAGACGAAGGTAATGCTGCATGAAATATTGACTCACTTTGGCTCTTTTCAATCGATTACTACTATGAATCAATTATCTCAAAATTTAATATCTTTGTTCGATGAAGACAAAGGTCCCTTGCCAATCATAGCTTTAGATTATCCTCCACAAATAATTAATATTAATTCTTTCTTATCTAGAGTTTGTCCAGTTCTTTCCAGACTTAGGGCAATGGTAATTGTTAGTCTGTCTGAATCTCAATATTTGGAATTAGATGATGGAATAAGAAACCTTTTCGATGAACCGGATCGATTAGAAAACTTCTCTAAAATTGAGATTCAAGAGATGATAAATAATAGAATTAGGCTCAAATCTAAGGAGAGGTGGGTAATAAATTCGATGATACTTAATTCTATTTATGAGCGAACTGGAGGAAATCCAAGATCCGTCATAAGAATTTTGAAATGTTTAGTCGATGAAGAAAGGAATCTTGGCTATCAAGGAACCTTGGAAAGTCTAATGTCTTTACAAACTCAAAATAAATCTATGTCCGAAGATATAGATTATATTGGAAATAAAATTGTAGAAAGTAACAATTCAGAGGATGAAATTTCGTTTCCAGAAATTATTGAACCAAATCTAGAAAATGATGATTTTATTGATGAAGAACCGTCTGATTTGTGGGATTTTGAGGAAGAAGAATCTCCATTATCTGATCCTCATTCCATCGAAGAAAATAACCGAGATATTGCAGAAGAAAAGCTACAATGGTCAGAGAACTTTCCGGAAATCAATGATGATTTTATTGATTATGAAGAAATTATTCCTGAAGAAGATGAAAGAATCAACTTATTAACTTCTCGAGATTATAATGAAATCAAAACAGAGACCGAGTTGTTTATGTCTCCAGGCACAGAACCTCCTGAGAGTTTATTGGATTTTACCAATGATACAAAAAATAAGGGCTTGAAATTTCTTAGAAAGAGACTACAAAAAACAACCTCAGATATGAAAAATGAGACCATGCCTGAAGTTCCAATTACTTATGCCGATGAAAAACCTCCTCAGTCGACTTTAGAAAACTATGTTAATGAAGAAATTCCAGAGATTGAGAATGAAGATAAATCAGTCGAAACGATGTTAACAGAAGCAAGAATGGATCAAAATATACAATCTACTGACTATGAAGAAGTAATTTCTATTGAAGGGGCAGAATGGTCAGTTGAACCATCATTCCATTCTACTATACCAGAGACGATATCAAAACCCCCTGCTCAGAATGATTCTCTAACAAATTTTGAAGAAGGTTATATTGAACAACCTATTTCCAAGGAAATAGAAATTGAAGAACCTGTTTTTGAAGATTTAGCTCCAATAGAATTGGTAGACTCAATTCCAATATATCAAGATCAAAGTAATGAAAATGTGACTAATAATTACATAATTAAATCAAAATTTTCTCCATCCTGGGAGGAAGATCAAGAATTAGATGTCAATAGATTTTATTCGCTCTCTGATGCCGAAAGAATGATTTTAGAAGCTGCATCAATTAGAGAAATTTCTCCATCGGATGATGAATTACAGGCCAGGCTAGAGGTTGGTCGACCTCGCCTATCTCAATTATACAACAGCCTTCATAAATCGGGTATGTTGTCGGTTAGAAAACAAGGAAGAACTCGCTTGTTTAAATTAAGTGTAGCAGCTTCGAAAGAATTTTGAGGAATGATGATGTCAGATAATGGGAATATAGTTTCTAAAGAAAAGGTGGAGAAGTACCTTAATTTAACTACACAAGCAAGAAAAAAAGCCACCTCTATTACGAAAAATAGTGAAGATGAGAAAAAACTCCAAACAATGCTCAGGATGTGTGATGACTATCAAAAAGATGCTCTCTACTTCATGAATAATGGAGACTTAGTCCGTGCATTTGGCGCCATTAATTATGCTCATGCATGGATTGATGCTGCTGTAAGAATTGGTTTATTAGACGGCCATGGAGATGATAGATTATTCACTTTACCTTAATTCTGTATTAGTCTCAATACATTTTTTGAAGTAACCTCAATATAAGATCCTCCGGTATTAATTAGCCTTTCTTTTAATCTTCTATCAACTGTTAATACTGGCCATCCGTTTTCTCTAGATAATTCTAATAGCATTTGGTCAGTATGTCTTAATCCTGTAGGTGAATCAATTAATTCCGATTTTTTTTCCAATAGACTCAATAATAGTCCTTTTCTTTGTTTTGATAATGATTCTAATTCTTGTTTGACTTTTCCTAATAATAGATATCTAGGTTTTCCAATTATCTTACTCATCGCAATATCTATGTTTAAATCAGCATCAATTAATGCAGCCCATCCACAAGCGTCTATTAGGACGCATTGCAAGTTGGTTCACCCCACAATTGTTCCATGGCCTATCAGACGCCATCTGGAACCAACTCTTCTTGATAGTGTAATTCTACTACCTACCTTAGCACAAATCGGTAGACGAAGGGCGATTTTCGAAATTTTACCCTTTTTTGTTACAGTTCCAACTGAAGTAGCTGTAGCAGAATTAATCATTAACATTTCATTCATCGATAAGGGTCGAACTGGATCTGATTCTCCTTCTGCTCCTGCAACCATCTTTTCTAATAGTTCTAAATTTAGTTCTAGAGTCTCCCAAATAGGAGGTAGTTCCCCTTGTTTTGCCATCACTTGTCCCGATAATTCATCTGCCTTAGTTGTAACAGGGTCTAATGGTGTAGCAATACCACATAATCCGCCAGCATGAGCAGTTTCTAGATTCAATCCTCCACCCTTAATACTCTCGATATTTGTCTCTAAAGGCTCCCATCGGATTTTATTTCCAGCTTTGATTCTTCTTCCTGGTGCGATAGTGATTTTGTCACCTACTGAAAAAGATCCTTCAACTATACTTCCACCAATTATTCCTCCGGAAAGATCTTTTGGACGAGCACCAGGTCTATTCGTATCAAAAGATCTGGCAACATACATTAATCCAGTATCTTCTTTCGTTCTATCGGGAGTGGGAATTGTGTGTTCAATAGCCTGAATCAAAACATCAAGATTAACGTCGTGATGAGCAGAAATAGGTATTACTGGTGCCTTTTCTGCTAGAGTTCCCTTCACAAATTGTTTAATCTCATTGAACGATTCTATAGCCCTTTCTTCTGTCACTAGATCAATTTTATTCTGTACAATTACAATATTATTAATTCCAGCTATTTCTAAAGCTGCTAGATGCTCTCTTGTTTGTGGTTGAGGGCATTTTTCTGTTGCAGAGATTAGTAATAAGGCTCCATCCATAATAGATGCACCTGAAATCATTACTGCCATTAGAGTTTCATGACCTGGAGCGTCGACAAAGGAAACAACTCTCAGTAATTCTTTTTCAGAATCTTTCTTTCCATCTGGATGTTTTCCCTTAGCATAATAGTTTCCATCTTTAGTACAATAGAATGTGGTATCAGCATATCCAAGTTTGATACTAATTCCTCTTTTTCTTTCTTCAGAATGAGTATCTGTCCAAGTTCCTGAAAGTGCTTTAGTCAAAGTAGTTTTACCATGATCGACATGTCCGACCATACCTATATTCACCTCTGGCTGTCTTTTAGTTTCAGCCAGAAGCATCATCCCCTACGATTCACTCCTCTTCATCGCCAAGGATAGAACCTAGAGATTTCTTACCATATTCTAGAACCTTAAGATTTAGTTGTCGAGTATCAGTGCTAATTGTATTTCCTCTTAGATTTCTACGTCGACGCAATCCATCATATTTGTAACGATAAATTTTAGAATTTTTCTTAACATAACGCTTACCTTTGTAACCTGTCCCTGCTGTAATAAGAACTGATTTAACGTTACCACCTTCGAGTTCGGAACGCATAGGTCGGCCTGTTTTATCTGACCCTCCAGTGATTTGAAGCTTGTATCCATTCAATGTTTGTTCTCCATCTCCTACAAACATTCCTTCTACTGAATCACCAATCTTTTTACCTAAGAAGTGATTGAAATTTGATCCTGTAATCTCTACTGAGAATGAACGACCTTTTGCACTCGGCCTAGTATCATTGATTACAGCCTTGAAAGATTGCTCACCTGCCATTTTACTCACCTTAGACGACTTGCCGACATACGACCCCTATAAGAGCGGTTCGGAAGACGATTTCAAACTGAATAATCATCTTTGTAATTCTTTCTCGATTCTATTTGCTAAATTTGCGGGTGCTACATTGTTCATAGTTATATATTGAGTTCTACCTCTCCCAACATTTGATTTTCCACTCCTAGTTTCAATCAATCCTTGACTTTCTAAAAATTTCAGGTGTTTCCAAAATGTAGTATAGCTTCTAGTCTTAACTTCATATTCCTCACAAACAATTTTGTAAAGTTTTTCTGCATCTCCTGTATTTATCTCTGCTTCTTTCTTCAATCTTCTACAGAGTCCAAGCATGATTAACTTCTGATCTTTTGTGAGTCCATCTACTTGACTAGGTTCTATTGCTGCAACTCTGGCAGAACTTTGTTCAATATCCTCAATAAGAACTTCTCCTCTTCCAGAAGATTCAGCTCTTCTAATAGATGAATCAAGTAATTCAATTGCTAATCTAGCATCTCCCGATTCAGCAGCCATAACTCCTATTTTTTCCAGAACTTCCTCACTTACAGAGCCATTTCTACAAGCTATATCTGCTCTTTGTCTAGCAATATCAGTCAATCCTTTTTTATCATAAGGACTCATTTTTAGAATATTACTCGCCCCCAATCTGGAGATTATTGCGGGCTCGAATAGCTTCAACAGCATGGGGTCTTGACTAACTAGAATTAATGATAGAGATCCTTGCTTTTCTTGTCCCTCATCAATTCTGAGAAGCTTGTATATCAAATCAGAATTATCTCTTCTTATTAGCAAATCGACCTCATCAAGAATCAAAAGTAGATGACAGTTATGTGAGATTAGATTTCTCCGAATTGATTGTATCATTTCTCCTGAGCTAAGTCCTCTCTCAGGGTGTCCCGAATCCAATGTTAATGCGATTCGTTGCAATACCTGTGATGTTGAGGGATGATTTCTACAATTTACATGTGCTAGAGTTACTTTCCTTTTTCCTTCTAAATGATTTAACAGATCATGTCCAAAGCGTCTCGTTAGGACTGTTTTTCCTGAGCCAACAGGGCCTGTAATTACTGCTCGACAACTTGAATTATGATTTTCTACATGAGTGAACAAACTAGCTAATTCTGTCAGTTCACTATCTCTTCCAACTAATTGTTCAGGTGTCCAGTCAAATGAAAAAGGCTCTCTATTAACCAAGACTTTGCCTGCGCCTATGCGGTCGAGGTATCCTGACATCAGTACGTTCTTTATTCGGTCGTTCTTAGACCTATCCTGAATCTTTATCAGTTTGGTAAATATTTGATAATGATTTATGGGATTTCATCAAATTGATATCCATTTTCCCAATTTTTCTCACCTAGAGAGACTTCTAGTTCGAAAGGAGTGATAAGTGGTTTAGCATACTTAACTGCATCATCAATCGCAATTCTCGGACAAGCGGTATTAACAAAGGCATCTACAGGGTAGAAATCAATCAAATCAGGGCCTACATGGTCCATAGCGAGTAAATATCCTTTTTTCCCATGTTTTTTAAGCAAATTTTTCATTCTGATTGCCAAGTTTCTTCTCATTTGACCAGGTTTTTCACCAATTAAGATACCAAAACTCTTTGCATTGTCTACTGCAAAAATAAGGCCCATTCTCTGTCTTAGGAGTCTTTCAATTCTACTGAATGACATCTCACTTGCATCTCCAGTATATGGATCAAGTAATGCTAAAGGTTTCCCGGTATGCATTACTAAACCTATAGGATGAAAGTCTCCGGAGCCTAAAAATAAGTAATGCCCAATTGAAGGATCATCTCCTGAGTAATTACAACCCAGTACTTGCCCAGGAAATGTCAACCTAGCCCCGCCAACCGGAATCTCAACTTCAAAACCAGCATTTTCAAATCTTTTTTTGTAATCAAATAATAAGTGCAAATGTTGAATTGAACCAACTAACCCTAATTTAGTTCCAGTAAGAGGTGCAACTCTTCCGACCGCGTCGACAAATCTTTCCACCGCTTCCTCATTAGTAAGGTCAATTTCCTCACCAACATTTGCTAGCCTTTCTTCTGCAATTGCCTTATGCTGCATTAGAATAGGAATTACTGGATCTATTTTTGGATCCCCTTCGTATGTTACAGGAATAAAATGTGTCGGCATTCCGGAATCTATATTCATTTGAGAATGACCCATATGGGCAACTAATTCAACCCCCATCATTTTCATTTTATCATGCACTAGGTCACAGGCACCATAGCAAGGATCAGCTGCTAAAACTACTTTTGCAGCTGACTCATCTTCTATTGCATCCATCATTTCCAATGCCTGCATCTTCAATCCTTCTGGAACTTGTAATGCAACTAAACGATGATCATTTTCCTTGATCCGTTCGACCAAGTCATCTAGTTCGAAATCATGCTTCTCTAAATCCAATTTCTCACCTCATTATTTTACAATCTCTACCTTTCCATCAATAATATCAATCCTTGCTAGAGATCTTACAGGCCATTCGGGTCTTTCATTATTCAGTCTTTCTCGACCATCGCCTTTTTCTATAGCTATCACTATATCTTGGAGAATTACTCCCATATTTTCTAGAGTTTCTAGGAGAGGCTCCAATGTACCACCAGTTGAAATCACATCGTCTACTATTAGAATTCTTTCTCCTGGTTTTATGTCATTGATATAAACCGTAGATTGTGAATATCCAGTAGATACATCAACTCTTGTTTCACCTTCCATGCCATAAGAGCGTTTACGAATAACAACAGTAGGCTTTCCCGTCGCATCACCAACAGCTGCTAGAAGTGGTAGACCCATTGCTTCTACAGTCACAATTAAATCAATATTCGTCCAATCTACACTTTCAACGATTAAGTCTCTAGTTGCTCTTAGTACTTCAGCATCCATTCTTGGAATCCCATCCGAAATTGGGTGAATGAAATAAGGATACTCTCCTTTCCAAATTATTGGTGAACCACGTAGTGATTCATGCAAGATTGTCAGAGGATCTTTGGGCATCATGCCCCCACACTCAGACTAGTCCTTTCAAATGCTCGGAACCTTCAGCAACCTTTATTGTACAAGGTGTAGGAAATTTACAGTTTGCCTTACGCAATGCATCTCTTGCAACAACGTAGTGTTCCGGATCAGTTACAATTGAAATTACTGTTTGACCTCTCTGAACTCGTGCGGCGGTACCTACATTTTTACCAAATGCCTGCCTCATTCCTTGAGATACACGGTCGGCTCCAGCACCTGTAGCTTGTTTATTTTCACGAAGAATTTGGTGTGGATAAGTATGCATTCTCAGAGCATAGTTATCGCCAGCAGCGCCTCTGATTCTTGCATTTGCAACTTGACGAGCTGCTTCTAATGCCTTATCTTGTATTTGGCAAGAATTATCTGCTAATAATACAACTTTTACAGGAAAACCTCCTGCTTCTGCTTTCTTTCTATTGCCCATGAAATAACGTAGAATTCGATTATTTGGTACACCTCCAGTGTACTGACGTCTAGTAAATGCCTGACCTTTAAGTCGACGATACATGGATGCGGGCTTACGTGCCATTTGAACAACCTCGACTTCGGCCGACTGGCCTACCGTATTTAATGATAAGTGAGCAACAGAAATTATGTGGGTGTCACTGTTAAATCAAGAAGTCTTTAATCTCGCGCTCTCAATTTGAACAATTCTTACTCCCATTAGAATCATTATAAAACCAATAATTATTGTAAATCCTAAATTTTCTTCCAATAACCACCATCCTCCGAGGATTCCAAATAAAGGAACTAGGAAGATGTAGGAAGAGGCGGCAGTAGCGCCTAGTTTTTCGATTCCAATTGTAAACCAGTAGTACGCTAGAACTGTTGAAAATGCACCTAAATATATAATCGCTAACCAACCTTCTCTTGTTGGAAGTATTAGTCCATCAGTCCAAACATCATATATTACAAAGGGGGTCATCATTATCGTTCCAATTAATGAATACCAAACTACAATTTCTAAAGAATTATAGTTATTAATCCCATCTCTTCCATCCATTAGTCTTTTTGTCATATTAGTAGTAGCAGCCCAAGATAATGAGGCGCATAAAATTAAGAAGTCACCTAAAATTCTATCCTCGAAATCAATCTGCGTGTTCGGACTCCATCCTGTAACAATTCCAACACCAATAAATCCACAGAATAAACCTAAAAACATCTTCTTAGAAATTGGTTGTCCGAGTAATGGAGCGGCTAATATTACAGTAAAAATTGGGTTGAATGTTATGATTAGAGATGCATCCCCTGCAGCGGTATAGTACATACCATGCATAAAGAAGAATTGATAGCATAAGACTCCTGTAAATCCTATAATTATTAAACTTCTAAAAGTACTTCTTTTATCTGGCAGCCATCTTACTTTGTTACCTTTAATTTTAAGAATTAGAAACCATATATAGAATATTATCATTGTTAAGATATATCTGAGCCAGGCCCCTGTCATAGGAGGTATTTCCAATGATAGAATTCTACCGATTGCCCAAGATAGTCCCCAAATTATTGCCACTAGAAGCATTAGGAAATGTGTTTTAATGTGACTGACTTTTCTCATAAAAAACACTCTCCTACGCTGTCGGAGAAGTCCTACTAATTTATTTGTAGTGCTGTAGATATATGATATATTTCTTGAGATTACAGGCGATTTGCTTATGCACCCTCCGCTTCGTGGTCAACCCACGCTCAGCGTGAGTATTGGAGGAATAGATATGGCTAAGAGGTCGATGTTGGATCAATTTGCAGAAATTAAAGCCCAACATCCTGATACTGTTTTATTTTTTAGAATGGGCGATTTTTATGAAATGTTTCATGAAGACGCGGTTTTAGCCTCAGAAGTACTTGGAATTACTCTGACAAGTCGTGACAAGAATTCTGAAAACCCTGTACCAATGGCTGGTGTTCCTTGGCACTCTGTTGAGTCTTACCTTCAATCTATGTTACGTGCTGGGTACAAAGTTACTATGTGTGAACAAGAAGAAGAACTGCGTCCAGGATCTAAGATTCTTGAAAGAGTAGTTACTAGAGTCTATACTCCTGGATCCTTGTATGAAGAGAATTTAATTGGAGAGGACGGTTCAAGCGTTTTAGCGTCATTATCATTTAAAGATGATACTATTGGAATGGCAATCTTAGATTCATCTACTGGACGTTCATGGATTCAAGAACAATCAGGAGCTGGTCGTTGGGAGAGAATTAAAGATGAGATTCAAAGATGGTCTCCGAGTGAATTAGTTGTTTCAAAGAAGGATTCTTCTTCTGACTCTATCTTATCACTTATCTCGAATCTAGATAATGTAATCCTGAGTGTACATGATGCAAACCCAAAACAAATGTTACAATCACTCCGTGAACATTTGAAAGTTTCAGATCTTGGAAGTGTTGACTTAGATTCAAAACCTTTAGCATTACAGGCTTGTGGTCTGGCAGCAAGATATATAGCAAATTTACATTTGATTGATACAGTCCCTCTTCGTGAACTTCATTTTGATGCTGATGATGGACATTTAGTTCTAGATCAAACCACACTGAGAAACTTAGAACTTACTCATACACTAATCGGTGAAAAACAAGGCTCACTCTTACAATCTATTGATTCCACAAGGACTTGGATGGGTAGAAGATTACTGAGAGAATGGATTATGAGGCCATTAACAGATAAGGAAAAAATTGGGTTAAGGCACTCTGCCGTAAGCAGTTTGTTCAAAGCTCCCAGAAGACTTGATTCGATTCGCGAATCACTTAGATCTATGAGAGATCTAGAACGTCTTTCAACCCGTTTGGCCTATGGCCGAGCGAATGCAAGAGACTTAGTTGCAATTTCAGAGTGTCTCAGCAGAATGAAAAATATTCAGTCTCTCCTCAGTGAAGGTAATTCAGAATTATTACATCAAGCATCAATTGGATTAGATAATTTATCTGAGATTAATAATTTAATATCCGAAAAGATTGTAGATGAGCCACCAGCGACTATCAGAGATGGAGGAATATTTAGATTTGGAGTTGATGAAAAATTAGATGACCTTCGTCAAAAGGCAGGTGAAGGGAATGATTGGTTAAAGAATTTTGAATCACAAGAGAGGGAGAAGTTAGATATTCCCAATTTAAAAATCAAGCACAATAGGCAATTTGGCTTTTTCATTGAGATAACTAAGTCTCACGTAGATAAAGTTCCTGAACATTACCGTCGCCGTCAAACAATGACTAATGCAGAGAGATATACTACTGATGATATATCATCCTGGGAAGAAATAATCTTGACCGCAGATGATCGAGCAAAAGCTCTTGAAAGAGAGTTATTCGTCGAATTACGAAATTTTGTTTCAAAGTATTCCTCGGAGCTTGCTACAATTGCTAGAAAAATTGCAATTACAGATGTAATTTGTTCATTTGCAATCCATGCAAGAAAAAATTCTTGGTGTAAACCAGAAATTATTGTAGGAAATAAGATAGAGATTACTTCTGGAAGACATCCAGTGCTAGAATCTGACGGTAGATTTGTTCCAAATGATGTTAAGATAGATGATAAAAGTAGTTTTTTATTATTGACTGGCCCAAATATGGGGGGTAAGTCAACATATCTTCGTCAGACTGCATTAATATCAATTTTAGCTCAGTCCGGTTCTTTTGTTCCAGCGGAAAAGGCAAAAATTGGTATTATTGACAGAGTTTTCACAAGAGTTGGAGCACATGACGATTTACGTCGTGGGCGCTCAACTTTTATGATGGAGATGATAGAAGTATCTCATATCCTTAGGCGCGCAACAGAAAAAAGTCTCATTCTTCTCGATGAAATTGGTAGAGGTACCTCAACATTTGATGGTCTAGCAATTGCATGGTCTGTAACAGAAGATATCTGTCAAAGATTGGGTGCAAGGACATTATTTGCTACCCATTATCATCAATTAATAGGCTTGGAAAATGAGTTTGAAAATTTAAAAAATATTCATGTTCAGGTTGCAGATGTCAATGGCGAAATAAGATTTTTACATACGATTTCTGAAGGCTCATGTGATCAATCCTATGGGGTCCAAGTTGCCGCATTAGCAGGTCTACCTATTTCTGTTGTTGAAAGAGCTAGAGATTTATTGATTTTTCTTGAAAGTCAGGCTCAGGGCGCTAAAGCGGGTTCAAAAAAATCTCCCGACTCCAGGCCTGATGGCCAATCAAGTATTTACGGATGGATGCTAAATTCTACAACTCAAGAGATTGATGATAAAGAGATTATAGAATCTGATCTACCAATTGTTAAAGAAGAGATAATTATTGACCCTATGCTCAAAGAAATAGCTGAAAGATTGAGATTAATAGATCCAGATAATCTCAGCCCCAGAGAATCTCAAGAAGTTCTTTATGCGATGATTGATTCTCTTAAGAAATCTCAATATTATGACCTAATGGAGTAATCAAATGTCCACCTCCAATCGTATTCCAATTCAACAACTTGATGAATTGACTATTGATCAGATTGCAGCTGGAGAGGTTGTTGAAAGACCAGCACAGGTTGTTAAAGAATTAGTTGAAAATTCCATTGATTCAGGTTGTAAAAAGATAAGGGTTGAGATTGAAAATGGTGGTTTTTCTAGAATATCGGTAATTGATGATGGTCATGGAATTCCTAAAGAAGAACTTAAATTAGCCATCAAAAGACATGCGACCAGTAAAATTTCTTCCTCTGAAGATTTAAGGACAATTGTAACAAAGGGATTCCGTGGTGAAGCATTAGCCTCAATTGCCGCAGTTAGTGAAATGACCCTGTCAAGTAAAGTTAGGGGCTCTGAAGGTTTTTCAATTTCTGTTGACAATGGGACTATCGGTGAAATCAAAGTAATAGGAATTCCTCCTGGAACAAAAGTTGATGTTAATAATTTATTTCAGAAGATACCTGCACGTTTGTCTTTCCAAAGAAGGTCTTCAACTGAAAATGCTGCAATAGTAGATATAGCAATTTCATTGGCATTGAGCGAACCGGAAGTGGGGATATTTGTTGTAATAGATGGACGTAACGTATTAGACTGTCCGCCTTGTGATGGAATGGAAGATAGATTACATGATTTATTTGGTACTACTTCTTCTAAATTAATACCTCTTGAATCTTCAGAATCCGATAAAGACGCTCCAGGTAAAGAAAATTGGAACGGTTGGATATCTCCGCCAGGAATTTCCCGCTCTCGTTCTGATGATATCCATATACTGGTGAATGGTAGGCCAGTAAACCCAGGTCCATTTTTACAATCAATTAGAAGAGGATATCATACTAGATTGATGGTGGGGAGACATCCGATAGGAGTTTTGTCTTTGGAACTTCCTACAAAAGAGGTAGATGTAAATGTACATCCAACAAAGAGGGAAGTAAGATTACAAAATTCATGGAGAGTTTTAGAGAGATTAGAGAGGAGCATAAAATATACATTAAGTAAAATTTCAACTCAGCCAGAATTTAATGACCTAACAATTTTAGAAGGAATTAATTTTGAAGAAAAAATTATCGAAAATGATTCAGAAGAATTCATGCCATCTTGGGCACAAGTTAATAAAAAAGAAAAAATACAAACTCACTTTAGTAGTGTAAGGACATCAATTGAAAAAACTAAGGTTCCAACGCGTAAGATTTTTCCTAATGATTTAGAGCAACAGATTTTACCCGGATTAGACTCTAATCCTATTTCTCAGTCTTTATCATCTGAAGAAAGAGGATTGCATCGTTTTTCTATGAATGGAGTATCTGTTTCTCCAGTTGACGAACCTTACTCAGATGCCGTAATTATACCTGATTTACCTGTAATGAATGTCCTTTCTCAATTCTCTGATTCATATATTTTAGCAGAAGGTGATGGTGAATTATACATAGTCGATCAACATGCATTACATGAAAGAATAAGGTATGAAAGATTGCGCTCATCTATGGTTAACTGGGAACCTCAAAAATTAATCAATCCGATTGTTATTTCTTTAGGTGCAAGAGAGCTGTCAGCTGCACATTCTAATTCTGACAGATTACTTGAGTTAGGGATTAGTATCTCTATATCTGATGGAAAAATGATTGTAGAATCCGTTCCCGATGTTTTAATTGGAGATTCTGGACTAAATGATTTTATACATGATATTTTGATTGATATTTCTTCTCAACCAGAATCCAGAGGGATTGATACAGTAGAGAAATTACGTGATAAGGTAGCATTCATGAAGTCTTGTCGGGGGTCAGTCAAAGCAAATCAAGAATTAAATTTAGCTGAAATGAGACGATTATTACTTGACATGAGAACGGTCCCAAATCCATGGGCATGCGTTCATGGAAGGCCTACCATCTTGAAATTATCACAGAATCATCTTGACAAACATTTTGGTAGACACGGATAAATCATCATAGCCTTTTTATCATATCCATAAATTCAGGATGTGTTACCTTAATAATTTCAATATCATCTATTTCTGCTCCACAGGAGGTTCCTAGTATTACTGCAGTCATGGCCAATCTATGGTCCATATGTGTTTTTATAGGTTTTTTAGGCTTTTTTGGAATATTATTTCCAATCAAAATTATTCCATCTTTTGTTGATTCACAATTCATAGAAAAGGCATTTAATAGTTCACATGTTTTGATTATTCTATCAGATTCCTTACCTTTACTATGTGCTGCGCCAACTATTTCTCCTCCAGCTGAAATAGCCATTAATGCTGCTGCGGGGGTAATTATATCACTTGCATTTACTAGATTCAATATTCCCTGTTCAGGCCTTTCATATCCCTTAGAAGGTTTTTTTTCTAGTTTTTCAAGTGTCGATACTAGTAGATTGTTTGGATCGTCTGTATCTACTTTTACTTGTAAATTTGGATGTAACCTATCCAATAAAATAGCCATCGGATACAGGCTTATTTCACATGGAATTTTCACACTACCTGGAGACTTTACATTCCAATTGATCAACTCAATAGAATTATTTCTCAATTCTCCTTTAAAACCCCATTTTTTGGCTAGATTAATTGTTAGTTGTAAATATCCTTTGCTAACTTCTTCCCCTAGTAATTTTACATTCATTCTTTCTCCAAATTCAGAAGAAGATAGTATTAGGGCAGTTATTGGTTGACTCGTTTTTGAAACATCTACTTCTAATTTTTTTTGAACTTTTAGCGGACCTTTAATTATACAAGGAAAACTATTTCCTGAGACTTCACACCCCATTTCTCTTAGAACTTCAGCCAATTCAATATTACTTCTTTTTCTTAGTGAGGAGTCTCCGTCTATTGTTATTTCAGAGTCAAAAGTTGCTGCTAAAACGCTCATTATTTTTGCAACTGTGCCAGAATTGCCGCAATCAATATTTACTTTTGGGGCTGTTAAACCATCTTTCGGAGGCTTAACTAACCAATTTCCATCATTCATAATTATTTCAACTCCCATTAATTGTAAACAATTACTCATCGAGATTATATCTTCGCCTGGAGCTCCATCAAAAATAATCTCAGTTTCATTTTTTGATTTAGAAGCAAGCATCAATTCTCTAATCATATGACTTTTTGAAGGAGGTAATTTATACTCAAAAACTCCCATGGGAGTCATAGCTTCAATCAGTTCCACATTCTTCGATAGTTGGGTAGTTGTTGAATACTTTTGTCATGACTCCACATTTCTTATTGTTTCTCCAAAGTCACTAATTTCATCCCAAGACCTGGCTCTTTCTTCAATTTGATTGATTTTCATTTCTTCTTTAATACTGCCGCCTCTTAATTTTACCAAATTATTTCTACTGAGTAATCTTGGACTTAAACCAGGTAGTATTACTCCAATGGCGCGTGGTACTCTTCCGGGATAAACGTCATTTACATGTGATGCAATATTTGTGGTACAATTGTTGAAAATGCTGTTATAGAATTCTGGTTTCTCATGTAATCCATTGGTCCTTCTTAGATAAGATTCCAACATCCTACATTGATTTCCTTCACCTAAGATTACTGCTTCAAAAAGATGTGTTTCTGATTTCCTGCACCTACTTCTAACACCGATTACATCTTCTTCAGTAGCCCAGACATACATTATTTCAAATTCTCTTAAAAGACCTTTTATAGGGCTAAATTTTTCTCCCGGTTCTCTTCGTACTTCTATTGAGCATGATATTCTTTCTCCATTTTCAAATTCGAAACTCAGCAAAGTATGTGCGACCGGTCTTCTAGTAGGATAGAAATATTCCAATACTAACCAAATTTTAGTACATTCAGAAATCTTAAACCTTTTTTCAATCCAACGTTCATCATAGTCTCTGGTAGTCCTCCAATTAAAATCTCTTACATTTTTTAGTAAAACATCATCTCCATCAATTTCTGCATAAGCCGTAAATTTATTTTCGTTTACCCAAGAAAGATCATTAGATGGAGTCAGATGTCTAATTCTAGACCAAATCCAAAAAGTCAGAATAATTACTGTAATCAGCAGAGATAATACCGCTGCTGTCAGGTAATTCATAGCCCTGCTGGGTATGATGTTAACAAGAAACCTCCTATCCTCTAATAATGGCGCGGCAGGGGAGATTCGAACTCCCGAGGTGAAACACCACTGGATTAGCAATCCAGCGCAATGGCCAGGCTATGCGACTGCCGCAGTGTCCTTCCGAGTTTTGATTATGGCTTAAGCGGAACGGTCTATCTCATTCTTCTTCATTCAATGTTCCATCATCAATATTTTCTTCAATAAGTTCACTAGGTAGACGGGCTACGAATATAATCTCATCATCATAACCTGTTTTTTCTCTATTCCTTAATTCCATTATACGAGTTCCTTTAGCTACTTTACCCATTGTTTCTTTTGTTTGATTAGCAGCCAATCTAATCATCATTCCAGATTTGGTGAGCATGAATAATTGGTCTGATAAGTCAGGAATCTGTCTTACACTGATAATCTCATCATCTTCATTTAAAGACATAGTTCTAACACCTTTTGTCCCCCTATTGGTTTTTCTATAACCATCTCTTTCAAAGACCTCATCTCCATTTTCATCAACAATCTTTTGATGATTTTCATCATATTGGTTAATCATTTGACCTGACCCTAATCTTGTTCTCTTCGCCATCCCAAACTTAGAAATTGTTAGTACATTGTTTTCAAAATTATCTGACACTATCATCCCAATTACTCTGTCATCTTTACTTAATTTCATCCCACTAACGCCTTGGCTTACTCTGCCTTGAACTCTAACAGTGTGTGTTGAGATTATTTCGCCAGTATTCGGATCTTCTCTAGTTTTTATTTCTGAAGGCATAAATCTGCAAGCATATCCATTGGCAGATACCAACACTACGTGATCACTATCTTTCGAAGCACGTACTGAGATAAGGCTGTCATTATCTCCATGAGCGAATTTTATCGCATATTTTCCATTTTTATTTATCTTAACATACTCTGAAAGATTGCTACGTTTTATTCTTCCATTCTTAGTAGCAAAAATCAGATAATTACCCTCTGGCCCTTCCAGCAAATCTTTCGAAATGGGTAGTAATGAAATTATATTCTCATCCTCTCTTAAACTACCCAGGACATTCCTAATATGTCCTCCTCTTGAAAGTCTACTTCCTTGAGGTGTTTCCCAAGCTTTTAATCCATAAACTCTGCCCTGATCAGTGAATATTAGTAACCTATCTTTACTAAAACATGTGACGATTAACTGAGGAGTATCCTCATCCTTAGTTGTAACACCTCTCAGGCCTTTTCCTCCTCTATTCTGTACTCTAAAACTCTCTACTGGTAAATGTCTGATATAATTGTCCTCTGATAATGTGATTGCAATTGCCCTTTCTTCGATTAAATCCTCTCTATCCATTGAAAGTGGCATAGGATCAATGAATGAACGTCTTTCATCTCCATGTTTTTCTACCATTTCCTCTAATTCTTCCAGTAAAATTGTTAATCTTCTCAACCTTGAATCAATAATTTCTCTTAAATCTGTAATTTTTAATTGTAATTCTTCAAATTCATTCTTTACTTTATTGACATCTAATTTACTGAGTTGATACAATCTTCTTTCTGCAATTGCTTTAGCCTGAGCTGCTGTGAAATTAAATGATTTAATATTTTTAATAATATTTTCATCACCTTTCAAAACAAGTTCAAATTGTTCCCTACTATCGCTCGCTTTTCCAACAGCGATTATATCGTCAATTCTTTCTTGTGCTTTAACTAAACCTTCTAAGATATGAGCTCTAGATTCGGCCTTTTCCAAGTCAAACTTTGCTCTTCTTTCTATTACTGACTCTCTGTGTTCTACGTGGGTGTGTAGCATTACTGGTAGTGTTAATAAAACTGGCCTGCCGTCTAAAATCCCCATCATATTTGCAGAATATGATTCTTGTAAACGACTTGATTTGAATAATTGATTTAGTACTGCGTGTGGGTCAGCATTATTTTTCACTTCGATTAAAACTCTGATTCCTTCTTTGGAAGATTCATCTCTAATATCCCTTATTCCGATTACTGTGCCTTTAGTAACTAATTCTGCAATATGTACGAGCATATCTGCTTTCTTTACCTGATATGGTATTTCATGAATAATAATTCTCTTTCCTTTAGAATCATCCAAAACCTCACACTTAGACCTTACATGGAATCTTCCCTTACCAGTTTTATACATATCATAAATACCATCAATTCCGTGTATTCCTGCACCTGTAGGGAAGTCAGGGCCTTTCACATGTGCCATATATTCATCAATTGAAATATTTGGAACCTCTAATTTCTCCACTCCTTGTTCAATGATTTGATTAACATGGTGATTGATCGCACCTGCCACTTCAGTTAGATTATGGGGTGGAATCCGTGTAGCCATTCCAACTGCAATCCCATCACTTCCATTTAGTAGTAAATTTGGTAATCTTGATGGAAGAACTGCAGGTTCATATTCTGAATCATCGAAGTTTGGTTCGAAATCTACAGTCTTCTTTTCAATATCTTCTAACATATGTTTCGAAATCCGGTCTAACCTACTTTCAGTATAACGCATAGCAGCAGGCGGATCTCCATCAATGGACCCAAAATTTCCTTGCCCATCAACTAATGGATATCTAAGTGAAAAGTCTTGAGCCATTCTAACCATGGTGTCATAAATTGATTGATCTCCATGTGGATGATATTTACCCATTACTTCTCCAACAGATCTTGCGGACTTACTGAATTTTTTATCTGACGTATGGCCGCCTTCGTACATGCCATATAATACTCTTCTGTGCACTGGTTTTAGTCCATCTCTAGCATCTGGTAATGCTCTACCAATTATTACTGACATTGCATAATTAATGTACGAAGTTTTCATCTCTTTATCCAATGGGTGGTTAAGGATGTTTTCATTATTTTTGGTATTAATTTTTTCATCTTCAGATGTCAAGATTTGTCACCTCCTTTGCATGCTTTTCAATAAATGCTCTTCTATCTGGAACATCTTCTCCCATCAATATCTCAAACATTCTATCAGATTCTTCTGCATCTTGAATAGTAACTTTCAACATTGTTCTAGTTTCAGGATTCATTGTAGTTTCCCATAATTGTTCAGGATTCATCTCACCCAGACCTTTGTATCTTTGCACTCCAATCTTAGCATTCGGATTATCTCCTCTGAGTTGTTCTATGATTTCATCTCTTTCTTCATCTGAATATGCGTATTTACTTATTCTTCCTTTAGTAAGTTGGTACAGAGGTGGCTGAGCAATATAGACATGCCCTTCTGAAATAGCAGGACGCATAAAACGCCATAAAAATGTTAACATCAGAGTTCGAATGTGGGCTCCATCTATGTCCGCATCAGTCATAATAATTATTTTAGAATATCTCAATTTAGTAGAATCAAATTCACCTTCTTCTGGAGAACCTTCTTCTGAAGGATTTCCTACTCCTGCACCAAGAGCCCTAATCATAGTTTGAATCTCATTATTTTGGAATACCTTAACTAAATTTCTACGTTGTCTTTCAACATTTAGAATTTTACCTCTCAGGGGTAGAATCGCTTGGATTCTTCTATCTCTACCAGTTTTCGCTGAGCCGCCCGCAGAATCTCCTTCAACAAGGTAGACTTCACATTCAGAAGGATCCCTTGATTGACAATCAGCCAATTTTCCAGGTAAACCACCTCCTTCTAATACTCCTTTACGACGAGTCAAATCTCTAGCTTTTCTAGCGGCTTCTCTTGCCTTAGATGCTAAAAGTGCTTTATCTACTATCAATTTACCAACACTGGGGTTTTCTTCGAAAAACTCCCCTAGTTTTTCATAAACGACAGTCTCAACAATACTTGTTACTTCACTACTAACTAATTTATCTTTAGTTTGGGAAGAGAATGATGGATCAGGATGTTTCACACTAACAATTGCTGACAAACCTTCTCTAACATCATCTCCTGAAAGAGAATTTCCTTTGAGTAGTTTTTTCTTCTTTGCATAATTGTTGACGGACTTTGTCAAAGCTCCTCTTAACCCTGTCATATGCGTTCCTCCATCTTTATTCCGAATTATATTTGTATAGCAGAAAATGGTCTCACTGAAAGCATCAGACCATTGTAGGGCTAACTCTATTGTAACAGGTCCCTTTTCAGTATCTTTTTCACCATTTATTTGGATTACTTCCTGATGCATTACCTCGCGATTCGAATTAATTTGAGATACAAACTCTGCTAATCCGCCCTCATAATGATGTTTACTCACATTATTCTCTTCATCTCTTTCATCAGTGATCACAATCTCTAAGCCAGCATTTAGAAAAGAAGTTTCTTTCAATCTAGTATCGATTTGATTAAATTCAAAATCAGTAATTTCAGTGAATATACTCAAATCAGGTTTAAATTTGATTAATGTACCCGTATCTGAGCAATTTCCAATTTCTTCTACAGGCTTGACAGGAACTCCTGCTTCGTATCTCTGATGGTAAATTGTCCCTTCTCTATGAATTGTCATCTCCATCCATTCAGAAACCGCGTTTACTGCAGATACCCCAACTCCATGAAGCCCTCCTGAAACTTTGTAAGAACTATTGTCAAATTTACCTCCTGCATGAAGTTTAGTCATTATTACCTCTGCTGCTGATATCCCATATTCTTCATGTATGCCGACAGGTATCCCTCTACCATAATCTCGAACTGAGAGAGAACCATCTGGATGTAAATTCACTTCAATTAATGATGTATGTCCTGCCAAATGTTCGTCGACTGAATTATCCACAACTTCCCAAATACAGTGATGCAAAGCACTGCCATCATGCGGGTCTCCTAAGTACATCCCAGGTCTTTTTCTAACGGCTTCAAGCCCCTCTAAAACTTGGATACTTTCGGCGCCATAATCTTCTGTCATCTCATTCATCATCCTATTTCTGAGGGTTCCCTAAAGGAACCCTCAATTTAACTGTATAATTGGGGTGTCAGGGGGTTATTGAATGCTTTCGATATCTTTCAGAAAATATGCCTAAACAAGGCTAAAATATGACATTCTAGAATATTTTCTCTGAGAAAACCCTCGGCACGATTAAACGGTCTTCATTTCTCGCAGTATCAATGGGATTGCCTTTGATATGCGTTACTTTAACAGGTTGTACTGTTGATGAGATGGTCAAAGACGCAGCGAGAGCTACCGCCGTAGGTGCAGATATTGTAGAAGTCCGTTTGGATAAACTATGGGTTGTTGAACAAAAAATCGACCCTAATGAAGTTGAAAAATCAGAATCTGATGAAAATCGTAAATCTGTTTACAAACCTCCTCAATTTATTCCTCAAAATATAGATTCTGTAGATTTAGAATCTTCACTAATTTCATTTAGAACTGGGATTGAATTGCCTGTAATATTGACCTGTAGACCCGAGAGCCAGGGCGGATACTTTCCTGGGTCAGAAAAGGAGAGAATAGAGGTATTAACAAAGGCGATTAAGAGTGGAGTAAGTTGGATTGATCTTGAAACTAATATAAATCCAAAAGAAAGGAAAAAATTAGTAAAACTTGCAGGTGATAGTACAAAGATTATCTCATCTAGTCATTACGATCAGCCCCCGGGTTCTCCCGATGAAATAATAGACGAGATAGATGAGATTTCAGATTCAGGAAATATAATAAAGATAGTTTTCAATACCTCAGGTAAAAAAGATGCTTTGAAACTATTCGACGTTGCATGGAGAACTAGAGATTCAGGGAATAAACTATCAATAATGGGTCTTGGAGCAGGAGGAGACTGGACAAGAATTCATGCTCCTATACTAAATCAAAGTCTAGTCTATACAACGATGGAAAATGGTTGGTATCTAGCCCAACAAGGTAGGATAAATACCAGTGACTTAAAGACAGCCTGGAATTTACTAGAGTACAATTAATTTTCCAGAATAGGAATTTCAACTTCTTCAATTTCTTCTCCGCTAAGACCATATGAATGGTATTTGCTGTTAATTACTAAAGGGGCAATGAGGCAAGATAAAGGTAAGATTGCTAATAGCATGTATGCCGTAAATTTTGGTAGAACTAACCTATCTTCCACATCGACTAATAGTTCAATATTCAATTCACCTCCTGCAGCTACTTGATCAGTGTTCCTATTGTTGTCCCAATTGTCAAAAACCAAATAATATTTTATCAATTCATCACCTCCCCAAAAAGATGTTGTAAATTCTGTATCTACTGCTATTGAAAAGTAATCTGATGTTGTTTTTTCATATGAATGTACATCTCTAAATGGCATCCAAGTAACGGTATCTCTATATTCAACGGGTAAAAAGCCAATTTCTTCTAACCAATTTTCAGTCCTGATATCATAATTAATGCCATAAAAATCCCAATTCCCCTCACTCATTAAGTACACATCTGCCTTTACTCCGTTAGTTGGTGGTGTATCTGAATCCGCCGAATAAGTGTAACAGAAAGTGTATGATTTACCGGGAGATAGAGCCATACTAACCGCAGTTGCAGAATCATTATTTACCCTTAGTTCCATACTAAAATCTTCTGAAATCTGCTGAAATATTTCCTCATTTTCATCATCAAGTTCAAATCCTGGAATCCAAGAATTCGTGGGGTTAAGATAATGATGGTTGACTCTAGTATCTACGTTCCAATTGTTACTAGCTGGAACATCACATACACTATTTGCTTGAACTGTAGGTGTAATACTAATGACAAGTGTAATTAGAACCATAGGCATTAGAAAACAAGTGTTAAGAAAAACTGCACTTATTTTCTTTCTCAAAACCACACGATCATTTCCTTCTAGTCCTAATAGGCCGTATGTATCCTGATTCTTTGTTCCTTCGTTCCTCAACTGTCAAATATTTTGGTTGTGGAGGTGGGTTATGCTGATCCATTCCTGGCAATCCTCCTTCAGCCTCAACTTCCTGAACATCGTATATCTCAGTACTTTTCTTTGCGTCTAATTCTTCTTCATCTTTCTGTCTCATTATTAACCAGCCAAGTAAAAGTACAGTAGCAATCAATGCTAGAAGTCCGGCACTTCCAGCATCTGGAACAAAATCTTCCCAAGTTAGGTCAGAAATTGATAATGGACCATCATCCTCTTCAATCCCCAGAACTGTAATTTCAAATTGTTTACTCGAACAAACATTCACTCCATCACATGTTTCAAGAAGAATTATCAGTGGTTGGTATTCAGGTAATGACCATACTTGTTCTCCCCAAACAAAATCATTCATTGTATTTCCATCATTGTCTATTCCATCTTTTGCAATATTTAGGTCCCATTTTATTTCTGGTTCATTGGATAGGTATCTATCTTTATCATTCTCATAATTTCCATCTCCATCTGAATCTTCTTCAATATCAATATCTAACCATGCATCTATCCCGTCGACAATGTCTCTATCTATTACTTCCGCATCTAGATTTACAATCTCTCCTACAATTACATATTCCAATCCTGTTGGATCATTTGTAATTATTTCAGGAGTTCTAGAAACATAAATAATTATTGATGTAGTATTAGTTTCTCCTGCTTCAAATCCATCAACAACTGTTAATTTTACAACATATTTACCAGGAATTTGATAATGGTGCCATACCTCAAATCCCTCTTTAACAGGAGTTGAATCTCCGAAATCCCAAATCCATCTAGTAATTCCATTCCATTCAGGGTCATCTTGATTTGTTGAAGTCATTCCTTGGAAAATTGGGTCTGAATCATAACTATCTGAACCATCAAATAGTAATGGCATATTTGGTGCAATAAATCCTCCACCATCTTCAGTGAAAGGTATTTGCCATGAGATTTGAGAGTAATCTGTAGGTACAAAATCTAGGCTTGAACCATTAATACTTGGTTGTCTGAATTTTATCTCGGGAACTGGTAAAGGATTATCTATTCTTATTGTGTATGATTTCGTTGCGGACTCCATTCCTCTTTCATCAATTACTGTCAAACTAATACTGTATAATCCTGGAGATGTAAATGTATGATAAACTGTTGAAACATTGTATATCTCTTCATCAAATGCCGATATATTCCAAATAACCTCTAGGGAAGAACTATTTCCATCTGGGTCAAAAGACAGGCTCTCAAAGATATATTCAGTATCAACAAATCCATCACTTGGTCTTGCAAATACTGCCACTGGTCTTTGATTAACAACTAGGATCTGTATTGTTGTAGTTGAAGAATTACCATCATCATCAGTGACTTCTAAACTAACATTTTTCATACCCGGTTCTTTCCAGCCAATTACTGGATTTCTTTCCAGTGATTCTGTTACTGAGAAATCAGAAGTCAATGTCATACCCGAACCTTCGATATTTACTCCTTCTTCAAATGTCCATTGGTATTCTACAATAAAACCATCTTGGTCCTCAAAAATTAATGGCATCTCAATCGGTGTTAAAGTAAATGTTTGTAATGTGTCGTCAAAGATTTGTTGAGGAACTCTATTCAAAACTCTAATGAAAATTGAATAATCTACAAATTGATTTCCATCATCAATTGTTAGAGTTAATGTGTAAATTATCCCATCTGCACTGCCATCGACCCATGCATGACCTAATTCTGCTAATCCTTTACCTTGTTCAATTTGACCATCTCCCCAATTCCAAGTAAAAGTCATTTCTTCAATAGGTACATTGTCTTCGCTTGATAATGCTGAAAACTGTACTCTTTGATTAGTCATTAAAGTTAATTCTGAATCTTGAACTATGCCGTCTACAGTAATTATCGGATTTGGGACAGACGTGTCAGTAACTATTACTGTCCAAGCTTGTGGTTCTGAGAAATATCCTCCTCTATCTTTAACTGTCAAAACAACAGTGTAGGTTCCTGTTTCTAGGTATGAATGTACAGGATTTTTTAATCCAGATGAGGTATTATCGCCCAAATCCCAGTAATATGCAATTGGCGTCTCATTATGGCTAAAACTTCCATTCACCTGACTGAATCCCCATTCATCATATCCTGAACCAAACATAGCTACAGGAAGCCATGTTTGTGTAATATTTGTTGTTAAAGAACCGGATGCAACTGGTTCCATATTAGCGATATTAACTGGTAACGCGAAAGCCTGGTCTACCATTACCCCAGTAAAATCAGTAATCTTAACTCCATAAGTCCAATCTCCAGTTTCTGGCGGTGTGAACCAAATACTTTTTTCGCTTGCAACGCTATTTCCAGCAGTCATGTCAAAGACTAATGTGTCTTGAATAGTATTGTTTAGATATGCATTAACTTCAACTTCAAGAATCTCAAAGAAAGCATTAGAGGTGACTTCTAAGTCAATTCTACTACTGTCATCCAAATTATCGCCATCTCTATCGAAGTTTTCAATAGATACAATTTCTACTTCTGCGGGGTCAGTAATCAGTCCAGCTTGTACAGTAATAGCTGCTTCTGGATATGAACCAGTTGTAATCCCGCAGCTAGCATAATTATAATCGCAATCGTCGACTATAGATTCATACCAAGTGATTAACCAAACTTCGTCTGTAATATTTCCAAATCCATAGACTAGGCCCGTTCCAGCGCCACTTGATGGATCAATTCTTAATCTATCCATTGACCAAGTTCCAGTTGCAGATTCTTTAGACATTATGATTCCTTCAAAACCAAATTGGGTAGGTGAAACCATTAAATTCAAAGGGGCTCCAGAACCCTGTGCAAATTTGTATGACCTCATCCCCCATCCTTCGACAGAGTCACTGTTACTGGTCCAATCATTGGTCCACTGATCATTGTAACCACTTTTCTGCACTTTACAAATAAAAGCAGCGGTACAAGCTTCGGATAAATCCAAATTCGAAAATCCAAATGCTCCTTGTGCACTGTCTAAAGTCACAGCCGCACTGAAATTAGCATAAATTTGACTCATAGTGGTCCCAATTGACGTTGAACCTGGTTGTGGATTTGCAGCTAAATTTTCAATTCCAGCTCCTCCTGTTGCGGTATCAGCCACTAGACTTTGTATTGCGCTACCTCCTCCTAATTTATCTGCTAAATACATCAAAAACATAAAACCAGCACCATAATCTGCAATTCTTTGATTCCACCATCTGACACTCATATTCGAATTTTGAGACCATTCGTTTGCATGACCTGTCAGAGTGGAAGTTACTCCAAAGCATAGGTAAGCTGCCATATCTGCTGCACCTTCATCAACCCATAAATTTTCAAATGGATCTCTAGCATTATGTAATAAATGTTGGAATTCATGTGCCAATATTGTATTTCTCCAACTCATATCATCGACATCAATGAAGACAGATTCCCTTTGAGAAGAAATACCTGGTGAGAAATATCCTCCTATTCCACCACCTCCATCTATGGCAAGTATCATAATTTCTAATTGACAATTATTATCAACATCTGGCATTGAACCAAAATAAGTTGTATCTGTTGGATAAATTGTGGATTCAAATGTTGAAGCTATGTCATTTAGAGTGGTTGCTGACAATATCTGTCCATTTTCTACAAATATTGCGGCATTAGAAGAAATCTTTTGTACAGTTGCATCCACATTTCCATTTGCTGAAGGTACAGTATCTGTATCTCCCTGACTCCATGCATTAGTACAATTTCTTGTCGAAGATTTAGAATTAATATATGACTGAGAGAATGGAAGCACTAGATTCGGATAACCATCTTCAATCCATTGTTTTTTCAAATGCCCAGTAGCAGAAAATGCTGGCTCAGATTCATTTGTGAACATGTATTTCTTTCCTTCTATTGAAGGATCGAATCCATCTAAATTACCATATGAAAACTCTGATGTATCATCCTCAATATTAGGGTTTGCTAATGCAAGTGGCGATAAGCTTGCAACAATCATGACTCCAACAATAAACAGTGGAGTAGTAAGATTGTTTTGTTTATAATTTAGCCTCAATAGCGCCACATCCTGTTTATTACTAGTTAATGCCCGTTTGAGACCTATTTTAACATCGATGGAGCATCGTTCGTACATGGTAGTGCGGGGGGGAGGTCACAAATCTGTTTTGTTCTTATTTTTCATACTTCTTTTTTCATCATTTTCGGGGCTAGTTTCCTCTGATTCTTCAACAGATTCGGAAGTGAATAATGTAGAAATAATCTTTCCCGAAGTAATAGATACACTTCCTCATGATTCTTTGGCATTCACTCAGGGTTTGCTATTTTTAGATGGGAAATTATATGAAAGTACTGGATTATATGGTGAATCAAGTCTTAGGGTCGTGAATACTACTACAGGAGAAATTGAGAAAATAGCTAATTTGTCAGAGACATATTTTGCAGAGGGAATTTCTGTATCAAATGGTAATATAATTCAATTAACATGGAGGGAAAATATTGGATTTATTTACAATTCATCAACGTTAGAGGCCATTGGGAATTTTTCTATTAATGGCGAAGGTTGGGGGATTTGCTCTACACAAAGCGGCAATCTTTGGCTTTCCGATGGTTCTTATCAATTGTCAAAAATCGATAGTAGTAATCTTTCTTCAATTGTTGGTTCTTTGACCGTTTACTACAATAATTCTCCAATAAATAGACTTAATGAACTCGAATGCCCTTCTGATTCTGGTTTTATCTATTCAAATATTTGGCTTGAAGATAAAATATTAGCAATTAATCCCAATTCAGGTAATGTTTGTTCAGAATTTGACTTTTCTGAAATTCGTCAGCAATTCGAAAATAATTATTCAAGAGAATTGAATGGAATTGCTTTTGATGATTCATCATCTTTCTTTTGGATTACTGGTAAAAATTGGTCTAACTATTATCTTGTTGATTTACAAGTAAATTCTCAAGATTGTCTAATCTCAGAAGAATTACTAGATTGTTGTAATGAAAATAATTTTTCTTTGTTTAGAACCATATTATTGATTGCTGTTGCAATATTCGTTATGCCTTTTTCATGGCCTATTTTTGGAATGATATTTTACAAAATATTTAGGCGACAAACTCAACATCCCCCCCCCACTCGCAATAAAGAGGAATAGCCGGAGGTAGTTCGATGAGCGATGATGGAAATGATTCAGGATTTGAATTATGGTTACATGATCTATCTATTGATCCGGCCACTAGAGTGGCAGGAGCAATTCTCATTATTCTAGGGAGTTCTTTAGGTGCAATGCTCGGAGTTTTACTAATGGCAGCTGACCCGGCAGATATAATGGGTCAAATTGGTGAAGATCAGTCTTCTGATACAGTCAACGGGCTAGTAATTTCTTCACTTGAGAATAATAGCGGTGGCGATCCAATTGAGGGTATTCTAGTTGAATTATTGAATGAAGATAGGACCACAATTGCTAGTGATATTACAGATTCGGGAGGACGTTTTTCTATTGTAGATGTACCCAGACAATCTTCAATATTATACGTTCAACATGTAGATAATAAAACTGTAGAAATTCTATTGGTTCCTGGCGATCACTCACAAATTGTTGTTACTCTAGAGCCAGGTGATGGATTTATTGGACCTATTGATATGAGAGGCGATAGTAATCTTGCAGATTCGGTTTTTGTAGGATTTTTTATTGCAGCGATTACTCTACTAACTGGTTTAGCAGGAATTATTGGTGGTTTGGAAGTATATAATGGAAATAAATATAACAGATCTTGGTGGTTTACTTTCTTCGGTTTGTTCAGTAGAGGAATGATTTTCATAGGTCCTCTACTAATATTAATTGGACTTGGATTAATGTATCTGACTAGGGATCAATTTACCGATTATTATTCTTCAGAGGGACAATGATTTAGATGTATCTAATCAGTGTCGAAGGAGGGGATGGTAGTGGCAAAGGCCTCGCTACCAAAGTAATAGCTGAAGTAATTGACAAAGAGTTCACCTTCACTTCAGTAGAAGTGACTGGAGAACCTAGAAGAGACCACCCTCTGGGGCGTCTCGCCATTAATTCAGTACGAACAAAAACAATGACTCCTGAAGGGGAAGCAGGCCTATTCGCAGCTGATAGAGTCGACCATTCTCATGGTTGGATATTACCTCGTTTAGAGGATGGTAAAGTAGTAGTTAGCGAAAGGAATGTCCATTCTTCTCTTGTTTATCAAGGAATAGTAGGTGGTTTAGGATTAGAGAAAGTATCTCATATGAATTCTGCGGCCTTGGTCCCTGATCTTTGTGTTTGGGTGGATTGCGACCCTGATTTAGCATTAAATAGAATAAGAACTGGAACTCTTCGTGCTCATTCTGAGAAGGAAGAATATTTTGAAACTAGTTCATTACAGAAAGAAATTAGATCTGGATATCATAGTCTGCTTTCAGGACAATTAGAAATGCCAATCCCATTTGATATGGGGGCAATTATTGGTCCGGTACTTAATGAAGGAAGTGAAGAAGATTTCAAAAATCAACTGAGATTGAGAATTAGGAGATTTTTAAATTCTCGACCAAATCCAATTAATGTTAAATTGGAAATTGTAGAACAAAATCTGATAAGAAAATTATTAGTTAAAAGTAAAGGTCAGACCACTCTTGTTGGTCTTGGTATGGAACCAAATAATACTCGTGAGAATTGGCTTGATGGTAAGAAACCGTGGCAAGTCCTAAAACACGCACAAAAACAACATGATTACATATTATCAAATTTTGAAGGAAATATCTCCCCTTATGTGCCGAAAAGTATTCTTTCCCACTCTATTTCTTCAATAGTTGGAACATTATCAGTTCTGGCTAATGCAGACGTTGGAGAATTACGCTCTGCTCAGGGACCAATTAGGGCCGTTTCCGAAAGCCATTGTCATAAAATAATTAGATATCTCAATGACGATTTAGATTGGTTACATCAACATCGTTCACTAATTGGAAGAGATACAGCTAGAAACCAGATTAAAGAACAGGTTCTACCATTTGGTTACCTTTCTTTAGCAATTTGGCCCCTTAGAAAAGCAATTAAATCCTGGATTGTAAAGAATCCTAATACTCATATTCGTTTTTGTATTGGTCAGATTATTCGTTCGAATAAATACTCAGTGGACGTGAATAGTTGTATTCAGAGGATTAAAATTTTAGGTTCTGGAAATTCTTCAATCAAATCTCCTTTCGATGAGAATGATTTGATTAGATGGTGGCAAGGGAAAAATTAGTCTTTGAATACTAATCCTGCATTTGCAGGAAGTTTAACCTGACTTGAATCTGTAAAATCATTTGTCTTTGAACTAATCGCTGCACAGAACCACCAAGATAGTACAAATCCAGCTATAGTTCCAGTAATCAATCTCATAGAATTTGTTGATTCGTAGTCAGTTAATAATTGATAGAACCCATCAAAACCTATTGGTAATGCGCCAATTGAAAGAAAGATAATCATTGCAATCATTCTTCTATCTTTAATGTATAAGAAAGAAATTTGCTCATCTCTGAATACTGATAGGAAAGAATCTCTAACTGTCCATCTGTTAAGGCCTTTAAATCTCCAAAATATAGCCCCAACAAATAAACCTAGAAATAATCCAACATCTCTAACACAAACTGCTAATTGGTTACCGTTTATTTCCCAAGATCTTTCACTTTTTTGATGACAATTTAGATCACCAAATGAATAAACAAATGCAGCTACTGGGTTTAGATCAGACCAACTAAAGTAACCAAACTCTTCTTGATTATGGCCGATATCCTCATTCAAACTATTATCCTGATTACCCCAAGACCCCCATCCGTCTATTGTTGCATAATCTATTCTATTAGCCCTTCCTGAAAGTTCGGGTACTGAATCTGTAACTAAAAAAATTGGAATTAGAAATAAAAGAACTAAGTATAATCCTGTAATTGATGCAACAAGCGTACCTACTTTTTTTTCACGGATTCTCTCAATCCTTCCGTTAGGTAGCATCTAAATTGCTTCAATCTACTTACTCATATAAATTGTTTGAAATAAATGTCATGAATAAGTAGGAACTCCCTCGCAACATGCTTCTACAACTCTTCTACAATTAGGGCATTCCATATGCTGCCTGACTGGAATTGCGGCTCCCCTGAAACCACATACACATGTGATTTCTTTACAATGATCGTAATCCATAACATTCCTACAGCAGTTAGGTTCTAATTCCTTTCTATGTTGTAAGGGTTCTTAATTCACCTTGTAAGTTTTCTGCTAACCACTGATGTAATTTGTCACTCCCCATTTCTGAAAGAGTAGTATTTAGAAAAGCAGCTATGAGAGTATCCTTTGCATCATCAGGACTAAAACCTCTTGCTTCTAAATAGAACATTTGTTCTTCGTCAATAGGTCCATTTGCTGTTCCATGGCCACAACCAACGACATCATGCTCACTTACTTCAAGTTCTGGAATACTATCTGCTTCGGCCTTATCAGATAGTAATAAATTATGAAATATTTGACCTGCATCAGCACCTTTAGATCCATTTGAAACTCTTAACATACCAGTGCCTATTGTTTTACTTTTCCCTCCACAAGCTGAATGCCAATCTAATCTACTATAGGTTTCTGGAGCATAATGATATATCTCAATATGATGATCAATATGCATTTTATCCGCAGATAATATTGAGCCCAGAACTCTAAGATTACTACCATTCTCATCCATCATATATCTTAGATCGGCCTTTGTTCTATCTGAACCTGAACTAATACTTCCAGCTTTTACTTGAGAATCTTTTCCAATGTTAATTGCATCTACTCTTAGTAGAGTCCCGCGTTTCATTTGACCAACTACTACATCATTAATTACTGAACCCTCTCCAATTTTTCCTTTACGTAATAATCCGAACCAGTCTGGTTTTCCTACAATTAATGTGATTAATTCAAACTCACAATGCCTCCCAATCTCTAAACTAAGATTTATTGCCGAGTTTGCTGAACCTGTATTAATTTTCAACACAACAGGTTGTTCCAAAATCGTACCTTTCTTAGCTTTGAAAATAAATTTTGAATCACGAGAAATTGATTCAATAAAACTCATTGAAACAGGGTCGCTGAAGTTATTTTTTTTATCTGGAGAATCTTCTTTATCTATGCTAAGGCTGTCAGGAACCTTGCTTCCATCTAGAAGTGAGATTTCTATCTCAGGATGTGAATAATTGGTAGGTATCTCTCTAACTTTTCCAGTGGGATGAACCTTTCTCCATGGAGAGTATCTCCATAGGTGATTTGAATTATCAGGTTCACACAGAGAAAGATACAACTCTTCTGATTTCATCTAATTGACCCCAATTAACCGATACTTCCTTCCATTTCTAGTGCCATTAATTTATTCAATTCAACAGCATATTCCATTGGAAGTTCTCTTGTAAATGGCTCAAAGAATCCATTTACGATAAGTGCTAATGCTTCTTCTTCTGAATGTCCTCTACTCATTAAGTAAAATAGTTGATTATCACTTACTTTCGAAACACTTGCTTCATGTTCACAACGAGCTGTAGGATTTGCAACTTCCATTGTAGGGTATGTGTCACTTCTACTATTTTCATCCAAAATTAGTGCATCACAAACCACATTCAATTTACAATTCTCAGCTTTAGGAGAGACTGTTACTTGACCTCTGTAAGAACCTCTGCCTCCATCTTTACTAATGGATTTGGATAAAATCTTACTCGTGGTGTTGCTTGCTAAATGATGAATTTTTGCTCCTGCATCTTGATGCTGCCCTGAACCCGAGTATGCAACAGAAATTACTTCTGCATGAGAACCCTCTCCTTTCAGAATTACAGAGGGATATTTCATAGTTAACTTACTTCCGATATTTCCATCAACCCATTCTATCTTCGCTTTCTCATGCGCAATTCCTCTTTTTGTAACAAGATTGTATACATTTGCACTCCAATTTTGAACAGTACTGTATCTGATGTGTGCTCCTGGTAGCGCTACAAGTTCTACCACTGCTGAATGTAATGAATCGGTAGAGTAAGTAGGTGCAGTACAACCTTCAACATAGTGTATACTACTTCCTTCATCAGCAATAATTAGAGTTCTTTCAAATTGACCCATATTTTTCGCATTTATTCTGAAGTATGCTTGAACAGGCAATTCAACATGAACTCCTTTTGGAACATAAATAAAAGATCCTCCTGACCAAACTGCGGTATTGAGAGCACTAAACTTATTATCTGAATAAGGAACAACACTACAGAACCATTTTTTTACAAGCTCTTCATGTTCCCTTAATCCACTATCCATGTCCAAGAAGATAACTCCCTGTTTTTCCAAGTCTTCTCTAATTGAGTGATATACTGCCTCTGACTCATATTGAGCAGTAACTCCACTGAGCCATTTTTGTTCAGCATCAGGAATACCTAATCTATCAAATGTATTACGAATATCTTCCGGAACATCTTCCCAGTCATTTTCCGTAGCTTTAGATGATCTAAGATAATAACAAATTGATTCGAAATCAATTTCTTCGAGCATAGACATATTCCCCCAAGTAGGCATCGGTCTTTCATCAAAATGCTTGAACGCCTTTACTCTCATTTCAGTCATCCATTCAGGCTCATTTTTTAATTCTGAAATATCTCGAACAACTTGCTCCGATAGCCCCGCATCAAACCGAATTGTTGAATTTTCTGGATCATGCCATCCTGCTTTGTAGTCTCCTACTACTTCCCTTGCTTCATTATCTGTCATTTTTTAACACTCCTAACTCTCAGATTTCCCTTCTAGCCAATCATATCCCTTTTCTTCTAGTTCTAGAGCCAAATCCGGTCCTCCCGTTTTTACAATCTTGCCAGAAATTAGAACATGTATCTTATCAGGCTTCACATGTTCAAGAATTCTTGAGTAATGCGTAATAATTAATGCTCCCGATTCAGTACCTCTAATAGCAGCATTAATTCCCTTAGCTACTGTTCTAATACCATCAATATCTAATCCTGAGTCTGTTTCATCTAGAATCGCTAATTTTGGTTTCATCAGCATAAGTTGTAATATCTCAAATCTCTTTTTCTCGCCACCACTGAATCCATCATTTACGTATCTTCCAAGGAAAGACGAGGGAATATCTAATTCTTTCATTGATTCTTTTAATTTATTTCTAAATTCTTTCCCTTTAGCTGCTTCTTCTCCAAGTGTAGCAGCTACAGATTTCCTTAGGAAGTTACCAACTTGAAGTCCGGGGACAGCTTGTGGATATTGGAATGATAAGAATACTCCTTCTCTTGCTCTTTCCCATGTTTCCATTTCCAGTAAGTCTTTCCCATTCAATTCAACAGTCCCGCTTTCTACTTCATAATCGGGATGACCCATTATTATATTTGCAGTAGTTGTTTTTCCACTTCCATTTCTACCCATTATAGCATGAATTTCTCCAGGTTTTATTTCTAAATTAATTCCCTTTAATATAGATGTATCATCAATACATGCATATAAATCTTGGATTTTTAGTAGTTCAGAATCATTAGACATGTTAATTCCTAACCTTTCGTGTACGTCACCCCTTTTGAATAAATGCTTATTTGCCTGATAAATTAGTAGTGGATTATAGTTATTATTGGTCATCCTAAAGTGAAGTAGCATTCTCGCAAAGACTGATGGTCGACCACTCCGGAAATAAACTACCTGTTGATGAAGATCTTTCAGAATCATACAGGAAACAGATTGAAGATGTAATGAGAGAGGAAGCGATGCGTCGTATTTCCGAGTCACAATCGCCAGAAGAAATAGAAAGATTGAGTAAGTTATCTTTAGTCAAATTATTTGAGTCGAATGATCCAGAAATAATTCCTGCTTTGATGTCTAGACTAGGGATTGTAAGGGCTGCACTAGATGGTCATGGAGGGGGGCTGTTAGTCACTTCAGCAGAAATTGAGAAAAATAATATTGGAAATAAAGTGTTATCTTTAATTTTAGACCTAGATGGGGCCTGTGTTTCTTGCGGAGCAGCTCCAGGAACTCTAAAAGGGATTCAAGATGATTTGTTAATGGATGATGAGATTATCTCCATTCGTTTCTCTAAATCTATGTTGGAATGGTTCGATGAAATTCAAAAAGAATTTGTGTTAAAATTTGGTGGCGTAGTATTCGTTTAGATTATTTTTCTGAGTTCATCAATAGCCTGCTTCGAAAAACCGAGAACTGTCACCTCATCTCCTTCGATAATTTTTGTATATTGGCCTGCTGATCCTGCCAAGTCATAACCTCCAGCTTTACCGACCCAAGAGTTACTTTCTACTAACCCAATTATATCTTCTTCACTCAAATCATCAAACTCAACTATAGCATAATCTGTCCAAATTTTATATCTCCAATCTGAGTATAGGCTTTGATATTGCTTATTTTTTTGAACTAGAATTGCTGTTGAAGACCAGACTCTATGCCTTTTTCCCGATAATCTTAGCAACATGCTGGTTGACATGAAACTATCTTCTGGTTTTCCTAAAGCCATGTTCTCATTACCTGGAGACTCTACCAATGTATCTGAAACTATTATCACATCTGGAATATCGTGAGTTTCCGAATCTACAAGACTCCATTCCAAGGCGGCTGATTCTGCCTTCGAAAAACAAATATCTTTCGATTGTTGTTTCACACTTTTATTTTTTTCAATATTTTTTTCTTTACTTATCAGTGGTATACATGTGATATCAATACTTTGAAAGCAATCATTCAACCAAGCGAATCTTCTTTCTGAAGCAGATGCAAGCAAGACTCGCAAAATCTCCACCTACAAAGAAATTCTACTTTCGCAGATAGGACACTTAATCATTTTTAGTCCCGATGAAACATCAAATCTTGCAGAGCATTCAGGGCAAAGAATGGTGCGATTAATTTGTGGTATTTCCTGTATTTCTCCGGAAGATGGTAGAGGTAAAGGTTGTGGAGGGATTGGAACTGATAGTTCGCTTAATTGATTAGATATCTTACGACTATTTCTTCTTTGTTTTCTAAGGTTAGCAGGATCATCATTTTTTTCCTCTATTAATTCAATCTCTGAGGATTTAATTTCAAGATCTGTTGGCTCTACAATATCTACAACATCATCTTCTAAGATAATATTTCCAGTTCCAACTCTTCTTCTTCTACCTACCCACTTTACAGCATTGAGTGACATTGTAGTCAGAACCAATAAGCAAAGTAAGAGGACAGTTATCGATATACCTGCCATTAAAATTGCAAAATTTTGCTCATCTAGCCCTAAATAAATCCTCGTCTCCTCAAGTAAATTTAACTCTCCTCTATCGGGGTCATTATCGTCAATTAACGATCTAATTTGCCAGCCAGATATTTCATTCCAACTTAGAATAATTGTTTGATCGCTTAGAGGGCTTCTGTCAACCGATGAAAGATGATTTTTCCCAGTGGTTATTCTATCAGAAAGTCCAATCCATTCTTCACCTGGAGTCGGATTCATCATCCCATATTGAATTTGGCTACCTGTAGGGCCAACAAAGTCGTAAAAGATTTGTATACCTAAGTGAGTCTCAGTCATTTGGATATTCCCAATTCCCTTTGAAGATATTTCTACACTGAGGTTCTCAATTACGGTCATTGTTGAATCAGTCACTTTTGAAACTAATCTAGATTCTGCATCCTCTCCCTCTTTCCATACTGAATAAATGTAATCACGATCTTCATGAGTAATAACAGACATCTTTTGCATTCCTGCTTCATCTCCAATGGCTTTTCTATATGTCCAAGAGGTTTGATCTTTGGAACCATGTGCATACCACAATCCTATTCTTTCTTTTCCAGTAATATCATCTCTATTTGATTGATAGAGAATATGGGTAAATTCTTCTCCTAATTCTACTGTGACCGGATCTGAATCATACATACTAATTTCTATTTCATCAATTACATTTGGTGTATAATCCCAATCATCAGAAGATATTGGATAATCTGAAGTCAGTAGAAACACACTGGTCAAATCTTTGAAAGTTCCCCCAGTAGAAATATCTCTATGGTATCCTGCAACAATAATTTCAGTCCCTTTGACATCAATATCTATTCCAAAATATTTTCCATCAGATAGTGATATGGGTAGCATTAAGTCTTGTACTGGTGACAATTCGCAAGTAGCATCAATTCTTGAGTAGCTCAATGTTTGTTTGAAATAACCCTGATTATCAATATATCTTCTTGTCCAAACAATGTGTGCATAACCATCACTAGTGCTCCAGGAAGTTAAATCTCCTGACCATTTTGTCTCAAGCATATTTGAACAAGGTACTAATGCAAGATTTGAATTCAATCTGTAGAGTGCCAATCCCCCATCTTTGTTGGTAATGACTAAACCTTCTCCATTGAGGTCTATCACCTTAACAGGTTCTTCTCCATAATCAAATGTTAAATCTCGTGGAGACTTCAACGAGGACTGATCAACAAGAATAGTAGAAATTGCCTCGTTATTACTCATATCCAAATCACTTTCTCCTTGAACAGTGATTTTTATTTCTAGAGGACCGACCTCTTCAGCAATGTAGGCAAATGCTACTTGACTCGCACCTTGCCCTACAACAAGAGAAATTGTAGTAGTGGATACTTCCATCCATCCTAAATCATTTTTCAACCAAAGAGTAGCTCCTACACTCATTGCGTTAGTTGAACCTAAGTTATCTACTCTTCCAGTAATCAGGAATTGTTCTTTAGGTCTTGGTATTGATGGTTCTGTTTTTACTGCTCCATCTCTGAAAGCTAGGTCAATCCCCTGAGGCCTTTGTAAAACTGGAAATGTAATTGAAAGGTCATTATCAGATTCATTATTCTCTTGTATTTCATCTAAAGGATCTAAAGAAACAGTCAATAGTTTATCGCCTACTGTAGATGGATTCCAAGAAAGGGATACTTCGATAATATCTCCACTCTCTAAACTCTGTATTATTATCTCATCCTTTCTGTAGCCATCTTCTAAAAGATAAATGGTCAATTCATCCGCTGAAATGTCTCCAATATTTCTTATCTGAACTTTTGCTTCTAAAAACGTATTAACATATGTTTCACTCACAGGAATTCCATATTCCTGAATTGAAATTCCAGTTCTAAACATTAAATCAGGTGATGGAGGATTATTGTCAATTTCTACAGTAATTCTTATCTCTTCTGAAGCAACACCTACGCCGCTAACGAATCTTACAGAAAATCTCTGCATACCATCGTCAGTGTTTTCAGTATTCCATGGCATTGACCATTGTATCTCTTCAGCTCCTGAGCCAGAATAATATGTCATATTCTTCCATTCATCAGTTCCTAATCTCCACTGTAGTTGGGCCCCATTTACTGTTTCTAATATTCCACTAATTTCGACATTTCCACTTACTAGATCTTGATTACTGGGAGATTCAACCTCCAGAGAAATAACTCCCAAATTATGTGTATTTTTCGTTGTATTACTCCATTGATCAAATTCATTCTTAGATTTGACTTCTATTTGAAGTGTTTCTGCATCAACATCGACATCTTCTTCAAAATTTGGGATATCAAAATTTGTCGTCCAATTAATGGTTCCAAGAGCCTGATGCCAATCGACTAAGACACCAGTGGACAGAGGTCCTCCTCCTGTTGGCCTATACTTGTAAGTTACTCTCACTTGAACTTCTTCAGTAGTTCCGTTCTCTTCTCCAGCCTCATTAATATGTCCTCTAACACTGTAACTTTCACCTTCAATCAGCCATAAACCACTTGGTTTTTCTATAACAGCCCAATTCCCAGTACCTTCTCCAACTGGGGGGTCTCCTCCTCCTGTTCCATTTCCAGGATCAGGGTCGCCTCCACCTCCTCCAGTGTCATCTCCTAACATAGCTTGAAGAATTAGGTTTCCATCGATAATACCAAATCCGTAATCTTCATTCCATTTATCAGATACTGAAGGCATAGAAGCGCTTCCTCTGACTTCCGAATTATTTCTTAGTAAATCTTTCACTTCTTGAGGTTCTAATTCATCATCTATCTGTAAAATTATCGCAACTAATCCTGCTACTGCAGGTGTTGACATACTTGTTCCATCCATTTCTACATATCTATCGTCCGCTAGAGATGTTGAATCTTGTCCAGGGATTGTAGAACTAGAAGTAGCATGTTGTGCAGATGTAATTCCAGAGCCCGGAGCAACTACATCTGGTTTCAACTCATCCCACTTATTTCCATCGTTATCATCAACTCTTGGTCCTGAATTTGAATAATCGGCTATAATATCATCATTTCGCTGAATAGTATTTTTGTCATCAATAGCTCCAACAGTAATCGATGAATCTGCTGCGCCAACAGATGTAACTCGATTGGTCCCATCATTCCCTATTGCAGCAATTGGTACAATTCCAGCATCTGCACAATTATTTACTAATCTTGCTGCAGAATTATTCCCATCATCTCCTTGGTCATTTTCACCTACTGGGGAACTTCCACTCCCGAACGACATTGTCATTATATCGATTCCTTCACTTGAGTCATTATTTCCCCAATCAGTATTTACATTTTGTAAAACCCATTGTAGTCCTTTGATTATTGGGCCTTCATCTCCTCCAGCACTGCCTCCGGAATCTGTCATTACTTTAACATCAACAAGATATGAACCAGGAGCATAACCTTGGTTCACTCTTCTGGAATCTCCAGTCCCTAGGGCAATTCCTGCAACGTGTGTTCCATGTCCATTTCCATCATCAGGGTCAAATTCACCGTCATTACATTCCTGAGAGTTCCAAGAGGTAGCATCACAACCTGCTAACCATTTAGGATCTGAAAGGTCATCTGGCTCGTTTTCATTATCATTATTATTATCTGAAAAATCATCTAATGAAAAATGCTCATTATCAACTCCTGAGTCTAATACAGCAATAACTACGCCTGATCCATCATATCCAAAGTCTCTTAGAGTTTCGTCATAAACATCTGATGTTCGAACTTTAGAGCCTCTTGTTGCCACACTCAAGTAAGACACAATTTTATCTTGTTCCTCTATCATTACAACACCATCTTGTTGCCAAATTTCTATTAATGAACTAACAGGTACATGATCTATTACAACAGAATCAATATATTCAACTGGGAAAAACCAAGACCCTTCTTCTTCCCACCCATGTTTAGTCAATATATCTTTCAATTTTTGAAGATCGGTCTCCCCTGGGTGCCATGAATAGCCTACGATAATAGCCGTAGTCATGCGCCCATCATCTCCTAAAATTGCAGTCGCAGAATGAGATTCTTTCTGTCCCGCTATCATATATTGCAGACTATCTTCCATTCCATTAGAGTCTTGATCAGTGTTAAAATTCACCCACCAGTAAGGCTCTTCCACCGCAGGACTTGCATCCCAAGGTGGAAAACCAATTCCTAGGAATTTTTCTGGACAGATTTCATCATCACAAATTAGTGAAGGTATCTCGCTATCAGATACAACAGATAATTCATCATTTTGATTAATATTTGTGTCATCATCTAATGGTACAATTGCCGATACTCCAACTGATAAATCCAGTACCAACATCAACATCACAACTAACATGGGCCCAACTGTTTTCGATGCTCGTACCATGGCTCTCTTAGAGAGCCAGCATCAATAGATGTATAATCTGAACCGATAATTAATTCATTTTTAGATAGTTATGGCCAGAAAAGGTGTTCATCATTTATCGAACAAATCAGCCTAAAGTTTTCATCTTTTTCTAACAACTTTACTTCTCCATTACAAACTGGACAAATTGTATTCTCTGCTAGTTCTTCAAGCCATGCCTGTCTTGTTTCTAATTCATCTCCTTGTTCCTTAAGGTTCCACAATATCCATTTCGCTCTTCCCTCGAGTGGTTTCCCTGCAATTTCCCATGGGTCATTTGTTAACTCACCTAGATTCTTTTTCGCAATAATTCTCTTTGCCTCACTAGGATTTGTGCTATTATTGTAAGAGTCATCCGAACCTAGTGGACTTGGCCCACCTTTTGCAATCAGCCTCGCAAATAAAAATGCCATAAAAAATCCGCCAATATGAGCCATATGTGCAATATTTGTTTCTCCCGCTGTTCCTTCTTGTATAGCATAAATTTGATAAATTTCAAATCCTAGTCTAACAAATACAATCAGCCAAATAGGCCATGCTCTGATAAAAAATAGTAATGGAAATTCAATTTGATCATCCGGCCAACATGCCATATAAGCTCCAAGCAAACCGAAAGCAGCACCACTCGCTCCTATAGCCGGACTTATTGAGTCAGGATGTGATAAAACCCATGCTAAATTACCTCCTAAGAATCCCAGAAAATACACCAGAAGCCATCTTTTAGCACCTAATCTTTGCTCCAGAGGAACTCCTACCAGGCCAATTACAAGAATATTTCCTAGAACATGAATCCAGCCCCCATGTAACCATGCCGAAGTAAAAAAACGATGAATTTGGGTAGGATCATCTGCCAAAAATGGATATAAGGAGAAAAAATGTATTTCGTTAAAATCTAATTCAAGAATACTAAATGAAAATCTGACAAACATTACCAGGAGTAAAGACAACACCATTGCAAGTGCAATACTGGTTTTTTCCCTAGCTGAATTTAAAAATGGAATAATGGAAACTACAAGGTAAACTGAAAGAATAATGAAATCACTATTTTCTAATTGTGACCAGTAAAAATCAAACTCCGGAGAGGTAATCACAAACAGTGCCGGGCAGTATAGTAGCAATAGCGCCTTCGATTCTATGTCGAACGACTCAAACGATGAACCACCCTCGGAAGAACATGGAAGATAAGACCCTGATCCAGATTTTGGGATTAGAAATCCATAGAGGTAACCGTCTCATAATTTCAGATTTAGACTTTGATTTAGTTGAGGGAGAGTTAGTTACTTTGGTAGGTTCAAATGGTTGTGGAAAGACTACATTACTAGAATCAAGCGCTGGAATGCATACAATCTCTTCTGGTTCAATTTTTTGGAAACATGACTCATCAGGTATGGTATTGGTTAGAGATTCAGAGGGTAGGAGAAACCCCCTTCCTCCAATGGGATTAACTCTTCAAAAAAATGGAATGTCTGGTGAAGAAACAGTTCAAGAGAGATTAATGACCGTTTTGAAAGTTTCAGGCTGTGAGTTTGATCATATTAAAATTTCAGAATTACTAGATTGCTGGGGTCTAAAACATAGGAGTTCCGATAGAATTTCTCAATTATCTGGAGGATTAGCCAGAAGGTTATCCGTTCTTTCAGGACTCGCACCTGCTTTATTATCAAAAAATCCCAGAGTAGTTTTACTCGATGAACCTTCTGAAGGATTGGATAAATCTGCTAAATTACTGCTGATTAATTGGTTGAGATCTTTAATTTCAAGAGGTCATGGGATTATTCTAGCAACTCACGATTCTGATTTAATTTCGGTAGCAGATCGAACTTTGACTTTTACTGATGATAAAAAAATTATTTTTAATTCAAAATCACAACCAGAATCGGATTTTACCATTCCTAGTTTCACAAATAACATATCGATAAAGAAAACATCTAGCTTATTTAATTGGGCTTACAGGATGGAAAAGAGAAATCCGATAGATACAATTAATCGTCTGATTCCTGCAATTCTTGCCTTATTATTATCTCACGCCCTGATTTCGGAGGAAGAAATTTCTACTGTTGGTGTAGATTTTTTTTCTGCCCTGATTTTACTTCCTCCGTTTATTTCAGTAGTCATACCTCCTGCATTGATTGGAAGATATGCCGAAGAGAATTGTGGTAGGTGGTGGTCTGCAGTAATAGGTCCTAATTTCCGTCTTTCTTCTTCAATAATAGGGTCATCTGTATTACTGCCAATACCATTAATCTATTTGTCTTGGTTTGTTCTCAGCGATAATATACAGATTGCAAATGATTCAGTAGTTTATTGGTTATGGTTGCCTTGCTTGATAATGTGTTTTGTCGCTATTGCTTCCTCTTCTCTACATCTATTAGTTTCAGATTTGAGAAGATCAGGTGCTTCAGTAGTATCTCTACTCTTGTTAGTTTTAGTATGGCCTTTTATTGAGCTTGTTGATTCTCTTGAAATAATAATTATTCACGGTATGAGTACGGGTTTATCCTTAGAAGAACCAATTTTTATGATGTTTCTGGCTGGAATAATTAGTCTATTAGTGTGGATGGTTTCAGTTTATCTTCCGGAAGCATGAAAACGAGCATTCATGATATAGTGTACTGTCGCAGGTTTATGTCCTCAATGAAATATGTGGGTTGGGGACTAACTTGCATAGGTGGTGCAGGTGTGCTATTAACTGCAATAATGGGTTATACGTACGCTCCTTTAGTACAATCTCCTCCTTTTAGATCTCCAGAAGCTTATAGAATCTTATTTTGGCACGTACCTTTTGCATGGACTTCATTTTTATCCTTCTGTCTATTATTTATCGGAGCAATTTCTTGGTTCTTAAAAAGAAAAGAGTGGGGCTGGAATTTATTCTGTACTGGCTCTGATTTAGGACTTCTTTTTGGATTAGGAGTCGTTATCTCAGGTCCTATATGGGGTTCGGCTGAATGGGGGGTACCATGGGATTGGGGAGACCTCCGATTGAATACATTTGGCTTACTTACTGCAGTTGCATTATTCATCGTTCTTTCAAGAAAATCTCAACCCGATGGAATTGAAACTAGAGATACTCTTTCTACAGTTGGATTATTTGGATTCGCATTAGTTCCAATTACTGCAGTTGCAACTACAATTTATCAGAAGAGACATCCTTCGGTTGTAATTGTAGAATCAAGTGAAACTGGTTTAGACCCCAAAATGCTCGAAGTCCTTACTTTGGGAGTAGCATCTTTTTGGGTATTAATGGCTGGACTTTCCATTCTTACATATATTTCGTACAAAATGGAAAAGGAGTTACAAATTTTATTGGATCAGATAGATGGAGAGGTGGTTCATTGAACGGCTTTGAATCATATGTAGTCACTTACTCAATATTAGGATTTTTATTGAGTTATTACATAGTATATATTGGGAGAAAATTAGACAATATTAGAATAAGAATAAGGGAGAGTCAATTATCTCTAGAAGATAAAAACTCAAAAAATTAGTTTTTTTTATTCACGAATCATTCTAATGCACTACGCTTTCGCAAGGGCTGAGCCATATGTCTAAGGACGCATTTTGTATTGTTTGTGGAGATTCCTCAAAACTTTCTTCCAATCGTCTTTGTGAATCATGTTTTCGTAAGCGTGTAACCTTATCGAAAATTTCCAATACAATTCAGCAGTTTCGCTGTCCTAAATGTGAGTCATATGAGATTAGAGGTCGTTGGTCTAAAATAGATAATGAGTCTTTAGCAGATTTGAGGATACGTGACAATCTCGAATTAGACGAAAGAGCTGAAGATGTGAACGTTGAGTTTGCTTTACAGGAAATTGATGATAGAACTAATCGAATTCACCTAGATGTTTCAGGTACTATTGATAATTTCCATTTTGATAATAGTTTTGAGGTTTTGTTACAAACAAGTAACGCGATTTGTACACCTTGTACAAGGAAAGATGGGGCATATTTCGAAGCTATCGTTCAACTTCGTTCGGCAGGAAGGAAACTATCTGAGAAAGAACTCAAAGAATTGAGAAATACTTTAGACGAAATGTTAGAAGGAATGGAAGCAGATCCAATGTTTTTCATAACTAAAGAAGGAATTGTAACAGGGGGTTGGGATTTACAACTTGGTTCCAAATCTATGGCTAGAAATTGGGCGCGTATTTTGACAAAGAAATTTGGTGGGACCGTTAAAGAAACATCCACTGTTGTTGGTATGAGGGATGGTATTGAGATTACAAGACTTACAGTAAGTTACAGAAAACCTGCTTATGATGTAGGTGATGTTGTGAAATTGAATAATGATTTATGGTTAATTGACTCATGGCAAAAAGATGGACCTATCATACGCCGATTGAAATTTTTCCAGAGAACAGGGGCTTCATGGAGAGATATGGAGAAGGCGAGAATAATTTGTTCTCGTTCGGAACAATTTATTGTTGATATATTGAATCGAGATAGTTCAGCAGCAGAAATAATGAATCCTCATGATTACACGATGACCACAGTTGCCTTACCCTATGATGATGATAAAGAATCAAAAAAATTACGTATTGGGTTCATAGATGATATATGGCTAGCATTACCTGGGTTTATAGGAGAGGCGACTGAATGAAATTGAAGGATTTACATGAACTTGTAAGAGAATTAGATTCTCAAGATATGGTTGGATATACACGTAAATTTTTGGATGATTTCGAACAAGCAATATCTAATGATGTTGATATTGATACCGATATCGACTGGTCAGGGGTACTTTGTTTAGGCATGGGAGGTTCGGGGGCAGGAGGTACTTTTCTTTCAACTTTAGCAGATTATTCCGGAGGAATCCCTTTCATAGTCTGGAGAGATTACGGATTACCTTCTTGGTGGGGACCAGATTGGTTAGTATTAGCAACTTCTTATTCTGGAAATACAGAGGAAACAGTCGATGGCGTTCGTGAGGCTTTAGAGTCTGGCGGGACAGTTGTTGGAATTTCTTCAGGAGGTAAACTCAAGGAGATAATTTCAGAAAGTGAAGACTCATTATTCTTATCAGTCCCTGGTGGTCAAATGCCTAGATCTGCATTTGGTCATTTATTTGGAACACAATTATCTGTCTGCTGGTCTTTAGGAATAATTGAGAAACCAACAATTGAAGATATTTCGGAAATGATTGAACGTTTACGTTCGTCTTCTACTGATTTTGACATTAGTGGAGGTAATGGATTAGTCGTTTCAGTAGCTGAATCTATGATAAATAAGCAAATAGGAATAATCGCACCAACTATCTTGATGCCCGCAGCGTGTCGTTTTGCCAATCAGCTAAATGAAAACTCAGAAGTTTTTGCACGCCCTTCTGAATTACCTGAGATGAATCATAATGAGATAATAGCATGGACTTCCGCAAATCAAGATGAGAATTCTTTGATCTATTTTTCCTGTGAGAATATTCATCCTAGAATATATTCAAGAATGAATTGGATGCTTGAAAATATTGAAAATAATAACTCATGGATAATTGATTGTGAGGGGAACAGTCTTCTTGAAACACTGCTTTATGCTTCACATATTTCAGATTGGATCAGTATTGCTCTAGCATTATTACAAGGAATAGATCCATCTGATATGAATTCTATTGTCGATCTTAAGTCCTATCTTACTAAAAATCAATAAATTGGACCAAGAACAAATCTCGGATCGGGATAATTATCCAATGCTTTTTCCCTATTTTTTGGGTCAACAACACCTGGCATATCATGAGTTTCTGGTTCATTAATAGATAATTGAAAATGTAAGTGTGATTCCCATCCTCCATTCTCATGCTTATCACCCATCCAGCAAATCACTTCTCCGCGTGAAACTTTTTGACCTATTTTTTTCCCTTCTATCGATTCTGCACTCAAATGACCGTATAGAGCCCATATTGGTTTTTTGCTAACCATATGCTTCGTGATAATCACATATCCATAATCACCATCTGCAGGATTATATCCAAAATGAGAAATCTCTCCATCATCAAATGCCATGCAAGGTGTACCTACAGGAGCTCCTATATCTATACCAACATGTAGAAACCTCCCATCAGAAAATAACTCTGTTGAATACATCCCTGGCCTTAATTCATCATATCTTCCAATATCAAATTCATAATCTGATGGAATGTATTCTCCCGTGGTAAAATCTCTAACTTCATACTCATCTGGTAGATGAACAACTGGGTGATATCGTCCTGTTTGCCAATCAAACATAATGTTTCGAGAAAGGTATCACAAATGATTTTTTCTCTTTTAATCTATATTTTCATCTGGTAAATCTAGAAGTTTTGAAGTCTCTTTAACCGGTAATGTTTCGATATCTTTGAGTGCTCTGTCCATAGCACGGAGTCTAACTTGTACTTCTCCATCAATAGATAATTTGTTAGTAAGTGTATTAGCAGTCTTGTGTGCGCTTTCAATAGTTTTCCCAAACTTGGCATATTCGGTTTTAACTGCTCCTAATACTCTCCAAACATCTCCTGCACTTTCTTTGAGTGCTAATGTCCTGAATCCAACTTTAATACTTGAAATAAATGCAGAAAGATTTGACGGACCACAAATCATAATGCGATATTCTCTTTGAAGTATTTCTAAGAGATTTGGTTGTCTTGCTATATCTGCATATAGTCCCTCAGTAGGTAGGAACATTACGGCAAATTCAGTAGTGTAAGGAGGAGCAATATATTTTTCTGAGATATCTTTTGCCTTCTTTTTTACATTTGAAACAAGAGATTTCCTTGCCGCCTCTATCGAGTCTTTGTCTCCTACGTCTAATGCGTCAAGCCAAGATTGATGATCTTCAATCGGAAATTTACAATCAATAGGTAACCACAAAGTTTCTTCTGAATCATCATTACCTGGCAATGCTACAGCAAATTCTACAGTTCCATTATAATTAGGATTAGTTTGAACATTAACTCCAAATTGTTCTGGAGAGAGGAAATTCTCTAGAATTTGATGAGCCTGTAATTCTCCCAGTGCACCTCGGGTTGAAACATTCGCAAGAACCTTCTTCAATCCTCCAACATCGTCTGCAATGTTTTTCATTTCACCCAGTCCGCTGTGGACATCTTGTAATTGTTTACTGACGAGTTCAAAAGATGCTGTAATTCTTTTTTCTAAAGTTTCCTGTAATTTCTCATCTACAATTTCCCGCATCTGGTCAAGTTTTTTCTCATTCCCTTCTTTGAGTTTTTCAATATTCTTTGAGACGGTGGCTAAGTGTTCTTGTTGCGATATCCCAAGAGCCTGCAAAGTATTCATTTGTTCACTCCCCATTTCACGAATTTCTTTCCTTATCTCAATATCATTTTTTGAATTTGAATTATTCATTAGTTGCCAAAGGGCTATAATCAAAGCAAACGAAAGTGCAGCTATTACAATCATCTCGATGCCTGCCATATTTTACCATGTAAATTGACAGTACTTGAACTTGTAGATTTTTGTGTTTGTTAGAAAACAGTAAACAGTTCTTATTAGGTAGGCACTCCTAAGGAGACTCGTGATTAAGATGCAACCTGTGAATTGTGCAATTCTTGGATCGCGAGGCTTAGTTGCCCAGAGGTATCTTCAAAGATTATTAAATCATAATTGGTTTAATCTAGTATCTATTGTTGGTTCCAGCTCTACAGTGGGAATGAATATTCGAGAATTACCCTGGTCTCTCGATGAAGAAAGGCCTGATTTACCAAGTATTACTGTTCTTGGGTTGGATAATTTAGAAAATTTAGTCGTAGAATTGAAAGAAAAAAGAGTTTCTGTAATTTTTTCTGCTGTGCCTGATTCGATAGCTGAAAAAGTAGAAAGAAATCTTGCAGAAGAGGGATTCTGTGTAATTAGCCATGCTTCTGTTCATAGACTAAAAGGAGAAGTACCTCTAGTCATACCTGACGTTAATTCAGATCATTTGAAAATTTTAGATTCTCAAAGTTTTGGTACTGGTTCATTAATCTCTTGTAGTAATTGTATGGTTGTTCCAATTGCTTTAACTCTATATCCACTTATGGGGAAATTTGATTTTTCGTCAGTAAAAATAACTACTGAACAATCATTATCAGGAGGAGGTAGAAAGATGTTAGAAAGAGGTAGAAGCGGATTACCAGTTGATTCCTCTATACCTGGTGAATCTGAAAGCGTGGTTTCCGAATTAAACAGAATTTTAGGGAAGAAAATTGAAGGTATTTTTCAAGAAGCAAACTTAGATTTCAAAGTATGGTGTTCTAGGTCTAATCATGATTATGGGCACTTCGCAACTATTGAAATAAATTTCACTAAACAAGTTAGTGCTCATGAGATTATAGAGGCGTGGCAAATTTTCTCTTCAGAAGTTGTTGACTCTCGCCTCCCCTCCTCTTCAAATGTAATTGATTTTATAGACGGTGTTCTAGATCCTATTGAACATAGATGGGGTAATTCAGTTTCTGAATCTCCAGATAAAAATCTTAGTGCTGGTATGTCAGTATCTGTGGCTGAAATTGAAGTTTCTGATAACAAATTAAAATTCAAATTATTGTCGGATAATACTATTCGTGGGGCTGCTGGATATGGTGTTCTTTTAGCAGAATTACTAATCGCTGATGGAATTATTCAGGAATCAAATTATTTGCTTAATAGTGATTTCAATCAAAGTAATTGATATGTATTATCCTCTCGGATATCCCATGAGATTACGACATCTCGCAATCACTCTTTCAAAATTAGAGGCACATCCTTGTGAAAATGTAGATTTTGAACAGTATTCTACTGATGGAAATATTGCCTCTCAGTTTATTTCCTCGATTGTATCATTTGGAGATATATCTCCTGATTCAGTAGTTGCTGATTTGGGGGCAGGAAATGGTATCCTTGGGATAGGTGCATTGAAAGTTGGTGCGAAAAAATGTATATTTTTAGAAGTCGATAAGAAAGCTTGTGAAATCTTACATAATAATCTTTTATCGGTTGGTTTAACAGAATCAGGAGTGATAATTAACGAATTATTAGATAGTGAAACAGAACTTTCTAAAGTTGATTTAGTAATTTGTAATCCGCCTTGGGGCCGTCAAAAAGAAAAAGCGGATCGACCATTCTTGAATCAGATAATAAAAAATGGAGTGGTCTCCCATTTAATGCATAGTTCTCATTCTACTCATATACAACCTTTCTTCGAATCAAGAAATTGGACCGCTGAAAAATATGGTGAACTTGATTTTATTCTACCTGCGAATTTTTCTCATCACAGGGAAGAAAAAGCCTACACTAAGGTTGCTTTTTGGCGTTTATCTCCTAACTGAGTTTATCATTTGACCCGTGTTCTTCATAGGTAAACTATCTGTCGCGTGAGCAATGAGTGCCTCAGCAGGTGACTTTGTTACGCCCGGAACACGAGTTCTGGCAGACCAAAATACATCTCTTGGTGATGGCATTATTGATACTGAATCAGGACCTTTAGCCCTGCTAACAGGCAAGTTAATCTTAGAAGATGGAGTAATGTCTATTCAAATTCCAGGCTCTACTGCCAATTTACCTAAAATTGGCGATGTTGTAATTGGCCAAGTTAATCGTCTTAATGCAAAGACTGCAGAGATTAGGATTCTACACATTGAAGGAAAAGAGGGAGGAGGGAGAGATGTTCCTGCCTTGAAATTATTTGCCGACATATATGTGACTGATTTCGTCGATAGATATATTCCCTCCGCAGGCGATGCAATGCGCTCAAGAGATATTGTCAGAGCTAAAATTACTCAGTTTGAACCAATGCTAAAAGCCTCAACTAAAGATGACCCCAGTTTTGGAGTTATTCATGCTATTTGTCCGCCCTGTGGAGCAGTACTGCAAAAAAGTAATTCTGAACCCGATTTCAATGTGACGTGCAATAATTGTGATTACAAAAGTTATCGTGTTCTATCTAGTGGATTTAATGTTGGTTTTCATATACCCAAGAATTCTGACATTGACTCATTTAACAGACCTGGAAAGCGGTGGTCTGAAGAGGCTGAAAAAAATCTTGGTCATGATGGAGCCCGCCCTTATCTTTCGCCTTTAGCAGATTTCAGAAGAGGTATTAATCACGAAATACCAACATCTGTGGCTAGGCAGCTTGGCCGTAATAGGTCAAATGATCGTTCTAGAGGTCAGCGCAGGGAGATGTACAAGACTACTTGTACAATGTGTTCAAAGTCTACAGAAGTTCCATTCAAGCCAACGCCTGGTAAACCAATTAGATGTCGTGAATGTATGGAAAAGGTGAAAGAAGGTACTGCAACTAAGGAAGAACTCTCTGCAGAACGTCAGATTCTGAAAGCAGCAAGGGCAGAAATGCTAGAATCATCCGGTGTCAAATTATTCGTTGGAAGCATTTCTTGGGATGCCGATGAAGATGATTTGAGAAAATTATTCTCAACTTATGGCGAACTCAAAGACGTACATATCGCTAAAGATCGCGAAACTGGTAAATCAAGAGGCTTTGCTTTCATTAATTTTTCAAGTCTAAAAGACGGGCAGAAGGCAGTTAAAGAATTGGATGGAACTGATTTCCATGGCCGTAAAATTAGTGTTCAAGAATCTAATGAATCTCGTGGTGGATCTAGTAATAGACGTAGACAAAACAGAAAATAACCGTGTAATTCATTGCTGATGGTCATCTCCTAGGTTCATGGAAGGCTGGCTTGTAATAGACGGCTATGAAGATGAGCCGGCTGCATTTGGAGTTCCCAATTACCTTGGTTTTCATATTCGTTATATTTGTGGCGTTTTAGAATCTAGAGGTATTCCATATACGTACATGACAATCGATCAATGGAGAATTAAATATAAAAAACTCTTGAAAGATAAGTCAGATAGGGATAAGATTAGGAATGAATTTTCTGACCTCTCAGGGACTGTAGTTCTCGCAGGTTCGATAGTTCCTGGTAAGTATGTTCGAGGAACCCCAGTTAGTCAAAGAGAATTAGATGAAATTCTCTCTATAATTCCCAGTGAAATACCAATATTGTGTGGTGGATGGGCAATAAAAAATTGGAGGTACTCTGGATGGACACCTTTGCGAACAAATCTTTTCTGTGCAGTTAACGATGTTGATTCTTCTCTAAATTCTTTCCTTTCCACAGGAGAATGGAAACACAGTAAAAGAACTAAAGATCAATGGGAACTTTGGGCTTATCATGGTTCATCATCAAAAGCTGTCAAAAATCATCCTGATCTTGTAACTATTGATGGCCGACCTGGCCCATTGACTTATGAAATTGAATTATACCAAGGTTGTGTCAGATTCAAAAGAGGATGTAAGTTTTGTATAGAGCCAAAAAAAGGTGTACCAATATGGAGAGGTGAAGACGAGATACTGAAAGAAATTTCTGTAGCCTTAGATTCTGGTGTAAGAAATATTCGTATTGGGGGAGCAACAGATATCTACACTTATCGTGCAGAGGGAGTAAAGGAATTGGAGTACCCTATCCCAAATCCTGAACCAATTTGCAAAGTTCTTTCAGGAGCAAGAGAAGATGAAAGATTGGATATCTTACATGTAGACAATGGGAATCCATCAATTATTGCTGAAAATTTAGAACCTTCCAAAGAGATAACAAAATCTTTAGTTGAAAATCTAAGCGACGGTGCAGTTTTATCTTTTGGTTTAGAATCAGCAGATCCTAATGTCCATGAAATGAATTGGCTAAATTGTGATCCTAATCAACTAAAAATTGCTATCAAGCATATTAATCATTTTGGCCGAAAAAAAGGAGAAAGAGGACTTCCTAAACTTTTACCTGGGCTTAATTTTATAGCAGGATTAAATGGAGAAACTAAAAAAAGCTATGATTTGAATCTGAAATTATTACATGACTTAAGATCTGAAGGACTATTGTTGCGTAGAATCAATATTAGACAGGTCGAAGGTCAAGGCTTCCAAAAAATTTCTGAAAATGATTTTAAGAGTTTTAAGAAAAAAGTTCGTGAAGAGATTGATAGGCCACTTCTAGAGGAGATTTTCCCAATAGGTTCTGAATTATCAAAAATATGGTGGGAATCTCAGGGCGATAGAATTAGGAGGCCTGAACAGGTCGAAGAACCTCTTTATCGCTCATCTTCAATTCATGGTAAATCTGGAATTACTTTTGGAAGACAGATAGGAGCGTATCCAATACTAGTTGGGGTTCCCTACCTTATACCTTTGGAGACTAGTTCGAATATTATTGTCACAGGTCATGGCATGAGGAGTATTTCAGGTGTTGAAATAGGACTGGATATTAATTCAGTTTCTCAACAACAATTGGAGTCCATACCTGGAATTGGAAAGAAGGCAGCATGGAGAATTATTAGTTCTAGGGCAAAAGCTAGTCGTAGTTCAAAAATTCCATTTAATTCCGTTGAAATGGCTTTTGAAATGGCACAAGTTGATTTATCTCCGATAGCAGAAAAAGTATTATCAATCTGATACATTTGTGTGTCAGTATAGAGGAATAGTCATATTCTGAAGATGTACGCTAGCCCTGTATGTCAAACATTCAGTTTACCAAAAAGAGTTTTTCGATTGGAATTTGTCTTCTTTTTTTACTAGTTCCACTAGTAGATGTTATTGATTCTTCAAAAGATTTAGAAAATATCGAAGATTCTCAATCTTCATCATTTTCTAAAACCTCGAGTTCGATGAATTCTCCTGGTTCTGAAAGAGGAAGCGTCTTTACTAATTCTATCTTTGAACTAAATTCTGGATCTCCCACCCTTGTACTTGAAAATGGTAGTTTAGTTTCTTTCTTCAACGGTTCACCAATTTTCTCTGAGGATGATGTAATATCTGTCTCAGGGCAATGTTCTCTATTGTCAAATTTCAGTTTATTCTGTTCTGGAATTAATAATTATGGTCAACTTGGATTGGGTAATCAGCAACTATTGAGTGGCTACGTTGATTTTGGAAATAAAATTCCTGCAGCTATTTCCCAAGGTAACGATCACTATTGTGCTATTTTAGATGATGGTTCTGTATCTTGCTGGGGTAGAAATAACATGGGTCAGGTTGGTGATAGTTCGAATAATAATAGAAACTCTCCTGTCTCCGTAAATCTAGGAGTGAACAAAACTGCAGTTTCAATCTCTAGTAGTAATGATTTCTCTTGTGCTTTATTGAATACAGGTGAAGTTTCCTGTTGGGGAGATAATTCATATGGTATCTTTGCAGATGGTACAACATCAAATAGTAATTCACCTGTAATAGTTAATCATTCAGTAGGTGAAAGGGCCGTTTCTATTGCGACTCCTGGATATAGTGTATGTGCAATTTTTTCTAGTGGGAATATTAGTTGTTGGGGAGAGTCATACACTGTTCTATCATCTGATGGAGAAGTTTCAGAAGGAGCTATATCAATCAATCTCCCTGTAAATAGAACTGCTATTTCGCTTGATGGCACTGGTTCACATGTGTGCGCAATTCTAGATAATAGTTCAGTAAATTGTTGGGGAGTAAATACCTATGGGCAATTAGGAAATGGAGAATGTTCATCATTAATTTCTAGTAGTGGATGCACCGGTAGTAATACTAATACTCCCCAGTATGTCAATCTCTCAAATGTTATCGCAATTTCATCAGGATTAGAATCAACTTGTTCAATTAACTCTTCTTATCAATTATTCTGCTGGGGTAAACAGGAGCAAATCTTTGATAATTCCTCAATTTCTAAATTATCTCCATATTCGATGAACTTTAGTGCTTCAGACGTTTCTTATTCTGATCAAGATATGGATGGAGATGGAATCACTAACGATTTAGATGTACATATGTTTGGCGATGATGATGGAGATGGAGTTCCTTCACCCACAGACCCATATCCTAGCAATCCTGCTAGATGGATGAATTGTGATCTTGGATCATGGGGTCGGATAGATTGTACCGAATCTTCTTTAGGTCATTTTTCATTATTCTCATCATTATATCAATCTGAATGTGATTTAGGAGAATATCAACATCAAACTGGTAAATCATATTGTAATCAAGCATCTGCTGGATATTATGTAAGTTCAGTAGCTTCTGTAAATCAATCTAAATGTCCAGAAGGATACTATCAAGATCAACTCCAATCATCTTCCTGTCTTATTTCTAGCCCTGGTAGTTATGTATCTCTAACTACGGGAGATGCTGGAAACTCGAACAGTTCTTCATACAATCTAAGTTCAACGAGTGCTAGTTACACTGGCCGTATTTCTAACCAATATGATTCTCATGATTTTTTCAAAATAAATGTTGAAAAGTCACATCATATTTCTGTTACTATTGAATCAGAAATTGTTGAGGTTAATATCTCACTTTTCGATCAGTCAATGGTTCTTTTAGACACAAATAACTCCTTGTCGAATGGATCAATAGTATCTACAAATTTAACCTCAAGTTCTTCGTCAAGAGATATCTATATTGTAATTGAGAACGTAAATGTTAATGTTGGAGATTATCATATGAATTTAACCTATTACAGTGATGATGGTTCTACTATTATCGGAGATATATTCAATTCAATAGATGCAGAAATTGGAGTTACTTCATTCTTATGTGCTGAGGGAACTTTCGAATCAGAATCTGGAAGTTCTTCATGTACATCTGCGGCCCAGGGATACTTTGTTTCTAGCCCGGGCTCAACATCTCAAACTCCCTGTTCTCCTGGTACTTATCAGGGGCTGACCGGTCAAACTAGTTGTTTGATAACCTCTCCAGGATACTATACATCTGCTTACGGTTCGTTTTTCCAAACTCCTGCCTCCTTAGGCTATTATGTTGATACAAACGGATCTTCTAGTCAAACTGCATGTCCTCCTGGGACTTACCAGAATCAGACTGCTCAGACAGCCTGTATCGATACTGATGCTGGATATTACACCTCTTCATCAGGATCTCCTTCTCAGATAGCTTGTTCTAATGGAACTTATCAACCAAATACTAATCAAGTCTCTTGTATTCTTTCTTCACCAGGATATCATGTTCCTAATATTGCATCTACCTCTCAATTACCTTGTAATCCTGGAACTTATCAACCATTCTCTGGACGCTCAGATTGTATAGATGCTAGTCCAGGATATTATACCTCTGCATTGGCATCGACGACTCAATCTCCTTGTGTTGTGGGTAGTTTCCAGCCAAATCATGGCCAAAATAGATGTCTTGCAGCAGATCCAGGACATTATGTAAATACTAATGCTTCAGCTACCCAAACTGAATGTGAATTGGGAACTTATCAGCCATATTCATCGAGTATTAGTTGCTTAGATGCAGATCCTGGGTATTATGTAGATTCAACTGGTTCACCATCTCAGACCGCTTGTTTGGTTGGAACTTATAATCCTGAAATAGCATCTAATAGTTCATCATCTTGTTTGGATGCTGAACAAGGTTTCTATGTTCCAAATAATGGTTCAGCTGTCCAATATGTATGTTTACCGGGGACTTATCAACCGAATATCTCTCAATCTTCATGTATTGATGCGGATTCAGGATATTATGTCAATTCTTATCAGGCAATTAGCCAAGAACCTTGTTCATTAGGAACTTATCAGCCTCAGGCTGCACAAATTGGTTGTTATAATGCAGATCCAGGTTATTATGTTGATTCGTCTGCAGCTGAAATGCAGACTCCATGTTTAGCAGGAAGTTACAATCCTTCTTCATCTGCTACAAGTTCTGATTCATGTTTATTTGCTGATTCAGGACATTATGTCCCATTAGATGGTTCTTCCTCTCAATTAATTTGTTTAGAAGGTACTTACCAACCATCTGAGGGTCAGATATTATGCATAGACTCTCCAGAAGGCACGTATGTAATGAATCAAGGACAATCTCAATATATTGAGTGTGTTAGCGGTACATATCAGCCAGAAACAAAATCTACATCTTGTATTTCCGCTGAAATTGGACATTACTCGCCGAATGAGATGTCAGTAAGTCAAACTCCTTGTCCATCTGGAACTTACCAACCTAATTCTGGTCAGTCATCCTGTCTGGATGCAGATATTGGTTACTATGTTTCATCAGAAGGACAATCATCACAAGAGATTAATCCAATTGACTTTTACACAGATTCTAGGGGTAGTTCATACCTGACATCATGCCCATTAAATTACATAACAATAATTCAGGGTGCAACTTCAATTAATGATTGTTATTTGGATTCTGATATGGATAGAATCATAGATGAAGAAGATATTGATGATGACGGAGACGGAAGGTTAGATTCTACAGATTCTTGCAGTCCTGGAGTAGTTGGATGGATTAGTAATTCTACAACTGATATTGATGGAGATGGATGTAAAGATGATACAGAAGACAGCGACGATGATAATGACTCGGTTTTAGATATATATGATGCCTTCCCAACAGATTCCAGTGAATCAATCGATACGGATTCTGATGGAATTGGCAATAATGCAGATGATGATGATGACAACGATGGTTGGACCGATCTGCAAGAATCAATTTGTGATACAGATCCACTAGTATCTCAATCCATTCCGATTGACACAGATTCAGATCTTGAGTGCGATATTGTAGATTCCGACGATGATGGTGATGGCTACTCGGATGCTAGTGATTGGGCGCCATTAGATCCCAATGAGTGGCTTGATACTGATGGAGATGGTATTGGAAATGAAGCTGATACTGACGATGATAATGATGGCTTATTAGATATTGATGAAATTGCACAAGGAACTAATCCTCTTCTTGCCGATAGCGACGGAGATGGCTATAATGACATAGATGATTGGGATCCTAACGATGTATCTGAATGGCAAGATTCAGATAATGACGGAGTTGGAGATAACTCAGATTCCCATCCTGGAATCAAATATTTCCAGACAAATCTCCAATTTGTATTAGCAGTTTCAGGAGGAATAATAATTTTAGCAATTTTCGGTTACTTAGGAGTCATAATTTTACGTAAAAAACCAGAGAGTTCCGTCGAAGAATCAACTGAAAAGAATGAAGTTATAGAAGTCGATTATCCACATGAGGGTATGTCAAAGACTAGCGATGAATTAGAAACTGATAGTTCAATAGATAATTCAGATACCGCTGATAAAGAGGAAGAAGTTCCTGAAAATAAAGAAGTTGCAAGAGACACTTCTCATATTGATGCATTACTAAATGAACTCCCCACTCCTCCTAAACCTCAGATTATTTCACCTCCTGAAGGGACACCGGTGAACGAATATGGACAGAGAGTGTGGGCCGATGAAACCGGTCAAGTTTGGTGCGTAAATTCTGATGGGTCAATACTGAAACATGATGCTGCAACTGGTGGATGGATTCAATTTCATAATTAAAATTAGAATTGAATCACGTTAGCACCCCATGCTAAACCGCCGCCGAAAGCTGCTGTGACAACTAAATCTCCATCTTTTATTAATCCCTTTTCCATTGCTTCTTTCATTGCAATAGGGACACTCGCTCCTGCAGTATTACCATATTTGTGTAAGTTTGTGTAAGTTTTTTCCATACCAAGACCTAGCTTTTCCATCCCGGTCTTGATAATATTTATATTAGCCTGATGAGGTATTACCAAATCTACATCTTCAATACTCTTACCTGCTTTTTGTAATGATTCTTTTACAGCTTGGGGAAAAGCTTCGATAGCAAAATTCCAGACCGCTCTACCATCCATGTGGAAATATTGTGAACCTTCTACAAAATCTTCTGAATTAAATGGAGTTCTAACTCCTCCAGCAGGTATTTCAATAACAGAAGATCCAGATCCATCAGACATTAGCCATGAGCTAATAATTCCTTTTCCTTCATCAACTTGGGACAACACCGCAGCTCCAGCACCATCTCCAAACAGTACACATGTGGCTCTATCTTTCCAGTTCAATATCCGTGAGTATATTTCAGATCCGACAACAAGAACATTATCGTAACCATTAGTACCTACATATCTACTTCCTATATCTAATGCATGAACCCACCCTGCACATACTGCATTAATGTCAAAAGCTGCACAATCAGTACAACCTAATTTATGTTGAATTATTCCTGCTGTCGAGGAAAGCGGTACATCTGGAGATGATGTTGCCAGAATAATTAGATCGATATCTTCTGCTTTTAATCCGGCATCATTTAAAGCATTTTTACATGCTTCTACGGCCAAATCAGATGTACAAGTTTCGGGACTTGCAATTCTTCTTTTTTTCATACCTGTCTTTGTAGTAATCCATTCATCGCTGGTGTCAACAAGTTTCATCCAGTCATGATTGCTCATTTCATTTGGCGGTACATATGCGCCCAATCCTATTATGCCTACTGATACCATATTCAACTCTATGGATTATACCTATACTTTCAGTCTTACCCTATTTTATAGAAGAAAACCACTATTAGTTTAAGTGAGCATTAACACCATCAACAAGCCAAATATGAAATCTAAGTAGTGCTTCAAAGATGCATGGCGTCATTTGGAGACCATCCTTCGTTACCAGAATCGCTTGAGTCGATTTTGACAGATGAGTCTGTATCAACTATCTTTTTGAAAGCAGAATGTAAACCTAGAGTTAAGAGCGGGCACATCTCTTCCTTAACTTTGAATGAATTAGATTTAGAAAAATGGAATAAACCAAATTTACTGGATCTTTCGGAAGAACTATCATTAATTGTTGAACAAAATTCCGCTCGCTCTGATTGCTTTATTGAAATTGAGCGTGAAGGATGCAAGGTGATGCAAATTGGAGATCTTCGTGTAAGTTGTGCATGGCCTCCATTTTCTGATGCCTGGGAAATCACAGTAGTTAGGCCTGTAGCAAATTTGCAGTTATCGGATTACGAATTAGATAAAGAACTTGTAAATAGATTATCTAACCACCACCGGGGAATATTTGTAGTTGGTAAGCCTGGTTCAGGAAAAACTACTTTTGCACAAGCAATCGCCTCATATTTAGATTCTGAAATGGGGGCGATGGTCAAGACTATGGAGTCTCCGAGAGATTTACAAGTTCCTCAGAGAGTCACTCAATATGCACCCTTAGAAGGTGATTTGGAGAAAACAGCTGAAATCATATTCTTACTAAGGCCAGATTTTGTAATATTTGATGAGGTGCGCCGTGCTAGAGATTTTGAGATATTTGGTGATGTACGTTTAGCAGGGGTCGGTCTTTTGGGGGTTACTCATGCAAATAGTGGTTTACAAGCAATTCAAAGATTAGTTGGAAAAGTTGAATTAGGTTTGATTTCACAGGTTCTTGATACTGTAATCCATATTGAAAAAGGTAAAATTAACCAAGTTTTAGAATTGAAAATGGTTGTTAGAGCGCCTACTGGTATGGAATCAGACCTAAGTCGCCCTGTGATAGAAATCAGAGAGTTTCCATCAAATCGTTTGACCCATGAAATGTTTGCTTTTGGGTCAGAAATTGCAGTTGTTCCTGTTAGTGGCTCAAATGAAGAAGGAGGTAGTCCTGCTTGGAAATTAGCCTCTGAGGAACTAAAGAGAGAAGCGACTAGACTCACAGGAATATCTGTCAAATATGCAAAATTTGTTACCGATTCAGCAGCTATAATCTATGTTGATGACTCTGCAATAGGTTCTATGATAGGGCCAGGTGGAGAAGGAATTCGTAGATTAGAACAAGATATAGGGTTGAAGTTAGATGTAAAATCAATACAAGAACTTCCAAGGGCGTTAAGAAAGAAATTAGAAAAATACAATGACTCTAATTTCGACGCTAGTTCATGGTCTAAAAAACCAGGAAGAAATTGGGATTATAATTCTGGTAAGACTAAAAGGGGTAAAGGCAGAAAAGGCCGCCGATAATTAATCGTGTTTTGTACAAATATTCATTGCTTCAGAGAAGAAACCTAAACTCCATCTTCCTCCTTCTCTACCTACTCCAGAGTCTTTCACTCCTCCAAAGGGGACTCTTAGATCTCTATGTAGCCATGTATTAATCCAAACCATACCTGTATGAATTTCCTCTGCTACTCTATTGCCCTTTTCCAGATCACTAGTCCAGATACTTCCTGCTAATCCATATCTAGTATTATTTGCAATATCAACTGCTTCTTTTTCGGTATTAAATTTATGAATTGTTACTACAGGACCAAATATTTCTTCAGTAGAACATCGTGATTTTACATCTAGATCTGCAATTACAGTCGGAGATATCCAATTTCCATTCTTATACTCCTCAGAAAGATCGGGGTAACCTCCCGTTAGTATTGTTCCTCCTTCACTCTTCGCAATTTCAATATATTCTTCAACCTTTGAAAGGTGTTCCGGAGATATCAAGGCACCTAAAATTGTATTCTCATCAGAAGGATCACCAATTTTCATTGATTCAACTTCGAGGACAAATTTATCAATAAATTCTTCGTATATATCATTTTGAACTAGAATCCTACTTCCACACAGACATACCTGACCCTGATTTAGAAATCCTGATCTAACAACTCCTTTAACTGTCCTTTCTAGATTACAGTCATTAAAGATAATACTAGCATTTTTACCGCCTAATTCGAGACTTAATTTTTTGAAAGAACTAGCGGCTGATTTTGCAACTAAGGAGCCCGTCGAAGTACCTCCGGTAAATGAAACCAAAGAAATATCTTGGTGCGAGACTAACGGTGAACCGGCTCCTATTCCATCTCCATGAACTAGATTAACTACTCCTTTGGGTAATCCGATCTCATCAATAGTTTTCATTAGTAAATCTGCAGTCAATGGTGTCATTTCACTTGGTTTACAAACAACAGTATTTCCCATTCCTATTGCGGGTGCAACTTTCCATGAAAGCAGATACAAAGGCAAATTCCATGGAGTGATTAGTGCCCCAACCCCGACTGGTTTGTATATGACTTTATTTGTAGCATCTCCCATTTCAAAAATTTCATTATTTAGATCTCTTATCATTTCAGCAAAAAATCTGAAGTTTTTGACTGATCGATAAGCATCAACCTCTCTTGCTAGAGAAATGGGTTTACCAGTATCTTTACTCTCTAGTGTCGCAATTTCTTCATATTTAGATTCTAATTTATCAGCTATCTTATCTAACCAATTTGCTCTCTCCAAATTTGTAAGAGACGACCATTGAGGTAGTGCTTCTTTCGCTGCATGAACTGCCTTGTTTACGTCATTTTGGTTAGATTTAGGGATTAATGCAATCAATTCTCCTGTTGCTGGAGATAGGTCTTCTAACCACTCTCCTGAATCTGGTTCAGTAAATTTACCAGATATATAATTTAAGATATTCAATTCCTCATCTCCTAGATTCCTTCATTAGAAAATGGGTCCTTGCGAGTCATTGCTGCAGAATATTCATTCCAATCTAAGTTAAACCGATCTTGATCAGGATCCCACTCGTCCCAAGTAATTACCTTCTCCAAGTTTTCTTGATATTTTTCTGGGACAATTCCTGATACAATAAATGCCTTCTGCCTATGCAAGGGGTAAGGATTTCTTAATTCAATTCCTAAAACACCTAGAACTGCTCTTGCAACATACCATGTCGCTTGTGAATTCCATCCATGAGCAATCTTAATTACAATCCCCAAACCTTTGGGCCAGTCTGGGTGTTCAATTGATAGACCAAGTAACCCATCAGCACCTTCTTTGGCAATTAGTTTCCCATTACCTGCTTTAAGACAAGTTGAATCAAGACGATTAAACCCGCCTATTAAATCCGGATTTTTATTCATAGCCTCCCAAATCCAGTCATCATCCTTTTTTGCAACAAGGCCAGCAAACATTATTGCAAGTTCATCAACTGTATTGGAAACTGTAGGAAGGCCACAACCATCCTTAGCAACTCTCTTTGGGACCCAATCAGGTTTATTCATATATTCTTTTAGAACATCTAAAAATAATGGAAACCAAGGTGTACTAGGAAGTGTATAACCTGCTCTACTCATTCCCATTTTTCTCATCCCTTTCAACAAGGCTGCATGTTCTCCTGAGCACGTATGAAACCATCTTCTAGGCCTCCTGACCTGTCTTCCGAACTGAATAAGTGGCACATCCAAAGGACATTGCATTAACCCCCATTCGGATTCAGTTAGAATGGACTGTGCAGCAGCAACATGCTCTGTATCGCCATTATGTGACGAGCATGAAATTGCCTTTTGTTCCCAAGTTAATTCATCTTCCAAAACCTTTGCGAATGGTTTCATCATTAGTGGTTTCATCATAGATCTCCCATAAATCAAGACATTTCCTCCAAATGAATGTATTATTTCATTTCCATGAGCCCATGCAATAGCTCCATGAATAGTATTCTCAGAAACATCCATTCTCCTAAAATCTACTAATGGTTCCCATTCTACGTCTCTTCCAGTTGCTATGCCTTCATGTTTCTCTCCGAGAGGATTAGTCGGAAATACTGCAGACCCTGGCCTCCCTGGAGATACTGATGAGGGCCGGTTGAATTTTTTCTCTTCCATATCACGTCTCTCCATTAACTATAGGTACAACATCATTCATAAATGCCTTCATATTTCTTTGAACTCTTTCACTGTCATGATTAAAGAAATCAAACCAACACATTAGTTTATCATTTTTATTAAATCTTTGAATGATTTGTTGTGCAACCTCTTGGACATTACCTATTACTGCATTATCTGTTGCTCTTTCAACTTTTGAAGGATCTATTGTTCCTTCTAGTGCGCTCCAGTAAGTATTCAAAGCGGCTCTAGCTTCTTCTTTAGCAGCAATACTTTGTTCATCAGGTGTCAAATCTTCTTCATTATTTACAAAGACCATTATTGTTCTTGGCATCATATTTCTATTCCAAGGTCCGCCGTTAGAGTGATAGTACTCGTTCATTCTTTCATGGGTTTCTTCTATTATATGTGGAGGAGTAATACTGAGATTAAAAACTTGAACAGGCCTCCATTTATTTACCTCAATCTGTAATTTTGGATCATGACTCCCAAGAACAAGATTTAGCAATTCTCTCCTCCAATTTTGAGGTATTGTCTTTATTTCTTCAAAATTATACCTATGAGGTATCTCAACTACATCAGGTATTTTTTCGAGTTTATTATACTTCATATATACGGATTGAACTTTCTCCCAATCCTCATTGGAACGAAAGTTTTCTCTAGTAAGAATTGTATCTCTAATATCATTTGAAGAAATTACTTCTCCATTCAGTAGTCTCAGAAAAATCTCAGAAGCTTCTGCAAAAATTTGCCCTCTTAATGCAGGCCAAGCCGCCTCTTCAATCATATTCCTTGGGACTATCCCATATGGTCTTGCCATAAATTCAAACCTACCTGCTGAAAAACCAATATGTAATCTTCTTTGTTCCATTTCGTCCAGCCCATGTAACGCTATAAATGATCCAACACGCTCTGCAATTGCAATTGGGCCACCAGAAGCGAGAATTGATAATACAGCACTACCAACTTCCATTTTTTCCGTTCTTGCGAACATCTTTTGCGCTATTTGGAAGAAGTCTGTACACAATCCAACTTCTCCAGGGTAGTGAGGAACCACTGGTGTTTTGTTCCTTTTTTGTATTTCAGTAGATAAATGTGCTTGAGCCACCCATCCCACTCCAAACCCTAATTCATCTGCCAACTCAACCTGTTCAAAGAAGTTGGAAAACATCTCATTTTCAGAAGGAATATAGCCCGAAGTATCTGGAGTCTGAGAAATTGAAAAGAATATATCAAATAACATTTTTTTCACACTCAAATTGAACGCATTCTTCCGCCATCTACTGCTAAGCTAATTCCTCTGATTGAGCCACTGCTCGGCAAGCAAAGCCATGTAACTGCGGCTCCAGTTTCTAATGGATCAATCAATCTCTGAATTGGAACTGAATCCATCCATTTATCTTGAACAGATTTTATTGATTCACCGGTCCTATCTGAAATAGATTTAGCAAGGGAACCCAGCCTATCTGTATCTGTAAATCCAGGAAGAATATTATTTATCGTTATACAGGGATTTAACTCTCTAGAAAGAGATTTGGCCCATGACCCCATGGCTCCTCTCAAAGTATTAGACAGCCCGATATTATCTATAGGTTCTCTAACTGATGTAGAAATAATATTTACAATTCTTCCATAGCCTTCACTTTCCATAATTGGAGTGAGAATCTGAGTGATAGTATGTGCTGCATGTAGATGCCTTCTGAATGGAGCATCAAAGTCATCTATTTTATTCGATAATAGAGGCCCTCCTGGAGGCCCACCTGCGTTATTAACTAAAATATGAATTTTCTGTTTCTTAGTTAATTCAAAAATTTTATGTTCCAAAGTCGCAATATCTTCTAAATCAAGTATTAACTTCGAATGCCCACTGCCATACATTTCATCCACTAGAATATCTAGTTTTTCAGATGATCTTGCACACACTGTTACATTTGCTCCAGCTCTAGCAAGCATTAACGCTGTAGCTCTGCCTATACCTTTTGAAGCACCGCACACAAGAGCATTCTTACCACTTAATATTCCATCTGCATACGGAAACTCCGAATCTAATATTTTTTCCATTTTTTCACCTAATCTATGTAATGAGCATAAGTTTGTTGTTCCAATTTCTTGTACACAACTTGCAACACCTCTTCCGGGGCATTCCTAAATGTTGGATGGGGGCTTTCTCCTTGAGGTTGTCTCATTTCACTCCACCTTCCCTCTTCATATGCCATCAATGCTTCCTTCATCAGAATACCTGCTAATACGAGAGTTTCATAGCATAAATCTTCATATTTCATCCCTCTTTTAACAGGAACTTCTCTTCTCAATAGCAAGTGCCCCGTATCAACTCCATTATCACAGAAATGTGTAGATGACCCAATCGGGATGTCGTGATAAACACTCCAAGCAGGCGATGCAGAGCCTCTACATTCAGGCAATAAACCTGGATGACTATTTACTACTCCATCCTTGGGATAATCTAGTATTTCTCCACGAATAATTCTGGTCCCTCCAAAAACTATGATATCCAAATCTAAGTCAAGAATATGTGGCATTACTTCTTCAGAATTATGAATCGGTACTTCAACATGTTTTACTTCGATGTCTTGCTTTGACAAATCTTCAAGTTGTGATTGGATCGTTTCTGCTATTTGATTTCCCTCTATCCGTTTTAGAAATTTTTCTCTTTCTTCATCTGCAATTACAGAGTCTTCTGTGATGATAATTTTGGGAATGAATTTCTTTGAGATTAACTGTTTTAGCATCTCTCTACCGTATGGATGCTCTTTTAGAAGTAGGAATGCGAAGCTCGGCTTGGCCATATATATCGTACACCGCAGAGGTTTCTGATACCCGTTCTTTTCGGTATCGATGTTTCTAATTCATACTATAATTACTTCAAAAATCAAGTAACCAATACCTATTCCGATTGAAATAGAGATAACTAATCCTAATAATAAAAATTTCTTAATCTTAGAAATCACTCCCTTTATTGGAAGCCCGAAGCCATCATCAGATGCGTTGATTATATCGTATATCAACTTCAATTGTGGTAGCATATTAATCTCTTCTTTTACGGGGTTACCCTTGTTCGATCTCGAGGGAACAAGACAACCTCGCGTACATTTCCGGCTCCTGTAAGAACCATCAATAATCTTGCTACTCCTAATCCCCAACCTGCATGTGGAGGCGCCCCATAACGGAAACCATCAGTGTAGAAAGTAAAGTCTTCAGGATTAAGATCCATATCTCTGAGATTTTGTTCAAGAACATCTACTCTATGTTCTCTTTGTCCTCCGCTAGTCATTTCATCACGTCCATAATTAAGATCGAAACCTCTGCTTAGTTGGCCTCCTGAATCACTTTTTTCATTTTTATTATGGTAAATATAGAATGGTTTCATCGACATTGGCCACCTAGGAAGGAAATGGAAACCAGGATATTTTGCTGCTATTAGGTCACAATGATGACTTTCAATATCATCTCCCCATTCAATTTCACCACCTCCACTTTTGACAATTTCTATAGCTTCAGAATATGGTATTCTTGGGAAAGGTAGTTCTGGGACCTCCACAGTAATTGTATTTTCTCCTTGACTTACTTTGTACTCATTAATTACATCAATTAAACTTTGATCATTTTCATAAACAGATGACCAGATATGATGAATCATCCTTTCTTGAACTCCCATTACATCTTCGTCATTCATCCATGCCCCCTCAATATCAAAAGAAATAAATTCATTTAGGTGTCTGTACGTATCGTGTTTTTCTGCTCTAAATGCAGGGCCTATCTCGAAAACTCTTTCCAATCCTCCTAGAACTGCTAATTGTTTGTAAAGTTGAGGTGATTGGCTTAGGAAAGCGGGTGTATCAAAATACATCATAGGAAATAGATTGGTCCCTCCCTCAGAAGCACTTGCAATAATCTTAGGACTATTCATTTCCATGAAACCTTCTTTGATTAGGTGTTCTCTACCATATTGTAAAACCTTACTTCTTAGTTGGAACATTGCATTCACATGAGACCTTCTTAAATCCAAATGCCTATTGTCGAGTCTTATGTCTAATCCAATTTTTACATCATCAATTATTCCTACAGGTAATGGAGTAGCCGCTTCAGCTAAGATTTCGCCAGATGTCACATTTATTTCGTACTCTGGAGATGGCATTGGTTCTCCCTCAGCTACCTTCGGTGGTCTTTTTTGTGCTACTAAACCAGTTACTTGAACAGTTGATTCCCTAGTAGATGATTGTATCAAATCAAAGATTTCTGGGTTCATATTATCCTTTTTCAAAAATGCCTGAATATGTCCTGTTCCATCTCTTAGCATAATGAAACAGATGGCACCCCTGCCACGTATGGTTTCTGCATATCCTGCAACACTTACTTCCTCACCTACCAATGACGCTCCTTCACTTACAATTTGACCTATTGTATGTGTTCGGTAAGATGTAGGCTCCCATTGGCTACTGTCTCTCATGGTTTGGCGGAGGAATACTTGGTTATGAATCAAATCTATTCTTCTTCCTCTGATGCCAATTTAGTAGCAATTAGTAAAAATGCTGTATGGCCCATTGGTTGATTACCAGGTCTAACCCCTCCTTTACTTGCTTTACTCCATTTTCTTTCGATAATTTCTCCAGCCCATTCAATACTCAATTTCTCTTCTTCACAAGCATTCCATGATTTTTCTAATTGAGAAGTTGTTGGACAGTAACAGGCAATCCTTCCTCCGAATCTAAGACAAGGAACGATTGATTTTAGTACAGTCCAAGGCTCTGCGACATCAATTACTGCTGCATCAATTTCAGTACAAATTTCCTTCACATGTTTGGTAATATTAGATAGATCATCAACAACTAAGTGCCAATTAGGAAATTCTGGCAAAATTTCTTCTAGCCTATCCATATTTTGTTTGCCAACAGTTGCATGTTCGTTTCGAATCTCTACTGAGATTAGAGTTCCACTGTCCCCTAACACATTTGCTAAATTCATAGCGAGACCGGCGGAACCATGGCCTCCTTCCAGAACTCGACTACCTACTCCAATTCCTAGCCAAGAAATTAAGAAACCTGAGTCTTTTATTCCAATAGTTTGGGCTCTTCTAACCATATTTCGACGTGCCTCTGGCAGAGCTGCTTTAACTATGGTCAGAGATTTCTGTCCCACCTTTATCCTATCACCAATTGAGTATCCTTCTAATAATTCACCAGAATCAAATCTTCCGAGACCTTTTACCTTAACTTCTCCAGATTTTTTTTGTAATAGATAGGCTCTACCATCATCCTCTCTCAGAGCCACCCAATCTAGTTCATTGATTTCGGTCATTGCTTCGACGCAAAGGTTCCACGATATCAAGTCATTTGATTGTAAAGTAGGGTTTTTATTATTCTATTTATAAAAACAAATCTTAGATAAGGTTATACGATGCTGCATAAGCGTTCATTTAGTGTTGAGGAACGAATTGTACAGTTCGGTCTTGGCGGTTGCCATGATGTCACTGATGGTCATTATGACATTGGGTGGACTAATTGATTCGGAAGAAAATGAATTATCTTATTCGAATGAACTGGAAAAAGAGGAATTGCCACTTTTCGCAACCAGTCCAGGTCATACCGTATTTGGTGAATATGTTGGAGCACATTGGTGTGGCCCTTGTATGAGCAGCGCGTCCCCATCTCTTAATAATCTGAAAACATCGAATCCTGAAGATTTTACTTATGTTTCCTTTTTCGAAGGTTCCAGTACTGGATGGCCATCTGATTCAATAGGTAGTTCAGGAACTCGAAGAGATCATGTCATGGGTGCATCTAGTGGTTATCCTACATTTTCTTTTGCAGATGAACAAGCAGGATCTTGTTACAAAGTAGGTGCTGGTGGTACTAATTTCTATGATAGTGATTTTTCAGCTGGTGGATGTATGGCGCCAACTTCCACAGATTTTTCTATGGAACTTTCAACCTCTTTGAATCCTTCTGGAGATACTGTAACAACTGATCTAACAATTACATACCTAGGCTCTTTACCATCAGTTTCGGTGTATGTATACGCTGCTGTTACTGAGCATTCCGGGGCTGAGAATTATGATGATGGATATAAGCCGCATCACGTTTGGAGATCTTGGCTTTTGAATAGTAATGGAAATGGATTTGAACAGGTTGTACTTTCACCCAGTTCACCTACAGAACTTTCTTGGGATAAACCATTGAGCACAGTTAGAGCTTCCGGAGGGAACACTCAATTTGAAAATTTTTGGCCAGTAGTTGCACTAATGGACGGCCCTCATACTACATACAATAATTTCTATGCTGCCGTTGATTTGGATATGGCTCCTCTAGTTGATATTGGGATATCAGATTTCATAATCCAGGGTGATCCTGGTTTCGTTCAGGGTGATATAATTACTTTACAAACAACGGTTCAAAATAATGGTGTTGAATCATACTCTGAAGGAGGACAGGTTAGCATCTATTATCTAGAGGGTGTTGAAGAACAGTTAATCACTACTAATTCTTTGAATAATAATTTCGCACCTGGTTCAACTCAAACATTCACTGTAGATTTTGACACATCTTCAATAGAAATGTCTCCGTCTGGAACCTCTGTTTTCAGGGCAAGAATCTCAGATTTGGAAGGGGACAGAATTGCTAGTAATAATTATGCAGATGTTGCAGGGTTACATGATTTACCTCCTGTCCCTATTACTCCTACATCTGTTACTTCTCCTAATGTGGACAGAGGTAGCTCTATCCAATTTGAAGCTAGTGCGATTTCTAACGACTTAGTAGACACAATTGAATCAATGTACCCCACTCTACATTACTCTGAGGCAGATTCTAACTCTTGGGATGATACTTGGATTGAAGGACCAGAGATAATTGGAACAGGTGGTAATGCCAGATACTTATTCTCAATTAATACCGAATTGACTTCAGAAGTTGGCAATTATGATCTTAGAGTAATGTGGACGGATGCCGGTGGCCAAGATAGTGAATGGTTAATATCAGAGGACGCATTCATACTTCAGAACGCTCTACCTTCTATCTATTCAAGTAGTGATGATCAGTATTCTGGAATGCCTACAGTTAAAGTGGATACCGAAGAGAAAGTTTCCATAATTGGACTAATCAGTGATGCTGAAACACCTCTCCAACTCCTTGATATTTCAAGTAATGATAACGAGTTTCTGTCCTGGAATCCTGTTGACTTAGAGTTAACAGTTAAATTTACACAGGTTGTTAGAGACAGTCACGGAAATGCTCTACCACAGGGAATATACTTCAATGTTGATGATGGAGATGATATTAACTCGGGGCTAATCTTGTTCAATGTTATTGAAAATGGAGCCCCTCGATGGTCTCCCATTAATACTCAATCTTTTAACGAGGGAGGATATGGAAGTATCACATTTACAAATTATCTTTCTGACACTAATGATGCAGGAAATCCTGTACCTGTGGCAGATCTTTCTCTGTCGATAATTGATATATCTGACGAAACTTTAGTCGAAGCAAATTTGAATGGTCACTCCTTATCCGTGATTGCTTTGAATGAAGATGATTTCGGAATAGTAGATATTCTAATAAGGGCTAGTGATGGTGTAAAGTTTTCTGATACAGTAGTAACATTTCATGTACTGAATGTAAATGACGCTCCAAGAATTGATTTAACAGGAATTGAAGAAATCGATCTCCAAACTGGTGATTTTTATTCAGTAAACTTGTTAGATAGAATTTCAGACATTGATAATTCAGATGAAGAAATTTGGGTAGTTGTTGAGAATCAAGTTCCCGGGGCAACTCAGTGGAATCCTATAACTGGTGAATTAATCTTATCTTGGCAAGAACCTGGTATTCAAATTGTAAATGTAACTGCTGAAGATAGGCATGGTTTCTCCTCTAATTCAATAATTACGGTGAATGTTGTGGATGATTTGCCTTTAATCTGGAAACATGGTTCAAGTGGTGATTTTACGATTTCTGTAGATACAACCGATTATTTCACTAATCCTTCTGTTACTATTACTAATGTAGGCGTTCTCGAATTATCTGAAATTTCTGTATTCTGGGGTATTTGTAATTCTGTTACTGGAATATGCCATACCTCAGGTATTTCCCATAATCTGGGTCCATTTATTGTTAATCATATTAGTGGAGACGGATTAGGAGTTGGAGATTATATGACATTTACTGTTCGAGCTGTTGATCAAAATGGAATGGATAGAGTCACAGATGAAACATATAAAATTCACGCTACACTACCAGAGTTAGTCATTGAAGAAGAGACTAGTGGCGATGAAAAATCTTCTAGCATTACATTCTCTCCTTTAATGGTTACAGGAATCTTAATTTTCGTGATTCTTTCCATGTTAATTCTATCTCTCTCAACTGTCGCAATCTTGAGAAGGAAATATAAGCTTGCATTAGAATCACAGTATGAGTCTCATGCTCCTATTGAATTGATGGATAGGAAACCATCGAAAAATGTTTCTAGAAGTCTTCCACCGCCCCCTCCAATGGTGCCTAAATTACCTGAAAGTGGGTTGCCTGAGGGGTGGTCAATGGAACAATGGCATTACTATGGTGAAGAGTATATTCGTCGTCAAAAGTAAAATTTTTGCTAATGCTTCTATGACGCACCTTCAAGAAGGTCAGACTTACAGGACTAATCCCGAGGGAGTCACTTGTCAGACGTAGCAGATGAACCAATCACCGAAGAAAACCCTCTTGAGAGCTGGGAAGATGGTTCTGCTTTTGGTGTTGCAAAAGACAAAGATCCTGTTTGTAAGACGCCCGTTGAAGAATGGATTAAGAATGTTGAAATCACCTCAACTGCAGACGTACCAATTCCTAAGAATTTAGTCGATCAAGTAATTGGACAAGAAGCCGCCTCAATAGTAGTCAGAAAAGCTGCTGAGCAAAGAAGACATGTCATTATGGTCGGAGAACCTGGTACTGGCAAATCTATGTTAGCGCGTTCTATGACTGAATTCCTTCCCAAAGAGCAATTAGAAGATATTCTTGTTTACAGGAACCAAGATGATGAAAATGAACCTAAAGTAAGAACAGTTCCTGCTGGTAGAGGTTCAAGAATTATTTCTGAACGTAAAGCATTAATCAAGCAGCAAAGAGAAAGAACAAATCGTACATTATTATTCATAGTAATGATTGTCGGAGCAGCCTTAGTTTTAGCAACTCTTTCCAGCGGAGAGATATTGACACTAATTTTTGGTTCATTCTTGTTAATTTTCGGTTATTTCTTCTTACGGGGTAGGTTGACTGCTGGAGATGAGGGAAATATACCAAAGCTTCTAGTTAAACATGAGCGGAATGAGGAACCTCCATTCATCGATGCTACGGGGACTCTTGCTGGTGCTCTGCTAGGAGATGTAAGGCATGACCCATTCCAGTCGGGCGCGGATTTGGCTACTCCTGCACATGAAAGAGTTGAGCCAGGTGCAGTTCACCGTGCTAACAAAGGAGTACTCTACATAGATGAAATTAGAATGCTAAGGATGGAAGAACAGCAAGCTTTACTGGTTGCTATGCAGGAAAAGGCACTTTCAATTTCTGGACGTTCAGAGCGCTCATCAGGTGCGTTGACTAAATCAGAACCAGTCCCTACAGATTTCATATTAATCGCTGCAGGTAACTTGGATAGTATTCAGAACATGCACCCAGCTCTTAGAAGTAGGATCAGAGGATATGGGTATGAAGTGTATGTTAATACCGATATGCCTGATACTGAAAGAAATCGCCGTAGATTAATTCGGTTCGTATCTCAAGAAGTTGTTAATGAGAGGAAGAAAACTTCAGGTAAACCTATTCCTCATTTTGATATTGAATCTATCGGATTAATTTTGAAGGAAGCCCAGAGACGTAGTGGACGGAGAGGTAGGTTATCGCTTAGATTACGTGAACTAGGTGGATTAATTCGAATTGCTGGAGATTTAGCGGTGGAAGAAAATGCAGAAATTACTACTGCTTCTCATGTCATTAGGGCCAGAGCAATTGCGAAACCACTTGAGCAACAAGTTGCAGATAGATATTTGGAAAGGCAGGCAGATTATTCAATGATTGTGAATAAAGGTGAAAGAATTGGTAGAGTAAATGGATTAGCTGTTTTAGGTGCCGATTCAGGACTTTCTGATTATTCTGGTGTAGTACTTCCTGTAGAAGCTATGGTAACTGCAGCACATGGTAGATCTGGACAAGTAATTGCTACTGGCGGCTTATCAGATTTAGCCAAAGAATCTGTTACAAATATTAGTGCGGTTGTGAAAAAATTAACTGGAAATGATATCAAGGATTTCGATGTTCATGTTCAATTCCCAGGCACACACAATGTCGACGGCGATAGCGCATCGATTACCATGGCCACTGCTATCATTAGTGCATTCGAAGGTTTACCTATTGAGCAGAATCTTGCAATGACTGGCTCACTTTCAATCAGAGGTGAAGTACTCCCAATAGGTGGTGTCTCTGCTAAAATAGAAGCCGCTGCTAAATCAGGTATCGAGACTATCATAATTCCTCGATCAAATATGCAAGATGTATTAATTGATGAGAGATATGAATCTATGGTAAATGTAATTCCAGTAGACTCGCTAGACGAGGTTCTAAAACATGCTCTTGTTGGTTCAGAAGACAAAGTATCTTTGGTAGAAAGATTAGCACTTGTTATTGATACTATCTCTAATAGTGCTGACACTCAACCTTCTGCCTAAATTCTCCCTCAAAACTAAGTATAGAAACTGTACGGTTGTATTATGGGCGATGACCAGAGTAAGAGTTCTCCAATGGGAATTTTATTCTTAGTTGTTCTAATTGATATGTTGGGATTTACTATTGTAATTCCATTCCTCACTTATTTCGTTCAAGATTTAGCCTCTGCTGAAGGGATTATTGATATTGGGAGGAGAGATTTATGGGTTGGAATTGTCATTTCATGTTATTCATTGGCTCAATTCATTTTTACACCAATCCTTGGGTCGCTAAGTGATAGTTATGGTAGGCGACCAATAATAATATTTGGTCTAATTTCTAATTCAATTTTCTTCATAGTCTTTGGTCTCTCTCAGAGTCTTTCTATGGCTCTAGTGGCTCGTTTCTTAGCAGGAGCTGGTAATGGGAATATTGCAGTAGCAAGAGCATATATTGGTGACATAAGCAAACCCGGTGAAATATCTAGAAGAATGGGGATGATAGGTGCAGCCTTCGGTCTCGGATTTATGATAGGCCCTTTTATCGGAGGGCTACTCTCAGATCCCGCAATAAGTATTGGAGGAATTTTTGATACTACATTCTGGGAAAAATATCCTTATTTATTGCCGTGTATATTTTCAAGTATTCTCTCTATGATATCCTTATTTTTAGCTATTATATGGCTTCCAGAGAGTCTTTCTAAGAATTCTAGGAATAACAAAATAGATTCCCCTTTGAAGGAAATAAAAAATATTTTTGATAACTTGATTAATGTATTGAAGTTTTCTCAGATTTCTACACTCATTTTGGCTAATTTCTTATTCATGTTTGGATTTAGTATGATGCATGGTACTTTCATACTTTTTACAGCAATGGAAGTTGAGAATGGCGGACTTGGATTTACAGAAATGCAAAATGGATGGGTTTTTGCTTTTATAGGTGTTATTGGAGTAATTATTCAAGGTGGCCTTATTGGTAAATTAACTGATAGATTTAGTATGAAAAATTTAATGATATTTGGAACTCTACTTTGTGGTTTAGGAATTGCAAGTTTACCCTATGTTCCTCCAAATACTAGTTGGCTAATTTTCCTTGGTGCAGCAGCATTAGCTATTGGTAATGCACTTTTTTCTCCTACACAATCATCTTTACTCACTTTTGCAACTAATGATTCAGGATATGAATTAGGTGCAGTAATGGGTGCTCAAGAAGGATATAGTGCATTAGCGAGAATAATTGGCCCCCTATTAGCAGCATATATTTGGTCCGAGACTGTTGAAGGAATTGGTTTATGGACTTACCATACCTGTTTCAGAGTGGCAGGATTAATATTTATCATTGCCCTAATTTTACAATTAAAAATTAAAATTAATTCACAAATTGAAGGAGGAGTATAAATTGGCAATTCCCGCTGTAATCGCTCATGGAGGAGCAGGTCCTGGACCATCACGTCAAGAAAATCTTGAAGTTGCAATCAATAAAGCTTCAGAGATACTTGTTGCAGGAGGGAATGCAATTGATGCCGCAGTGCAGGCATGTATGATTTTAGAAGACGATCCTGTTTTTAATGCAGGAACAGGTAGTGTAATGCGTACTGATGGATCTGTATTGACAGACGCTTCTATTCAGACTAGTGACGGTAAAATAGGCTTCGTTATTGCTATGGAAGATACTCCTAATCCTATTTTAGTTGCAGCTGATTTGCTAAATGAAGAGATAAATGGCTTAACTTCTGAAGGTGCTAGAATGTGGGCGGATAATAATGGCCATATTAAGAGGAAAGTGATTGGTGTCCCTCCGAAGGGTCAAATTGGCGATACAAATAAGCAAATAACAGGAGATACCGTTGGTGTGATTACCAGAGATACTACAGGAATGATCGTAGTAGCGACGAGTACCGGAGGATGTAGTTTCAGACCTCCGGGAAGAGTTGGAGATGTTCCATTACCTGGTTCCGGTTTTTGGGCTGAAGAAGGCCTAGCAGTAGCTGCTACAGGAATTGGCGAGGCTATTACTAGAGCTCTATTAAGTTACAAAGTCTTTGAAAAAATAAAAGTTGGTAAATATTCTTTGGAAGAATCAATGAATTGGGGGATCAATAAACTAATTTCGTCTAAAGATTCTGTCGGATTAATAGCATTAGGGCCCTCTGGCCCAGGTTTAGGTGTTTCAAATACTGATATGCCATGGGCTACATGGGAACAGGAATCCTCTGAATAAACATACCAATCTAGGGATGTGCTTAAGGACATGTCATTTGTCGGCGACTCGGTGGTAATGTGTCAGACATCGAATCCCGCATCCAACAGATTGCATCTGTATTGAGTCAACTTGATGACTCTCAAGTTCCCCGGAATATACGTACTACTGCAAAAGAATCTGTAGATAAGTGGCTATTGAATAAAAATAAAGAAATGGATTTGAGGCTAGGAATGACTGCATCAATGCTTGATGATATTTTTAATGATCCAAATTTACCTCTACATTTCGGGCCCTTATGCCTTCAAATTCAGACCGCAATAGAGACTCTTCTAGCGGAAGCACGTCGCAAATAATAAGATTCCTCAAATTTTTTGTTAAGATTTAACAAATATTAGAAGTAATTAATCAAGTACTTCGACGCTCAGCAGCTTTAGGCCTTAGTTTAGTGTAACCACACTTTCTACATGCTCTAGGTTTTGTTCCACGATGCGTTGCAGAACATTTCATACATATCCATTTCTGGAGAAGACGTGCTTCTGCTACACTGTGACGTTGAGCCATACAGAGCCTCCGAAATGCCTACCCTTCATAATCGCTTTGCTAGTAATTTTATGGTTTTCTCGAACGCTTTTTCAAGATTCTTAGACCGAACTATTCATTCGCCTTCGGCTAAGCCGAGACCTTGTGCCAGCGAATATTGTGTTAGGAGCCCAGTGGGGAGATGAAGGAAAAGGTAAGGCTATTGATCAACTAGCACCCAACTCTACATGGGCTGTAAGATTTCAGGGAGGTAATAACGCAGGTCATACGATAGTTCTGGGAGATACAACTTTGAAACTGCATCAGATACCTTCCGGTGTTACTTCAATGGAATGTAATTTAGTACTCGGAGACGGAATGGTAATAGATCCCTGGGTCCTTGAAGAAGAACTTGATAGATGGTATTCTCTAACAGAGGAAAGACCAGAAGGTAAACGGTTATTCATTAGCGAAAGAGCTTCTGTGATTTTACCATTCCACAGACTATATGATTCTGCAGACAAAGTTGTTGGTACAACAGGTAGAGGAATTGGCCCCGCATATCGTGATAGAATCGAAAGAGTAGGTATTCGTTTTTGTGATATTAATAATGTAATTAATGATGCAAGTAAAATATCAGAAACAGTTTCTCGAATGAATAAGCAATTAGATTCAGTTAATGTCTCAGATAGAATAACTTCCGAATCACTAATCTCAGACTTGGAATGGATTTTGGCAAGGTATTCTGATGCAATCAAACCTACAGGATTAATGATTGATTTCGCATTACAAAATGGTGAAAGAGTTCTTCTTGAAGGTGCTCAAGGCGCTATGTTAGATATAGATCAGGGCACATATCCTTTTGTCACCTCTTCAGTAACTAGTCGTGCCAATGCAACTCATGGTGCAGGAATTCATCCAGGTCACATTGAACAATGTTTTGGAATTACTAAGGC
>DATY01000001.1:3203-5143 GCA_002504905.1 Euryarchaeota archaeon UBA605 | reverse complement strand
TGAATTTGGAACTACTACTGGACGCCCTAGGAGAACTGGGTGGTTAGATATGGTTGCTTTGAAAGATTCTCACAGATTCAATGGATACACAGGATTAGTAGTTACAAAATTAGATGTGCTAGGAGGTCTTGATGAAATTAAGATTTGTATTGGGTATGATTTTGATGGCAAGATTATCAAGTACTTTCCAACAACTTCTGAGGAAGTGGCTAGGTGTAAGCCGATTTATGAAACCCATGAAGGATTCCCTGCATTATCTGATGAAGAATGGATTTCGATGGCAGAAAAATCTCGTTCTGAAGGAATTGGTTACGATGCAATGCCTGAAAAAGTCAGGAATATAGTTGATAGAATTGAACTATTATCTGGAGTTCCAGTGGTTAGTGTCGGAGTCGGACCAGATAGAAAGGCATCAATTGCAAAGGTCGATGGTCCATTCGACGTACCTGCCGAAGAGGTAACGTTCTAATTGTGAGGTCTTTTGGCAGAGTCATGGGATTCAAGTCCAGAGCTAAGAAGAAACAAAAATTAGCTTCAGCGGCTAAAGGTCCTTCCAAAAAAGAGAAAGAAGAATATTCAGGAGAAATCCGCTGCGATGTTGCTGGATGTGGTAATTGGGCCGATAAGAAGATTGGTGGTCGTAAATTGGCATTTGATAGAGCTGCAGATGTATGGGGGGAAGACGGTCTTCTAGGAAACTCTAGAAGAGTTACTGTTTGCAAATCCTGCTACAGAGAATGGAAAAAGGCAAAGAAAGACGACCTCAATGAATGGAGTTAAACTTCTAGCATTACTTTAGTAATGATAAAATGCATTATCTAGCAGCGTAGTAATATGACTCATCCAGTTAACGAACCTATTCTCGGATATTCTCCTGGAAGTGAAGAGAGAATTGAAATCCAAGCAGAACTTGATAGACAAATGAATGAGATTATCGAGATACCTTGTATAATTAATGGTAAAGAAGTATTTACTGGAAATATTGCTACTCAGGTAATTCCTCATAACCATAGTCACATAATTGCAAGAGTCCATTTGGCAGGTAGAGATGAGATGGAAAATGCCTGCAAAGCAGCAGTTGATGCGCAACAAAATTGGATAGAGATAGGTCTAGAATCTAGGTGTGAAATTTTTGAGAAGTGTGCGGATTTATTAGCTGGTGAATGGAGAATGAAAGTCAATGCTTCTACAATGCTCAATCAATCAAAGACAGTATTCCAAGCAGAAATAGATTCAGCCTGTGAGTTAATTGATTTCTGGCGTTTTAATTGCTATTATGCAAGAAATTTCCATGATGATTTCCAACCATTAGTTTCTCCCCCAGGTGTCAAAAACTCTACAGAAATTCGACCATTAGAGGGTTTTGTTCTTTCAATAACACCATTTAATTTCACTAGTATCGCTGCCAATCTCCCAAGTGCTCCCGCAATTGTTGGATGTACTTCTGTCTGGAAGCCAAGTAGAAATTCATACTTATCCAATTACGTCCTTATGCAGTTAATGATGGAAGCAGGATTACCAGATGGTGTGATAAATTTCCTGCCGGGTTCTGGTGCCGAAATCACTGAGGTTGCTTTGGCGAATCCTGATTTTGCTGGTTTACATTTCACAGGATCAACTGCGACTTTCCAAGGACTTTGGCAAGAAATAGGTCTCGCCTTACCTAAACTCCGCTCTTATCCACGAATTGTAGGTGAAACAGGGGGTAAAGACTTCGTTGTTGCTCATCCTAATTGTAATGAAAGAGGTCTTTTAGTAGCATTATTGAGAGGTTCATTCGAGTACCAAGGTCAGAAATGCTCCGCAGCTAGTAGAGCATATGTTCCTGAATCTGTTTGGTCATCAATTAGTGATGATTTATGTGATGAAATTAGAAAGATAAAGATGGGCGATGCGAGAGATTTTACCAACTTTATGACTGCTGTAATAGATCAAAGATC
>DATY01000001.1:686-2809 GCA_002504905.1 Euryarchaeota archaeon UBA605 | reverse complement strand
GGTAATTATGATGATTCAATAGGATGGTTCATTGAACCAACAATAATAGTGACATCAAATCCTAAATCAGAGACAATGATAGATGAGATATTTGGCCCTGTACTAACCGTCTATGTATATGATGATGATAGTTTCGATGAAGTACTAACTCTATGTGATGAATCTTCCCCATATGCACTTACTGGATCAATCTTTGCGAATGATGAATCCGATGTACAAAAAGCATTCAATGCACTTAGATTCACAGCAGGTAATTTCTACATTAACGATAAGCCAACTGGGGCAGTAGTTGCTCAACAACCATTTGGTGGCGCCAGAGCAAGTGGTACCAATGACAAAGCTGGAGGGCCATTGAATTTGTTAAGATGGATTAGTCCACGTTCAGTAAAGAGAACATTGGAGCCACCGCAAGATTGGGATTATCAATTCATGCAGCCAGATAACTAAGGGAATATATTCAATAGCCTAATCTCAATCCTTGATGTGGGGAGCTATTGCTGAGAGGTTACGAAAGTAACGACCCTTTGACCTGATCTGGGTAATGCCAGCGGAGGAATAAAAAATGGAAATAACACCAATAATCGCTTATGGATTGATGCTTGCAACGCTTGGTTTCTTTGGATATATAGGTTATCAAGCAACGAATGAAAAAGAAGTAAATGTAGATGAATATCTTTCAGCCCGTGGTTCACAAGACTGGCTAAGGATTGGCCTTAGTTTGTTTGCTTCAGGTATGGGTATTTGGATTCTATTCGGACCTTCAGAAGTTGGCTATTGGGGTGGATTCTGGGATGTGGTAGGATATGCAGTTTCAGCAGCCACTCCATTTCTATTGTTGGCATACGTAGGACCAATAATTCGTTCTAGATTGCCTTCAGGAGTTACTCTTGCCGACTATGTCAGGATGCGCCTAGGTAGAAATATGCAAATTTATGTTGGAATGATTTCTTTCCTTTACATGTTTACATTCCTATTTGCCGAGTTTACAGCTATCGGTAAATCAATGGAAATTCTTTCCGATACTAATTCTCTTATTCCTATGGTTCTAGTTGGAATTGTGACTGCCGGATATGTCTCCCGAGGAGGTCTTCCGGCTTCATTAGCAACAGACAGGATTCAAGCATGGACAATTGTCTTCCTCGTAGTTACTCTATTACTCGTTTTATTTGGAGGAGATATTGATGGATTGATTGCTGACTCAAAGGCATATAATCCTGAAGATTCTTGGAGTATTGGCTCAATGTCATATATGGATTCTTTCAAATCAGGTTTGGCTTTGGTAGTAGCAATTACTGCTGCAGAGATGTTTTCTCAGGGTAACTGGCAACGTGCATGGGCTTCTGAATCAGATGAGGCTCTGACTAAGGGTGCTTGGTTGGCTGCTGCAATGGTTCTGCCATTGGTGTTTGTAATGGGTGTACTTGGTACTGTAGTTGCGGGAAGAGGATATGTGGAGGATCCTTCTGCAGCATTTTTCTATCTGATAGATGATGCAGGAGTATTCTTTATTGCTTCTTTTATCGTACTTGCAATTGCTCTTGTTTGTTCAAGCGTTGATACTTTACAAAATGCTATTGTAGCTACAATTTCGAGAGATTTAAGTGATAAACAGCTAGGCGTTAAAGAAGCTCGTTTAGTTACTGTAGGGATAATTCCTATTGCGATATATTTGGCTACAGGTCCAACTATCTTTAATTTTGAATTCGATGCTTTAGGCGTATTTGAGATATTCCTTTTTGCTGACTTATTAGCTGCTGCAACTGTAGCTCCAGTTCTTCTTACTCTATGGGATAAAATATCTTCTAAAGGTGCATTAATTGGTGCGATTGGTGGTTTATTATCGGTTGTGGCTTATGGTACATTTAACGAAAATTTGAGTGCAGGAATTGGCTATATTTTGTCTCCAACAAATGAGTTTGGTTTAGCAAATTTAGAAGTTTTTCTTAGTGCGTTAATTGGTTCAATAATCATTACATGCTTTGTGTCTGTTCTTTTGCCAGATGAAGATAATAATCTCATAAACTGATTATGTTAACTTCATATGCTTAACCTAATGTGTGTTAGTCATGGAAAATGATTCCATCATATTTAGATTGACAATGCCATGGAAAAGATTCTGGAGC
>DATY01000001.1:0-275 GCA_002504905.1 Euryarchaeota archaeon UBA605 | reverse complement strand
CTAATATTCATTGCAGTGCCATACTTTGGCTCTAATAATATCGCACATTTTTATCTTGAAGATGCATTCTCTGTATTTCCTGAGAATTCCTATGATCGATCTGTACCTGTTATTAATTGGATGATAATTCCATATGCTGCATTGTACTTATTTTACCCTACAACTTTAATCTTGACTCCTAAGGATGACAAAGGTCGTTTGGAGTTAATATCAGCAATGCAAATGCTAATTCTAGCTACCTTATTTTGTGTAATGATCTTCTTATTATTTCCAGC
>DATY01000033.1:978-9975 GCA_002504905.1 Euryarchaeota archaeon UBA605 | reverse complement strand
CATATCAGAATGGCTATTCACAATAAACCTAGTAAAATAATGACCATAAATATTGAGCCGTTAAGAAGTTGAAATTAATAAAAAGGGCTGATAACATTAATATTTTCATTATTTTTTCAATTAATACTAAATACTTAACAATTGAAGTAATTACATGGATTGTGAATGTTGTGATTGTTCCCCATGTGGTGCAGATTGCAGTTGCGATGGTTGTTGTTAGCTTAATCTCTAATGACTACTTCTTGGAAACGCTGAAATCTATGAGGTAGTAATTTCTCAGGAATCTCTGTGTTATACTTATTTTCAACTATATTACAAGCCCATTCAATGAGGGCTTCATAATGTTCTTTTTGGCTAAGTTTCCCTAACCATTCTTGTTTTTCTTCTGTCCTCAATAAAGACACATTATGCATACTGCAAGGTCCTAGGCATTTAGAAATTCTAAGTTTGACATGTTCTTCTAAACCATATTCATTCCATGCGTTTTTTAAGAAATCTATAGGAACTTCTGGGTGTCCTTTTTCTGTATTACCACAACAGCATCCATTACAGACAACTACATCAGTAGGCATTGAATCAACTCATTAAAGTGTGCGCCCAAACCAACTCATTTTTCCTGCCCTAACATAATCATCATTATCTATGGGGACCCAAACATTCGATTTTTCTTCATTTTGAATTTCTACTCTATACGGATTTCCCTGGTCCCAAATTTTCAAAACTTTTCCTTCAGTAAATTCACTATGTCCTAGATTTGCATAAACAGTGTCTCCAACATTGAATCGCAGTTCTTCAGCTCTACATTCCATAAGTCCGTTCTGAAGTGCTTCATGGTCAAGATCTCTTCCGATGAAAACAAAGCGACATTCGCGTTTTTCATCATCCTTCCAAATTCCAATATCCTTACTAAAATTGCCCGCGAACAGCATATGTACTCCTTGAAATACATATTTTTCATCAGTACCTTTCACAGCCAAAACGCCTTTGTATCGGAAAAGATCCTGGGCCTTCGTTCTCAATAAATCTCCAACCCATTTTTCCAATTTATTTACATTTAGTTCTCCCTCAAACTTTGAACTTGTAGAAGTAACACGTTGGTCGTGCTCATGTTCTGCATCGGTATCAAGGAATTCTGGGTCCATTTCTAATGTTCTTTTCAAATCAAAGGAACCTATCCCAATTAATTCATTTGGGTCAATTAAACTATTTTCTGTACGGAATATAGGAGCGAATCCATTTATTGACTTGATTTTCTTTTCAACCTCTTGTAATTCTTCTTCGGAAACAAGATCTATTTTATTCAGCATTATTCTATCTGCGAATGCTAGTTGCTCAACAGATTCGTTTTCGACACCTTCAGGTTTTTCTTCATCGACATGTTGGACAATATGCTTCGCATCGACTACAGTGATTATTCCATCTAGTTTGTATCTCTCAACTACTTTATCATCGACGAAAAATGTTTGTGCAACTGGTGCGGGATCAGCCAAACCAGTTGTTTCAATTAGAACACCATCGAAATCTTTTATCCTGTCATACATTCTATCTAGAACTTCTGTTAGATCGCCTCTAACAGTACAACAGATACATCCATTCATGACCTCAATAACACTTTCTTCTGAACTCTCTACCAAAATATTTTCATCGATTCCAATGTCACCAAATTCATTCTCAATAACAGCAAACTTCATTTTATGTTCCATACTAGTAAGAATATGATTCAATAAAGTGGTTTTTCCCGAACCTAAGAATCCTGTCAATACGGTCACGGGAATTCTTCTATGTGAGCTATCTGCATCATTAATCATAATATTAGCATTATTTATTGCTATTTAATTTACCCTAATAATTGTATGGATAGAAATTAATAATTAGAAGAATATCAATCTCAATTAGGATGGATTTTCAACAAGGAAATCTATGTATTCTAAAACCTCCTCATATTTTTCGTCAGGTATTTCTTTGTATGATTGTGAAAACTTACTTTTCACACATATAGCAACATGTGCATAGGGATTTCTACCTCTTGGATGATTTTTAGATGGAGGTAATTTACCGACTAACTTATCTCCAGCCTCCTGTATATATGACCAAATCTTCTTAGCGTTATGTTCATTCATTTTAACAACTCAAAGGGAAATTTCTGAATCAATTAAAAGAATATCAGAAACAATTTTTTTGATATTTTCTTCAGATTCAGGTACAGCTCTTGTATCTGTAATCACTACAAATTCAACATTCCTAGGTTTAGGAGATAATCTTGTGGGGCTAACTCGATACCTAACATATTCTCTCTTAACAACTTCTAAAGAGCCTTTGCGACCTAAAATACTCATCATTTCAATCAGAGAAATATTTCCCTCTGTACTGTAACTTGTGAGTATATACTTAGATGAAATATTATCTATCAACTCTTGAAATTCTTGTACAGCTTTAAGTCGAGAGTTATATGCACTTTTTCTTTCAGTACGCCAATCTAATCTAATTGCAGATTTAGTACCTCTAGTAATTTTTTCTGGAAAATCAGGTTTATCCCATAAAGTGATTGAATTAAGTACATGATAATTAGAACCATATGGATGTTGGTTATATGGTGGATCGAGATAAATAATATCCGGGGTTTTTCCTAAAATCTCAGTGAGTCTATTAACCAAAACTCCTGCATCCTGACGAGTGGATATATTTTCTTTGAAATTATTATACAGGATAGGAGGTCTAAGAATTATATCTGAACATATTCGATATTTTGCTGTACCGTTACTTCCTCCCCACCCTCTATGGAATCCCTTGAATACTCCACTAGTATTACTAACATATGATGCAGAATACATAAATGATGCCATTAGATAAGAAAATTCTGTAGAAGTTATTTTTTCTTCCTCAACCCAATTAGATATTAGCTCACGCATAGCATCAATTTTCATTCCATTTTTTCTCATAAAAAATAGTCTATCTTTTTCATGATCTATATTATGATCATCAGAAGGGCATAAATGTCTGGTGACATAATCTTCTACTGGCTCAATATTATTCAATAATTCAAAGATATTTTGATATCCTCCAAAATACTCAAACTTTGGAACTTCATTCAAAACTACAGTACCAATTGCTATCTGTTCAGAATATGGTTCCCAATCATTTGAAAGAACTCTAAAACCAAGTTTTTTTGCGAATCTAGACACGACAGTACTGCCAGAAAATAAATCAACAAAAGTACCATTCTCAATTTTTGTTAATTTAATTGCCTGATGTATAAGATCTAATAATTTCCTTTTATTTCCTATGTAGGGGATTAATTGTGAAAAAACATACTCATCAGTATCTCTAGCAGCAGTTTTTCTAAGATGATGTAATGTAACTTCACCCATTTCATCACCTGATATATTTCTATGGTTCCAACTTAATCGTATAAGTGAAACGGTCTAAGAAATACGATTAAGATTAATTGGAAGTTGGTATTCTTGGCGATACCCAGCGTTTCCATACTGGTGGAATTAAACAAGGCCACCAGCATGCATAATATCCAGATGGTAATTCAGGTGCTTCGCGGTGTGGTTGCAATTTCCAGAATGGAACACTTGCTTCTAAATGGTGATGAGAGTGTCTAGTCAGTTCCAATAATGACCAACGTGACCAACGTGACTCAGTATTCCATGAATGCATCATTGATTGCCGCTCCCCGACATCTCTCCTCAATCCCCAATGTCGAATATAATTAACATATTCTAATGTTAAAATTGCTAATAATGAAAGTATTAACCATCCAGATAAAAGTACTATTCCATTTGAAAATGATAGTAAAACTAAACCAGCAAAAATTTGTAATGAAAAATATTGTAAGGTTGGATTCCTAATGCCCCTACGACCTTTTCTGTTATGCACCTGTAATGAAGAGAAAAATTGACCTGGTATAGTCCTTAACCAGAAAAACCAAATTCCTTCATCAGATCTGGCGCTAGCAGAATCTCTATCCGTTGCTACCCATTTGTGATGAACGTGATTATGCTCAGTGGTGAAATGTGAATAATTCACTGTAAATAATAGAAGTCTTGCTAGAATCCAACCTGGACTTCTTGGCCTATGATGGCCAAGTTCATGAGCTGTTACTATCGCAGATGCACCAGAACAAAGTCCGGTTGAAATTGCTGCTGTAACTAGCCATAAATTAATCTCATTTTGTTGAAATGCAAATACGAAAAATGATCCAATCACAAAAAAATGTGAAATTCCATGGACCCATAATAAAATTTCATATGGTGTTCCAGAATCCCTTGGTGGACGAGAAATCTTACTTTTACCTAGTAGAACATCTAGAATAGGACCTACTCCCCAAATGAATATTACGCCCATTGCTGTAAAGAGACCCCCCAACAGATTACCTGAAATTACTAAAAAAGGGCTTATTAAACCTAATAAATGTAATGTCCAAGGTTCAGGAGATAGTGTCTTACCTTCCATATATTTCTCAGGGCATGAGTATTATTATGTGTTTCTAAAATTTCTTTCAGAACATATTATTTTAATATAAATAATTAAATTTCACTAATTACTCCTGCAAGAACAAGAAATATTAGTAATCCTATTATCATGATTATCACGAGGATATGGAATATTATTTCAATAAAAGTATTCAAACCTTCATCATTAATCTGTTTGTAAGGAAATAATTCGTAGACTTCCTTACCGCCACCCTTAATTCCAAAAAATACCCTAGCAAATCTCGCCCTACGGACTATTTCGAAACAAAACATTACTGAAAACATAACGAAAATAGTTCCAATAATCATCCCAGAATAATATCCTATTCCAATAGCTCCCAAAATTGCGATGGGGAGGAATGTTAAATGCATATGAACAATGTAGGTAGGGTATACAGCTTCGTTTAGATATGATAACCATTTATTCGGTTTATTCAATATTTTAGAAGACCAAGAAAAAATGAGTAAACACCAGAACCATGAGTGGAAAGATTGGATGAAAGAAGCTACTATTGTTTCCCCAGTAAAGGCAGGGTATCCTCTTTTCACCCATCCTCCTTCCATTATGCTTGGGATTTCACTGCCTTCATTGACTGAAAACCATAATATTGCTAAAATTGGAGTAAAAATAGTTACCGGAATACGTATAGAATCTAGAACGGAGAAATACTCTTCTTTGGCAGAAATTAATAGAAAACCAAGCAAGAAGTAGATTAGATATCTGGGAAATTCCCACCACATACCGACTTCACCAAATTCCCAAGGTTTGAACATTATTCCATTAATCGCTAATATTAATGGAGGGAGGAAAAGAATTCCAATACCCCATTTAGTACTCAAGACCGCACGAACAAGACGAACGACAATGCCATCTGGACTATTTTTAACGTGAGCAAAAATAGGAGTTAATAATACTGAATAAATAAGAAGATTATAGATGAACCAAAGGTGCCCATAAGGCATTCTTCCAGAACCAGGAAATATTGAAAACAATAATTCAGTAGCATCTTTGATATTAAAAATACCAAAAAATAGTATATAAATTCCAAAAATTAGAGGTATTCCTAATCTTATTCCTCTTTCTCTAATATATTGATGCCAACTTCTTCTCCTAAAGGCAAAAGCAGTACCCATGCCTGAAATAACAAACAATGCTGCTAATCTCCATTGATGCATAACTGCAATTATAAAAAATAATGGTATGTTTAAAACTTCAAATGTAGTTTCACCATCAAATAATTGCCCCAATGAAAAAGCTGCATAATGAAACCAAATCAAGAGAGCAAAGAGAATTACTCTAAGCCAGTCAATGTCATATCTTCGAATTTTAGAAGATTCCATTGTCAATGCGTAAATAAGAAGATATATGAAATTATCAGACTGAGATATCACAATATAATGTTTTTAAAATAAAAAATTAATTATACAAACAAAAAAATTCTTAAAACGTTACACCAAATACCATTAATATAATACCAACAATTAGGGCAGGAATTGTAGTGTGAACAGTGGCCCAAAGACTTGCTACTCGATGTCTAGCAAGTAATGGAAATAGTGCATCTCCGTCTTGACTGATGGCATTTGCTACAAGTGCAGGGAATGAGATTAGATCCTTGGTATATGCAGTTATAGCAATTATTTGTGGCCCACAACCAGGAATTAGCCCTATGACAGCGGCAAAAATTACAGCAATCAGACCATCTCCATATGAGGCTAAATCGGCCTCGGACAATCCCGAAAATAACATTGAAAATTCAAAAATTAGATAAGCTGACATCACCCAAAAAGTAACGAATGCAGTTTCACTAGCAGAATGGATTAATGTCTCTCGCATTGAATACAATTTATCGCCAATAGATGCTTCAGTATCATCTCTAATCCAATTCTTCTGTGAAATGTAGAGTATAATTGATAACGAAGTTCCAATTAATCCAATCCAAGTAATGAAACCGTACAATGTCAATGGATTGAAATCAATGTCAAGCGAGAAATCTGGATCCTGAGCACTCCAAATCAATAACATAATTGCAAAGAACAGACCAAGAGCGGTCACAATCCACCAGATAGTGTAGCCCTGGTGCAGTAGAAAGTACCCCCATCCAGTTTTTTCTTCTCTCCCAAGATCGTCAAAAACATCTTTCGAATATTCACCATTATCTTCACTTATTATTGTGATGTTATTTTCTCTAAATGTTGGACCAAATTTACCTAATGGATTCCTGGGGGTAATCTTCATCGAATCTACAAGGTAACCCCATAGAATACCTGTAACAAATGAAATTAGGTGTACGGCGATAACTGGAGCAATGAAAGAAGAATCAGTGATTGCTGCACCGATTAAAACAAATGCTGCATCACCTAATGTTGCAATAAGGGTCGCTATTACTGTCCCATAGGTGACATAACCACGAGCGTACATTGGCATCATTACGATAGCACCACCACAACCGGGAGTGATACCCATCAGGGCTCCAATAACAGGTTGCCATCCAGTACTTGCACGAATTTTATCTACAAATCTCCCAGCAGTGATATACTGCAACCAACTGAATAATAGAACCATTGCCGCAACAAAAACTGTCACTGCCAGAAAAGCATCCCGCATGCTCACAATAATAATCTCGAAAATTTCAGATGAGGAAACCATCTATATTACTCCTCGAAAGAATTCTTCACTAATTTAGGAAAATTACTCAATATAGCCGTTAAACAGAATATTGTTGCAGCGACTAAAGCAATCATTGAACCGCTTCCAGTATCGTGTTCTGCTGAGAAATATAGACCCAGTAAGACTGAACTAAATCCAAAAATTTGAGTCCATATCATGCATGAACGAAAACTTCTCCCTACTAATTGTGCCGTTGCAGCTGGAGTAACAAGTAATGATGTAACTAGCAATGCACCGACAACCTGAACCATGCTTACTACTACAGCAGCAGTTACTACACTGAATAATAATCCAATTTGACGTACAGGAATACCTTGGATCGCAGCAGCAAGGGGGTCAACAGTGATTGCAAGTAAGCCAGATCTAATGTAAAATAGTGTTATGATTGATAAAATAAAAATCCACGAAGTAAGATCTAAATCTGAACTGTCAATCAAAAGTAAATTACCAAAAAGATACCCTTCAATATCCGTGGTAATACCCCCACCTCCTAAACGTAAGGCAACCAGTCCTAAGGCTAACATCCCCGTAAGAAAAATTGCAATAGAAGCATCACCTGTAAGTATTTCTCTAGATTGAAGTTCATAGATAGCTATGGCGGCTATAATACTGAAAAGTAATGCATAAGATAAAGGAGATGATGCACCTAAAACAACCCCTATTGCAACACCACCAAAAGATACATGAGCCAAACCATCTCCAATTAATGCAAGATTTCTAAGTAATAGGAATGTGCCTAATAATCCAGCAACTACAGTCACCATTATTGCAGAAATCAAAGCTCTTTGAAACATCTCCATACTGAAGAAATAAGGGAAAATTTCTCCTGGCATATAAGGTGCCAAGGATTCTAGATATGGAGTAAAAATGTCCATCATTATTGAACCTAGTACCATTACTTAACCTCCTCATTCCAAGGAATGGGATTAATATGAATGGGGCTTTCATGAGTGGGGCTAATGCCACGTAAATCTGCTAAAGTCTCTAAATCAGGGAAAAGATTGGTTGGTCCATCGAACCTGATTTTTTCTTCCAAGAAAATCATTCTATGTGCTGTTTGTCGAATTGCAGTTAAATCATGTGAAACCATAAGGATTGTTTTTCCAGATTCGTGACAAAGATTATCTAATAATTTTAAAAGAGAATTTCGGGCTTCGCGATCCATACCTACTAAAGGTTCATCGAGTAAAATAAATTCTGCTTCAGTTGCAAGTGCTCTGGCAATTACTGCACGCTGTCTTTGACCTCCGGATAATCTAGAAACATCTACATCAATAACATCTTCTAGACCTACCATTTTAATTGCTTGGAATACTTTATTTCTTCTCCCCACATTTGATGAAAAAGGAAATAAAGATGAGAAAGAAAATAAATTTTTTCCACTAACTGTACCCAATTCAACTAACTCTTTGACAGTTAGTTTGACTTGGCGAGGTAGATAAGAAGCTGCTTGGGATACCCAACCTATTCTTCCAAAGAAATTTCTCGTATTTGGTTCACTATCATAAATAATTATTTTTCCTTTATGCGGCTTCAAAACTCCGAGGATAGATAAAAGAAGTGTAGATTTACCACTACCATTTGGCCCAACGAGACCGATGAACTCTCCTTTGTGGATTGTTAAATCAATATCTTTTAGAACTACTTTACCTGAACGAGTAACAGTCAAATCATTTACCACTAAAATGGGAGGGACGCAACATTCGTCCTCAATTGTTTCTGATTGCACTTTTATTCCTGCCTAGATTATATTTACCGCATATAATGGGTATTGTTAAAATCTAGCACGCTTGGAATGTAAATATTCTAGAAATAAGTTACCAATCAACGCTACAAAAACTCCTGCAACGA
>DATY01000033.1:0-595 GCA_002504905.1 Euryarchaeota archaeon UBA605 | reverse complement strand
TTATCAATTAACATCCACAACCGGACACAATATTCTCTAGATTTTTATTCATCATTGATAAATAATCATCATTAGAGTCGCTAGGAGCCATTTCCATTGTGTATAGTATCTCTAAAGAAACTCCAGTTTGCTCCACTATTGAGTTAACTGCTGTTTGATCAGTGTATTCCTCAACGAAAAGAACTGTGATACCTTTCTCTTCGATACTTTCAACAACCTCTGCAATATCTGCAGGTGAGGGTTCACCTTCTGGGTCTAATCCATGTAATGTAATTATATCAATATCATATTGTACAGACATGTAAGAGTATGCATTGTGGTTAGCAACAATTGTCTTATCCTGTCCTGCCATATCACAAGTCCCGTCAACTCCGAAAGCTGCTGTGAACCTCTCATGTAAATCCATTAATTGACTGCTGTAAGACGCAGCATTCTCAGTAAATAATTCAGAACCATCAGGGAATGTTGAACTTAGAGAATCTAGGACGAGATTAAGTTGAGCCTCGAAAGCAATAGGGCTTAACCAGCTGTGAGGATCGTAAGTGAATGCATCTTCACCTTCACCAGCAACGATTTCATCTCCATCATCACCATG
>DATY01000023.1:7821-7943 GCA_002504905.1 Euryarchaeota archaeon UBA605 | reverse complement strand
GGAATTATTTCTAAGGCTATCACAAAAAGATTGAAAGAAGCAAAAAAATCAAATCCATTAGTTGTAATGACAGGTCCTACAATCGCTCCAGAAGTTGCGAGAGGCGTTATGACAACTGCTTT
>DATY01000023.1:0-7440 GCA_002504905.1 Euryarchaeota archaeon UBA605 | reverse complement strand
TTAACTCCTGCTGATGATCCTGAGGGTGCAGAACTATGGGGGGCATTCAAGAATACTGTCGCACTTGCCTGTGGTCTAGTAGATGGGCTCAGAAATAGTATTGGAGGAGATAATCTAAAGGCTGCATTAGTACTTGCAGGTTTTAGTGAAGGGATTAGATTGCTAAATGCCATGGGGGCAGAACCCACAACCGCATTTGGTCCTGCTGGACTAGGAGATCTGTATGTTACTGCCACCAGTCCAAGAAGTAGAAATAGAACACTTGGGGAGATGTTAGGTTATGGAAAATCACTAGAAGAGGCTCTAGATGAAATGCATATGGTAGCTGAAGGAGTTAGAGCAACTAGAATGTTTGTGAAAATAGCCCCTAAATTAAATGTCGAGATACCTTTCTTATCTTCATTAAGCCAGTTACTTGATGGAGAAATACCCGTTGAAGAGGCTGTACGTTCAATGGTTGCTTCTTACAAAAATTAGTTTTTGATAGATAAATACATGGAGAAAGCTATGAAAAATACAGGGCATAGATTAGGGGCTTCTGGAACTAAACTAGAGAATACGATAGAAGGATTAAGAGAATCTATCGAGAATCTAGATGGAAAGAAATTCAAATACTGGGAGTTTGACATAAGAGAATCGAAGGATGGAATAGTTTTTGTTTACCATGATGACTTAATAGAATTAAATGGCGAATTGTTTCAACTTTCAAAAATGACTTTTTCAGAAATTAAAAAATTGGGCGAATCTGTAGATATCTTGATTCCGACTTTCGAAGAAGTGGTAATTGAATTAGAAGAACGGAAAGAAAAAGTCATGGTAGAGATAAAGGAGATTTTTTCTGATTCAGCAAGAAATGAGATTATAGATAGAATTTCCAAATTAGAAAATTGGAAAATTATGGCTACACCAGAACGTTTCGAAAAATCATTCCCAGAAGAATCTAGAAAGTATTGGGAAACAAGAATAAAAAAATCAAAGATAAAATTTGTAAGAGTAGGGAGGCATAGAGTTGAACTTTTTACAGCTTCAAAATCTCGGATTAGGTGGATATTTGCGAAACCAAAATGGTTATTTGGCCTATAAAAAAATTATTTTAAAAAATTTAGGCTACCCTAAATATTATCTAGCGAGTATTCTTCGTAGATATATGATGAGGGCTGCGGTTACTGACTGGGCAATAAAAAATAAAGCGATTTTGATGGCAGGATTAATCCTATGTGCTGCCACAATATATCTGATTTTTGACGTAAATTATGAAGAATGTGAAGATCAAGAAAATTGTCTTGTTGTGGCTTTTGAAGTTCAAGATACATACCTAATTTGGGACAAAAATCCACAGCATTTGGCTGACAAACTAAGTACGCTTACGGGGATGGATGTAGAGATATATCCAGTAACCGATTCAGGTGCAGCAATTGAAGCAGTAGACAAAGGCAATGCAGATATTGCATTCATGGATGGTGCAGCGGCATGGTTAGCATGGGAAGTGTACGGACTTGATGTATTAGCAGCAGAACAAAAAGCGGATGGGAGGGTGTATTACAATGCAACCGCGTGGGTAAAAGCGGACTCTGATATGGCACAAGCTTACCTCGATGATGATAACTCTACAGATCCATTCGCATTAATGAAAGGAAAGGTTTCTTGTCATACTGGGTGGCTGAAAAGTGCAGGGATGCTGATTCCAATGGGCTATTTGATTGGCAATGGTTATGCAGAAGTTATTGGCGATGAAAATGAAATTGAATCATTAAGAGATACTGTAACAACTTTCTTTTCAACTGATTCTAGTATTCCAGAGGGAGGCACGCCTTACTCAGGATACAAAGGGGCACTTAGATGCCTATCAGATGGAACTGGAGATGTAACTCTAGCCAAAGATTCTGTAGTAAATTCATACTGTACTGGAGATGACCGATATGATTGGTGCTTAGATGTTGATGAGTATGTAATGCTACCTGCATTTGGACAAGCTCCAAGCCATCCTGCAATCTATAATACAGAATTTATGGACGAAGAAACAGCCACTATTGTTCAACAAGGATTAGTAAAACTTAGTGATGATGAAGAAGGTCGGCAAATTCTGAACGATCTATTAAACACCGATGGAATGGTAGCTGCTAATTCAGAAGATCATCTTGGGACTTATGGTGCTGCTGTATCCAATGTCCCAGGAATACAGGCTTATTTTGAATAAACACGAAGTTATATTTTAGAAATATTTGGTGATTAAATGAGATCTTTTGCTATATTTGTTCTAGTAATATTTTGTTCAGGATTAACAGGATGTTTTGCTTCAGATTCTGATGACGAATTTGAATGGCCTGAACCCACTGAGTTTAATTGTGAATTATCCCAAGATTATGAACTTGAATGCAAGTTGTATATGGAAGGATTCGAGACTCCACATCATTCAATACTAAATCCTGAAAATGGTGAATTATGGATTATTTATCTTAATGGATTCGTTAAGTCATGGAATGGAGAGGAACTTGGAGAAGTTGTTGATCTAAGTTCATTAGTAAATCGTTGCCATATGGAACAGGGACTTCTGGGGATGGCTTTTGATGAAGATTTCAATACTTCAAAAACAGTATTGATATCGTACATTGAAGAAGGAAGTTGTGATGGACCCAATGAATCAGATCTGATATTGGCATCAATAGTAGCAGGAGAAAATGGTTTACTTGATCCATCAACTGTTTCAACTCTAAGAACAATTGAACAACCTTACAGAAATCATAATGGCGGACACTTAATCAGTATAGGGAATAATCAATATCTTTGGGGTATAGGTGATGGTGGAGATGCAAACGATCCTGAAAATAATGGACAGAACGAAGCTAATTCTCTCGGAAGTATAAACCTTTTTTCATATAAGAATGGAGAAATCTCTCCGGTACTCAACAGTTCAGAAAATGACCCTTATGTACTACATCATGGTCTTAGAAATCCATGGAGATTTTCACTGGGTGAGAATAACACTATCTGGATTGGAGATGTTGGACAAAATTGTTGGGAAGAAATAAATTTAGTCCCCTTGTATGAAAGGAAAAATCTTGGTTGGTCAATAAAAGAAGGACTTCAAGATTTCGAAGAAGGTGGAGAATGTTATGAAAATAGTAATCAAGACGAAGATGGATTGACTTATCCGGTTTTAGTTTATGGTCATGAAAATGGGAATTGTTCTATTACAGGAGGATTGTGGATGGATTGGGGGCCTGAATCGCTACAAAATGGATACCTATATGGGGATTTTTGCAGTGGAGAAATTTGGTTATTAAAACAAACAGTTGATGGTGAATGGAAAGAAAATTATGTTGGTTCTAGTGGTGGAATGATTGTTGGTTTTGGAAGAGGAATTGCCGAGGAATTATTAGTATTTCATTGGACAGGCGATATTGCACTAATTGAATAAAAAAAACTATCTCTTGTTAAGACCTGGTGGGAAAAAAATACTTTTCCAAGTTGAACGAGGTAAGTCGATTTCTTCTGTGAAATAGGAACGTGCTTTAATTGAAATAAAATCAATAAACAAGACTACTACGAATATAATAATTAAGTATGCAATTACTTTGTCATATTGTAAAAATTTCAAATATAGATTGATGTAATATCCAATTCCTCCAGCACCCACTATTCCAATTACTGTTCCATGTCTGAAATTATACTCAAACATGAAAATTGCTTGAGATATTAAATCATTTGCAGATTCTGGAATTACCACCTTAATTGCGGTTTCAAATTTTGAAAGACCCATTGCCTCAGAAGCATCAAGAGGGACTTTTGTCATCCCTTCTATAGCCTCATATTGAAGTTTTCCAAGATATCCGACAGTGTAAACTGTCATGGCTAAGACTCCTGCTAAAGGACCAAATCCAACTAGTATTACGAAGAAAATCGCCCAAATAATACTTGGTAAACTTCTGAATGCTGCTAAGAAAAATCTAGATGAATAAGAAACCCATGATGGATTTAAATTACGTGCTGCTAATAATGATAGAGGGATAGATAAAATTGTTCCAAAGACTGTTGAGACAAATGCAATTTTTATTGTCTCTAACATTCCAATCCAAGCAGTTGAGCATGTAAAATCCATGAAACTAGGATAGACCGTACATACAGGATATGCTTGTGGCTCAAGGACACTCCAGTCCGGTGGCCATAATGATTCATTAAAGAATGTTATAAGATTTCCAATACCTTGAGATGCTCTTCCCCAATCATTAATCATTCCATTAAGAATAATAATACTGAATAAAAATATTAGAACACAGGTTACTAGCCATGAGGGTCTACTGATTCTATCAAAATACTTCATATCTTCACCTCCATTGCCGTAGGTTCTGTAATAAATGGATTAATTCGTCCATCATCAATAACTAGTAACCTATCTGCCATCATCTTAGCTCGAGTAATATCATGCTCGACCACAAGAAGAGCTGCATTACTAGATCTAACATACTTTGTTACCTCGCCCAGAACCATATCAATTGTTTTTTCATCAAGCTCGCTTAGGAATTCATCAGCCATTATCAGGTCAGGACATTGAGCTAGTGTTCTAGCAGTAGCAACTCTCCTCTGTTGACCTCCTGAAAGTCTTCTAATTGGCTCATTAATTTTCTCTTCGAGTCCCATGGAATTAATAGCCTGAATAGCTTTTTTCTTTGCAAGAGATGAGGGAAAACAAAAACCGATAAAAGGTATGGGATTATTATGTCCTGAATCTGCACCTAACATCACATTATGCAATACGCTGGCATGCCTGACCAAACCCAAACTTTGTGGCACATACCCTAATTCTCCTCTATTTGGCCTATTGGGAAAAGACTTACCACAAACTTCAACACTACCAGAAATTGGCCTAATTAGTCCTGCAATTGTTTTCAATAGAGTGGATTTACCAACACCGGAAGGGCCGGCTATTGCAACAATTTCTCCAGGAAAAATCTCTAAATTAGGTATTTCAACTAAGGGCTCTTTTTCCTTGTAGCCAATCGTTACGTCATTTAATCGTATAATTGGTTCAGTACTCCATGGAATATCTGTCATAGACGCACCTCGCACACCCTGTTGCTAAGTTTAGGTGACCCTAATCCCTATTTGGTATTGACGGAGAGTAGTGAAAACTCAAAATTTAAATCCAAGATATAATTAGTTAGTGAAGATATCAGAATAATATGAAGAAATACCAGGAATAATTGCTATGAATGATGAATATTGGCCTAGATGTTCTTGAGAAGTTGCTCTAGTCAGTGCAGATGTACCTAATATGTTATTCATTATCTCAGAACCACACATATTTTTTTGAGAAGTTTCATCAATAACGTGTACTGAAATATCATAGCAACCTGTGTATATAGATCCGCGTGTACTGAAATTTTCTAAATACATCTCATAATTAAGTGAAATTAAGGCATTCAAAACCGCTGTCCTTGTTTGGATATCAAACAACTCGGGATTATAAATTATTGAATCACTTGGAATGGGGGCCATGGAAGGGAGGGAAGTGTATTCTTCAATATTCAAGCACCAATCCATATTTTCTGAAACTATATAATTATCACAAAATTTATCCACAATATTTTCTTCTAAAAATGTGATATCCCCCCCACCTTCTGAAAGACATCTTAGTGCTCCTGAATTACCAAAATATTCATCATTATAACTGGGTATTGATGAATTAGAATTGAAGAAAGAGTAAATAATTTCTGATAAATGATCTATATCATTACTTTGGTTTAAATCGATATAATTATTTTTGGCTAAGTAACTTATCGGAAGCATCATACTTTCTATATCTAGAGGACTAGAATGACAAGATGTTTTTCCTTCCAAATTATCAAATGGATTAGTCAGAGGGTCGTTATCTAAGTGACTTGCAGCAATAGAACTGTTAGAATTAACCCAAGCTAAAATATCTGAATATGTCCGACTATCTTCCATTTCCACTGCAGCCATTACTGCCAATCCATATTGTTTCCACCCAACCCATGCTAACTCTGAATTAACAATTGCAATATCTGCATTTCCATTTTTTAAACTATTGAGTAATTCATTTTGAGAATTAACAAAAATTACTTCGACATCTATGTTTAATTTTTGAGAAAGAAAATCCGCTAATAGTTCAGGATTTTGATCTACATTATCTGATAATTCACCTGAATCGTAAGCAATTTTAATTTGATTAACATCCGGAGAGACAGAAGTATTCAAAGAGAATTTATCTTGATAATAAGCAGAAATACCAGGTATATTAGAAATTAATGATGAATAACTGCCTAAGTGTACTGAAGCATTTGTTGAAATAAATCCAGGAGTATTTAAGACGTTTTCGAGAATATTATTCGCTTCGGGATTACTACTCATCTCTACTAACACATTTGTGATTTTACTTGTAATTTCTGAATCTAAAAAATTAGGATTATACATCACAGGATGGCTAGGAGATTTTCCAAAGGCGGGCAATGCAACATACTCCTCAGTATCAAGACACCAATCTTGATTGAGAGATGCAATATCATTATTGCAAAGAATTTCTACACTATTTTCTTCTAAAAAAGCAACATCTCCTTTTCCTTCCGACAAGCATTTCAAAGCACCTGAGAAACCATAATATGGAGTTCCAGCATCTGGAATTGAAGAATTAGGATTAAAAAATCCATGTATGGTATTTCTTATGGTCTCAACATCATTCGGATCTCCGATAATATTTGCATACCCTAAACCAATCAGATAACCCATTGGGAGCAGCATCCCTACAGATTTTAGCCATCCTGTGTGACAAGATGTTTTACCAGATAAAAGTGCATAAGGATCAGTGTAGGGGTTATCATCGAGATGAGCTATCGCAATATCACTATCTGACTTCACCCATGCATTAGCATTGTAATACGTTCCTCCATCGACATTAAGATCTGCAGCTAAAACTTCTAAATCATATTGTTGCCAACCAACCCATGCGGCTCCAGCATCCATTAATGCAATATCTGCATTACCAAATCTAAGAGCCTCTACCATTGCGCCCTCTGAATCAACACTGAATAAAGAAACATCATAATTTAATTCTTTAGAAAGATATTCAGCAAAAAGTAGTGGATTTTCATCAATATTATCTATGTTATCTTTAATTTCATATGCAATTATAAGAGTCCCTAAACTATCGTCTTCACTGTCATTACCTACACATCCAGAAACATAAGTCATTACTAAAATCAAAATAACAACAATAGTAGTTATTCTATTGCCTCCCATATTAAAACCACGTCGACTATGATTATACGAGGGCACTATAGTAATTTAATGTGAGTTTTTAGAAAATAAATTTTGGGTAAACAGGAGACGCTTAAAATTGAATGTGAGTCCCATTTTACTATGATGTAGTTAATGATTATCTGTTGTGAGGCAGATAAACTGACGTCTCCTGTTACCGTTATAGTG
>DATY01000004.1 GCA_002504905.1 Euryarchaeota archaeon UBA605 | reverse complement strand
TCACAATCGTTGTCACCATCGTTGTCTGCAGGGACTGAGAAAGCATCCATTGGGTCAGTTCCACAGTTAGGTTCAACTGAATCTGCCCAGCCATCGCCGTCATCATCAGTATCGCTGTAGTCGCCAATTCCGTCACCGTCAAGGTCCGCGTTTTCGTTTGCATCATACGGGAAAGCATCGTTTTCATCAGAAACACCGTCTCCGTCATCATCAGTATCTACTTTGTCACAAATCATGTCACCATCGAAATCATCTGGTACTGAAGATGCGTCCAGTCCATCACTTCCACAAGCTAATTCCTCAGCATCTGTCCATGAGTCGCCGTCATCATTCAAGTCAGCATTGTCTCCAACACCATCACCATCAGTATCTACTGTTTCATATGGATCCATTGGGAAAGCATCGTCAACGTCTAGAACTAAGTCATTGTCATCGTCAAGATCAGCGTTGTCTCCAACTCCATCTCCATCGAAATCAGCCCACTCACTTGGGTCTAGAGGGAATAGATCCATGTCATTATCGTATCCGTCACCATCGATATCACTATCAATTGCATCACAAGTTCCATCTAGATCTAAGTCAGTTGGAATGCTGGTCAAGTCCATTGGATCGGACTCACAATCAACTTCAACTAAATCTTCGTATCCATCATTATCGTCGTCAATATCAGCGTTATCTCCAATTCTGTCACCATCATTGTCAGCCCACTCTGATGCATTCGTTGGGAAAGCATCGATATCGTCTAGATAACCATCATTATCGTCATCCATGTCTAGTAGGTCACAAATCCAATCACCATCATTATCAGAAGGTACGGATGTTGCATCCATTGGATCAGTTAGACAATCAATTTCATCTGTGTTATTCCACATATCATTATCATTGTCGTAGTCAGCATTGTCTCCAGTGCCGTCTCCGTCATTATCTTCTGATTCATTTGGATCTTCTGGGAATGCATCTTCGCTATCGATGACTCCATCTCCGTCTGTATCCGTATCTAGAGCGTCACAGATTCCATCAGCATCAACATCTCCTGGATAGTCTGTAGCATTAGTTGGGTCAGACCCACATTGTGTTTCTACATCATCGTTCCAACCGTCACCGTCACTATCTAAGTTGAAGAATGAAATTGTGACGTTGTAATCTTGACCATCGTCACCAGTTAACCAACCAGCCCAATTTCTAACACCTATCATATTGACTTGGTCGCCATAGTAAGAGTTAGTACTACTACTGTTCCAAGAAGGTGTAGATGAGCCGTATATTGGTTGCCCATAAGCAATGTTCGAAGTTCCAGTACCATATATATCCAAGAGTAACCACGTGTTGTATCCACTAGCATAGTAAGATACACCATCGTGTTGTAGTTGAACTTCATATCCATAGTTTGCAGGTACATCGAATGTATATCTATCAGTAGTATCAACATCTCCATGGTTCCAACCCTCAAAGAATAGTGTATCATTAGTCATGTTGTTGTAGTCATTCACATGAATAGCATCAGACTGCCCCGCGCCTGCGTCAAGTCCAGATCCTGCGTCATCTTGTACACCACCAACTAGGTTGGCAAGATCAAGGAAGTTGAATTCCATTGTGTATGTTACATCAACTGCACTGTATGTGTATATTCCAAGTGTTAACCATCCTCCACCAGTAACCCATAGGCCAGACATATGATTCATAGTTACGTTTGTACCAGAGTAAGTATTTGGTTGTGAAACGTAGTAAGCACCGTTAGCTGGGTAAGAACATGGCTGAGTCTGTATTTGACATTTGTACATGTATGTGTATACAGATGCTGTACTTGTCCATGTAACATTCCATTCCAAATATTTACCTGAAGGAACTAATACATTGTAGTAATCTCTCTCATCCCACATATCTGAAATCCAACCAGTACATGTACCGCCAACATCATCAGCATCTCCGTTAACATCAATTTGTGTACTTCCGTTCAACCATGTGTTTCCGCCAGGGTTTGAGTATATGTTATCTGATGCATCTACACCAGTACCGCAATCGTCAGGATTTGCACCAGGCTCATTTGCTGGTGTAATCATAGTAATTCCAAGAGTGTACTCACCGCTTCCACGATCTGTTTGTACAATGATGTAAATGCTCTGTCCACCATATGAATATCCAGCAGCACCAGTTTCTGGATTATTATTGTATGATGAACTAATTGTACTTAGACCCCAAGTACCTTGATATCTGACAAATAATTCAAGATCATTCTGTATCGGGAATGTCAAGTCAACCATCAAAGCATAGTTCTGAGGTATGTAAATCTCATACATGTCATACATATCCCAACTATCGTGACCATATCCTGTCAATGTATTATTCATTGAAGGGATTACACTTGCACCAGTAGCAGAGTATGAACTGTCATGAGCATCGATACCTAAGCCAGCATCATCTTGGTAAACGCTTTCCACAGGTTCTACGGAAGCATTGTAAATCGACCACTCAATTGTGTAGTTGTGCTCAACATCTTCAGGTAGTGAGGAAACCACTACACGTAGCCAAACAGTAGATTCTGAAGCTAAGTTTGAAGTAAAACTGTAAGATTCATTAGATGAAACTGCTTGAGGATTGAAGTAAGAACTTGTAGATGTAGATAACGTTGAAGCATATCCTAAGTCTAAGTATTGGTAGAACATTAGGTGTTCTGTACCTTCATCCTCAGACCAATCTAATCGTGCCCACAGACCGTGGTATGCAGGCAATGTGAATTCATACCAGTCTTCATCATCATATCCATCGCAGACCATACCTTGTACAGTTCCTGCGAGACCCATTGAAGTTAGGTCCATTGGACTTGCATCAGGATCTGAGGTGTCATCATCCGCGGCATCACTTCCAGAACCTGCGTCATCTTGCTCAAAGCATGGTGGTGCTACTGAAGGCGTAAGTTGTATTGTCAGTAAGTAACCAGCCCATGAAGAACTTGAACCCCATGAATAATAATCTACTTTCAGATATACAGTAGTGTTGGTAATTGCTCCACCTAGATCAATAAACTCTCCAGGTGTAGAACTCCAAGAATAAGCAATCATTCCTGTTTCATCAGGATTGGAGAAGACATACAAATCCAAATCTGCACTTTGTTCCCAATCTAAGGTAACATTCGCTTGATAACCATCAGGGATAACTAGTGCCCATAAATCGCTAGAATCAGTTGAACCAACTATTCCTGAGCCCTTATCTACAAGATTAAATGCATCTCCGGTCAAAATACCAGTGAATGAGCCAAGAACTGCTCCAACTTGTACTCCGAATCCTCCGTCACCCCAGCTATCCATCTTTTCAATAGTGTAAGTTCCAGCAGCAGAGTAGGTTGCAACTGTTCCTGTGTAACCAGTTGACCAGTAACCAGTTGAGTCTACTGTTCCATCAGGTTTTGTAATATCCATTGTACTCTCGGATGAACACCAAGAGTCACAACTTGTAATATCAACATTTACTGAAGTTGTACCATCAAGTGTGAATGTTCCTGACTGATAGCTCCAAGATGATGGAGAATCAGGCATGTCGAGAATGACATCGAGAACATCTTGAGTTGCATCTCCTGCTTGGCCTCCGTCAGCAGGGAAGACTGTGATATCGAGCTGATATTCAGCATTAGTCGCATAATAGTAGCAGTAGTAGCAACTTGCCATTACCATTATCGGGTCGCCAGCCAAATCCATTGGAGTGCTCCAGTATTGCGGTAAGTTCTCATAGTAACTGCTTGAAGCGAAGTAGCAGTAAGGTGGGTTGCTAGTAGTTACTTCACCTACTTGTGTATTCATTGATAGCTCATATGATGAAGAGTAGTAACAGTATCCATAAGATCCTCCGTATGATGCACTAGTCCCATATGACCATCCTGCTGCGCTAGTTGGACCCATAGCCAACCTGTAAGCGTAATTATCGTATGTACCAGCACCTGTACCGTTCCATGACAATGTAGCTTCCACACCATATCCTGCTGGTACATCAACAATGAAGAAGTCATTGTTATTGTCGCTGGTACTGGAATATCCAGTAGCTGCCATTGAACCCCAGTATGTATTGGTCTCATTTGCTCCATTCCAGTCAAAGTCAGTTGTGACATTAATGGCCGTCGCAAATGTATTACCTGCATCGGTTCCACGGCAGGCGTCATTACCCAAACAAGGAACAGGAGGGGCTTCTAGAGCCACTCTTTCTTCCATCATTTCAGGGGGTTCAGAATGGATGTCCGCAAGGGGCACCAAAACTGAGGCAATCATCAATAAGGCAAGTGTAACAGAGCGGAGGGTGTTGCTTTGCATGGGTATCACTATCGTGCATCACACGATGAAAAGGATATAACAGTACCGTTAGATGCTCATGAAAACACCGATACGCTAGATATTTGGTAAAAGGATGTATAGAGACAATAAACAGTAATTTAACTATGAAAAAAAGCACTCTGTTTCCTGTTTCAGTGAAAAATAACAAAGTATTCTTCTTCCAGTAATTCTGATACAAATATTTGAATGACATTTTTTAGAAAAATAATTAGGTTATTTTGAGATTCTTTCCCATGATTCGTCTTCTTTTTCGACCCATGTTCCTATCCCTACACCTGTGTACCTAAGCGGGTCCGTTTCAGTGTATTCACCGCCCGGCGGTAAGTCCTCCCAACTAGCGACAACCATGTTAGATTCAGGATTGATTGGAGCCGGTTCAAAACCAGGAGGAGGAGGAGGGATTGAACTCATTTCTGGTGTAAATCCTGGAGGTGGCGGAGGGATTTTTATCCCTTCAGGTTCAGTATCCAATTGCTCTTCATTCTCAATAGATTCTGCTGAATCCGATATTATTGGTAAAGTTGGTTCCGGAATCACTTCATCCACAGCCACAAAGTCTGAATTTTCCTCAACTTCATTTTTTTCCTCTTCAGCAGCTAGATCATTTTCCATGTATGAAGTCATGTCTGTACCTTTAAGCAGATTATTTTTAGAAGATTTTTGTTGATTGGTATACACTAAAACAGCTCCTCCAATTAATGCAATAATTGCAAATGAGATTAAAATCGTAGGTATTGGATTTAGAGACATCTTATCAATAATTGAAAGCGGGTAAGCATTATCCCCTCTACCATCGTTATTCCTATCTTCCCATTCGCTACTATCCATTGGGAATGCATCTTGTTCGTTGATGATATTATCACCATCAATATCAGGATCGTTTTGATCACAGGTTTTGTCACCATCCATGTCATCAGGGACAGAATTACTAGATAATGAGCTTGTAAAACATAATGCTTCAGTATTATCTGCCCATCCATCGCCATCATCATCATTATCTGCATTATTTCCAATCCCATCAGAGTCTGTATCTACTGATTCAAGCGGATTTTTTGGGAATGGATCATCCACATCTGTTACTCCGTCATTGTCGTCATCATCATCAACAAGATCACAAACCCAATCCTCATCAAAATCTAGAGGTATTGAATTACCATCTAATGGATCAGTGCCACAATTTGGCTCAAAAATATCATACCAATTATCGCCATCATCATCGTCATCGAAATTATTCCCAATCCCATCGGAATCAGTATCTTCCCATTCGGAATTATCCATAGGGAAAACATCATTCTCATCTGGAACTCCGTCGCCATCATCATCTGTATCTACTAAATCACAAACCATATCATTATCAAAGTCACTAGGAATTGATTGTGAAGACATAGAATTAGTTGAGCAGGAGGCTTCATCTAAATCTGACCAACCGTCATTATCGTCATCTAAATCTCCGTTATCTCCAAGGCCATCATTATCATTGTCTGTCCATTCATTAGAGTCAAGTGGGAATGAATCATAATTATCAGAAACTGAGTCCCCATCATCATCAATATCTACATTATTTCCAAATCCATCATTATCAGTGTCCAACCATTCTTGACTGTCTGTTGGAAAAGCATCATTTTCGTTAGGATAATTGTCTCCATCCATATCACTATCCATTAAATCACAGGTTCCATCCATATCAATGTCTGAAGGTACATCAAACGAATTAAGAGGGTCGGAATCACACGATGTTTCGATATTATCGCTATACCCATCGCCATCATCATCTGTATCTGAATTGTCACCAACTCCATTGTTATCAGTATCTGCCCATTCTGAATCATCTTGTGGGAATGCATCGTCATCGTCATCATAACCATCATTATCATCATCAGAATCTTGCAAGTCACAGATTCCATCAGAATCAAAATCTGGAGGCTGATTCCAACCATCCAATGGATCTGAGCCACATTCAATTTCATTAGCATCAGAGAAACCATCTCCATCATCATCTAAATCAGCATTATTTCCGATATTATCATTGTCAGTATCTTCCCATTCTGAAGCATCAAGAGGGAAGGTATCATTCACATCCTCTACATAATCGCCATCGTCATCAGAATCTAAGGTATCACAGATACCATCTGAATCGGTATCTAAAGGCACGCTGTAATTATCCTCAGGATCGCTACCACAGTCCTCCTCAACAGTATCATAGTACCCATCACCATCAGTATCTAGGGTGAAAAACCACCACGACATACCGTAGTTACCCTCTCCAGAAGTAGCCCTAACTTGGAGCAGAATATCCATTCCTTCAACAATCATTCCAGGGTAAGTTCCTGAACCATTAGAAGTCACTGATTCCGGATTATTCACACCAGAGTAATCAATAGTATTGGCTTGATCATCAGCTAAAATAACTTGGAAGTCACTGACGCTTGAATTAAACCATACTGTAACTCTAATTCCGTGACCCATCGGCACATTCGTTTGATAATTGTCATTCAAATCATCATCTAGAGAACCCCATCCAATGAACGTATTATTCACTGCCACAGAAGAAATATTCAGTACTGTAGGATTCAAGTAATCATTTGACGCATCGCCACCTGTGCCTGCATCATTTTGATTATTGACAGGAGCATTTGTTAAATCTTCAAAAGTAAATGATAAATTATAATCATGAGTTCCTGTATTAGTCCCATAAGCATATACTCTGAAGAATAAATTACTACCCCCATAATTATTCACTGTAACAGTCTCAGGATTAGAAAACCAACTGTAGACAATCATAGAGCTAGAATTATCATAAACTTCTAGATCTAAATCCACTGTAGAATTCCAAGTTAAAGTTGCAGTGACACCAAAGTTTGCAGGCATAGAAACTTTGTAGTAATCATTAGGATCTGTTGTGTAAGTCACATCTCCCCAATATGACATATTCGTTGCATTGAGAGTCATTGCACTAGCAATATTATTTCCGGCATCGGTACCGGAACCTGCATCATGACCATTTCCAGAACCCGCGCCTCCTCCACCAGATGAGCCAGTTGAGAAAATCCATATTTGCATAGTATATTGGCCTGAACCTGAGTATCTATCCACCCAAATATATACACTACTTCCCCCGACAGAAGTTCCGTTTGAAGTTACATCATCAGTCGTCCCAGAACTAGTGCTGAGATCGATATATCCGCCACCACTATTCAATAAGGCAAGGTCGAAATCTGTTGAAGAAGGATAGGTTATCTGAACCGCAATTCCTGTATTTGAAGACATATTAATTAAGTAATAATCTGAGTCATCAGTTGTGGCAGTTAAGTTACCATAATAGGTTCCATTAGTAGCCGGTAATGATGTTGCAGAAGAGGTATTATTTCCTGCATCTCCACCTGTACCTGCATCATTACCTAGTACAGGTATTGCGATCATACTTAGTAACAATATTGAAACTAAAATCGAGATTCTCTTTCGGCTAACCATGTATGACGGAAGGGATATGATGATTTGAAGTCTCTCGAGAAGCAAAAATCAATATTTATAGAATCCTTCTCCGGATTTTCTCCCTAACTTACCTTCTTCAACCATTTTTTGTAATAATTTTGAAGGAGCATATTTGTCGTTTCCAAATCCTTCATGAAGTACATTCATTATGTGGAGAACCGTATCATTGCCGATAAGATCTGAGAGTGCTAATGGCCCTATAGGATGATTCATTCCTAATTTCATTATGCCGTCAATTGCTTCAGGTTCGGCAACACCTTCTTCCAATGCTAAAATCGCTTCATTAATCATCGGACATAAAATTCTGTTTGAAATAAAACCTGGGGAATCATTACACGATAATGCTGTCTTACCCATTTTTTCAGCCGCATTAACGACAGCTGTATTTACTTCATTTGAAGTATCACTACCATTAATTATTTCAACTAATTTCATTATAGGTACTGGATTCATAAAATGCATCCCAATTACCTTTTCAGGCCTATTTGTTGAGGAAGCAATGGAATCAATACTAATGCTCGAGGTATTTGTGGCAAGAATAGTCTCAGGTTTACATAAATTATCTAATTCTTGGAATAATGCTGTTTTGTAGGAAAGAACCTCAGGTATTGCCTCCACAACTAGATCCGCATCAGATGCTGATGAGTTTTCAGTCGAAGTACTTATCCTAGAAATTGCCATTTCTGCTTCTTTTTCGGACATTCTACCCTTTGAAACTAGTTTATTTAGAGATTTTTTTATTGTTTCCATCCCTCTGTCTACAAACTCCTGTTTAATGTCAATCATAGTGACCTTATACCCAGCACAGGCAGAAACTTGCGCGATTCCATTCCCCATTTGTCCAGCACCAATAATTGCAATATGCTCCACAGCCATATATCTTCGAAACAACATAGAGCAATGAGGGTTATGCTCAATCAAGGTCAATTACTTCATCATCACTTTGATTTATAGAATGGATACTGCGAGTAGGTTCTTTCCAAGATCTCAACTCTTCTGCTTCAGGTAAATCGCTATTTACAACGCCCCAATCTATTTCTGATTCAGATGAAGATGGAGAATTCAATAATTCATTGATTTCATTGAATGACTCTTCTAAAGAAATCAAATTTTTATTATTAAGTTTCTTTTTCTTCAATGATTTACGACCTATCACAGTGATACTAATTAGAATTAGGACCGCAAACAATGTTGCTAGGAAGTACCAAAGCATAGGTCCTTGGTCTTGTGCATCGTCAATAGCCCAATCAATCCAATTCTGATTAATCACTTCAATGGAAAAAGAGTTTCTGTTATTGACGGCATCAGTTGTTGTACCCTGAATAACATGGCTCCCGACCATATCTTGGACTGAAATCTCGATATCAATGATTCCTGAAGCATCACATATGAATTCATGTGACTCAATAACACTCCAAATCATCACATAGGCACCTGGTTCACAATTACCTTCGATATTCTTTACAGGATTCAAAGTAGAATTACGAATACTAATTTGTTCGAATGAAAGAACCGGAGCTATCGTATCACGTGTAATATAGAGTTGATAATCATGCATTTCATCGAGTGATTCAATTTCTATTGAAAATTCATTCATACCTTCTTTAAGAGTGAAATATAATTCTACTACTTCGGCACCAGGAGTTATGAGGAATAGTTCTTCTTCAGCATCATTCTGCCACCAAATTTCCTGATCAGGCCCCCTGTAGAGTACTGCTGAAAGTGTATCCTCAGTTGTAATGCCACCATTCCAAGGAGCTACTACGTTAGTAGAATAAATAGACTCATTGAGTTCATAAGTTTGACAATCTACTAGGATATTCTCATTATATTGACCTTCTGTTGAGTCATAAGCAATAATACAAAATTCATGTAATCCCTTATCTTGTAATATTATTGAAGATTCGCTTCCATATCCTTCCCACTCTTCAATCTGTTCGCCATTATGAGTGAAATAAACATGGGAGAACTCATTAGATGCCCAGTTCATAACTTGTCGATGATCAAATAATTCTTTATTATTCGATGGAGATAACATCCAATCAATAATTGGAATACTACGATCCAAGAATAAATTAAATTCTTCAAATGCAGAATTACCTGCCCAATCAATTAGGTATATGTCTACCAAATAATCCCCATCCGAAATATTGCTTAAATTAACCTGAATTGGTATATTTCTAGTATTTTCTAAGCCTGATTGATTAGTTACTAAAATCTCAGGCATATTTTCATTTGTTCTACAAATTTCTAAAACTTCATCAATTATTGAGTCCTCTTTAGTAATATTAAGACACCATTCTTTGACATCTATGGACATATTCAGTCCGAATGTTGAACTAGTGATATTAAGAACACTGTAAAAATCATTTGTAGTGTATCTGAATCCATTCTGGTCATCAATATAAACTGAATCTAATTCTGGAATTTGGTTGTCAAAAATTACCATATGGCTACTTGAAACACTATTTCCGGCTGCATCAACAGAGGTGATTGAAAAATAATTCTCTTCAGGAATCAAATAATAGTTTGTCATAATACCTTCTAATGAATAATCAATTCCAATTTGACTCGGAAGTAAACCCACTGTCCAATTTGCAAATCCATAATTATCAAATCCAGGAATATAATAGCCGTCTTGGTAAACACTAGCCCCTGGTTCTGTCTGAATCACCAAGTTAATATACGGATTTTTTGTAATCTCTGGGATGCCAAAAATGAATAATGGAGGAGATGTTACATCGTAATTTACAGAAAGCCATGACTGATAGTACAAACCCGCTCTATCCGTGATATTTACACCGTAATCATGCCACTGCTCTGATTCAGGTATGGTCGAATTTATCCAGACTTCGCGGAAGGAAATATTCTCAGGCATTGCAAAGTGATTCCCAGAATTCCAGATATCAGTTAAATTATGGTAGTTTAGATAAGTATCAATTCCTTCTACTGAATTAGCGGTTGGGATAATTGTTTGATTATTCATTCCATACCAATTTAGATCATCTAAGGTAAAACCTATACCAGTATCTACCGCATAAATTTCTATCGGAAGTAGTTCATTAGTTTGCGTAAGATTCTCAGGTGTTGAGAATTCCACATACGGCTCTAATTCAAGTAATTCGTATGCGTAAGGAAGACTTAGTTTAATGCCCCCTACTAGAGTAATTTCTACTTCTCCATACCACAAGCCTGCAGAATCAGGCCTTTCAAATGCTAAATTGATTTGATGTGCACTTGTAGGGACATTTCCTGCTAGAGTTTCTGAACCATTGGGCCAAATAGAATTAATTTCAGAAGATAGCAGTTCAATTTGGTCAGTGATGTTTAATTTATCTCCGCCTACCATTGCTATGTCTAACCAAAATTGGACTTCACCTGAAACTGAATAGCCATGTACTGCTACGGCATACAAGCCATCTTCCACGTCATTTAGTTGTATACTCTCAGAAGATGTTCCCGTCCACGATCTGGAAACCTCTTCACCAGATGTAAACTGTCCATCTTCATTTTCATCATAGAATAAGAAAAGGTCTAGATCTGCTGATTCATAAGCATCCATAGTAATGCTCAACTCTGTAACATCATCAACAGTAAAATTATGCCACCATGAAGAAGTCATTTTATTGTTTGAAGTATCTTGATAAGCTGTTTCATTATCAAAATATATTGGCTGAGTCCAACCGTATGCAGAAACAGATTCGACGTCCATAGGAACTGTAGAAACAACATGTACAGCATCTACTCCGTCGCCATCTGACCAATCAGATACGGATTGAGAAAAACCATCTTGCTCTGCTGCTACATAACCTACAGAGATATTCAGAGCATTATCATTTGTAGAGACCCCATGTAGAGCAGTATGAAGTACCATTTGATGTGTTCCTGCCAATGCAGGGACTGTGAAAACTTCTCTAGAAGTACCAGTATATGTCCCCCAATTATGCTTCCCACTACCAGCATGATTATTCGCCGATCTTGATGAGATACTAAAAGTTGAATCACCATATGCATCTGGGTCATCTGAAGAATAACCATGAGGTGTTTCATCAAGCCATAAGACATCTACATCAGTATATGGATTATCATCCCAGTCGACATCTAAGATTACAGTTCCACCAGTATCCCATTCTTCGGGCCAGTCGACCGTTAAGAATCTCCAATCACCACTTTCTGCACGCCAATTCCATCTGGTTGCACCACTAATCCATTCTTCATCGTAAAGAGTTTGATTTGAAACATTTCCATCTAACGGATTAGGAGTTATCTCAAATGGTCCTGACCATGGAACATTGGTCACCACAGGAAGAGTCCAATTACGATGAGAAACAATTGATGCATTTCCATCTTGATAATGGAATGATTCTATTAGAACACCATGTTGATGTAAACCAGATTCTGCATCTTCAGGTACAGCAATATTCATTTGGATAGTATCATTACTATCTGCGTTGACAACCATTGTAGGAGGAATTGAAATCCACTGATCATCCGCACTTCCAAATGCTGTCCAATCAATTTCAATTCTAACTGGTTCATCAGATAGATCTCCATTATGATTCCAAACTCCTAAGAAAATTCCATCTCTGGCATCCTCAAATGGGTTACCAACTCTTACTTCAGCATTGGGGCCATTAGACCACCAATATGATACTTCATCTAATTCACTTGATTCCGTCCAGTCATCAGAATCTACCATAGAATCATTATCAAAATCCTCTACATAAATCCCATCTCCATCATCATCAGACCATCTGTAAATTTGTAAAAATACCCTTTCTTCGGAATTTTTATCCATATTTTCATCGAATGCAGAATATTCTATTGTAGCTCTGGCTCGAAGCTGCCTGGTTTCTTCTGGCAGAGCATATTCAGTGTCTGGGATGTGTAAAGGAATTAACAAATCAGGCCTATCTCCTTGGTGCCCATCCCAACTATCATTTTCTCCATCAGAACTACCATTACCAGTACTATTCCAAATAACTACTTCATGAGCAAGAGGCTCAAATAAAGTCGGAGTGAATCTCAATAAAACATCTGTATTAGCATGATTTGTAAAGTCTAAGTTTACTAATTGGGATTCACCAGGAAACATATAATTGATATTTGCATCTCTATGCTTACCTTGGAATGTTCCGCTATTCCATTGCGCTGGACTCATCCACCAACTCCCATTATCTCCCTCTAATGTCGAAACTGCTCGAGAGGCATTGAACCAACCGCCGCCTTGAATAAATGGCTCATAGCCTCTATCATCAGAAGTTGATAAAACGAAGTCTCTCAGTGTCTGAGAATCAGGATATTCTCCCTGAGTCTCTTGCCATGCTTCCGCAACTAGCGCTAATAGACCAGCAGCTATTGGGGTTGCTAAACTCGTTCCACCCCATGTAGACCAAGCAGAATTAGCATTATTTCTCAAGTTAAGAGGTAAATCTCCAGTAGCACTCCAACCTACTGATACAATATCTGGGTCCATTCGACCTACTACATTGGGTCCTCTATTAGACCAAGGTGCATTTTGTCCCCATGAATCACTTGAACGAGAACTAAATGCACCTACTGAGAATACACCATGAGCGGCTCCTGGAACTTTCGTAGTTCCAAAACCATGGCCACCATTTCCTATGGCGACAGAATAAGAAGCATTATGATTGTAAACTCTAGTCAACCAATCTAGATACAGAGAATATCCATCTGCACCAGATTCATCAATGCTGGAGTATCCGAAAGAAAAAGAACCAATATCTGCTTGATCATATTTAGTTTCAGATTTTCCATCATTCCCCTCTGCAATCCATCTCCAAGCATCTAATGAATGGCCGCCTGAATAATGATTTCCAATTGAGGCGATTGTTGCATTAGGAGCCATACCAATTACTCTTCCATCATCAACTTCCCCTTGAGCGGAAATTGCGCTAGCACACAACGTCCCATGACTTCCAGAATCTAACATAAATAAAGTTAAATTTCCTGCTCCTGCTATTCTATTTTGATAACCATGTCTAATTGAATATGTTTCGCCATATGGTACGCCATTAATCCCGTCTGATACCCAATAAACTAATCCTCCTGAGATATCCCAGAGATTGTCCCCATTAGTGTCTATTCCTGTAGTCTCTGAACCAGGTTTGATTGCCTTCTCTCCAGAGAAGTTTCCATCTACATTCATATCGACATAAACGGTCTCATATAGACCAGAAATATCTTCATCTATAACTATGATTGGAACATCTGTGCCTACCTTTGAGCGTAATGAAGAATCTGGATGTTCCCCCAAATGGTATATACCAGATTTTGAACTAGGAATTCCGGAAATATTGAATCCAGAAATATCTAGTACTCCATCAGAATCATTGTCATAATCGAGATTTGAAGTATCTGCATACCATGTATTTGACTGAGGGTATGCGTTTCCATTTACCAAATATGAATACATACTATTGTGATCAAACATCATTGGCCAGCCAGACCAGTCTGAACGAGAATCTTCAACTCTTGCCTGTGTTCCATTCAAATCAGGATGAGCAAAATCAACTCCAGTATCTGCAACGGCCACTATCATCCCCTCACCAGTGTATCCCCTCTCCCAAGCATCATTAGCTCCATGAATTTCTCCTGATCTGACACTTTCTGGTTCAAAATCAGGCCTTTCAAATGGAATTGTGTCATATGGTTGTGGATTATTTTGAGCATCTAATATTGAGATTACTCCAGGGATACCTGGTAATTTATGAAAAATATCAGCAGGCATCCAAAATGTTCTATGATCAATTTCTCCCGAAGTAGGATCATAGGTCTCAAAAATTTCTCCATTCTTGGCATCTGCCTGTTTATCCAATGCATCATTTCTTAATTGCCATAAATTTAACTCCGCTAAAGACCAAGTAATTACAGTAACACGAATTTTTTCAGCTCCTGATTCAACTCTAATATTTAGAGAATCTTCAATCCATGGATTCCCAGGTGATGGGAATGAGTACATATCAACTTCCGATAATGAATAGGAATTATCATTTTCTTCAAAAATAGCATTAAAATCATCGTTATTGACGAATAATGATACAGATGAGGTTAACATCAAGAGTGCTAAAATCACCGCACGTTGTTGATGCATATTCTCTGCATTGTTGCTGGTGACTTGTATTTACCGGCCCCGTGTCCCGTCATAATCAAAGCATAAGAGCGATTCGAAGTGTCCACTAGTCCCGTAGTGTAGTGGTCCATCATGTCGGGTTTTGGTCCCGGCGACCCTGGTTCGAATCCGGGCGGGACTACCAAAAATATTTCATTCATTGATTTTTTCAGGCATTTTAGCAAGATCTCTAGTGATATTTTTTTGATGACTTTCTAGAGTACCTCCTCCGATTTCTAATAACTTAGAATCTCTCCAAAGTCTTTCTACAACATATTCACCAACATACCCATATCCGCCCATTACCTGTATTGCCCTATCAGCGATATTCTTTGCCGTTGTTGTAGCATAAAGTTTGACACCGTCAGTATCTAATCTATTTCCTGACTTAGATAAATCTGTATTTCTAGCCGTATCATAAACATAAGAACGCATAGCCCTGTATTCAGCCCATGATTCTCCAATGTGCCTTTGTATTTGGCCAAAATTTCTTATTTCATTGCCAAAGGCTTCTCTTTCTGAAGCATATTTATTCATTGCATCCAAACTTCTACGTGCTATTCCTAATGCCATAGCAGCAAGTCCTATTCTTTCAATCTCCAAATTTCTCATCATGTGTATCATGGATTCTCCTGGACTACCAACTACATTTTCAGGAGGCACAATGCAATTATCGAATACTAACTCTGCGGTATTTGAAGCACGCATACCTGTTTTATCATAAATTTTCTGACCTACTGAAAAACCAGACATTCCATTTTCAACAAGGAATGTTGTTATCTCTGCACGTCCTTTTGAATCGGTGCCGGTCCTTGCATAAAGCCAGCAAATATCAGCAGGTGTACTTTCATCATCAATTGAACCATTGGTAATCCACATTTTCCTACCATTTATTACCCAATTACCATCAGAATTGAGTTCTGCAGATGTCTGCATGCCAAGAACATCAGTTCCATACCCTGGTTCACTCATTGCCATACAACCTATCCATTCACCACTACAGACTTTAGGTAAAATTCTCGATTTTTGTTCTTGGCTACCATTAAAGGCTAAATTATTGACCATTAATTGAGCATGGGCTAGGTAGGCTAAACAAAAACCTGGATCAGAGTATGATAACTCTTCATTTACAATCGCAACAGCTGTCGCATCCATACCAGAACCACCGAATTCTTCAGGGACACTAATACCAAGCAAGCCATAATCTCCGAGCTTTCTGAATAATTCTTGATTAAACTTCTCAAACTTATCATATTCTAATGCCTGAGGTTCGACTTCTTCAGAAACAAAACTTCGAATCATTTCCCTTAGCATTGCATGTTCTTCAGTCGGGTTGGCCAAATCTATCCTCTGCCAGTCACTGTCCATGGACCTTCGAGTAATGTTCCTCGTATATGGCATTCGATTAGCGAATTATAATTTCGGCAGATAATTATGATTTCTTCAGGGAGTAACTCTACGACTATCACGAGGGAAAGGAATTACTTCCCTGATATGTTCAGCACCAGATAGCCAAGTACAAACCCTGTCTACACCCATTCCAAAACCTCCATGAGGTACTCCTCCATATCGGCGAGTATCGATATAAAATTCATAAGGCTCTCTAGGAGTTCCTTCCTCATCTATTCTTTCTAAAATTTCAGCTTCAGACCATGTTCTTTCTCCACCGCCTATTATTTCACCATATCCTTCAGGAGCAAGCAAATCATGACAAAGCACATATTTTGGATCTTCAGGGTCTGGTCGATGATAGAATGGTTTTGCAATCCTAGGATAATGAGTCAAAAAGTGAGGAACTTCGAAATTAGCAGTCAATATTTTTTCTTTTGAATAGTCTAAATCTTGCCCCCACTCTACTTCGACACCTTTACTTTGTAAAGTTTCAATCGCCTCATCATACCTCATTATTGGATAAGGGTTATCTGCATAATGGGAAATCAAATTTAAATCTCTTCCTAAACTTGATAATTCCTCAGATCTTTCATCTAATATTGTGCTAGCAATATGGCGAACTAGTCCCTCACCATGTTTCATCACCTCATTGTTTGAAGCCCATGCAATTTCCATCTCAGCATGCCAAAACTCAGTCAAATGTCTACGGGTTCTAGATTTTTCCGCCCTGAATGAAGGTGCAATTGTGTAAAGTCTCTCTAACGCTGGCATTGCTGCCTCTGCATATAATTGCCATGACTGAGTGAGATATGCTTTACGTCCGAAGTAAGGGACTTCGAAAAGTGTACTTCCACCCTCAACAGCTCCTGCAACAAAATTAGGTGCCTGATATTCAATGAATTGACGATCACGAAAGTACGAATGTACTGCTCCAAAAACGGATGATCTGATTTTCAGCATTGTCGTCATTCGACTAGTTCTTAGATATAGATGTCTATTGTCAAGAAGAAATTCAGTTTCACCGCCATCCGCCTCAGCCATAGCTGATTCAGTTATTGGAAACGGGCGCTCAGGATTTACAGAACCAACAATCTCTCCACTCAATACTTGTAATTCATGACCGTGTTCTCTGTCAGTTGATTTGACAATTCCTTTCAATATTACACTAGACTCAATTAATGAACTCTTTAGTTCATCAAAGAAAACATCACCTAATACATCTCTTTTAGCTACACATTGAATATTTCCTGTAGAATCCCTAATTACAATAAATCGAATTTTATTAGAGCCTCTAGAACGATAGATCCAACCTTTTAATTCAACTTCCTGGCCATCGTATTCGCCAGCAAGAATATCGCTAATCCATGTATCTTTACTCATGCGAGTCAACCTTCGTGATTGACCGTACGAGCACTAACATATCAAAGTCAGCATCAGATAGTTAGTATTGAACCCGGGGATTAAGCCAAACTCATCACCAAAAATTGGCAAGGAGCGTGGCGGGTCTGACGGGGTTCGAACCCGCGACCCCCGGGTTAAAAGCCCGGTGCTCTACCTGACTAAGCTACAGACCCAGCCATGCGAGAATGCCCCCCTCTATAATTACAACGGGTAAGCAAATACATTGCTTTAGCATAGCTAATTGTTGGCGGGTCTGACGGGGTTCGAACCCGCGGCCTTCCGGTTAAGAGCCGGACGCTCTACCTGACTAAGCTACAGACCCAGCCTCGCGAAATAGAACTGATGTATAATCACAACGGCTCAGTAATAGTTAATTCAAACGACCTGAATCATTAACTAAAGTAACCACATTTCCATTAGAGGCCATTACAACTGCATCACAAATATCTACAAAAAGTCCCACTTCTACAACTCCTGCAATACTATGAAATTTCATTTCTAATGATTTAGGTTCGGAAATAGATGGTCCAAAACTACAATCCAATATATATCCTCCATTATCTGTTACAAAAGGTTCTGAACCACCTCGCAGTGTAACATCACCAGGGCAAAATAACGAGATTTGATCTCTGGTTCTTTCCCATTCAAATGGTAAAACTTCCACAGGTAAATCGAATTTACCAAGAGTTTTTACTTGTTTTCTATCATCGGCAACTACTATCATTGATTGAGAAGATTGAGCAACTATCTTTTCCCTCGTTAAGGCACCACCTCCGCCTTTAATCAGTGAAAAGTCATTATCAAACTCATCTGCTCCGTCAATCACTAAATCTAGCCCACCTGAGTCGGATAGGGTGACTAAAGGAATTCCCATATCTAATGCTAATTTCCTTGTAGCTTCACTGGTAGGAACTCCTACAACGTTGAGTCCTTCTTCGGAGATTCTTCTACCAATCTCAATAACAGTATATCGCACAGTAGAACCTGTTCCAAGGCCTAATTTCATACCATCTTTAATGAAATCACAGGCAGCAACACCGGCTTCTTTTTTCAGTCTCTCGACGTCTTCCATGATATTCTGGAAAGGTATTACTACCATGATGGTTTCCAATGAGAATTGTCATTTTTAATGAAATTCTTCGACCGAGAAGTTCATTCGAAGAGGATGCTTCGGAGTCATGAGGGAGCAGGAGGGTCACTGACAGTGTACGACACTGAGGAAAGTCCCCTCTCCAAGATGCAAGCGGTCCGATTAACGTCGGAGATCTGGGAAGGTCGGCTCTGTAATAGAAACGAACTATATCAGATGTGTACAGTGAATCCGAAAGGAAGAGATTGTCTGAATGTAGATGGAACGAGCAACCCCGCTGGAGCAAGTCCAAGCAGTCCCGTATGGCATCAACAGGGACAGGTAGGATGCTAAGTTGAATGTGACCAGCTGAAAGGTGAACAGAAAGGGGCTTACTCCCTGCACCCTCACACTAAAATAATAAAATTTTAAATTTATTTTTAAATACAGTAATTTATTTGTATCATAGTCTAGGATTAATTAGGTGAGGGGGTAGTATGGATTTTAATTCTAATGATTTTCAATCATTTGTATCGTCTCGCCGCTCGACGAGAGATTTTCTCCCAACACCAGTTCCAGATGAATTAATCGAGCAAATAATTTCTGATGGACTGACTTCACCCAGTTGGAGTAATACTAGGCCAATTCTTGTAGCAGTTGCCAAGGGAGATGTTAGAGATCGTCTATCAAAAGAGTTCCTTACTAGATGGGAGGCCATTAAAGGGGCAAGAGGCAGTATTTTTGGGAAGATAAAGGCAGTATTGAAAAGGAAGGGACTACCTACTAGTAATTGGATAATTACAAGACCATACCATAAAGATTTGATAAAGAGATCCAAAAATCAAGGAAGAGATTTTTTATCGCACATGGGTATTGAAAGAGATGATAAAAAAAACCGAGATAAAGCATGGGCTAGGAACTATGAATTCTTTGGAGCCCCTGTAGAATTATTTGTATTTACACACAAATCATTAGGAAAATATTCTGCATCAGATGCAGGATTATTTATGCAGAATCTAATATTATCGGCTCATTCCAAAGGATTAGGGACATGCCCGCAAGGCGCCGTTGCAGTTTGGGAAGATGCAGTTAGAAAAGAGTTTGAGATTAGTAAAAATTACTCTTTACTTTGTGGTATTTGTTTAGGATATCCCAGTGAAGAAAAAATTAATTCTTTCAACGCAAATCGCCCAAAGCCCTCTGAAATTATGATTCCTGAAAAAGTGAGAAAATGAAACTTGCTAGAACTAAATTTTATGTTTCGGATACCTTTGAAAATTGGCTCATGAAATCCCAAGCAATCTGAGTAGTCGGTATTAACCCACCATTACCAGGCACATATCGAGGGAAATCGCTGGGACTTCCATAATCCTCCTCATATGGATTATGTGTTCCAGCATAGAGACTAACCAATTGCACTTCAGCGCCATTTTCGCAGTCTGTAAATCCTTGAATTGAGAATAGGGGATTAACATCGTTTAGATCAGGTAAACTTCCTGCACAATCATTGTATTTTGCAACTTCATACAAATTTTCTACAGCTCCAGTTTGGTAAGCTGAGTTATCGAACCAAGCCACTGGATTGAATATTATTGGCCTGGAACCCCATGCATACCATACATTATCGTCAAGAACTCCATGAATTTCCATCATCGGAATTGGATTATATTCTTCCGGAATATCAGCCAACAAGTACATAGCCATACAAGCCATTGCCGCAATCTTCTCACTAGAATGGAATGAAAGATAATAAGACATTGCACAACCATTAGACCAACCGGTCACATATACTCTATTTGGGTCGACAGGATGAATTTCAATTGCAATATCAATCAGTCTATTTAGGTATCCTAAATCATCTATATCATTAGCGACCGCATCAGCACAACACCAACCAGCGTTCCATGATTCTTCACTACCTCCAGTTGATGGATCTCCTCCCAACGCAAGTCCTTCTGGATTCAATAATATGGCCCCATATTCTTCAGCAATCTCATCAAAACCTGAGACCTCTCTTTGTTCAAATGCAGATAAGCTCCAACCGTGTAAATCGATAATCAGAGGGACTAGTTCACTTCCATTTACTTTTTCAGGGACATAAGTTATCCAACATCGATCATATCCATCATGATCAATGCAGCGATAATCTTCTTTCTCGAAATACGGTAAAACTAATTCTGGAACCTCATCGATTTCATCATCACTAGATTTTTCATTATTAGAAATACATCCACTTAGAGTCATAGATACTATGATTAGAGAAAGTGCTAATGCACTAACTCTACTCTTCCCCATACTCTATCCAAAGCATCACAGTAGAATAATTTATCCTATAGATGAAAAATCCAAAGTTCAGTTATCCATTAAATTCAGTCACGGCATCCATTACTGAACTCTTCTCTAATGAACCACTTTCTTCAAAATCTAACCAAGGACCTTTTCCTAAAATTCGAGATGTAACTTCTTTTTGAAGAACTATGATTGAAGGGAGTAGTATCGAACTTGTTAACAACGCCAACACTAATAATACCATCATTAGAACAAAGAAATTTTGTAAACCCGGTATTGAAACAAATAGTCCCGCAGACAAACCTGCACATGTAGTAGCAGTAGTCTCGAATATTGTTTGCCCTGTTTTCGAAACTGACTTAACAATTCCAGCTGGTGTTTCTCCTTCATCCTTTATACGATCAACAATATGTATAGAATCATCAACACCAATACCGAATACTATTGTGCCAATCATAGCCGTAAATACGTTTACTCCTACTCCACCAAATCTCATCAGTAAGGGTTGCCAAAGAACAACCGCACCAACTGCAGCCATAGTGAATATAGCTAATCTAGGAGACCTAAATAAGAATGCCATTGCAATTAAAAGGATAAACATAGTCCAAATTGTAGTCAGGCTTTGTGCCTTATGAATTCCATCATTTATGTCAATAGAAACAGGCAATCCCCCTGTTAAAATTGAATTGTATGTGCCTTCAACATTAATCGCAGTACATCTAAGAGCATTGATACATTCTTCCTCACCCTCTAAAATCTCATCAATTGCATTTCGTAAAAGTGTTGCATCTGCGAGGTTAATATATGGTTGATTAGCATAAACTAAGGTTTTTGTCTCACCAATTCCTGTGTCCTCATTCATTAACATGGATCTGATTTCAGGAGATAAAGTATCAAAAGCAATGTTCACCATATCTTCTCTGCTGGAAATTGAATAAGCCCAACATTGGGGACTAAATGGATCCGATGATTTATCCCAACACTCATCATGTAAGATATCCCAAAGGCTTTGATCGTATATCTCTAAGCCAGAAATATTGACATCCACATGTATAGCTTTTAGGACATTAACAAGACTTATTGTTTCAGTTTCTGGGACATTATCAACTAGAATTTGTAAACTTTCTATTGAATCTAAAATCGGCAAGTCTCTAATTGGAGCTGTTCCATTAACTTGTCCTCTCTCCTCTGCATTAATGATGAACATATTTGTTTGACCACCTTCGAAAACCACACTATATTCTCGTAAAGTTTCATATGATTCTAGGTTTGGAGGAACCTCATCAGGACCAGCAGTGATTTGTTGGCCCATAGTTTCGGTAAATTTTTGTACTCCTGAAAATGTAACAAATAGTGCAACTAATATTACTAGTAGAGTATTCTTAACTGGAACTTCGCCAATTTTATCCCACATCTTATCAAATAACTGAGTTTTACCCTTACGATATCGAAGTAACTCTACCAATGCTGGAACCATAATCATGGAAAGTAAAAATGTAACAAAAATACCTATCAAAAGGGTGACACCGACTGTTCTCATAGGTTGAATAGGGACCAAAAAGGTCCAAGTTAGAACACTGAAACCAATGATTGTTGTCATTGCAGACAACATAATTGCATTGCCAGTTGTTAAAGCAGCTCTAACAGTTGCTGTCAAACTAATTACAGGGTCCCAAGGATTAATTGTGTCCGCATCAAATCCATCACGATTAGCTATCCAAGCCTTTTCGAGTTTTTCTTCAATTAATTCGACTCTATTCTCTTCAATTCTATTTGTCAAATGCAAAGCATAATCTACACCTAGACCCACAAGAATAGGTCCTGCAGAAATAATCATTGGAGTCAGCATAATATCGAAAATAACGGTAATTCCAAAGGTAATAGCCAAGCTCATAGCAATAGGTAATCCACCGACAATTATTACTTTCGGATTTCTGTGAAGAATCAACATTGCTAGACATACAAGAACTCCACTAATTGGCAACATAACATCCACCAATTCATCATATATCGAATCTGAAACATCGTGTAACACAGGAGTCAGTCCAGTGATTGTCACAGCCTTCCTTTGGGGGATATCTTCGAGTCTATCCTTATCCATTGTAGATGTAGGATTATCATATGTCCTTAGACAAAGTTCACAATTAATACCGGACTGCTCATAAATCAACTCACTTGCATAAGCAATAAATGCCTTATGATCTTTCAAACCAGTAGTAGGATCAGCAGGGATTTCAGTATTTTCCATATCGAATAAGATACCCATTACAATTACACCCGTATCCCAAATACCGTCATCATTCGTATCTCTGACAAAGGACTCCATCAGAGAGCCTGCTTGATCGACTAAATTATCCACTCTTTCTTGATCACTAGGGATTGAATAACCTTCATTGGGGTTAGAACTTGAAATTGCACAATTATCATTTGGACCAGTAGGAAGGCCGTATTTCTCAACTGCGCAACTAAATCTATAACTGGAAGAATTTGCTTCCTTGATAATCTGTGATGGGGAAAGAATCCAAATTACTCCATCATTCCGACCTCTGTCATCCTTGTAGGTATCAATTCCATCCTGATATCCGCCTTCTCCTCTATTGTTATCATCTCCTTCTAACCACGATAATTGGCTGAGAATATTTACATCTGTAATATTTTCATCACCTCTTTCATTACCGGAGGCAGCATTATCAGTTTGTATATACAAAATGAAAATATCAGTAGCCCAGGGTGCTTCTCGGACATCTAATAGTAATTCAGTGGAATCAGCTCCATCAGGTAGATAAATTTCAACATCACCATTAATTTGATCTTGGAAGTTCATTGCAGGCCTTATTGTCAGTGCTGAAATTAGAATCAATATAGCTACAATTAGTCCGGGACTCCTTAGAATCATCGAATAAGATAATTCAGCAGTCCTTATTGCGGTTCTACTAAACAAGTCACTAGTATGATTTATTCCTCTTTCACCAATTCTATACAAATCACCTAATGGGCTTTCCATAACTACTTTCTTGCTACGTATTGCTGAATCTCTAAACGGAGCAAGTCTTTCAAAGAAACGTTCCCAAAAGACTACTTCATCATCAACTTCAATTGATGAATCAGAGGCTCCACGCTCATCGTCCATATAGGCCTGCTCTCATATAGACCAAATGAAATAATCGCAAGTAATATTACAAACATTGAGAATTAAACTGTATTTAGATTTCACAAAGGACTGTTAATGATACAGAGCAACTATACGAATTACTGAAAGTAAATGAGCGCGTCCGAGGTTCGATAATAATGGCGAGACGCAGGAAAACCTCGGCGAAAAAAGGTAGAGATGATGATGTTAGGATTATTGCAGGATTCGTTCTCGGTTCAATCCTTACTGTAATAATGCTATTAGTGGTGATAATTGCACCACCTGCTACAATTGGCCCTAGTGAAGGTGAACTTGCACCTGATTTCAGTGCTGATGCTTACAATGGTGTTAATTGGCAAAATTTCAAATTATCTGATACATTTGACTATGAATGGGAAGAAGGAGAGGAAGGAGAGTGGATTTTAGTACAATTCATCGATACCGATTGCCCATATTGTTGGACTGAGGGTGAGACTATGAGTGAATTATATTCTCAATGGTCTGATAATGTAGAATTTATCACAGTAACTGTTGAATTGTCCATTAATAATCATAACAGTGACAGAGCGGAAGTTGAAGCATTTCGTGATAAAACAAGTTATGGAACTGATGAAAACGATGGTGATGGATGTAACAGTGGCAGAGATAATTGCTTGAATCGTCCGGGAACAATACACAATTGGAATTATATTGAAGGAAGTAGTAGTATAATGAAAGATTGGGAAGTTACTGGAACCCCATTCATTGCTATATTGAAACCAGACGGATATGTAGCATGGAATCAATATGAAAATTTACAAGAAGATATTGAATCTGCTATGGAAAGACTTGTTGGTGGTTCCGAATGAATGATGCTTTGACTGATCCAGTTTTGATAATTTTCATTTTAGGTCTTGCAATTAGTAGTTATCTGATGATAGCAAAAAATGATAAAAAAACTTCTATGCTAATGATTTCATCTCTAAGCTTTGCAGTGGTAGGAATAATTTCATCCGCATACACTTATATTATTCACAATAAAATGGTAGTCCAAGGAACTACCTCATTTTGTTCTTCAGAGGGAATCGTGCAGTGTGGTTCGGTAATTGGGGATCCTCAATGGAATAACTTGTTTGGAGTACCATGGGGAATCTTTGGAATTATTTCTTTTTCAATTCTGATTTTCTTAAGTTTGTGCTTATATCTCGATAGGTATGCAAAATGGTCTGAAGATTATCTAAATTACGCTTGGTGGGCTGGGATGGCAGGATTACCATTTGTCGCTTTATTAGTAATTATTGAACTAACTCAAGTTGAAGGCGCACCTCATATTTGCCCATTTTGCACAATAGCACATCTTTCATTAATAGGATATGTTGGTTCAATTTATTTCTTGAGAATAAGAAGAAATATGGGTAAATGGTCAGATAACGAGGAATAAATATGCATTTGGTAACTGGAGGCGCTGGTTTCATTGGATCACACTTAGTAGATTCTTTAGTTTCCAAAGGAAATAATGTCAGAGTATTAGATAATTTCAGTAGTGGAAGGGAAGAGTTCTTACAACATCATAAAGAAAATAATAAAGTAGAGATTGTTAGAGCGGATTTACTCGATTTAGAAGCAGTAAAAGAAGCAATGAAAGGAATAGAAACGGTTCATCATTTAGCGGCTAACCCTGATATAAGATTAGGGACTGAAGTTACTGATACCGATCTTAAACAAGGTACTGTCGCAACCTACAATGTACTGGAAGCAATGCGGCAAAATAATGTAAAAAGAATCTCTTTCTCCTCATCCAGTGCCATCTATGGAGAAGCAAATGTGATGCCTACTCCTGAAACATATGGACCTATATTGCCAATTTCATTATATGGAGCATCAAAATTGGCTTCTGAAGCATTAATCAGTTCATGGTGTGGAACTTTCGGAGGAGAGGCTTGGATTCACAGATTCGCAAATATTGTTGGACCGAGAGGGACGCATGGGGTGATCTTTGATTTCATACATAAATTGAAAAATAATCCTAATCGGTTGGAAGTCTTAGGAAATGGGTTGCAAGAAAAATCGTATATGTCAGCAGAAGATTGTGTTAGAGCAATGATTCATTTAATTGATAATTCAAGCGAGAATGTCAATTTGTACAATTTGGGAACTGGTGATACTTGCTCTGTAAGGAGAATTGCAGAGATTGTAGTTGAAGAAAGTGGACTAGATAATGTGTCGATTGAATATACTGGAGGAGATAGAGGTTGGGCTGGCGATGTCCCAAAGACCTCGCTTAATGTCGAACGACTGTTTGCAACAAATTTCAATCCTACAATGCAATCAGAAGATGCGATAAGATATACGGTCAAAGAATTAATCAAAGAAATCGGTCTTTGAAAAGAATGATACTAGAGACTGCAGATATAGCTAATAAAGGAAGAAAAATACTGATTCCATTAGAATTTTCATATTCAGATAAAGATAATGAGACAGCCCCGAGTGTAGTCCTTTGGCCATCAATAGTTTTTTCATGTGCTACAACAATAGAAAGATCTTCAAAATCCTCATTTTCTAGGAAGAAATCAAGATTAATTTCGAACCCTTCATTAATTCTAGTCATCGAAATATTAGAAAATCTAGTATTGAAATTAGTTTCGGAGGAAACGTCTCCAACAGAAAAATTCATTTCTAAATTCATATTTACATAGCCAATACTAACATCTTCATGATTTGTGATTCCATTAGTCGCTTGAGATTTATCTATATTCATTTCTGCTAATAAGAATATACTGACCTGAGAATTATTAGAAATTTCGAAATCGTATAGGTTGATTTTTAGGTCCATAGATTGACCATTAATACTCTCAGACCCTAAAATAGAAATCATTGTATCAGATCCACGGACACCTTCAGAGTTAAGCAATGCTCTATCTAAATCAACTGAATCTACAAATCCTTTAATCTCATTATTACTATCAAACCAGAAAGAAGGTGCTAATTCCATACTATCAGGATGAATTGATAATCTTTCAGATGAAATAGAGTTTCCAAGAGGATCAGCTATTGGATCATGTAACGCGATTCTAACCAAGCGAGAACCGCGATTATCTGCAAAATCCCCTATCCATGTATCTATTTCCGCACACACATCACACCAGGTGGCCGTATATTGTTCCATTAAAACAGAATTTCCTCCTTCGATATACCAATTATTAGTTTCATCTTCTGCAGAAATATTGGATGAAGTCATTACCAATAATAGCAAAACTACGATTGCACAAAACCTAGAATTTCTTACCATCTGAATCCTCCTAAACGGCTTCACTTCATAACCAAGAGGCTAGACGAGCCTCACTGATGAGTAAGCGCTGGTACCAAGAAAACCGTCGTGATCCATGGAGGAGACAAGCTAAATCCAAAGGTTACAGGGCCAGATCGGCATACAAATTGAAGCAAATCCAAGAAAAGTTTCAAATTATTAGAAAAGGAGATTATGTACTTGATATTGGATGTCATCCAGGCGGATGGACTCAAGTTGCAGTTGAAGAAGTAGGTGAGGATGGATATGTAATAGGTGTTGACTTATTATCAACTTCTCCTGTTGAAGGTGCAACAATAATTATCGGCGACATAACAAATCCAAAAACTGTAGAACAAATAAATGAAGAAATAGAAGGATATTACCTAAATTGTGTAATCAGTGATATTTCTCCAAGATTGACTGGACGTTACGATACTGATCAGGCAATTTCATTGGAATTATCAACTATGGTTTTGGATGCTGCAATGCCTATGTTAAGTCCTGGAGGATCTTTTGTGACAAAAATTTTCCAAGGAGTTGGGATTGAAGGATTAATTGAAGCGGCTAAATTGAGATTTTCCAGTGTGCAGAGGTATGCACCAACAGCATCTAGAAGTTCTTCTTCTGAAACTTACTTAGTATGTAGAAATAAATTACCCAAAGTCAGGAAAGAGGCAGAAGGTAAAACTGCATACGAACACCTAAAACAGCACCTTAAAAAATTAGATATTGTTGTTGAAAATGAAGAAGGAAAAGAGACTGCTGATACCAAAATTGGCTATCGGAAGTATGTTAGTGGAAATGGCCGAAATTAGTGTTTTTTGGCCATCTTCACAGAATGAAAAAACATTGACTTAAATAATTGGTAGTGGGCGTCCACTCTAGAGGAACTTGAGATGAATAGTAAGTTATCTAAATTTAGCACAAGAACGAATGCCATGTTTGCTGGTGTAACATTACTAGCAATCATGTTCGCACAAAATGTGACAGCAGGGACAATTGACCCAGAAGTAGAGTATGCAGGAGATGCATTTGGAAGAGCAACTTTCTTCCTATTCTTCATTGGATACATTTCAATGGGTGCAGCCTTTGTTTTCTTCATGAGTGAGAGAAATAACGTTGCTCCTGAATACAGAACAACAATGACTATTTCAGCATTAATTGTTGGAATTGCAGCTTTCCACTACTACTACATGCGTGGAGTATACATTGACACAGGCGCAGTAAGTACAGATTACAGGTACATGGACTGGATTATTACAGTTCCACTGATGGCACTCAAGTTCCCTTCACTAGTAGGTAAGGACGCCATTACAGACAACAAAGTTCTAGGATTAGGATTCACAGGAGTCTGTTTCGTTGGTGCATTAATCATGATTTCATTTGGATATCTAGGAGAAATCGGAGAAATCGATGCAGCATTAGGACTAATTCTAGGTGGAGTAGGTTGGGCTATGATTATGGTAGCAACTGGTCTTCCATTCGGATTGTATGATGGTAAAGGTGTAGACAACAGCAAAATCAAGGATGAATTAGTTTGGAGCGCTAACGCACTAAGAACATTCATTCTAGTTGGATGGATCATTTACCCACTCGGTTACTTGGTTGGAACTGATATGGTAGATGCTGGATCTGATGGAAAAGAGATTATGGCTATATTATACAATATTGCTGACATGATTAACAAGATCGGTTTCGGTGTTGTAGCATGGATGGGTGCTAAGAAAGCATCTGCAATGATGTCTTAAATTAAGAGCAAATAATTAGACTGATACGTAAAGGAAGGGCTGGGGATTTAATCCTCAGCCTTTCCCTAAAATTAATTCCGCTCATTCAGAATTTCTATCATAAGGAATTATATTCTGCCACTCTGATGCATCAGATCTTGAAACAATGGCTTCAACCCAATCTGTTTCGGAGCAGTTGAACACTTCATGAGGTAAACCTGGTTCGATATAGAACATATCACCAGCATTGTGAGTGACTGAATTTCGGCATCCTGGACCAAATTCATGCCTGACACTACCTTTTAGAAGAAATACCATTACATCAAAATCAACGTGAATATGTGCCTTAGCAATACCACCGGGAGGAATAAATGCTTTATTCATTGAGAGTTTTGTAGCTGGAGTATTTTTACCTGATAAACCAGCACCATATTGAATATTGTTCCAACCCCTCACTTTGTCGACCTCTCTAAGACCGTGTATTCCGCCTACATCTTCGACATATTTCTTGAGATCACTCTGTTCACCTTCCAAAAATAATTCTTCTTCGGACATTTTATCACTAAACCTTGGAATAAGATTTCACTTACAAAATATCCGTTTAGAGGTTAATACCAGTAATTTGTAATATATTCTATTATTTCTCTTCAATCAAGCCTAAAAAGGGATGGTGGCTCGCCGTGCCTATCCGAGGGACAGAAATGGGAAGTAGAGCAGAAGTTTGCACATCATCAGGAGTGCCTCTAGTAGACAATAAAAGTACGTCATTCCCATGTCCTTATTGCGATACTTCAATTGGTAGAAGTGCACAATGTCGGACACAAGCAGTCCCTTACGTATGCCCAACTTGTGGCTTTCAGGGACCTTGATAGGTGTTATTTATGGGTCATGTCGTTGTAAAATATAAGGTAACTATAAACAATCCAGATGAGGGAACTCCTGATTACCAGGCTATTGCAGGAGTAATAGATTCCTTTGATGAAGTACAAGCAGTAGAAATCAAACCTCTAGCATTTGGAATGATGTTCATAGAAGTTCAAGTTGTTCTTGGAGAAGGTGAAGGAATTGTTGATGAATTTGAACAAAGAGTAAGAGCAATCAATCCTTTAGTAGGACAAATAGAAGCATTAGAAATGGGAAGACTCTAAAATTAAAGATCTCTCATTCAATAATGATCTAGAGGTGAACGCATTAGTTCGCGCATTAATACAGTTGCATATGTTCCTGGCGGTAAAATAAATTTCATTCTCATACTGCTACCTTCAGGGTTCCATAAATCATTTTCTTTCGGACCTTCTTCCCAACGTTTAGAAATGGAAGATTCATGTATTTCTGGAACTTCTTCAATTGAAAAATCTCTAAACATCACTGATAGTGGCCTTCTTGTACCATTAGTAGAAAGACGTGGGATTGCAGATACTTTCCAGTCAATAGAATCTAAATTAGTTAGTTCGAGAGCTTTATTTTCTACCTCACCAGGAATTCCAGTAGCAATTGGCGCATCATTTCCTGGAAGAGGACCTGTTACCGCTAAGCGACCTAATCTACAATTTCTACGACATCGCTCTAAATTTGTTTCACTAACTTCAGACATTTTTCCTACATCAATTCTTCCACTAGGTTGTACTGGAGCTACTAAGTCACCTATTTCTGGTTCAACAATACCTATGTTAGAGTTCAGTCGCCCGGCCAGTGAGTGGTTGAATGCTAAAGATTGTAGAGAATGGACTGTTAATAATTGTAAAGAAGGAGGGAGTGTTTTGTATGCTTTAACCCAATTTTCAGGTTGTTTTTGCAAACTTTCCAAAATATTCCTTTCAAATCCTAAATGTTTTGGTATAATCTCTAAGCATTTCTCAGGGTTTTTTGTTTTCCTCCACATATCTCTGAAAAGTTCTGTTTCATGTCCGTCATTCATTCCTTTCATACCGAGATACAAATTGACCGCTTCTTGAAAATTATCTGAAACAACAGCACGACCGACTTCTGGAGTCACAGGCCTAGTTGATCCAAAGCGCTGAGGACCAATCCAATTAGGGAAAACATTCTCTCCCAACCTTTCTGACATTCTCGAGATTAATTCCAATACTCTTCTCATTGCCTCCTTACCATCCATTGGTTCTCCATTCTCATAACAACAACCTCTAACAGTTATTGAAAAACGATTACCATCATGATCAGACATACCTATTTTCTGGTGCGTTCGGCCTAAAATTTCTAATGTCGTGTCAGGAATTTCAACTGACTCGACTTTTTTTCTTGGTGCATCAATAACTAGAAGTTGTGTGGTAATTGCTCTCTTATCCTTCAAACCAGACGCAAAGATACGATTTCTATTGATTCCACAAGCTCTTGATAATCTCTTAAGGAAACGATTAGTTTCCCAGTTTACTAAAGTAGCTCTAACAACTGTAAAACGACCTTTAGGATCAAGTGCGGGAATAGGAGACACTTCTTCAACTCTGAAATCTTCGACTTGAACTTTCAAAATTCCGCCTATTCCATCCCCTTCGACAGCCCCTGAACCAAAACCAAGATACTCTTCAATGGACTTATTATCCATATTAAACAACGCTTATAATTCTAAATTAGATAATTCTTTATTTATATCTGAACAAAGATCACGGAAAACTTTCTCTGCTTTCTTTCCTTTCACACATCTAACATATAACTCAGGCTCATCCAAATCTGGATGTTTTTGGAAGTAATTAGCATAATCTACATCTTTACTATCATTAAGACGTGAACGGAACAATTGCAATGTTGAATGATTCTCTCCGATAATTCTGAGACGAAGTTCGGTTCCTTCGTTTTTCAAGACTTTGATTGGCATAAGACAGTCTTTCGAGTGGCCATCCCTTTTTGAGGGCTTGCCTTCGAATGCTGGCTATTGAAGGAACGGTTGACGGTCTAACTTTAACACCGATATTGATTCGGGTTGATGATGGTGGGGGGCGAATCGAGGGAAGAAAGGTTCGCAGAAGCTTTTGGAAGATTAGCACCAGCAATACTAGTAATCAGTCTATTATTAACTGTAATAACAGCATCAGTGCTCGTTCCTTTACCAGAATTCACTACTGATCTATCATCATTCGCACCAGAAAATGAAGCGAAATCTGCTGAAGAAAGAATGAACCTAGTAATGGCAGATACTCCAAATAGAATCTACGTACATGTTACTCCAAATGAAGAAGGTGCTAATGTCCTAGAACTCGGAGCATTACAACAGTTATCCCTGGATTTAGAAATTATTGATGAAGTGTATGGAGATAGGATAGTTTCACATATCAACATTGCAAGTATTTTGCAGAACGTACTTGAAGAAAGAGACAATCAAAGTAGGACATTACAAGATTTTGATGAATGGGATGATCTTCTTCTAGCCGTAATTAATGATGATGAAGAATGTACAGATGCAATTGGTAATGACCAAGCAATCGCATCAGCATCATTTGCTAACGATGCACTATTAAACATTGATTTTGATTATATTCATGTTTGTGACTGGATTGTAACTAGAGAGGGGTCTTCTACTCCAATCTCGTCTAGCACAATGTGGGTTATAGAAGTTGATGGATCTTTAGATTCTAAGGAAAGGCAAACTCTAGCAAAAAATATTAGAGAAGTATTAACTGAAAATATATCATTAGATTCTAATTCAGTTTTGAATTATGGGGTTATCTCTGACGATTTAATTAGTAATGATATAAATGATACTACATTAGATAATTTTACTTGGCTTTTGATGTTAGCAATTATAGTCGTAGTATTTGTTTTAGCAGTGGTCTTTCGTTCAGCATTAATGATTGCTGCGCCTCTCCTAGGGCTTACAGCAGCATTAGTTTGGACGTATGGAACTATTACATTACTAGGAAGGCCTTTTTCTATTCTTGAAGTCGCTGTTGCTCCAGTAGTTTTCGGACTAGGAATTGACTATGCGATTCATTTACAAAGAGGATATGAAGAAGCTAGGAAACATACTAATTCTGCTGCTCATGCATGGATTAGAGCATTTTCAATCTTAAGAGTAGCATTGACTTTAGCAGTAGTAACTACTGTTTCTGCATTCCTCGCAAGCTCTTTGTCTCCGTTACCACCATTACGAACTTTTGGCATCACATTGGCTCTGGGGGTCGTGTGTGCATTTGTTGCTAGTACAGTAACTGTTGGAGCATTACATGTAGTTGTGGAAAAAACTACAGGAGTTAAGAAAAGGAAGCCAATGGATTTATCTAAATTTGCAGATTTAGCGACTAATTTTCAGAAAAGAAATACTGCTAGGATATTACTCGTTGTTGTATTATTGACTACTAGTTCAGTATTTTTAGCTGGTACAAAGTTAGAAACTAGTTTTGAGCTAACAGATTTTCTTTCAGAAGAGGATATGCCGATAATGGAAGTCAGAGGAGATATGTACGAATCTTATGATGCAGCGGCTTGGAAGTCGGTAACTATACTTATTGAGCCAAGCGAGGGTAAAGATTCACTTACTGGTGAAAGGGATTTGCTGAGAGGGCTCGATATGTTGGATCTGAGAATATCAACTATTTCCAATGTAGTTATACCCGCCAATACGGATTCACAAAGACCTTCTTATGATGGTTTATACCCTATTCTCAGAGATGCAATTGAAGCAGATAGTAAGTTTGGAGAAGAATTCCATCTTGGAATTTTTGATGGAAGATTAGATGTGGGTGATGGTTTTGAAGAAGGAGATATTACAGCTGCAGTGGATTCATTATTACTAAATAATTCGATAGGAGAACCACTTAGAGGACAATCTTGGAGTGAAAGAACTTCGATGTATGTCGCACTAACGGAAGACAAAAATAATTTGAAATTTCTAAAAATTAGAGTTGATGTAATAGCTGAAACCAGTGAAGAAACTTCAGTATTGGCTGTAGAATTTGAAAAGCAAGCAGAATGGATAGAAGATTCAGGATATATTGATGCTGATGCCCATATTGGCGGTGATGTGATGATGATACACAGCATTTTCTCCGGACTGGTAGTTTCTCAGGTTGAGTCAACTGGTTGGAGTTTGCTTGTATCTATATTAGTTCTATTCGTCCTAACTAGAAGGCTTGGACAATCTTTAGTAGTTATTCTTCCAGTTGGAATTAGTGGCTCTTGGGTTGTTGGATCAATGGCAATTCTTGGTTTAAATTGGAATGTATTAACTATTATGATAACTGCACTAACAGTCGGATTGGGCATAGATTATTCTATACATGTTTGGAGAAGTTTTGAAAGTAATCGAAAATCAGGTTATGGAGTATGGGAATCGATGAAAATCATGTATCAAACTACAGGAACAGCCCTAATTATGTCCGCAGGAACTACAATTTGTGGATTTTTAGTTCTTAAATTATCACCCATACCCGTGATTCAAGATTTTGGAATTGTTAGTTCAATTTCTGTAGCCTTTTCTCTGATCTTAGCGTTGTTTGTTCTTCCAGGATTATTAGCAGCTGAAGTAAGAACTTCCAATGAAAGCTAAGCCGGTTCAATTAGAGATGAAACTTCAATCATATCCAATCCCTGTTCTCTTGCAACAAGAGCTAGAGACATCCACAGTGTGACTGGGCCCAGTGAGCGTCTTTTTCTTTGAGCTCTTCGAACTACTTCCCGATTGTCAATCTTTGATTTATTCGCAATAAATCTAATTAATTTTGGGATATTACTTTCTGAACGATCAGGTGGATGATTTTGATCCGATATTATCTCTGATTGAATAACATTAACAACAATTTCTGATTCGATTTCATTATCAATCGAGTCAGAAATTGAATTAGGATCAAAAATTGGAGGGGATGAGATGATTCTTAAAATTGGTTTCCAACCAAGACTAGGGATAGATTCTCTTTCTAAAAAAACAGGAGAAACAATTTCATTTTCTACGTTCAACCAACCAGATTCTATTAATTTATCAATAACTAAAGATGCCTCCTCGGGTTTCATCCATTGAAGTTCTAAAGACCATAATCTGATTAGGTCTGAAATTGTTAATTCTTTTTCCTCTGAGAAACTCACAAATATCAATTTATGAAATTCATCATTGGATTCATCAAACATACTAACATTCACCTGAACATATAATATCTATTGATTGTTTTCTATCCAATTCCAGAACATCAAAACCTTTACTTGAATAGTGGAGGGTGCATCCGGCGCTATTGAAATATATGGCGAATGACTATGTTGCAAGGGACCCACGTACTGGGAAAATTATCCAACAGAGGAAAAAATCTGTAGAAATGGATATTCGTTCTTTACACCCTCCAGATGGTCCATGGCAAAGAATTCCTGTTTATGAGATTCTAAATTTAGCAGAGGGGGGGACTGAAAGATTGGAATTATCATTAACGAATGGAGGGGGGTTTGTAAAAAGAACTGATGGAATAAGAGCTCTAGCCAGAGTGTATGAAAATTCAATCCCAAAAGCACATGAAATTTTGCTAGAAGCATTGGATGATGATGATAGAGAAATAAGAATAGCAGGATTAGAAATAATGCCTAGTTTCTCATTAAAACTTCATACAGATTTAATGGTATATCTGTCTGATAGATTGCAAGATGGAGATTTAAAAGTGAGAAAAGTTGCAATGCAAGCTCTTCAGAAAATGTCCCCAATTTTTCCATCAGGTTGTGAAGATATATTGAGAAGGGAACTGAGAAGCATGGATAAAAATCACAGAAAAAATGCTTTTGAGGCTCTAAAATTAACAAGTATTGCGTGGCCAGAAACAGGCTGCCTACATATTGATGAGTTAATTAGAGAGGAAGATGTCGACTTAAGAAGAAAAGGTTCTAAAATTCTAAGAAATATTGCCGCTAAAGGAGGTCCATCAGGATGGGATCTAATCGGTTGGTCATTGGAAGATGAAGATGCACAAGTTAGAAGAAATGCCGCTCAATGCTTGGTTACATTAACTAATAGTGAGCCGAGGATTGCTCTTATTTTAGTTGAACATGCGTTAAATGATGATGATACGAATGTACGAAATTCTGTAATTCGTGCCATGAAGAAATTAGATATGCAGAGCCCAAGAGTCACAGATATGATTTTGCGTGGAGCTAGATCAAGAGATCTAAACCTAAGAACAGCATGTGTAGAACAACTTTCAATAATCCTTACAGGAGATAGATTAAGAGAAAGTGCGGCAGAATTATTGAGACAAGAAACCAATCCAAAACTTCGTAAACGACTTACTGCTCTATCCATAGATATTGAGTTAGATGGTTCTGAAAGTGAGAAAAATAGATTTTTAGCGCCAGTTGAGAAAATTAATGATGATGAAGATAAGGAGCTCAGCATGCAAATTAAGCAGGACCAGCCGAAGGGTGAATATGATAAACAGAAGGCAAGTCGGGCAAAACCTGAGGACTTGAGATGAGCGAGCAGTTTGATGAGAAACTCGAACAATTTGAACGCCTGTGGGAGGGTGTTACACCAAACGGTATTAATAGGCAGAAATCATTAAAATTTCAACAATACATGAAGCAACATGTACTTCAGAAGTTCCACAAAAAGACAAATGATCAATTTGCTTCCGCGGATAAAGGTCATTTTAATCATAATTTTTCTTCAAAGGATCAATTTCTAACAAAAGAGAATTGTAAAAAATACTGGATGGGAGAACTACAGAAGGAAATCAAAGAATCTGAGACCTTCTGAGGCGATTAAATGTCAATCTTTCAAAAATGGGAATTAGAATCTGATATACTAGATGCTATTATTTCAAGAGGTTGGGATGAACCTACAGAAATACAATTAGATTCAATACCCCTAGCAAGAAAGGGTAGAGATATAGTCGGACAAGCGAAGACCGGTTCCGGAAAAACTGCTGCATTTGGAATACCAATACTGGAAAGATGTAAGAGTCAGGGAGTTCCTCAATCGATTATTCTGTGCCCCACAAGAGAACTCGCTGTTCAAGTCTCTGAAGAATTAGAATTACTACAGGGTAAAAAGGGATTGAAAATAATCTCCGTATATGGAGGGACAGATATTGAAAAGCAAGCCAAAATACTATCGGCAGGGTGCGATATTGTTGTAGGAACTCCAGGTAGAGTTATTGATATGACCAAAAAAGGCCACTTGGATTTGGAGAAAATTTCTATATTTTGTCTAGATGAAGCTGATAGAATGTTAGATATGGGATTCTTTCCAGATATATTATGGATAATTGAGAAGATACCAAATCGTGAACAAAATCTACTCTTTAGCGCAACATTCCCTGATGAGGTACTAAATATCACTGAAGAAATAATGAATGATGCTGCGCATGTAATGAGTGATGATTTAGAAGTTGATATTCCTGAAATCGATCTTTACGCCGTAAGAATTGGTAGAGCAAATAAATTATGGGTTCTGGGCAGATTAATAGCTAATATGTCTGAAAACGGGCAAATGCTAATATTCAGCAATACGAAAAGAATGGTGGACGTAATAGTTGAAAGATTGGGGAAGTTCCAAATGAAAGCGGTAGGCATTCATGGAGATATGCCACAGAAAAAAAGAGAAAAATTACTTAGTAATTTTAAGTCAGGTAATGAAAAAATATTAGTTGCTACTGACGTAGCTGCCAGAGGACTAGATGTAGATGGAATTACAGTTGTAGTAAACTACGACTTACCTGACGATACAGAAGCATTTGTTCATAGAATTGGTAGAACTGGAAGAATGGGAAGAAAGGGAGAAGCATGGAGTCTTGTTTCAAAGGAAGATAAAGGTAGTTTACAGAAAATTGGTTCAACTTGGGGACTCGAAATACCGTTTGTAGAGACTCCTGAATTACCCGATGGAATGGATAGAGACCCAGTAAGAAAAAGGGATGATTGGGACGAAGTGGCAGATTCTTTTGGCATGGTAAAAATCAATCTCAAGATAGGTTTACAAGATTCAACAAAGAGGGCATTAAGTGATTGGATAGTTAGTCAAGCGAAGATTCCAGAAATAATCATTGGTGAAATCAATCAATCTGATGAAAACACCGAAGTTGAAGTTCATGTCGCGAAAGTTGCTTATGTGATTGATGTTATTAAAGCGAGAGATTATAATGGTCGTAAACTAAAACCGGAAATTATTGAAATATGAGGTAGGGAAATGTCTGAATCGATTTCAGAAGATGGAATTTTGGTACTAGACCTATTAGGTTTCTATTGCCCAATTCCAATTCATGAAACACGTAAGTTACTCGAAAAAAGTAAATTAGGAACGGTTATTATGGTTAAGTGTGATGACCCAGAAACTAAACATGATATGCCGGCTTTATGTAATAGATTAAATGTTGAAATTATCAAATTTGAAGAACGTATTGGAGAGTTCATCTATACTATTAAGAAATAATTAGAACACTTATTAAATTAGGAGAGGAAAAAATGGACGAACAGGGTGAAATAAATATTAGAGAGAATATAAATGTTCCAGCAGATGCTCGTTTACCTACAAAATTCGGAGAATTTAGGATTAGAGTTTTTCATGAAAAGGAAACAGGTTTAGATCATGTAGCACTAACTTTAGGAGATATGAAAGGTCCTGATCCTGTTCTAGTTCGAGTTCATTCCGAATGTATAACTGGTGATGCATTTTCCAGTATTAGATGTGATTGTGGTTCTCAATTGGAGAATGCCTTGAAGAAAATACAGCAAAAAGGTTGGGGGTGTCTGCTATATTTGAGGCAGGAAGGCAGAGGCATAGGGCTTCATGCAAAAATTCAGGCATATAATTTGCAGGACAAAGGGGCAGATACATTAGATGCAAACCTAATGTTAGGTTTACCTGCTGACGCTAGAGATTATTCAATTGCTTCTATAATATTAAAAAATATAGGAGTGACAAATGTTTCACTATTAACTAATAATCCGGATAAAGTAGAAAAATTAAGAAATCTAGATATTATAGTCGATGAGAGAGTTCCATTGATTGTTGGAGTAAGAACCGAAAATCGAGATTATTTGCAAACTAAGAGCGATAAGATGGGACACCATATCTCATCAAGTGATCTCGAATAAGATAGCGGATATAAGCCTCAAAAAACAAGATGGGGCCGTGACCGGGAATTGAACCCGGGCCGGCGGGACCACAACCCACCGTGCTAACCTCTACACCATCACAGCCGTCTTGTTAATCGCTCGAGTATATGGCTGTATTTCAAGCGTTCCAAAGAAGAACTATGAGAATCATATCACCAACGCATTCAAGCGGTAGTTAAGTTCGCAGACAATTGATGATGAAGTCCGGTAACATTAGCATGTTATTTTTTGTGATGTTTCTGTTAGGACCTATGACCCCAATAATTCAAGCTGATACTGTGATTTCATCAGAATCTGTCGAATTAACCTCGGCAGGAAATTTTGATCAACCGAACCTTTGGGAAATAACCAGTACTTCTGGATTCAGCAATGATCCTGCAGATTATACTATAGGAATGATTGCTGATAATGAACTCTCATTTACACACGAAAGACCTGATAATTTTGAAACACAGAACTCATGGGCAAGTACTAGTACAACTGGTTCAAATTATAGCCTTGGATCGCCGGACACCTACTATACCTGGTCTACAGGACCTGATATTTCAGTTAGTGGTTTTAGTTATCCAGGACTATATGACAAGGAGATTGAAAATGTATCATTAGTGCTGCATTTCGAAATACCTGATAGATTATACCAAGATACCGTACAAATCCTCTTACAAGGAACGGGATCAGATAAATTAGTTAGAGAAATTGCACACACTAGTTCTGGAGTATTCAGAATGAATAATCCATTAATAATTAATTTAGACGACTTACATGATTGGAGTTGGAATGAGGTAGTAAATTCTAAAGTAGTCATTGATTACAATTCTATAGGAACGAATGATGATTCCGAAGTCAGAGTGGACGCTGTAGGAATTCGTGTTAAATATCATATGCCTTGGTACTCATTTGAAAATATAAAAGCGAATCACGAAGTTAATTTTGAGAAATTACCTGTAATTGATTTCTCACCTTATGACGGAGAGAAAGAAGGATTGGACATTGAATCCTGCGGATTAACACCTGATGGAACAAATAACTCTTATTGGGATTTCGAGGTTGATGTACCATATGGGCAAGAGTTGGGTAGAATTCATGTTTATGGCACCGGAAATCATAGTATTGGAGTAATACCTGCGGGTATCGATGGAGATTATTCTCCAAAACAATCTGGTGATATAATTGATAACCCTACTGAAAAACAATTTGTTAGGATAGAAGTCTTTGATGGATGCATTGAAGCCGCAAGGGTTGACGTAAATGATCCTAAACTAAATGTAAATGGTAGAATAACAGGTTCTACTAGTGATCTATCAAGTGCTAGTAATATTAGATTTGCAATTGGTGAATATTTAGTCGAGACTATTGCTATGGCGTCAGGAGAATTTTCTTTCAGTACCCCAATAGGGCACGCATTTCCATTAGACAGTAATTATTCGACGATAGGAGTTGCTTCGAGATTCCAATGGTCTTCTGATGGAAATGCAGAGACCACAGTAATTCATATTGAGGAACTGTCAATTAGTGGAGGATTCGAATTAGAATATGATTATTCTCCAACATGTCAGAACATTGCAAATTTAGAAATGATGGAAGATGAAGGAGGATTCCTAATGTCATTACCTTGCCAGGACGATATAACACCAAGGTCAGGATTAATCATTCATACTTCTAGTTCAGATAATGATATATTAAAAGTCGATTCAATATACAGTGCTGAACAAAATTTAAACTTCATAGAATTACAAACTGTTAATGATGCATCGGGTGAAGTGAAAATAACTGTAGAAGTTTTTGATGAACAGTATAGTCAAGAAAATAAATGGGTCGGAATCTTTACCGTTAATATATTACCTATTTTAGATGCACCGGTAATAGAAGATATCCCTTCAATCACCTATATTGATTTAGGTGATACCTTGAATATTCCAATGATTATTTACGATGTTGACTCAAATGATTTAGAAATTACAACCAGTAAATCATGGGCATTAGTTGATGAAAATAATAATCTAATTCTAACTCCTATTGATTCAGGAATTCATACTGTAAATATCGTAGTTAGTGATGGAGATAATACAGTTTCAGAAAATATTACTATTGATGTTTCTGCAAAATCAGATTTATTGGTTGAGTCAATTACTGTGAGGAAAAATGGTGTAGATATTTCAGATGGTAAGCATGGAGATGTTGTTGAAATAATATCCTATATCAGAAACGAAGGCAGGGGAACTGCTAATGGAATTGATGTTAGATGTTATGTTAACGATATTTTAATTGATACAAAAAGAATTGATTTTTTACAACCAGGTTCTCTTGTGAATGTAATTTGTGATACTGCTTTATCTGGGAATAATCAAGATAATGAGATAAGAATATTTGTGGATAGCACATATTCAATAGAAGAATCTAACGAAGACAATAATGAGAAACAAATTTCAATATTCATTAGCTCACCCGAAAATGAGGATGATGAAAAATCAAATATTTTCATTAGTGAAACATTTGTAATTGTTTCATCAATAGTGATTGTTTTGATTGGGTTGGTCTTAATGCAATTAGCTCCTGGGAAAATTAAGAAGCCTTACGAAAAAAGAAAGTAAGATTGCAAAAAGTACCCTTTGGGCCGATAATGTGAAAAATTCGGGTAATAGTTATATCAAGTTGGATGCCGAATATAGAATACTGCGCTCTGCCATATATGGGTAGACCAGTGGTGTGTGTTATTATGATGAAACTTAAACTTCGTTTAGAAACAGATGAATGGATATATGAAGAACATGAAATGATTTAATCATTTAATTCTGCTTAGACCAGTTCTGTGGATAAATACCAGTAGGCATTAATACACTTTTTGCGATAGCAACATGTCCGTTTTTCATTGACATTAATTTATCAAAATCTACCAGTGTCTCTGCCAATGCCACCGCTTCACCTTTCAAACTTTTAATTACAATAATAGAGCCAGACTTAAATTCAGAGGATGATGAAATAATTCCAGGTTTAGCTAATGGAGCACCGTGAGTCATTGCTGCAACAGCACCATCTTTCACAGTAATACTGGGAATCTCTCCTAAGATCGATTCAATTGGTGTTAGAAGTTTAATTAAACCTCTCTCATCATTATGTTCTTTCCATAAAAATATTGCATCTTTTAACTGATGCATGTCACATGCCATAGTTTCATCAAAAATGCTGGTTTGGTCACGATGAAGTTCCAACATTTCGCAGGATGTATTGAGTAATAGCCCAATATCTCTAGTTAATGTTCTAATATAAGTCCCTGCAACACAAGATATTTCTATAGCAGCTATTCTAGCAGATTGGTCATAATCAATTAATTTTAGAGATTTAATTATTCTTGTTCGAACCTGAACTTTAACCGCTGATTCTTTTGGTGGGACATTATATATCTCACCACTGAGATTTTTGAGAATTTCTTCTACATCTGTTAATTCAATATCTTTACCAAAACGAATTACTGAGATATATCGTTTATCTCCCTTGAGAATAATATCTGTTAATCTTGTTGCCCTGCCACATAATATCGTCAGCAAACCTGTAGCCATAGGATCCAAGGTACCGCCATGACCAATCTTTTTGATTCCTAAAATCTCTCGAATCCAAGCGGTCAATTGGTGACTTGTTGGACCTCTGGGTTTCTTTACTAGTAAAATACCTGAATCCAATAATTCATCTAGAGACCTATTTAGAGGAAGACTACCAAATTTAATATTTGTAGTTGATTTATCATCAAAAAAAATCTCGCTCAAAACTTTCACTCCTTAATTTCTGATTGGACTAGTAAAAATACTTCATCAGCCGTTATATCATCTGCGTCTATAATTAGAGTATAAGGACTCATGTCATCTAAATCAATATCATAAAGAATTCGATATCTTTCTTTATCATCAATCTGTCTTTGTTGAGATATAGATAACTGATTTTCAAATGTCCCACCTTCTCGATTTTGTATTCTACGAGCACATTCTTCAGGACTAACATTTACCCAAACTCTAATACAATCTATTTCCATTTGATATGCCCACCAGCCAGAAAGTCTACTTTCAATAATTTCAGAGCCATTAGGATTACTAATTTCATTCTTCAATGTATCATCTAATGATTTATCTACTTCTAGATTACTTTTACAAAGATCGCTAAATTCACCAACTGTCAGTTCTCTATTTTTCGCTTCATTACGAAAAATATCTCCCCCATTTAATGAAGACCAAGAATTTTCAACTGCCAATCTTTCAACCAAAGTTGAAGTCCCACTCCCTGGAGGGCCACTAACGGTAATCTTAACCAATATCTCACCGCCATTCATACCGACATATATCACAACGTAATTTTCCTCTAGTAGTTCTGCTAATCATATCTGAATCACAGGATGGGCAAAGAGTTCCTTTCAATGGAGGTGCAACTTGCTGATTACCACCACCACGTCTTTGAGATTCAGTTGATTGAATGCCAGTTTTTCTTGGACCGGCTCTTTTTCTCTGAGATCTACGTGTTCGAGAATCAGAACTAGATTTTGCTTTGTCATCTTCGAGGAGATAAAGCAAAGGTTCAGGAATCATATCTCCTGCAAGAACAACTGGATGACTTTTGTAACGCAACAACTTCAGATGTCTATCTACTATTCTTCCTAAAGGCGCACTCATCGTGATGTAAGTTGCAATCCATGCAGGGAAAATCCACATTATTCTATTGTCGAATCCCCACATTGGTTGCCAAGGTAAGCTAACATAGTCTACTCTAAAATCTAATACCGTATCTGCCATCCAACTGAAAATACCAATTATAAATATCATTGTAAACATCATGGGTTTCATCATAGCACCTTGCATAGCCATTTGTTCTGGCATCATTTCCATCTGTAATTTCTGCATTTTATCGATTTTAGCTGTGTTCCTAGATAATCTTGCTTCTCGCATTTGCTGACTTATTTGCTTACTTCGATGACTATGGTGAGCTTGTTTCAGAGGGTCCATAAAAAATGAACGTATTACAGTATTAACAATCATAATACTAGAACCAAGGATAAAGACTGTAGGTACGAAATATTGTTCTAAACCAAGAGTGCCAAATAAGAACGGTTCAATTACTGAGCCTGCGCCAGTAGAAAGAGAGTTTCGAATACCAGGGAACATCATCAGTGACATCATCATCAACAGAAGGAAAAGCATGGGCAACATAGCTGAACCCATACCAGCGGGTTGAGCATTTCCATTAGGGCCAGCATCCACCATGACCCCTAGGCTCCATAAGCATTGAATGAATACTTCGGTTAAATGACTTCAATTTAGAATATTGATTACTTGAAAGAATACCCACAAACTTGACAAATTGATGCACCTTTTTCTGATTCTGACATACAAATAGGACAGAGGTTATGTTCTGATATGTTATTCTCATCAACATCATCATTAGAAGCTTCAGGTTGAACAATTAATTCTTCTTCAATTGGTTCATTTCCAGAATTATTTTGTACTTCTTGTATTTCATCTTCTATCTCTTTTATATCTTTAATAGGATTTGAAATAGGAACTGTAATCATTTCTGGCTCCGAGGTCTTGTCTGCCCATTCAGGTACATTAGGTTCTTCGTCTACTTCTTTGCCGAATGTTGCGCCATGGAAATCTTGTGCATCCGATACCTTGTATTCAGATTCAGTATCTCCTTGAATTTCATATAATACTTCAATTCTCTCATTAGTTTCGATTCTACCAATAGCCCATGTAATTTTATTTCCTTCTCTAGAAGATTCTTTGGTAAACGATGAATCTTTTTCACCGCTAACTGAAGATTTGACAGAAGAATTTTCTATTGAAAACGTTCCAGGAACAACATCATGAAGAGCCAAGTCATCAAGAGCAGAGTCAGAAGTGTTATGGAACATTAGTAATATTTCATAACGTCCTGCTCCACCTCCCGGAAAGACCTCTTTACCTGTACTAATTTTTCTTCTGCGATGAACTACTCGAACTACTGGTGGTCTCTCAACGGTTCTAGTCGCTACGGGTCCGAAACGCTCCATACTGAAATCTGATCTTATTGGTGCAGCTAAGAGCTCATTCTTAGGAGATGGATCAGGAGCATGAAGAGGGTATCTAATGATCAAAGTCTTTCCTGGTTTTAGACCGAGCCTAGAAGAGGTCCCTACAGTGATTCTTAATGCATGCCCTGGATTATCAGGAGAAATCAGTTTCTCTTCAATTTGATTTCCATTAATTACTTCAATACGGTATTGATCATCACTCAAATCTAAACCTTCAATTTCTACATTTACTTTCTCTAGAGATGGAGGGAGGAATATTCCAGGTACATCATCAATTATTCTCATAACATTAATTGTAGCAGAACCTGTATTTTCAATTGTAATAGTCGCTTCCAAATCTGAAGAAACATATGATTTTATCCTAGATATATTATATCTCTTTAGAATTTGTGCATCTAAAATTGATAAATTTTGTTCAGAAATAGTTACCGAACCTGACGATTCAACAGAAACTCGGGGTAAGATAGAGTATCTAACTTCTTGAGTGAAACTGGGTTGATCTTCTGACTCAACTCTTTTTTCCATTGATTCCCAACTTCCCTCCGGAGGTATGTCTTGCCTTAAGTCTGAGAGATCTAGTATTGGCGAATCACGACCAACTAATCTTACAGAGGCGCCTGAAAGTGAAACCACGAATGACGATTTATTCTCAAAAATACACTTACAGTGCCATACTCCAGGTCTATCATCTTCTGTAGCATTGACATAAGAAAACTGCCTACCTGAACTAGAAACATCTTCAAATCCAATTCTAGAAACCGTAGATTCAGCATTATAATTTACTTCGGAAGTTCCAGCAGGAATCTTCTCTACAGAATTAATTGATACACTGGGAAGTATTGATAATTTCCTGTTCTCACCTGCAGACATCCTACCTATTTCCCAAATTACTGAATTGTCTTCGATTGAATATTCTGGAGAATTTGGAATTTCAAAATTAGGAGAGAAATTACGCTTTAAAGTAACATCTGTTAGAGAAACATTAGAAATATTTTCTATTTCTATTGTTATAAGAACTTCTTGAGAATTATCAGAAAGTACTAATGAAAGACTTGATTCTTGTTCTCTCTCAGGTTCAGTATCAATTGTTTCTCTAACATCTATCATTCTGGGACCATTTGAACTGTATGGAATAGTTGTTTCTTCGGTAGCTTCCAACTCTCTAACAGTAACAGTCTTGCCACCTAAATCTGTTGCAGAGGTATTAGACAATTCAATCTCAATATCCCATGCTCGATGTTTTTTACTTGGATTCTTTATGATCAATTCACCATCAATAGTTTGTTTAATAGAACTTCCATCTGCATTGACTAGAGATACTTCTTTCTCACTTAGAATTGCATGTAATTTATCTCCAGGAATAGAATCAACCTCTATAGAAGGACGCAAATGGTGAGGCGACACAGAATCAGAAGATTCTAACTCATTATTTTCAGAGTCTATTTCTTTATTAAAATCATCATTTTCTGAAGAATCAAATACTGCTAAATTATCTAAAAGAGATTTTTCATCTGGTTCATTAGATTCTATAACCGTATTTTCGGATGATTCTTGAATTTCTAAACCTGGCGGAG
>DATY01000022.1 GCA_002504905.1 Euryarchaeota archaeon UBA605 | reverse complement strand
GCATTCATCCAACGTGTACTAGATGAAGAAATACTCTCAGGATACGCAGTTTTCGGAACTAATCCATGTTTTCTAATCAGATTCATTGCCATATTCCATTGCCCTCCATCACCTATTGGATCACCTAGTAGGAATCCAATTGTTCTATCATCTAATGGCCTATCTGCAGTACTAATTATTGCTTCAAAGAAATGATTACTTCTCTCGAATTTATCCCAGAAATGAATATGAGACTGACTAAATTCAAAGTTTTTTACATTTAGCATCTTCATTGTACCAGGTCTGAAAAGATTCAGTGTTGCAAATAACCAACACCTTCCACTACTTTTCTGATTGGTTACTTTCCAGTCATCTAATTTTATTGAAAATGAGGAATCAATACTTTGTACAAGATCTCTGTTCAATGCGACATCTATTAGATTTCCATTCGTTACTGCATTCTGTGCGACTTTAGCTGCTGGGTCGTTAGCAAAATTTTTCCTATATTGTTTTAGTTGATTATTTGTAATTGATTCTCCCATCGGCTCACCTTCGTTAGACTGTATCGGATAATGACGACTCTAAGTCATTACTTCTCTATATCTCAGCATATTCTGCAAAACCAGCAGCAATCAATGTATCAGCCATTAAAGATGAAAAGTTTGCAACTTCACCCGCAGTAAGTTCTATTTCTATTCCATTTTCATCAATAATAGGATCTTCAAGATCTTTTAACATCCTAATTCTCTTCATATCAGAAAGATTTCCAATAGGATCAGGAACTTCTATCGATGTTGCAGACATTGCACCGGTTGCTCTTTCAGGAAATTCATCCATCTGTCTTATCCTATCTTCTTCGTCTAATTCGGGTTCGTTCCATATCTCTTGTACAGGAGTAGGCTGAGAAATGGTTTGTTCAACCTCAATATTTTCCGAATCATTAAATTCGGTTAATGCCGCATTACCTCCAAGACTGGGCTTCTTGATAGCCTCGGGTTTTCCTCCATGAAGCATACTGTCCCATGAGACCTCATTCTTATATTTCTCAACTAATCTTTCAACCCCAGTGTAGTATATTCTTTCAGAAGCATCATGTCTTTGCCAGTTTAATGGTGGTACTTGATTTTCATTCTGCTTTCCATTTGGTGTTTTTACTAGATTACTGAGAATAGCATGTTGAGCAAAAGCATTCATTCTCAATCTAGTTAGATCAGATACAGAAGTTCTAGCAACTCCCAATCTACGAGTTTGAAGCTGAGTTTTGGCATTCATTCCTTCGTTTCTTATTGTTTCAGCCAACTCATTTTCTAAATTAGATAATAGTTGGCGTATCGATGGCCAAAAATTTGGTATTGTGATTTCTTTAGGAACATTAGGGCTAGATTTTTGTTGCCTAGTTAGTTCAAAAAGTGCTTTTTCGACAACAATTAGCTGCTGTTTTGTCAATCTTGATGAAGTGATTTCGTCAATCATGTGAGCAACCTGAGTTACGGCAGATAGAGGAAGGCCATGAATGATTCCTTTGTTTATCTTCTTTCTAGTGTATTCATCCGTTGAACTCAATAAGAAAAAACCTCTCCGAGGCTCGCAGGTGTACCCGAGTGGTCAAAGGGGTCGGGCTCAAGTTCCGATGCGTAGAGCTTCGCAGGTTCGAATCCTGCCTCCTGCACCACTCTAGTTTCTAGACATAATGAATTGTTCTAGGAACTCGATTGTTCCCAGAGTCCCTCTTGCTTCTGTCAAGTGATCAGCAGCCTCTACAACTCCTTTGAATTCATTATTTACCGCAACTGCAAATCCACATAATTCAAACATAGGAATATCATTGGATGCGTCTCCAACTGCAATTACTTTCTTCGGATTTATTCCTCTTTGTTCAAATGCAACCTTCAGACCACTAGATTTGTTGAGACCTTCTTCAGTAATATGAACTGCAAATCCAGTTGGAACAACTTGTAAATCCGGCCATCTAGAAGTTTTCAATGCCTCTCTCATTCTTTCATAATTCTCAGTATCAAGTAAACACCACTCAGTTTCTCTCCAACGATTTGTCTCAATACCCTTGGGATCTAAACCTTCTATCTGTGTCGCTAGCCATTCTGCAGCATCTCTGGCTCTTTTTCCATCTGCTAAGCATCTAATTGGGAATCCAGCCTTAGTATCCCATACCATTCCTCCATTTTCACCCACAACAAAGCCACTGACAGCTAAGACTTGTTGGATCGGAGTTACATTTGGTAGAGTTCTTCCAGAAGCTAAAGATACGGTAATTCCCATTTCCTCAATCTTTCGAATTAAAGGGATTAATTCAGGCTGAAACCCATCAAAATCAAGTAAAGTACCATCAATATCGAAGACAATCATTTCCCAATCGTCTCCTTCCGGTAACTTACTCATGTACTCACGAAAAGGTTCTATCTCATGATTCCATCGTTCATACTTTATCCAGTCATATTCAAGGATAGAATACTAGTCCCGATGACATGGAAGATGAGGAGTTCCTACTTCTAGATGATGATGAGGAGACTGATTCATCAATTAATCCAAAGATTTCTCCTTCTGAAAAAGTTATTAATTTCGAATCTAATGAAATTATTTCTAGTATTTCTAAAACTGTTGGAGATAGAATTATTCAATTTAAGGAGTCAAATGAGCTAAAAAAAATGTTAGAAGGTGGTAAAGAGAATCTAATATCATTTTCTAGAAGTGCCGAAAACCTATTTGATGCTGATTTAGTAATTGATGGAAGTTATGAAATTGAATGGGAAATTGACGGTATGGATTGCGCAGATTGTGCAATGAAAGCTACTAGAGCTGTAAGCAGACTACCAGGTATACACAAAGTCAACGTATCTGTAACTGAAGGAAATGTCAGATTCAATTTAGATATGGCTAAGGGTAGAGTTTCTCGTGTTAATTCTGTTCTTGAAAGTTTGGGGCATAACCCAAAAATAGTTTGGAAAGCAGTCTCTGGTCTCACTCCAGGTCGAGCATCTAGTAATCTTGGAATAGATAGGAACACACTGAAGCACGCATTACTGGATGTTCCTGGAATAATCAATGCTAGATTTGAAGAAGGAAAAATAGAACTTCAAATGATAGAGTTTACATCTTTAAAATTACAAGAAATCTCTGATGAGAGGATATCCCAATTACTCGGTGAAAATTTGAAATTAGAGAAATCTATCAGTTCAAAACTCAGACCCGATCAAGTACAACTTCTTTCAGCAGTTTTCACAATCCCATTATTATTTGGTGTTATAGCTATAGAAGAATTACCCTCAATTCCTAATAATGTTGCATTATTATTAGCGGTAATTGGTATTTCATTCGCAGGATTACCTATGCTAAGAAAAGCCGCTTCTAGTATTAGGAATAGAGTTCTTGGCTTTCAGGTTCTAACATCTTTGGCAGTTATTGGTGCTATGATAATGCAAGAATATGTAGAGGCTCTTCTTGTTACAGGATTAGTAGCATTTGCCTCTCATCTTGAGGAAATTGCTTTGATTAGAGCTAGAAATGCTATGCAGGGAGGCTTAGATAGACTTCCTAAGTTAGCAAGACTCTCTTCTGATACTAATCATGGTTCAAATGAAAAGGATTGGGTCCCAATCCAAGCATTAAGTGTTGGAGATATAATTGAAATAAGATCAGGAGAGGTAGTCCCTGTTGATGGGAAAATAATCGAAGGAAATGGAGATATTGATCGTGCGCCGTTAACTGGCGAACCAATTCCTGTAGGTATTTCTGAAGGAGATATTGTTGAAGCAGGATTAGTATTGGTCAGGGGTCCAATTATTGTGAAGTGTGAGGCTATTGGGGACTCGACCAGATTGGCTAGTTTAATTGATTTAGTACGTAATTTCCGTGAAATGCC
>DATY01000003.1:2981-3668 GCA_002504905.1 Euryarchaeota archaeon UBA605 | reverse complement strand
ATCACTACTGCACCAGAACACGATGGTTCATTATCCGGTGCTAGACTAAAAGAAGCGATTTCTTGGGGAAAAATACGTCCAGAAGCCCCTCAAGTGGTTGTAGAAGGGGATGCAAGCTTATTATTACCATTATTAGGTGCTGATTTATTTAAAAATTAAGATAAAAGGTGTATTTTTAGTCGATAAATGGCGATTTTATGAAACTTCAACTATCGCTCTTTACTAGTTCTCGCAGACACAATGGCTAAGAACGGACATAGATGCCGGCTTTGTTATGTCCGTTGAATCGATGGTACAAGGAATGATTGATGCACTAACAGAAGCCATGACAGATGCTGCAAAGCACGACAAAGGTAACGCCGCTGCTGGAACACGTGTTCGTAAAGCAATGCAAGCAGCAAAAGCTACAGCACAAGAAGTACGTGCGAAAGTACAAGCAGATAAGAACAAGTAAGTCTTCACTGACTTCTAGTTCTTATGATCTGGCTCTGAATGGAGTTTAGTGTGAGCTAAGAACTCCATCAGAGCCACTCTCATTGGAGTCAAGGGTCTCCAGCCTTCTTCCCTACCAGCATTTTTCATTGCTTCATGCAATGGTTCAAGATCTGGTCTTTTTCTTTCACCCTCAAACTGAACTGCAGCAGGACTAGGTATCTCAGATAGAGAATCAACTGTGTGAGAATGTGT
>DATY01000003.1:0-2597 GCA_002504905.1 Euryarchaeota archaeon UBA605 | reverse complement strand
GGGCCCCAAGCCCTTCTTCCACACAAGTCAACGACACCTTGAGCAAATGCATCTGTATCAGCCATTACCAGCAAAGAAATAGCATCTGTTGTATCTCTGATATGAACCCAATGTTTGGGTTGAATCTCGGGTGTAATTTCATGAGTACCACTCTTAATCCACTGAACCCACTCTTCAACCTCTTCTGAACCCCATCCTTGGCTACCTTCAGGAATCATTAAATCGTGAATTCTAATTATCAGTCCAACATCTCTGATTTCTGAAATATCTCCACTACGAGGGTCTTCATTTTCAGCAATAATTGCAATATCAACTGATTCATTTTCTGCATACTTACCAAGTCCTACTGTAATGTCTGCTTCCTCTGAGTCAGAAGTGAATAATGCACCAGATCTATCTAACCTATCTTTCAGAGCTAGAAAGAAATTATCTACCTCTCCAAGAAGATTAATCTTCTTTGACATGATTACTCACCCTATAACTCCGGAATAGGGGTTAAAGTATCATACTGCCGCTATCGGATCTGCTTCTGCAAACGCAATCAAACAGTCTCTAACAACTTCAATTACAAGATCAATTTCATCTGAAGTTATTCCGAAATGAGGAGTAAAACGAAGTGCATTCTGGCCTCCATGAATTACTCCGAGACCATGGATACGGCACCATTCTTCAACACAATCGAATCCAACAACTGGTAATCTTTCTGGGTCTAATTCTGCACATAGCAATAATCCTGAACCTTGGACTAAAGAAATATCATTAGGGAACTCATCTCTCAATTTACCAAGCTTCTCTACAAATTCCTCCCCTCTATGCAGTATATTAGAACGCATTTCAGGAGTAATCTTACTCAGAACTTCGACTGCAGTTTCCAGAGCTCTTGGATTTGTAGTCATAGTATTACCATAGATACCAACAACATACAATTCCGCAGCTTTTTCAGACAAACCTAGTACTGAAAGAGGGTACTGCCCCGCATTAAGAGCCTTGGACCATGCTTCTAAATCTGGCACTTCAGCAGTCTGAAATCCAGGATAGTCTACAATAGAAAGACATCCTTTTCCTCGGAAACCTGCCTGAATAGAATCTACTAATAGCATGCTACCGTGTTCAGATGTTAATCTGCGTGCTTCATCATAGAACTCACGACTGATGTCTTGACCAGGAGAACCCTCTCCTTGTACAGGTTCCATTGCTAACAGCTCAATGAAGAAACCTTCTGATTCTGCTCGAGCAAATGCTAATTGAAGATCCTCAATATTGTTAGGTTCAACAATTATAATACTTTCACGATCTCTGAAAGTTGCTAAATTATTGATATATTTCTTTTTACAAGAGTCTGAAATTGTAGCTGGACGTTGGGTTCTTCCATGGAATGCTTGTTTCAAAGCAACTTTCTTGATTGGTTTTCCTTCATGCCTTCCACCTGGGCCTGTCATAATATTTGCATTAACATCTGCAATCCTCATACCAATAGTAACCGATTCAGATCCACTATTCATACAAACAAATTTTGAGAATGGGCATTTACCACGAGAATATCCAACTTCTTTACGCAATGCTTCTGCCAATCTTTTCTGACTAAATGATGCGGTCATAACATTAGCCATTACCCAATTTTTCGACATAGCTCCTATCACATCATCTGGTCCATGCCCTCCGCCAAGCATGCCGTATCCACCATTATCGTGTAAAACAGCCCCATGAGATGTTACTATCCATGGTCCTCTAGCCGCAATTGCAACATATGGATTAACAGTTGCAGGAGCGTAAAAATTAACATAATCAGATTGTAAATGAGAAATCAGATCTGATTCATCCATCATCATGTAATCAGAACCGAACTCTTCTAGATGTTGATTGTGAACTTCAGAAGCTTCTGAGATTGCACGAATTAGGTTATTATCTTTCGATGAAAAACGAGTTATTATTTCGTCTTTCAAACCTACTGTTTTTTTATTTCCAGTATTATTGCGGATTTCCGCCAGTTGAGCGAGTACACCTGACATGGATACTCCGAACACTAGCCCACTCATCAATATATGCCGTAATGGCATTCAGAAGCTACGAAAATACGTTGCTCATTTTGATTGCAAAATTGAAAAAACTCAATTTCTGATAATCATATAAAAAATTAAACTAACTTTAGTTTTTCAATTGGTTTTTTCAATTATACTTAAAAAAATCAATTAGATTATCAGTCTTTAATAGCGCATAGTATAAGTGCTGATAACATGACTCAGCCTTAGGAGAAAAGCGACGGGATGCACCACTCCATGAATTGAGGAAGAAAAAATGAGCGAAGAAATAAGAATACAAGAGCTACTACAAAGAGACGTATATGTGGGAGAAACTTTGGTCGGAACGATCACTGGGGAAAGGTTTCATCCACGAGATGAATGTGTACAATCAGTAAGGATTCAAGTTACTGACGATGTTGCAGGAGAATATATGAGAAAACCCGCTGAATATGCACCACTATCAAAAGAATTAGTGCACAGTGTCAGACCTGATGGAAGTGTTAAACTAACTAAATCCATTAGAGAACTACAACGAAGATGGAGAAATACAGTAAGAATTAACGAAAAATTATATGC
>DATY01000006.1:114761-114896 GCA_002504905.1 Euryarchaeota archaeon UBA605 | reverse complement strand
ATGAGACAAAAATAAACCAACAAGGAGGATAGTAAATAGCAAGATATTAACTTGCAAAGTAAACGCATATAGAGAAGACAAGTCACCATGTCTCTCTGCGGTGGCCTCGCCTGTGAAGTTGAAGGCCCAGATATT
>DATY01000006.1:0-114351 GCA_002504905.1 Euryarchaeota archaeon UBA605 | reverse complement strand
TTTACAATGGTATGTTACCATGCTTCTTTGGAGGGACCCATTCTCTCTTAGATTTGAGTGGTCTCAAAGCTTGGATTAATTTTTTCCTAGTTTCTGAAGGCTCAATTACGTCATCTAACCAACCATTTTTAGCCGCAACATATGGGTCTCCGAACTTATCTTGATACTCAGAAACTAATTCAGAATGTGTCTGATCTTTATCTGAAGATAATTCAAGTTCACGACGATGAATGATATTCACAGCACCATCTGCACCCATCACTGCCAATTCTCCGGAGGGCCATGAAATATTGTAATCAGAACCTAGATGTTTACAAGACATAGCAAGATAAGCTCCGCCATATGCCTTACGAGTTACAACTGTTAATTTTGGAATTGTGGCTTCGGCATATGCGTATAGCATCTTAGCACCATGTCTGATTATTCCACCCCACTCCTGAACAGTTCCGGGAAGGAAACCGGGGACATCAACAAAAGTGACTACTGGAATATTGAAAATATCACAAGTACGAATAAACCTAGCAGCTTTTACAGATGAATCAATATCTAAACATCCAGCCAGTACTTTCGGTTGGTTAGCAACTATGCCAATAGGTTGTCCATCTAAACGAGCGAAACCAATCAGAATATTTTCTGCATAGGAAGGAAATAGTTCCATGAACCTTCCATCATCGACTATCTCGTTGACCACTTCAGACATATCATATGGTTTGTTAGAGTCTGATGGGACAATATCTTCTAGTTTTTTGCAAGTCCTATCCCATTTATCTCCTGATTTAAGATTAAGTGGTTCTGCAAGCGTATGATCAGGCAAATATCCGAGTATTTCTGCAGCGAGGTTGATTGCGTCATGTTCATCGTCTGCAACTAAGCAGGCAATACCACTACGACTAGAATGAGATTCTGCACCACCTAATGTTTCTTCATCTATTTCGCCGTTTACTACTTCTGGAATAAAATATGGACTACGCATAAACATTTGACCATGTTCTGATCCAAGAATAACAAAATCAGAAAGACCGGCTGCTAATGCACTAACACCAGATACAGTTCCAAGAACTAGAGAAATGATTGGTATTCGACCAGAACATGCTGCAAAGATATCCAGTAGTTCACCTGTAGCTCCTAGAGATGAAACTCCTTCATGTGCACGTTGACCATCTCCATCCCAAATACCGATTACTGGTAGCATTGATTTTTCAGCAAACTCAACTATTTTGGAGATTTTCTTTGCATGCATTTCACCCATTGTACCCTCAAAAATAGAATAATCTTGTGCGAAACAAACTATTCTTCTTCCATCGAGCATACCATGACCAGCGACAACTCCATCGCCCAATGGTCGATGTAAATGTAAATTATGATCTCCAGAACGATGCTGGATAAATGCATCAATTTCGACGAATGATTCGGCATCAAGTAATGCACCTATTCTCTCTCTTGCAGTCATTCGACCAGATTTTCTTAAATTTTGAACAGATATTCTATCGCCAGGATTATTTGCGATTTGGCGCAAAATATCGAGATTATCACTCGGCGAGGCCTTGGCCATAACATGTCCAACTAACAGGCGGTTATTGAGAGAGTCGGATGAAGACTATCAAGAATGAGAATCAAATGGATTTTCTCCACATAAGTCTGATGCCCATGAAGATTCTACGAATTCTTTACTTTTTTCTACAGAAAGGATGTGATGGAGTTTCACTAAACCAGAACTAGGAGGGCACAATGATCCATGCCCTATCATCCCAATATTCTGTTGATCTCTGCCTTTAGAATAAACATCTAGATGAACTGGCCCATGTATAGTCTGAGTTGTGAGAACCGCAATTCCACCTGATTTACAATAATCCTCAATAGTCAACTTTAACTTAATATTTTCAGGACTGTCATTTTCAGGATCTTGGATTGGTAAGTGCCCAAGTCCCGTTCCATGAAAATATAGTGCATCATAATTTGAGTCTATTGCCGCTTGAACCAAATCTGAATGTAAATGTGGTCCTGATGAAAATTCAGCAATTCGAATAGATTCATCAAAATAAATTGGAGATTCTGACTCAATTCTAGCCTCATGCAAATGAGATTCATTAAATTCTATTCTTGCACCCTTTTTATCGACATAGATGTTAGCAATTGGATCTTGATTAATTGACTTAAATGCTCCTCTTCTAGAAGAGTGATATTTTCTAGATGCACATCCGGGAAGTACTGCACAACATCCATCTGATGAGTCTGCATGAAGTACTACAACCGCTGAATCTCTCTCTCCAGTAGGTGATGGACCATGAGCTGCCCAATGTACAGCGGCAATTAGGTTCTCTGCAGCATCAGAAGAGCCTCGATCAGGAGATCTCTGAGATCCGGTAATTGCTATTCTTCCCGGAGGTCTTCCACCTTGGCCAGCCCAGCCATAAGAAATTGCTGCAGCAGTGAAATGTAGAGTATCGGTTCCATGAGTTATAACAACGCCAGCGGCTCCCTCTGAAAATGCCTCATGAGTTGCTTGTAACATCCTATTCCAATGTCTTGGACGAATATCATCTGACCACATATTTCCTATTTTAACTGCATTGATCCGAGCAATAGAACGTAATTCTGGAACTGCATCCAATAACTCATCTGGCTCAAAACGTGCAGATACTGCTCCGGTCTTGTAGTCAACCTTTGATGCGATAGTTCCTCCAGTATGTATTAGGTGAACAAGGGGTAAAGATTCATCTTGAGGTATTGGCTGAATATTCTCCTCTTCTTCAATTGGGACAGAATCAAGAATTTCTATATTCTGTATTACTGATTCAGGATATGAGATATTGTAACCATTTACTAATTTCATTGTAATTAATTTAGGACCTGCTGGAGGTAAAGAAAGCCCTTCATGAGTTGTCTCCCCAGACCAAGTCTTGACCACTAAACGAACCGGAGTTCCTGCCTCTGGCCAATCCACCATGATACGTCTGAAATGCTGGCACCACATCAAACACACGCCTCGAAGAACTCAAATGAAGGCATCATCGGTGGTTACCTGTAGGAATCAACATGGAAGGGCAGACCGTATTATTAGCTGCCTTGATGGCTGGAATTGTGGCAACTACTGTAACTGTTCTTATAGAGAAATATGGGGGAGTTGTTGGAGGAATCTTAGGTACAATTCCTACCACAATTATTCCTGCATCAATTGGAATGGCATCAGAAGGAGGGGATGATGCACTAATAATTAGCCTGGCAATAGTTCCTTCAGGGATGTTGATAAATGCAATTTTTCTAAGTGTATGGGCTCTTCTACCTGAAAAATTACCAAAAACATGGAGTCAAAGAAATAGCTTATTTTTCACAAGTATAATCTCTTTGATTGTATGGGCAGGAGTGGGATTATTTTCAATTAAGATGATCGATAAAGCCATGAACAATAATTATTCTCCTAAAGAAATATCAATTTTTGGACTTTTATTGGTTGCGACGCTTGGAATAGTGATGTGTTGGAATCTAAAACCAGCACCTAAAGGGAGTAATTCAGTTAGTAAAAAAATACTTGCAGCTAGAGGTTTTGTCGCCTCAATAGCAATTGGAGTTGCAGTATTAATTTCTAGTTTAGGAATGCCTCTATTGGCAGGATTAGCGTCAGTATTTCCCGCGATATTTCTGACAAGTATGATTGCGCTATGGTTAGCTCAAGGGCCTTCGGTTCCTCTCGGTGCGGCTGGACCAATGATGATTGGGGGTGCCTCCGTTGCAATGTATTCAATTATAGCAATGTGGTCATTAATTGAATATGGTTTATTTGTTGGTTCCATTATAGCATGGATTGGGTCTATTGTATTATGGTCAATACCTTCTTTTGCATTCGTTAACTGGAGAGCAAAAGTGACAATGTCAAATGAAAACTACTGAATAGGAATTGATTCGAGTCGATTTGATGGATGACCCACCATTGATTCATCAAGATATCAAAAAGGCTCATACTTTGCCGTCTAGATATTATACAGAAAGTTCTGTATTTGAGGAAATAATTTCTACATTTTCCAAATCATTTCATTTTTCTGCACATGTTAGTCAACTGGATAAATATGATATTATTCCTTTACCTCAATTAGAAAATATAATGAATGAATCATTAATTTTAACTAAAAGTGATAAGATACGATGTTTATCAAATGTTTGTACTCACAGAGGAATGCTGATTGCAACTAGTCCATGTGAATCAAGAACTCTCAAATGCGGATATCATGGACGAACATTTGGATTAGATGGTTGTATGAAAAATATGCCAGAATTTGAGAACGTTGAAGGTTTCCCAAGCGAAAAAGATAATCTAAAAGAATTTCAGGTTAGGGAATGGAACGGATTATATTTTGTTGGAGGCGATAGATTCTTTGATTCGGTTTGTAAGGAATTAGATCGGAGGCTAGGTTGGATTAAATTAGAAAAATTTAGCCACGATAAATCAAGGTATAGGGACTATGAAATCAAAGCAAATTGGGCACTATATGTGGATAACTATTTGGAAGGTTTTCATATTCCATTCGTTCATAGTGAGTTAAATGAACTTCTAGATTACAACTCTTACAAGACAGAATTATTTGAGGGGGGAGTTTTACAAATTGGAATAGCAAATGAGGGTGAAGAATGCTTTGATTTACCTGAATCATCGCCTGATTTTGGAGAAAATATTGCGGCTTATTATTACTGGATATTTCCTGGACTTATGTTGAACTTCTACCCCTGGGGATTATCTGTGAATATTGTTAATCCTATCTCTGTAAATAAAACCCAGATTATCTACCATGGATTTGTGGGTAATAAGAGTTTGTTAGGTAAAGGTGCTGGAGGCGATTTAGACAAAGTAGAATTGGAGGATCAAGATATTGTTGAAGCCACTCAAAGAGGTGTTTCGTCTAATTCTTATGATAGAGGCAGATACTCTCCATCCAAAGAAAAAGGAGTACATCATTTCCATAAAATACTGACCGACCTGTGAGAGAATAGTTTTACACTGGAATCAATTCGACAGAACGATGAGGTTTTCAATAAAAGCAATATTAGCGATACTGACTGTGTTTTCGATGGTACTTTCTGGTTGTACCGGAGCATCGACTGATTCTGTTGAAAATGAAAACATAAATGATGAAAATAATGATATCCCATTACCTGACTGTGAACTGAATGATAGTTGCTTCGAACCCGAAGAGCAGTTAGTGATGATTCCTCATTCAGATGGTTGTGACAATATCAATCCAATACACTGTATGTTGCCATTCCCATCTGATGCATTTTTGGTAGATGATGAAACGAAAGTTACTGGTAAAAGAATAAATTATTTGCCTGCAAGTTTACCAGGTTCTGGTTCTAAGTCTACAATTGAAATACCACTAATCAATCAAATGGATGGTTTTAGTACATCAACTCAAATTATGACTGCTTTTTCATCAACTCCAGAATTATTCAATATCTCTAATCAGAATAATATTTTACCAAGTATCAACATTGGCCATCAAACATTATTGGTCAATCTAGAAAATGGAGATCTTGTAGAACACTGGGTTGAATTGGATGCGAGAGCGGAAGATGGAGAGGCTGTAATCCTCCATATCAGAACTGTAAAACATCTAAATTTTAACACTGAATATGGCGTCCTAGTACATGGCTTAATGGATATATCAGGACAATTAATTCAACCATCAGAAGCACTTAATGCGATAATTAATGAAGATACTACAGACTCAATAGACATTGAAAATCGAAGGAATGATATTAATAATTTAATTGACTATTTCGTACTAGAGAAAGATGTAATTAAATCAGAGATACAAGCTATTTGGAGTTTTACTACAAACTCTGCAGATTCTGCTTTAGGCCCCATTATCCAAATGAGAGATGATGCATTAGATAGAATAGGAGGAGGTATCGGATGTACCATTGACTCAGTAGATGACAATTATGGAGAAGATAATCTGACACTTAGAAGAATTACTGGAACATTTACAACTCCACAGTACACATTATCCGAATATACGCCTACATTGATTAATAGAGATGAAAATCGTATGCCGGTGTTTGTTGAAAATAGAGAGGTACCTTTCATTATGACAATACCTAATATAAAAAATGAAACTAATGATATACCAATCACCATATGGGGTCATGGATTCTTAGGATTGGCGGACGGAGGCCCTAGAGGGTGGGCATATACATACCAAACTGCAATGTTAACTACAGACATTACAGGATTTTCTAATGTAGATTATGACCCTATTTCATTTGCATTATTAGACCCTAATTACTTCAGCCATCACTCTGCGAGTTTGGAGCAGGGGATGATTAATCATGTGGTTATGGCAAGAACATTCTCCGATGCTTGTTCTAATTTAACGGAGTTTTATGAGGATGATTTGAAGATAATAAATACTGATGAGATACATTGGGGAGGATATTCTCTAGGCGGAATAGTTGGGATTCCTGTCATGTCACTGTCTCCAGATATTAACCGAGGTGCATTATTTGCAGGAGGAGGTCCTTACACATTAATTGCGGAAAGATCTGGTGCAGTTCAAGGATTATACTATGCATTTTCTTTAGACATATCATACGAAAATCAAATGGATAGAGCAGTTATTATGTCTGCAGTTATTCAGCAACTTTGGGACGTAGTAGATCCAGACGCATATTCTGCGTATCTTAACGGAGGTTATTCAGGATTATATGAAAACCAATATGTTTCTTTGAACTCAATGGGTGATCAGGTAGTACCTATCTTATCCGCAGATAGAATGATTAGAAGTTCTGGAGCGGTAATAATGGAAAGTTCTGTGTATCATCCATTAGAAACTTCAATATGGACTGAAGGTGATAATTCAGCATCAATTGCAGTTTATTTCGATGGTAATTTCACCGCACCAGAAGAAAATATCTTTGGCCCTGGTAATGATGCACATGGTTACCTCTGGTATCCATCTGAACCAGCTGAGATTGCTTTCCGATTTATATTAGATGGAGAAATCTATGATGCTTGTGAAGGCGATTGTAGTTAGTTAATATGATGGTGCCGGGAGCGGGACTTGAACCCGCGACCTTCGGATGTCTCAGACACTCAAAGCAGGCTGTTGCGCTCATGACTAGTTTCAACAAAAATCATATTTCTATCAAAAATTACCCTATGAGTCCGACGCGCTACCAACTACGCCACCCCGGCAGTGAGTCTGTCGAGTGACAACCACCATTTGAGTATAACCGTCCAACAAATGAGTATTTTTTGGAACTTGTTACATCAGTACACTTGATGAGTAGTTCGTTGTCGCAAGGACGTGGTCGACGTTGATACAGCCCTACGTGCTAACGCTTACAATGACCGTAGGCGCAAGTCTGGTGGAGACAAGAAAGACAGTAAGAATACGCCAAAAAAGATTGAAGATTTTGATCCTGCGGCTCATGCAGTAAAAGAAGTTGCTGACGCTTATTCGATGTGGCTTGTAATCATTTATGGCGCAATAGTTGCATTGGCTGTAAGATATCTGTTGATGCCTGAAATGGATGAACCTGGAGCCATATTATATCTTTTACCTTTATTATTGTGCGCGACTATAATACCTATTCATAAAATTATTATTCCTAGTAAGTACAGTGAATTATACACTAATGGAAATTGGTTCAGAGCCGTCTTCTTATTTATCTTCACTTGGCTCGCTTTTTCATTTATCGTTTCAAATCCACCACTTGCAGATATAGCGCCTCCAACTCTCGCAGGAGGAATTGATATTGAAGAAACGGAAGGTATTGAAGAAACATCATGGAAAAATGGAGTTTATACTATAAATTTGAATCAAGATACGGTTGATGTAGTCATGGGTATGGCTGTAAGAGATAATGTAGATGCGGATTCTGTAAACATAAATGCAGCAATATTCTACAGAGGAGAGATGATTGAAGAATTAGCAAATGGAACTGCCATCTCACATGTAGAAGAAATAGAGATGTTTGACTCGATTAATAATTGGACAAGAGGGAATAGAGTGAGCCCTCATTCAAGCGATGTAGGATTGGCTTGGGACTTAGGTACTCTAGACCCTGGAGAGTATACTATTGTAATCACAATGACAGAAGATGGTTCTCCTTGGGTAAATACGACTGAATTAGAATATAAGATTACAATTGCTCAAACTAAAGTTCTTTAATTCGAGAACAAATCATCGCAGTCATAGCATCTAGTTGTAGAGACTCACCTCCACCCTCTACCATTCTAAAATCTGTTTCAGCCATTACCTCAGTAACCCTTAGTTTCTGACTTTCATCAAAAAATGTTACGCTTCCTAACTCACGATGGAGTTGATTTACTAAATCAGTCCCTGCTAATCCAAACCTATCTAATAATTCTCTAAGTCTCCTTCTAGCTGGTTGGAAGCCATCTTGTTGACAAGCAAGAAAGTATCCATGTAATTCTTCTGGTGGTGCGGTCGCAGTAGTTTCATAAATTAATTCTCTAGTAACGTTACTATCTAAAGATGCAGCAACCTGTAATGAAGTAATAGCTTTCCTTAAGTCACCTAAGGACACATGAACAATTGCGTCCGCTGCCTCTGAATGAAGTTCAATTTTCTCATCTCTAGCAACATTAACAATCATTTCTCTAACTTGATCTTCGGGTAAAGGACGAAATCGGAATACAGCACATCTTGACTGTATCGGTTCAATAATTTTAGAAGAATAATTACATGATAGAATAAACCTACATGTTTCCGCATATTGTTCCATAATTCTCCTAAGCGCACCTTGAGCATCAGGAGTTAATGCATCGGCCTCATCAAGAAAAATTACTTTGAAAGTAGTACCAGGTACTGGAGCGGTACGAGCGAATGACTTCACTTTAGTTCTAATAGACTCTAATTTCCTTTCATCACTAGCATTCATTTCTAACATATTTGTCCTATAGCCTTCACCAAAAACATCCCTGGCTAGTGCTATTGCAGCAGTGGTCTTACCAGTTCCTGGAGGGCCTGCAAACAATAAATGTGGAAATGTACATTTCTCAGCATACGCTTTGAGTCTTTCAACAACTGCACGTTGCCCTTTGATGTCAACCACTGTTCGCGGGCGGTGACGCTCAACCCAAAGTTCACTCATAGCAAACTTACATCAAAGGCGGTTGTCCTTGAAGTTTTGTAGAGATGAACTGTAAAAATTAGTACCCCTCATCCGCGTTAGGAAACTCTTTACTACGAACATCTTCGATGTACTGCTTTACAGAACTATCAATTATTTTTCCTAAATCGGCGTATCTTCTCAGAAATCTGGGGCTGAAATCTTTTGTAATCCCTAACATATCATGTAAAACCAAAACTTGGCCGTCACAATCTACTCCTGCGCCAATTCCAATCGTTGGAATTGTTAGTTGTTCGCTGACTTTCTTAGCCAGTTCCGCAGGTATCTTTTCAAAAACTATAGAAAAACATCCGGCATCCTCTAAGGCCTTGGCATCTTCAAGTAATTTTGTAGCCTCATCTTGTTCCTTTGCTCTAACACTATATGTTCCAAATTTATAAATTGACTGAGGCGTCAATCCAAGATGACCCATTACAGGGATACCGGCTTGCTGTATTCTAACTACAGATTCAATGATTTCTGAGCCACCCTCTAATTTGACAGCATGTCCTCCAGATTCCTTCATGATACGTATTGCTGAATCAAGAGCAGTCTTGGAATCACCTTGATAAGTTCCAAACGGCATATCAACAACCACTAATGCTCTGTCTACTCCATTAATGACACACTGAGCATGATAAATCATATGATCCAAAGTAATTGGAACAGTTGTTTCATTACCTGCCATGACATTAGACGCTGAATCTCCAACTAGGATTACATCAATTCCAGCTGCATCGACTAGTCTGGCCAACGAATAGTCATATGAGGTTAGCATTGTGATTTTCTCACCACTCGCTTTCATTTCTTGTAATGTGTGAGTTGTAACTTTTTTTGCCCGACTAGATATTGCCATATACTCACCTTCGATATCTTCGAGCAAGATACATGCCTTCAATTAAACGCTTAATCAGTCACTAATCAAACTCTAATTCTTCAACGCCCAACAAGAACTGATCAATTTCTAATATACCATCCTGATTTTCATCTGCAGCATGGAAATATTCTCTGAGTGCATCTTCTCCTTCGCCAGGAAAACCCAAAGATTGCATCGCTGAGATAAATTCATTTAAATTCAGATGGTTATTTCTACCTATATCTGCTGCATGAAATGCAGCCCAACGTCGACGATGCTCTACTTCGTTAGGATTGGTAAATGTCAAGCGAAAAGTTTCCCAAGGAGTAATCTGTTTCTCTGTATGTTTTTTACCATATGAAATATAGATGATTAATCCGATTATAATAGCGGCCGTTCCGCCAATTACAGCCTTGGAACCCATGGCATAGATTAGAATTGAGCCTCCCAAGATTCCTAAAATCTGTACTATGGGGAATAATGGGGATTTCCATTCCGGTTGATACCAATGAGATTTTGCAGATGCACGTAGCACTAATACTGCAGCATTGATAACAATAAAAATCATGATATTAAATCCAGAAGCAAATTCTGCCACATCATGAACTGGCAGGAACATTATGGCAGCTGCCATCGATAACCCTGTCCCAACAATCGCCCAATGAGGAGTTTCATACTTACTATGGACATTTTCAAAAAATACTGGTAAAAGATTGTCTCGCGCCATGGCAAAAAGGAATCTAGATGCAGCCATTATACCAGCAAGTGAGCCAGAAAGAACTGTGATGGCTGCAAATGTTGCTGCGATAGTTGCAACAGTCTTACCACCTACATCTAAAGCAAAAATATAGATTGGATCTTCTCTTGCATGTCCACTTTCAACATAATTAATTGGATCAACTGTTATTGCCATTGTTAGAGTCACAAAGACATATAATAAAATGCTGAAAAGTAGAGAAATAAGTATTCCATAAGGTAGGTTCTTACCTGGTGATTTAATTTCACCACCTACAGCTGCAATTTTTGTAACTCCGATATATGAGACAAAAACTAGAGCTGCTGTAGACGAGAAACTATGCCAATCTGCTCCGAGTGATTCTCTGGAAATTGCGGCATCCCAATTTAATTCAGAGGTTGCTAATGCCCAAATGCAAACACAAAGTAAATATGAAACTGAAATCAGAACCACTGGTGTTTGAACTTTCTTAATACTCTTAGCACCCAGAATATTGATTCCTACAATCAAAGATAACATAATCATTACTGCAACATCAAGATTAATAGAAAATCCTAAAATCTCTTGTAAAACCCATAAATATGCTCTAAATCCAATTAACGCAAAGGCAGATTTAAGCATGAAATTAGCCCATAGGCCTAATCCAGATATTGTACCTATAATAGGACCGAATGTTTTTTCGATATAGACATAGGCACCACCAGATGAAGGCATTGCAGATGCAAGTTCAGATTTGGAAATTGCTCCAGGTAGAATAACTAATCCTGCAAATAAATATGCCATCCATATACCACCAAGTGGAACTTCTCCTCCACCTAGTTCCATCATTGCTAGAGAAGGAAGAACGAAAAGCCCACTTCCTAACATTGCAGATAATGAGAGAATAACTACAGAAAAGAGGCCCAACTTTCTCTCTAAAGTTTCAGTGACCCTTTCAAAAGGCTGTAAAACTATCCCTAAAACCTCAGATGGAGAAAGTCTATCCATATATCTCCGAAAGATGAATGATAGTTGAAGTTTTGTCTCCGAAATTATAATGTTAGAAAGTGTTGTAGCGTTGACAAGATGAGGGCGATTTCAATCATTTTGGTATTGATAATGTTGACTGGTTCATTCACTGGTTGCCTTTCTGAATCAGAAAAAACATCCTCTAGTGATGATGAGGATTTGACCCCTCTAAGGATTAATCATATTCAAATGAAGGGAACTCATAATTCCTATCATTTGGCTCCGATAGGACCTACAATTAGGGCTTATGATTATTCACATGACCCTCTAAATATTCAAGCGGAAGAGCAGGGAGTGAGACAATTTGAGATAGATGTTTGGTGGGATGCTAGAGGTCAGTTGTATGTATATCATAATCAATATGACTCGAGATCAAACTGTATTACTCTTGAAGAATGTCTGGGCACTCTATTAGATTGGTCAAATCAAAATCAAGAACATGTGCCATTAATGATTTGGATAGAACCTAAAGAATGGATTGAGCAAAGTACTGACAATACAATAGTAATTGATTTACAAAATATGCTAGAAAATATTGAGCAAGAAATAATCGAATATTGGCCTCGAAATAAAACTATTACACCTGATGATGTAAGGAATGGGGCCGAGACTCTCTCAAGAGCAGTTATGGAAAATGGTTGGCCTTTACTCGAAGATTCTAGAGGTAAAGCAATGTTCATCCTACTCTCTAGTGGAGACTTGAGACAGAGTTATTTTGAACAATATCCGGGATTAAATGGCTCCAGAATGTTTACAATGTCTGAGCCAGGTAGTTCAGAAGCCGCTATTTTCTCAGATACTGATCCAATCGGTAATGGAGATGAAATAGAGGCTCTAGTCAGAGATGGTTTCATTGTTAGGTCTAGAGCAGATAATGCCGAAGATGGAGAAGCAGATAATAATGACACTACTAGGCTACAGGCTGCTATTTCAGTAGGTGCTCATTCAATCTCAACAGACTATCCAGAAGAAGTTGATGGGATTGATTATTGGGTGGAAATACCCAATGGAAATCCAGTAGCTTGCAATCCTATTTCTGCACCTAATGACTGTACTCCTGAAAGAATAGAAGATTTAGCAAATTAGTTTTCATGCCTTTGCAATTACCTTTAATTCAACAGCAATTGGAGTTGGGAGAGCTAAAACTGAGCAAGTAGTTCTAGAGGGTAAAATTTCAGAAAAATATTCTGCATAAACCTCATTATAACCTGCAAAATCCCTATCCATATCCACAAGCATGGAATATACGTCTACAACATTTTCTAAACTTGAACCATACTCTTCAAGAATAATCTTGATATTTTCTATTACTGAACGAGTTTGAGCTTTGATATCATAATCTAGAGGATTACCATTTTCGTCTTTTATTGGACCACCAGGTATCTCATTAGTCACTGGTTTCCTTGGGCCAATTCCACTTACAAAAATTAAATCACCCACTCTGTGAAGATGTGGATAAGCACCAACAGCAGAGGGTCCTAATTCGGACTTAAATGGTCCATTATTTGTAACAAGCTTGCCAGCGGTTTTCTTTCCAACTACACCACCAACTATACCACCTACTGGTCCACCAACAGCTACACCCGCAGCAGCACCCATTGCACCTCCTGCAGAACTGAGAAATGATTTCCCATAATCATTATACATTTTTTCTACAATTTCTTGAGGAAGAGATTTTATTTGTTCGACAAGATGATTTCTGGCCTCAGAATCAGTTACTTGGTCAACCTCATATATCCATTCTAAGAGTTGTCCTAATTTACCCTCATCAAATTCATCTTCGGACATCAATCATTCCCCTTATTTAGGACATTTCTATCACCTTGATAGTATTCTACATCATCTTCATCAAACTCTTTGTCTCCGAATGATCCAGAAGATGGAGTCAGTTGAATAACGGCCCCTCCGGAACCATGTAATGCTTCGTAAGCCAGTACTTCTCCCTCGTAATTATTGTGTTGTCCCATCGAAGCGGCAAGCCACCAGGCTGGCTTGTATGCTACTACCTTTTGAACTCTGATTTGGCCATGAATTTCTCTACTTAGTTGGCTTAAATCTTCCAATCTACCATCCGCAAAGAACTCAAGTATTTTTTCGTTCCATTCATTGTCTTTAGAACTGTGAATTCTATCTTCAGATGGATCAATGTGTTCAGTGAACATTCTATTGGATAAGCTAGAAACTACTACGATCACTGCTTTCTTACCTTGACTAATTAAAGCATCATTTGCTGCTTTACCTAAAACAATAGTTTCTGAACGATTTGCATACATATTACTTGAAACAATACATGCAGGAATTCTATTGTCAGGATTGAGTAAACTAAGAGCAACTACTGATCCTGTATCTATCGGAAAACCCTCATACTCTACAGTTCTAGCATGTAGACCTCTTTTTTCTGCTGCCGAACAATACTCATAAGCAAAATCAGTATCTATATGGAAGTTATATGGCATACTACCAAGATAATGGAAATCATCATCAACATGAGTCCAAATTGATTCTTTGAGTGCTTGAATCTGATGCCCTACAACACTTGGCCATGTGGTTGAATAGACCAGAATTATATCTGCATCTGATTCTTCTATTCTTTTTCTGCATGTATCAAATGCAGCACGTAAATTTGCGTATCCAGGATTTGCATCTGGCGAAAGTAAAGGCTGAGGATGGGGTGGGACATAAAGTCCGAAAAGAATTTGTGAATCTTCACTCATTTAATCACCTTAGAGTACTAACTCCCTAGTTTCATTATTTGGATCCCAGCAAGCTATACAATTACCAGTTCCAATAACTGATTGATAACCATAAATTTCAGCAGGATAACTTGGTACACCCATGGCAGCCATCATCCAGATTAAGCCACCTGCTTCAGTTTCAGCAATGGTCTGTTCAGTATACTCTGGCATAATATCGACTACTTCTTGCATCTGACCATTCCTGAACATATCAATAATTTTCATATCCCAAACATACTGGCTATGATTGTAAATATGTTCTCTACTCATATCTTCTGGTAAGGGCGCTTCAGTTACAAAATGACGATGACTGAGACTGTGGCTACTAACTAAGACTACTTTCTTACCACTTTTCTCAATGGCCCTCATACAAGCTTCTCCCAATGCCTTGGCTTGTTCAATCATAACTTCGTTAGAATAATAGTGAGAATTACGATTACTTGATATTGTAACTATAGGTTTGTCCCAACTAGGATTCAATAAATGACATGAAGTTATGGTTCCATAATCTACTCTGAAATCTGGATTTCTCATCATTTTAGTAATTATTCCGGATTTTGCGGTTTCTTCATGCATTGCTTCGGCTAATTCAACATCAACCTTGAGATCATAATTATATCTAAACAAATTAGGGAAAACTGGATCAACTGATTTCGATTTAAATTCTGGAAGACCTAGGAAATGTGTTCCAATGTATGTTTGCCAATGTGGAGTGAAAATTACTATGGCATCATAATCAATTGTTTTCAATTTTCTCGCTAGTTTGGCATAACCCCAGCGAAGAGTTTCCCAACCTCCCTCGCTAAAGGCCTCATTTTGAGGTGGGTTCTCTGCATAAACTAGATGCGGAGGGTGCGGTGCAAGACATCCAAGTACAATTTCGCCTTTCGACATGTTTGAGCGGAGACTATTCTTATTGATGAATGAGACGTAAGAGACCATTCAGAGTATTATATGCTAGATACGGGTCCGGCATATCATGAAGTGGGAGTCTGCTCCTCTATGGCCAGTGGCTATTCCCTCACTAAGTGGTTTTATTCTAGCATTCATCCCATATCTTTTTGAAATAGATTTTTTCACTAGAAGAAATCTTTTATTTCCAGTATTTATTTTAGCTATTTTAGGCTTATTTTGTTTTCTTTTATCAGAAAAATATGGGAATAAAACAGAATTATACATAGGGTATCTACTAGGGTTGTTATTCTTCTATTCGTTTAGATTCTTCTTTGGATTTTATGGTATAGCAGTGGTTATTTTGACTTGGCTGGGTCAATCAATGTACCTTTGGCAATATAATTTCCCTCCATTTAGAATTGGTATCTGGTTAGCATTAGGATCGATGTCAGGATTGTATATCGGTGGAATAATAGCATTCAATATTTTCTAATATCTACGATTGTAAAAACCTTCTAAAACAATTCCAGTAATAATGAATGCAGGAAAACTTACCAGAAACCCAGTATAAATTAATTCATCATCAACATAATTCGAAACTATTCTTACCTCCCCTATAGAATCCTCTTGAATGTTATCAGAAGATGATAATCTTACCAATAAAATATTGACATCGAACAAATTATCCGGAATAATTGTCAACTTCAAAGAACTATTAACTTCAACTACGGATAAGTTCCCATATGAAATGATTTTATTCCAATTAAAAATACCTTTCTCAGCATAATCTTCAACAAAGTCTCTCTGAATCAATAGTACCTCGACATCATAATCTCCTACATTGTAAACATCTACAATCACAGGGTCCCAAAGACTGTGCACTTCGATAGTGTCCAAGTTTATATCACCTACTCCAAATCTCATATTTGCTTCATCCTCATCCGTTCCAGAACCGTCAATTACGCCGACTACTAACCATGTAGAACAAATTAATATAATTAATATTGAAGATAATACTTGATTTCTATCTGGAAGTAAAGAAATCAAACCATTCTCAGTTCTAGCGCGGACTACTGGTTGAACAGCATGAACAAATGACGATGTTATTACAGCTAAAATAATTCCAGGAATTATATCAACAAACCAATGAATACCTAAATACTGTATCGAAAATAGATAAATTATTACATTAAATTGAATGAAATAATCAAACTCTCTATGTCTCCAGTCTTTGAAATCTATACCTAATTTTCGACAGTGCAGTCTATTGATGATTAGTAAGCTGATTGGTAAACCTACATGTAGACTTGGTATTGCATTATCCATAGGGTCGTTATCGGTGAAAAAGGCAAGAGTAAATGAGTCATGATATAGAAGTGCATCCATATCAGCGAGATAGGTAGATGTTACTTCGACATTGAAAAATAGGTAAAGGGGGACGCTTAGTAGATAAATTACAAAATAATTCAACGCAGCCTTATCTGCCATAATTTCATCACGACATAAAATGTAGTACATTGGTGAAAACCATATCATGAATAAATACATGAATAAATAATGTCCAGATAAGAGATTTGTTAAAGTATCATTTAGAAAAAACTCCTGTAAATGATTTGTCCAATCTCCCTCCAGTTCATATATCCAATGTGTGAATCCTCCAACTCTGGCCTTCATTGGTTCGTTATGATAGTCGATAATTGCTTTGTAAAAAAACATTAACAAATATAGTAGAATATGCCACCAGTATCCCTTTTCTTTGATTTCTTTTGGTATATCTGCCAGTGAAACACGTCTATCTTTTTCATCTCTTGTCAAGAAATAATGTATTGGTAAAGTGAAAAGTAATAGAGCCCCCATAGAAGTTCCATAAGGTCCAATTGGCCAATTCATTAGGCATCCTGCGCACGACAATGATTCATCAACAATGCGGAAGTGGAAACAACTTTTATGCTAATCCTGTCATGAATATAATATGGATGGACATCAGATATGGATGAGAGAATGTTCCAAAATCAATTTCGATGCCAGACCGAGGAGATATAAAGAGGGCACAAGAACATCAGAAGACGCTGCGAGACAGCTGCAATGTGACGTATCTCATATTGCTAAATCAATAGTATTTCAAGGTCGAGAATTAGCAATTATTGTAATCACTTCCGGCTCCAATAGAGTTGATAGAAAGAAGAAACTGAAGAGAATATTGGGGTATAAACCCAGTCAAGCCACACCCGAATATGTTCTAGAAAAGACTGGATATGAGGTAGGAGGAGTTCCACCTTTCGGGCATCTTAAAGATACAAAAATAATCATTGATGAAGACTTATTCAGATATGATCTAGTCTGGGGAGCTGGAGGGACTGCAGATACTGTATTTCCAATTACTCCACATGAACTTAAAGAAATTAGTAACGCAGAAATTAGAGATGTGAAACAGTAGTGATAATATGGTCATAAATGAACTTATATCGGCAGCTGAAAATCTAAGAGATGAAGTTGAACCATTGGGTAATTTATTAGTAGAAAATGGTTTAGTAGATTATTCCTATAATCCACTAATTTATGCCTGGGAACCACATAAAGCGTTCATCGAATTAGGTGGTTCAAAAGGTGCAAAAACACTCCTATTAGGGATGAATCCAGGCCCTCACGGGATGGGACAAATGGGTATTCCTTTCTCAGCAACCAGTGTTGTAAGAGATTTATTAGGAATAAAGGATTTAGAAGTCTTACAACCAAAAAAGATTCATCCAAAAAGACCAGTAACAGGTTTAGATTGGCATAAAGAAGAAATCTCGGGAACTCGAATATGGGGCATTTTAGAAGAATACTATGGCAGTTTAGAAGAAATCTTTTCCAATATATTCATCGTTAATCATTGTCCATTGATGCTTTTCACTGGAGAAAGAGGAACAAACATCACTCCTGATAGAATATCTGGAGAGATAGTAAAAGAATTACTTGAAAAATGCGATGAACACTTAGTCCAAGTTGTTGAAATTATGGGTATTAAGAGAGTGATAGGTGTGGGTAGATATGCTGAAAAAAGAGCAAAAAAGGCATTGGAACATTTGGATGTGGAAATTGTTACCTGTTGGCATCCTTCTCCAGCATCCCCCTTAGCTAACAGAAATAAAGGAAGAGATTGGAAAGAAAATATTAGAAATGTTCTACCAAAAAATAGTACTTTAGTGTAGTAAATCATACTAAGTTCCAATTACTACACTAGTAAACAATTAAGTCAAGATATCCACTGTCAAGTCTCATGTCTGCTATGACAACACCCGAATACCTGATGGCAAATGCAAAGAATTATGGAAATGAAACAGCAATAACTACTAAAGGTTCTAATGGCGAATGGAACGATATAAATTGGTCTGAATTTCATGATCAAACTGCTTCTGTAGCAAAATCTCTAATTGCTATGGGATTCAATGAAGGAGACAAATTAAGTATCTACTCTTACAATAGAATCGAGTGGTATACATCTTACCATGCTGCTAATATGTGTAATGGGGCAGCGGTTGGAGTTTACCATACATGCTCTCCTGAAGAAGTTGAGTGGGTTGTAGGAAATTCAGATTCAAAAGTTGTATTTGTTGGAGATAACCCAATGGATGGAGGCAACAAAGAGAAAATGTGTGCTTACAGATTGCATGAAATAATGGATAAATTAGACAAGGTAGAATGTGTAGTAGTAATGGATGGAGTAGATATGCCGGAACATCCTAAGAGTATTTCTTGGTCGGATTTCATCAACAAAGGTGCAGATGTCGATTATTCAAAAATTGAAGAAAGAGTCTCAAGTATTACGCCTGATGATACTTTTTCATTGATCTATACATCTGGTACTACTGGAAATCCAAAAGGAGTAGAATTAAGCCATGACAATATTGATTTCGAACTTGCTGAAGTTTGGAAATTACAAGAATTCGAAAGAGGATGGAAATATGTTTCATGGTTACCATGCGCTCACGTTTTCGGCCAACTAGTAGATTGTCATGCACATATTAGATGGGGGCTTCATATGACAGTTGTAGATGCACCATTGAATGTAATTGATGTTGCAAAAGAAGTACAGCCTCATTTATTCATTGGAGTACCTAGAATTTATGAAAAAGTATACAGTAATTTAGTTGCGAAACTTGGAGGGAAGATAAAATTGGCTAAAGTTCCGATTCTAGGTGGAATAATCAAAAATAAAGCAAAAGAAGCGATTGGAATGTCTAATTGCGTATATGCAATTACTGGTGCTGCACCTATTAATCCAGATATTCTAAGATTATTCCATACACTTGATATTCCATTATATGAGGGATATGGAATGACTGAAACTACAGCTGGTGCAAGTTTAGGTTACAAGAAAAATCATAAATTTGGTACTGTTGGAAAACCATTTAGCGGCACAGAATTAAAGATTTCTGACTCAGGAGAGATTCTATTCAGAGGAAGGCATATCATGAAAGGATATTACAAAAATCCTGAAGCAACCGCAGACACAATAGATTCCGAAGGATGGCTACATTCTGGAGACAAAGGTGAAATAGATTCAGATGGATATGTAAAAATTACTGGAAGGATAAAAGAATTGTATGTGAGTTCTGGAGGCAAAAATATCGCACCTCTCGTGATTGAAGAGACTATGAAGTCAATTCCAATGGTTTCTCAATGTATGCTAATTGGCGATGGAAGAAAATATTGTAGTGCTCTATTCACATTAGATGTAGGAGCTATTCTGAGAGATAAACATGGCATGGATCCAGCAAAAATACCAAAAGATCCTGCAGTTCAAATCTCAACACTGGAAAGTTTAGGAAAGACTCTGTCAGATTATACAGATAGTGAAGAAATTCATGCGGAAATGCAGGCACATGTTTCAGAACTAAATGGACAATTTAGTAATCCTGAACAAATTAAGAAATTTAAGATATTACCGAGAGATCTTAGTGTTGACTTTGGTGAGCTGACTCCGACTCTAAAAATCAGAAGAATTCAAATTAGAGAAAATTGGGCCACTGAGATAGAAGCAATGTACGAAGGCGCTTAAAAATCTGTGATATAATGTCTCCGGAGGCCTGGATTGCTCTTGCAACCGTTTTTTGCTTGGGAGCAATGAGTCCTGGTCCTTCTCTAGCAGTTGTTTTGCGAAATACACTCTCCGGAGGTAGAAGACAAGGAGTAATGACTGGAATTGGTCATGGACTTGGATTTGGGATATATGCATTCCTCGCGGCGGGTGCTTTTGCTACTGCAATTTCAGTACATGAAACTGCAGAAACAGGATTGAAGTGGGCAGGGGTTTGTATCTTAATTTGGCTAGGTTATACATTCCTCAATCATGCTCGAAAAGGTCCAGCACTTGGAAATGATAATGAGAATTATAAAAATGATGATAAACAGGGATTCATACAAGGATTTTCAATTGCGATATTGAATCCAAAAATTCTAGCTTGGATGCTAGCTTTGTACACGCCATTTATTGAAAATAATGTTAGTCTCGAGACTCTGATTGGAATGGGAGCATTAGGTATGATGATTGATGGAACTTGGTATGTGGCAGTAGCTCTTGTACTAACAACAGGAGGGCGAGTTGAGAAGTTAAAATCTGTCTCACATATTATTGATGGATTAATGGGGATACTAATGTTTTTCTTTGCTGGATTAATGATTAATGGCGTAATTTAGTATTATTTTTATATATCCCAGAATAAGAAACTAAGAAAAATCATTGAAAAACAAAATGAGAAAGGGGTTACAAAAATTCCACCTATTAGTCCAAGGCCGAGTGACTTCTTTTTTGTAATAAAGCTCCAAATAATCATTGCAAGATAAGCAATTGGGATGAAAAATGGAATGATTTCGAATAAAAATAGTGAAGACTGTACGTCTTCATCACCATCAACATAAATATCATCTATTTGTGAATCAAAATTCGTTGCATAGGTCATTATTCGACCTTCTTTTTGAAAATAGAAATCATAACCTTGTAATGATTCGTAACATTCCATTGGATACCATAATTCACCATCATCGGATACAACAAACAGATCAGCTTCATAAAGGTCCATATCGAAATAACAATTACCGTAACCATCCCAATTGTCGCTATAAAAACTAAGCGATGTATAGAAATAATAATCATTACTATCAATTTCATACAGACTAAATGATGGTATGTTAAAATATATTTCAGAAGTTTTAAGATCTTGATCATCTATAGTAACTGAACCATCGAAATTGGGTTGATATTCACTATCATAATACCAAGTATCGCTTCTTTCTTCGAATGATAATATCATGAAAGACATTAGGAAACTAGCAATTATGGGGATTAATATTAATCCAATTAAAAATTGAGAAACTAAGAATTGATTAGGATCTTTCATTTCAGGTAAGTTGATTGATTGGGAATCTGAAAAACTACTCACATCTCCAGAAAAAATATTCTTTGGATTATCGATGGAATTTTTAGATGATATGTCTTGGTTATCAGATTCCCACCATGTTTCCTCATTAATCATATTGAAATTCTCCCAATTATAACATTACATATGGTAAATGGAAAAGTAGGTCTAAAACAACAGCGAGAGCTCTAGCCTCTGATTTTGAGTTTTCATGCCTACCTTCAATAGGGGGAGATAATCTCTGTAGTTCCCCAGAATCAAACCAAAATGAAGAACATTTAGTACAGCCGTCTATCTCAATTAGTTCAGTTAAAGAGCCATCAATTTTTCTGAATGCAAAGTCTCTGACTTTCATATCGCTATCGCAAAAAGGACAACAAATTTCGGTCTTTGTTCCCTCATCTTTGAATCCATCATGCATTGATTCTAATTTTTCACTACAAATCTTTGAAGATGCTGCATTTGAGTTAAGTGCTAAACCAGCACAAGTGGGGCAGTGAAATATGCCATTACGAGAAAAAACAGATTTTCCGCTATCAGCAGGAGATACAAGTGGAGTTCCATCTCTTGGACACAACATAATACTCTATCTCCAATTCTGCGAGTAAATAATACCTATTCAATGCTTACCCGGATTTCAACTCAAAAGTTAATAAAATAATAAAATTAATCAAAAAATGAATATTTTTTAAAAAAAAATGTCATAATTTACAATCGGCGCATTAAATGGGGCACGCATTGTCGCAAGTACATGGAAAAGTCTGCCGAGGTAGGTGGAACTCCGCTAAGAATCATTACTGCGGCGGCTATTTTTGATGGCCACGATGCGGCTATAGGAATTTTCAGAAGGATATTTCAATCTATGGGATGTGAAGTTATTCATCTAGGTCATGATAGAGGTGCAGATGAAGTCGCCAGAGCCGCCATACAGGAAGATGCGCATTGTGTAGCAATTACTTCCTATCAAGGTGGAGCGGTTGAAATGTTCACACATACTAAACAAATTTTAGATGATTCGGGATTCGGTCATGTTAGCTTAGTAGGAGGAGGAGGGGGGACTATTCTTCCAAACGAGATTCAACATTTACTCGATTCTAACATTGCAAAAATATATTCTCCCGAAGATGGAAGAGAATTAGGACTAACTGGAATGGTATCAGATGCTATTGAAAGGGCATCAAAAAACAATTTACTTGATCCAGTAAGATTTGAATCGTTAAAAAATCCGATCACGGCAAATAATCATGCTTCAGTTTCAAAATTATTAACATTAGCAGAAAATGCCGATGAAAAAATATTCAATAAAGTTCTAAAGAATGTGAGATCTAATGACGGACAGGACTGCCCTGTAGTTGGTCTAACAGGAACTGGAGGTGCAGGAAAGTCAAGTCTAACTGATGAACTGATGTTAAGAATTCAAAGAGATAATCCTGGAACTAAAATCGCTTTACTTGCTACTGATCCAACCCGTAAGAGAACCGGAGGAGCTTTACTTGGAGATAGAATTAGAATGAACTCATTATCAGATGAGAATCTTTTCATGCGCTCATTTGCTAGTAGAGATAGCGGAAGAGAGATTGCGGATTGTATAGGTCGCTCAATTGAAGCTTGTAAAGCAGTAGGATTCGATTTAGTAATTGTAGAAACTAGTGGTATTGGTCAAGGAAATGATGCAATTACGGAAGTTGCTGACCTTTCATTATACGTCACTACAAGGGAATATGGTGCACCAAGTCAATTAGAAAAATTAGAGATGTTGGATTCGGCAGATATTGTTGTTCTGAATAAATTCGATAGACCAGGGGCAGAAGATGCTCTGGCAGAAATCAGAAAACAATTCAAGAGAAATAGGGAAATGTGGGATGCAGATAACTCTGACCTGCCTGTTGTACCAACAATTGCTAGTCAGTTCGCAGATGCAGGAGTCGACCAATTGTGGCAGAAACTATGTATCTTGCTAAATGAAAAATATTCAAAGACATTTTCTGCAGCTGAGCCTAGATTAGGTGAGGATGGTCTCCCACATAGATCTTCACCAATACCTCCAGAAAGACAAGGATACTTGGCTGAAGTATCAAGTACTATCAGAAATTATCATTCTAGAACTGAGGAGATATCCTCTAAAATGCGTTTGGTTCAACAATTAGAGGCTGCTGCAGAACAGATGTTATCAAAGAAAAATAAGACTGCTGCGGAAGGACTTAAGGAAGAAGCTGAAACTATTCGTTCAGAAATTCCAGAGAGTGCTTGGGAAAGTTTAGATGAATTTAGAATCAAAGCTAAAGAATATCGCTCAGGAGCAACCAGTTATACCGTTAGAAGTAAAGAAATACCTGTAAAAACAACGAAAACTACGCTTTCAGGATTAGATATGCCAAGAGTTGCTTTACCAGATTATAGCGATTGGGGAGATACGCTGCAATGGATTAGGAAAGAAAATATGCCAGGTTCATTCCCTTATACAGGAGGAGTTTTTCCTTTCAAGAGACAAGATGAATTACCAGTTAGAATGTTTGCTGGAGAAGGTAGCGCTGAAAGAACAAATAAAAGATATCATTTCCTTTCTAAAGACCAAGATTTTAATAGATTATCTGTTGCATTTGATTCCCCTAGTTTATATGGTAACGACCCTCAAGAAAGATTGGATATATTTGGAAAAGTCTGTGAGAGTGGTGTGTCAATAAGTACTGTTGATGAAATGGAAAAATTATTCGAAGGATTTGATTTATGTGCCGCGAATACTTCAGTATCAAAAACAATCAATGGAAATTACTGGTGGCATCTTGCTGCTTTCTTTAATGTAGCAATTAGACAACAAGTAAATATTTTTACAGAAGAAAACGGACGAAAACCAAATAAGAAAGAATATACTAAAATTAAATCTAGAACTCTTAGTACTGTTCGAGGTACTGTACAAGCAGATCAGTTGAAAGAGTCTATGGGTCAGAATACACTAGTTTTCAATCTAGATACTGCACTCAGGATGATGGGAGATGTTGCAGAGTTCTATGTTAACAATGAAGTTAGAAATCATTACTTTGTTTCAATATCAGGATATCATATAGCAGAGGCAGGAGCGAATCCAATTTCTCAGGCGGCTCTAACTCTTTCTAATGGCCTGACATATGTTGAATTATTCAATTCTAGAGGACTGGATGCAAATAAATTCTTGAGAAATTTCAGTTGGTTCTTTTCAAATGGCATGGATCCTGAGTATGCAGTGATTGGAAGAGTCTGTAGAAGAATCTGGGCTATTGCTATGCGTGATATGTATGGAGTTGATGAACGTGGTCAGAAATTGAAATATCATATACAAAGCAGTGGTAGATCTTTACACGCACAAGAATATACATGGAATGATTATAGAACCACTTTACAAGCACTTTATGCACTAGCAGATAATGCTAATTCACTCCATACTAATTCTCGAGATGAAGCATTTGGGACACCTACTGAAGATACTGTGAGAGATGCGGTTGCGATTCAACTAATTCTCTCAAAAGAATATGGTTGGCTACAAAATGAGAATCCACTGCAAGGATCACATGTAGCAGATTGGTTAACCGACTCTGTAGAAGAAGAGATTTTGAAAATTTTCGAGGAAATGCATAGACGAGGAGGAGTTCTGGGGGCTCTAGAAGTTAATTATCAGAGGAATAGAATACAAGATGAATCAATGATTTATGAACATAGAAAACATTCAGGAGAGATCCCAATAATTGGAGTAAATACTTTCGAAGAAGGAGTAGATAATTCATTATCAGTAGAAGAATTTGATATCGAAGTTACACGTTCTGATGAGGACGAAAGAATGATGGTAATAGACAGAAATAAAGCATTCAAAGAAGCTAATGCCAAAGAAGCTGAAGAGGGGTTAGCAAGACTCAAAAAAGTAGCTAGAGAAGGTGGCAATCTGTTTGAAGTGATGATGGATATTGTCGAATACTGTACAGTCGGTCAAGTAACACAAGCTCTATTCGAAACCGGTGGAAAGTTTAGAAGAAATATGTAATGAATAATTTCATTGAGTAGACTTGTAGACATATGTTGCTAAGACTGCTCCAATAAACTGTGGTACAAAATGCATCCATGAATCCGCTAGTGTAAGTTTTCCAGAAACTATCAGCGCACTAGTTACTGCAGGATTGAATGATGCAAGAGAAATACTTCCAACTGTTATTGCACCTGCAAGTACTACAAGAGCGATTGCAGCCCCATAGTATCCGTTTCCTGAGGTTGATTCAGTTGTTGCAACATTAAGGATAACATAAGCCAACGCGAAGGTGAATAGAAGTTCGGCAACTACCGCATCAGTACCTAATTCAAAGGCTACAGGAGATAACTCATCGGGTCTCAAAAGATTCTCAACAACTATTGCTGCAGAAACTGCTGCTATAACTTGTGAAGCAATGTATGGAAGAACCTCATCCTTTTCACAGGCACCTCTGAGATAAATCGAAACAGTCACTGCAGGGTTGTAATGAGCACCTGAGATATGCCCACCAGCGTAGATCATTACCATTAGAGTCGCAGCTATACCGAAAGGAGCATATTCTCCTGCAGAACCATAAACTGCTGCCGTGCAAATTGTTAGTGAAAGGAAGAAAGTTCCGATGAATTCAGTAGTTATTTTCTGTTGTAGGGTATGTGTCATAATCATATTGGAATAAAGAAGACTCATCAATGTTATCTATTAAAAATCATCAAAGAAGTTGTATGGCCTATCAGGAGGAGGAGGGAGACGTAGATATTCAATTGATTTAGGGCCGCTAATTTCTATTTCATAAAAATCATGCAATGTCTTTTGTTCGTTAATGTCACCAGATAGAATCTTTCCTTCGGATAGTACCCATGCTAAGGTTTGATCATTAAGAGAGCTTAACTTAATCCATAGTTGGCTAGGCATGAACTCTGACCATGGATTCGTACCTAATTCAAAAGTATCAAAGCCATCAAAAATAGAAAAAATCGCTCTTTGTGAGTAATCATAAGGATGAGATTTAGCTTTAACAGACAATATCTGCTCAAACCTACACCATTCTCTTTGAGTTTTTCTTTTCAAGGATATTTCAATACTAAATCCAGTTTCAAGAGCTACCTTATCTAATTCACTTCTTCTAAGCAAATTTACTATTCCTGTTGGTAAACGGCATCTTGGAAACTCTTTGACCTCATTGTAATTCCTACCGAATGCAAATAGAGCGTCTTCAAGTTCATCATTTTTTGTATAACCTCCAGATCTCACCAATGTTAAACTCCAAATATCTCTCTCGATTTTTCTAACTATTTTTTCACATCCGTATTTTTAACTAATAAAAATTCTAAATTAAATTTAGATACCAACAAAAAAACTACACACAAAATAGTGAACTTTCTAGCCGGACTATGAGGTCGCAATCGACGGTTAATAGAGTTATTTAAAAATTCAAATCATCAGATTACCTTTCAATCATTAAGACTAAACATCATATGAGATGACCTTTATCGGTTAGATGAAAATGATGAGTGAAAAGAGGGGACGCGCCTTAGTCACAGGGGCATCCAGTGGTATTGGATTAGAGATTGCAAAGGTCCTAGCATCACAAAATTATGATTTAATAATTTGTGCTCGAAGAAAAAAAGAGTTGGACGATTTATCGATTAAAATTACTAATCGATACAAAGTTAATTGCAGAGTTATTGTTGCGGATTTGACAACTGAAGAAGGGGTTGACTTACTAGTGAATAATTCAGAAGATGTAGATATTCTGGTCAATAATGCTGGTTTTGGAATACTCGGAGATCATTTTGAAATGCAATTAGGAAGGCAATTAGAAATGATAGAATTGAATATACATGCATTAACAAGATTATCTCATGAGTTTGGAAACTTAATGGTCAAAAAGGGTAAGGGTCGAATAATGAATGTGGCCTCAATTGCATCATATATTTCTGGCCCGAGTTTTGCTGTATATTGTGCAACAAAAGCTTATGTTCTTTCGTACTCAAGAGCGTTACATAAAGAATTGAAAAATAAAGGAGTGACAGTTACAGCATTGTGTCCAGGATATGTCACAACAGGATTTCAAGAAGTTGCAGGAATGGAGCTTAGTAAAATGGAAAAATTAACCTCTGTTCCCGCGAAAAGAGTTGCAGAAATTGCGGTAAAATCAATGCACAAAGGAAAAAGAGAAGTTATGCCAGGAATTGTCAATAAACCATTACCTTTAGTTACAAAAATTACTCCAATGTGGTTACAATTAATTATAGTTAGATGGGTATTGAAATAATTTATTTCTGACATCTTGGACAATAGAAAGTTGAACGACCTGATTGTACAATTCTCAAAATCTTACCGTTGCAATTCTCTTTAATGCATACTTCTCCTTCGCGATTGAATACTTTAAATTGTTGAGCGAAATAACCTAAATCTGATTCTCCGGAAACACCTCTAAAATCAGAAATTGTCGAACCCCCAACCATTATTGCTTCAGCAATTACTTGATTGGTGTTATCAAAGATTTTTTGTATATTGGCATTTATCTTTTTACTTTTCCCTGCAACTTCTGCTGCGATTTTAGTTGGAGAAATTTTACTACGGAATAAAATTTCACTGACATATATATTTCCAAGACCTGAAACAACTCTCTGATCAAGTAAAGCGCTCTTTATTGGAGAACGTTTTCCATGAAGATTCGATTTCAAAATCTGAACTGTGAAATCTTCAGTAAGAGGTTCCGGTCCTAAAGAAGATAACCACTTCTGTTTAGACTCATTAGATGTCTCAAAGATATCCATAAATCCGAATCTCCTATGATCAGTATATGCAGCAGTTTTCATACCATCATCGAATTCAAAATATACATGATCATGCTTACCTTTTCCTTCTGAACCAATTGTCCAGACTCCAGTCATACCCAAATGACTCATCCAAGTATATCCATTAGATAAACGAAATAGGAGATACTTAGATCTCCTATCAATTCTTTCGATCTTAGCTCCAGTTAATATTTCTTCGAAATTTTCAGGGAATGGAAACCTAAGATTTGGTCTTCGCAAATCAACGAAACTAATGGTACTACCAGAAATATGTGGAATAAGACCTCTACGAACCGTTTCAACCTCGGGCATCTCAGGCATAAATTGACCAATGAAAGTAATTACATTATATTGTCTGCGTAATAATTTCGATAAAAATCAGAGAATGATTGAAATAATATCTGCCATTAGAATGTATATGAGTACTGACGAGGAAGTTCCTATTTCCGACAATAACAGCGAGATACCATGGGCAAATCCTACAATGAATTCAAACACTCCCGTTCAAGTAGGAGGGGTTCAGATATCAGGTCAATTTACTCAAACAAATGCTACTTTAGCTCTGATACTATCATCACTAGGAGCGATTTTACTATTTGTCTTCCCTCCAATATCACTTTGTTTTACAATACCAGGAGTCATATTAGCTCATGGAGCTGCTTCGATTACTAAAAATCAATCTGGGCATCCGGATTCAGGTATGACTTTAGCAGCTCAAATCATTGGTTGGATTGTTACAGTTCTAGTAATCTTAGGTTTTATCGTTGTTCTTGTTTTCCTTGGTGGATTAGGCCTATTAGGTCTATCAATAGGAAGTTAATTTTCTACTTTCTGATAATAAATACTCGATGTTGACCTTCGTAATGAGATATATCCACATTATCAATTAATGTAACTTCAGAATTTGATTCAATCAATTTCTTTGCCAATTCAAATCTTGAATCATCTCCTCCTTCAACCCATCTCTCACTGGCGGCCTTAAGTGATAACATTCCAATACCGCCATCTTTAAGGAAAAAATCTGATATTCTCAAAAAAGATTTAGTTTGATCGGCAACACTAATATCTTGATGAAACCAATCTACCTTATTTCTTAGATATGGTGAGATTACCATAGGATCTCTGGCATCTCCTAATACTGGAATTAGTCCTGGTCGAGATTCAGATAATTTACTTAAATCTCTCATCATTCGAGGAGAAATTTCTACAGACACAATCTGACCATTATGATGATTTCCTGAACCGCAAACATGGTCATGAATGTGGCTAACAGTAGTTCCAGATGATGCACCTAGGTACAGGCAAGTAGAACCAGATTTAGGTATAATTTCACTGGGATTTAATTTAGTTTTCAATAAGCAAGCAGCTACTTTAGATTTCTGTGGATCCCAATAACGCCATTCAATACGGCTATCCTTTTTTCTTCTCTCATCTCTAACTGAAACCCCTTTAACTGCATTTCTTGTCCACAAACTACGTCCTTCTCTACGTACCCCCCATGCAAGTTGAATAGGTTTTCTTCGACCCATTTTTTTCACTTCCTCTTCGGAGGTTTAGGGAATTTATTCTTTATCGACTCGGCCTCTTTGTGAATTTCAGAAACCTGTTCTTTTGTCAGTCTCTCACCATCAAAATGATCTATCCTAACTGCAATACTAGCCTTGCCAGCCAAATATCTTGCAACTTTACCGCGTACCCAACGAGGACTGCGACTAACTGCAGGCATAGAAAAAAGAATGGCTCCATGTTTAGGAGGAGGTGCTCCTTTCCTGTGAGCAGACATTGCAGCATTTGCACCTAGTACCTGAAGACTACCGGATGGCATTCTGGCTAAACGTTCACGTCCACCTGCTAAAACGATTAATTTTGCAGCACTTATTGGTCCAATTAATAAAGATAAACTTGGCAAATAATCATTAGCAAGAACTCTAATTGTTTCTTCAGAAGATTGTAATTGATTTTCTAAATTTACAACAGTATTGGCTTGTGAATTTATAGTTCTCCATTCTTCTTCTGAAGGCTGATGTTTAGGTTTAGATATATCGAACTTTTTGGCAACATCATTGATTGATTTAGACTTAGAAACAATTTCTGGAATTTTCTTTCTTTGTTCATCCAAATTCAAATCAGATAAAAATAATCCTACCCATTCAATACATCTCGCTTCTAAAGTAGTCCAAGAAGCCCTCAATTCATTATTCGCGGAAACCAACATATCCATTCTTCTGTCAATATCTCCAGAAGATTCTGCAACTCCTCTTTTTGCCAGTCTAGTTGATGCTTGAATAAATTTTTCTATTTCATCATCGGAAAAATCTGGCCATTCTGAATCAGAAAGAGCCCCTAGATAATCTATTTCAGATTCTGGAAATCTTTCTTTTAATGTACGGGCTTCAGGAGTAAGTCTTCCAGACTGTAAATCTGATAGTCTGTTAACAAGATTTTTTGTAGAAATACGATTCCAATATAATTCATCAATTATCTGATTATCAGCATCGATTACTCTAGCCAACCTCCAATCGTAGATGACGCGCACAACCTCTCGACGACGACTTCATGCTTCAATCTCACGATAGTAGCGAAGACATGAAAACTGATATCTATTAGCCATCTCATGGATGGAAGGTTGGTAATATTAGTTGGTCTAGGCGGCGCAATAGGCTCAATCTTGAGATATTTGGTTACAGAGATAATCCCATCCGAACAGATGCCATATGGTACAATAACTGTTAATTTATTGGGTTCAATGCTACTAGGATTAATGTTTGGAGTCATTGCTGCGGATGCAATTATTAATCAAGATTATGTACTATTATTTGGAACTGGTTTATTAGGTGCGTTTACTACTATGTCAGCATTCGCAATGGATACAATAAATCTCACAGAAAATGATTTTTCTATCTCCCTTTTTTATGTCGCAATAACAATTATCGGCAGTTTGGGTTTGGCTTGGTTAGGATATAAAATCGGATTTTCTTTATTCTCTTAATATTATTAATTAAGAGTTCAAGTATTAGTAATGTTCAATAAGATGATGATTTACCAATATTCGGTTGGTTACACAATCAACAGTTGGTGTGAGTCATGTTTTGTCCAGAATGCGGAACATTAGGTTTTATGGAAGGTAATGGAAATATCAGATGTACAAATTATACTTGTGGTTATGAAGGCCCCTTGGCTGGAAAAGATGGTAAAGGTGCAGAATTTACCGATCCAATGACTGGAGAAACCATCGACCTATCCAAGGCTGCAACTACAAGTGAAACTTCATCTCTTAGACATTTGAATGAAGTTGTACCTGAAACTGTGGCTCAAGGAACTCTATGGGTTGGAGATTATCTTTGTCCAAAATGTGATGAAGATAGAATATTTGTTGTGCTAATGCAGACCAGATCTTCTGATGAACCGGAAACAAAAATCTGTACTTGTGAGAGTTGTGGACATAAGTTCAGAGAATACCAATAATATTCAAAAAAAATCAACTTTTTACTATAAAATACCAAATCGCTGAAACATAAGCATGAATAACCCGCAGTCAAGGGTACAGCAGGGAAGAGGTGGCAAGATGTTGAGAGTCACAGCAAATACGCAATTAATGAAAGAAATAGTAGACTTACTTTCTGTATTGACAGAAGAAGCAAAATTGGTTTGGAAAGAAAATGGACTTCAGATAAATGTAGTCGATGGATCACATGTGGCTTTGCTATCCGCAACTATAGGTGATGCATGCTTTGAAACATATGAAGTTGAGCCCGTTGAAATTGGTTTAGAACTTGCCAAATTAAGAGACTTATTGAGCCTAGCAGGTCCTTCGGATTTAGTAGAATTAGATTATGACAAAGCTATTGGAGCAATAAATGTTAGAGTCGGAGCAGTACACAGAATTCTAAGGGGTTTAGATACGGCGACGATGAATGAGCCAAAAATGCCACAGTTGTCATTCGATAGTAGAGCGACTATAGATGCCTCTAAACTTTCTAATGCGTTAAGAGCAGCAAAATTTGTTGGAGAATTAGTAGATTTAAGTCTTGATTCTAATCAGATGAGCGTTTCAGTAACTGTGGAAGCTGGTGAATCCGTGAATGTAAGATTTGATGCAGGTGAATTAAGTGAGTTAGTTGCCGCTAACCCTACACAATCAACATATTCTCTACAATTCCTAGATCCTCTAACAAGAAAATTAGCAAGTGGATTAACAGATTCAGTAACGTTAGAGTTCCAAGATAAATATCCCCTAAGACTGACTTGGAATAGTAATGATGGAGGGGCTAGTTGGGTTTACTTCCTAGCACCTAGAGTCACAAATGATCCATGATTACTAATCGATGTTATTGAAAGTGTAGACTCTTACGGTAAGTCGTGAGTCACCCCTCAGTTACAGTCATCATTCCTAGTGTTAGGAACCATGAAGAGTTAGATATTGTATTAAAAGGTCTAAGAAAACAGACATATGTTGGAGAAATCGAAATAGTGGTTGTAGGTCCAACAAATGATCCGGGAAAAAGTGTATGCCAAGAGAATAATATTCGATTTATTGATGATGAAGGCTCGAGAACTAGAGCAGATGCATGTAATGTAGCAATTGACTCAACTAATTCTGAACTGATTTTTTTCACTGACGATGATGTGATTGTACCCGAAAATTGGATTGAAAAATTGGTACCATGGTATGAGAATGAAGATGTAAGTGGAGTAGGTGGACCAAATTTTGCTCCAGTAAAAGAATCAACAATGTGGCAGCAAGTAATAGATGTTGCATTTTGTAGCACGATATTTACTGCTGGAACTAATTATGGTAAGTTAGGCAAGAAAGAACTGGATGAAGTTAATCAACTTCCTGGAGTAAATAGTTCTTACAGACGTTCTGTTCTTGAGGAAGTCGGCGGATTTGATCAAGGCGCTATTGGAGCAGAAGATGTGATGCTTGATCATAAAATCAGACTGACTGGGAAAAAATTGTGGACTGATAGAAGTGCTGTAATGTGGCATCGAAGAAGGAATCTATCTAGAGTAAAGAAACAAATTAGAAATTACGGACTTGTAAGAACTTTAGCTAGTCACCAATATCCTGAGCTCAGAGCACCTACGCATACAGTAGTTGCATTTTTCCCCCCATTGGTAGTAGCAGCATTTGGATTTTTTTTCTGGGGACTAGCAAATGGAGGGTTGGCATGGCCTGAATTTTGGGACATTAGATTATCGACAATACCTATGGGACTACCTAGATTAGGAGTTCATACATTACCCACACTTATTTTATTGTATAATCTATTAGCTTGGTATGGATCTTGGAAAGGAAACTCCCCTAGTAAAACAAAGAAAACTATTTTCTTATCATCAATAGCAACTTATACATTACACTGGAACTATGGAATGGGAGTATTAACAGGTTGGAGTAGAATCTTAAGAGGTAAATCGGGCCTACAAATAGATGATAGATCTCGTTAAATCACTTTCATCTTACCACAGTTATTTCCAACTCTCCAAGATTTAGTTTTCGGTCTCCAGAATATAGCTGAAAATACTCCAATAAATAATCCTCCAAATACTAAATTCAACCAGGCGTCTGAAATATATCCTGAACTGGCATTAAAATTCGCCCATATAAATGAGGGGATAATTCCAATAATCAATGAAATCATGAATTCTTCTAATAATAATTTAGATTTATCTGAAGAGTTTGGCAATTTTGGAGCCGAAGAATCATTATATTCGACATCTAATCTTCTGACCAGACGAACATATTCTGATTTCTCTCCTTTTGGAATCGAAGTAATTGATGGGGTTTCTGAAATCCAAGTACGTGAAACTTTCATTAACCAATTATCCTCTATAAACGGCCTACCATCACAGTATTTCGACCAATAAGAACCACGAATCCTGTCTGATAATTCTTCAACTTGATTATTTCCAAAAATTAATTTTCTTTTCATTGCAAGTGACCATTCCGATTCAGATGCAATGTAACAATCTTTACTTTCAAGAAATTTTTTAGAAATTTTTGAACTTACGGGCAAATATGATATTTCGTAATTGTAGTCTATTTTTACCTCATGTCTAGGACCAATTCCTCCGAAAAGTATGGACCGATTGTCTGAACCAATGAATACTTTTCCTGGTTCCACGGTTATCCATTCAATATCCAATCTGTTCCCACCTAAGTTTCAATTTCGCCAGTTTGGATAGACCATTGTGAAGCATAAACGCTTTCGTTTCTAAGCAATTCTTCATGCTTTCCTCTTTCAACTATTGCACCATCTACCATTGATATTATTTCATCAGCGTTTCTTATAGTAGCAAGTCTATGAGCTACGGCTATTGTTAATCTACGCTTCTTACCGTTTGAACCACCGAAAAGTGACTGTTGAATTCTTTTCTCAGTTTCGGCGTCTAATGCGGCACTGGCTTCATCTAGAATTAGAAGATCAGGGTCATTCAATAAAGCCCTAGCAAGACTAATTCTTGCTCTTTGTCCACCAGATAGCATTACCCCTCTATCTCCTACCATTGATTCTAATCCATTCGGCAATTGTGAAATAAATTCTGATGCTCCTGCCATATCTAAAGCATTGAAAATCTCCTCATCAGTAGCATCTCTTGCATATGAGACATTTTCCTTGATTGTCCCATAAAAAAGGAATGGGTCCTGAGAGACAAAACCAATCTTTGATCTAACTGATTTAATGGAAAAATTATTGATATCTTTTCCATTAATCAGAACTTTTCCATGTTGCGGTTCATAGAATTTTTCTATCAATTTCAGTATTGTACTTTTACCTGCTCCTGTGTGACCCATGACTCCTAAAAATTCTCCAGAAGAAACCTTCAAATTTATATTATTAAGAACATTTGATTCAGAAGAAGGATAGGAAAATGATACATCTTCAAAAGACATACTTGTTATAGGATCTTCGAGATGTAATGCATCTTCCTTATCATAAATAGATGGTTCAAGATCAATAACTGCAAAAACACGACGTGAAGCAGCTTCTCCTTTTTGTAATTGATTTAACAACATTCCAAGGATCCACAACGGCATAGTCATTCTGGTAGATATCAGTAAAAATGTTACAAACTGACCCACGCTAATTTGACCAGAATTCATTAACCACCCTCCTGCTGATACTAATAGTCCAAATGAAATTCCAGCCACAATATGGAATCCAGGAATAAAACGATTTCTGATGAAGGCTGCTTGTATAGCTTGATCTCTATAATTACCACTTTGTCCCTCGATTCTAACTCTCTCGAAATCACTTGCATTATATGCCTGAACTACTGTAATTCCAGATAGTACATTTTCTAATATTGCAACTATTCCACCAGTACTTTCCCTTTGTTGACGATACTTTCTTTGAACTCTAGTGGAAAACCAAATTACCATTGGAACAATCATAAACAATGGTCCAAATAATATCATACAGAGTGTAGGAGACATCCAAAAAAGAATAAAAAATGCCGTACTAAGAGTTGTAATAATCCTAATAATACTAGTAGATGAATCAGAAATAATATCTTCTAGCTGTGCAACATCAGCCGATAAAACTGACATCAAATTACCAGTCTGTCTTGTTTCAAAATAAGAAGCTTCCATATCCATCAAAGATTTAGTAGCATCCATCCTTATATCGTGCTGAGCTTTGTAAGCAATTGACTGCCAAAGTTGGTTACTTAATCCCTGAAATATTGCAAGAAATACAAATGATGTAAAAATTAGTAATCCAAAGCCTAGTTCTGTAGAATCAATCGGACCTAAGTTTGGTATTACATCAAGTGTAACAAACTTTTCAACTCTTGAATTAGTAAATTGAGAGTTTTCTGGATTATAGTAATCGGCAGCCATACCAATAGCAATCAATGGAACGAGATCAAAAATCCTAGCACCAATATTAGCTAGAAGACCTCCAATTGCCCTCTCCCAATATTTGGTTACATAAGGTAAAATTCTCCAAATCTGTCGCCCAACTATTTGTCTCTCTTCAGAAAGGTCTGATGCATCTTTACTAATCGATGAGACTATGACATCTTTCCCAGAGGCCGGATGACTGGCTTTCGACATGCCCCGCCGGAGAACAGGTAGTGTTTGAATGCTTCACTTGACTGCTTGTATATGGTGCGCCCGCCGGGATTTGAACCCGGGACATGAGGTTGGAAACCTCAGGTGATAACCCCTTCACTACAGGCGCGTAAGCCATCGGAGGATATGACCTTTCTAAACTAGTTCGGTTACATCCGTTCAAATGTCATTACCATATCCGAGGTTTATGCTTGTACGCCAGAGACTTGGAATTCTGTTGATGATACTATTTTTACCCATTAATGGACCTTTACTAAGGATTGGTTTTGAAGAAATAATGAATCAGCCTGTTCCGATTGGAGAATTCTATTTCTTTACTTTTTGTGTTATACTATTCTTCTTAGGTGGAATAATGACTTTTACACCAAAACTAAAATCTCCTTTTCAAGAATAAAGAATCTGTGGCCAGTTGGAGTGAATATTTTCCATAATTTCATTGATCTGTTCTTTTGAATAGCCAGATTCTATTAATTTATTCGCTAATTGATGAGTTCTTTTTGGTATTGTCTTTGGACCAAGTACTGCTCCTGGACGGTTAATATCATCAAGAAAATCTGTTTCCATCCCCCAATATGATTTACAATATGGCAGGCTTTCTACTATTTTTGAAATACTATCTTTACCGACGCTTACTGTAACACTCAAGCCATGAGTGAAATCATTGCGGATATTCGCAGGAGCATAATGCCTGATTGCAAGATGTCTAGGAAAACTAGCCTTATCACATAATTTAGCTAAATCGGAATATGTTTTCTCACCATTATCTTCTACATGAAGTTGTATACTGATTTTTTCTTCCGCAGCTAATTTCATTATTTCTAATAATAAATCATTTGCTGCATTCCAGATTCCTTTATCTACAGGATAATGTGGTCGTCCAACTTCACCGAGACAAACTGCATCTCCTGAAGAAATATATTGTATCGCGAGTTTTACTGCTTCAAGATGCAATTGAGTTGATTCTTCCAAGCCAATTGTATGTATTTGCTTCTCCCAAGAAATAGGATGAGGACCAAGAATAACAGAGACTTTAATGCCAAACTTTTCTCTTATCTCTCTTGCCATGTCAATAGTATCACCATATGCTAATTGGTAATCTGAAATTGATAGAGGCAGATTTGAAAAATCTGGTTTATGTACAAGATTAATGGCAGTACCTCCCGAATTTACAAACTCAGAAACTGCATCTAAATATCGATTATTGCGATCTAAATGCATATGCTGGTCTAATATTGGCCCTTCCCAACGGCCGTGATTAAACATATTCTCACGCCAATGCGCCCTCATCATTCAACTGTGATGACCAATGTCTAATTGCCATCTCTGCTATTCTTTTAGAGGTCTGTTTCATCACTATACCATGCCCATTATTGAATAATAAAATACTACATTTATGTCTTTCGGCATTTATCCTCAAAGCACCAATTCTAGAATCTAGATTGATCTCGGAAAAACGATCTGCTGCTAACTGCATTAACACAGCTCTACCTAAGGAAAATCGAATTATCATTTCACCTGACTCAACTAACAGCCATTCATCTGACATACCAAGAGTAAGTAATAATTCTTGTACCGCTAAACGAGCAACTTCGGTTCTTGAAATCCCATGAACTAAAACGGACCCCTCAGGTTCAACTACAAGTGTTGCGTGAGGGTTTTCATGGATAATTACAACAAATTCTCCCGATTTAATTCCATTACCTAAACTGACAGCTTCTTCATGGTTTATTGGCTCTGATGGAGTGAAACGAAAAGTCTGTGTTTCAACGTCAAGGTTAATTTTGGTTTCATCCATTATCATTCCTCCGGGGTTATCTCCTCAACATTCGTACATGAAGTAATCGCTTTTCTTATTGATGGTAACCATGCCTGATGAATAGGTACCATTAAAGTTAATTCATCTAATTTATGATTCATATCAGAACTATTTCTTAGATTAGCTAAAGCCCCGCGAATCCTTGAAACAAATCTTTCATCCCTAAGGATTTTTAATTCATCGGAGATTCCTCTCTGTTCTTCTATCCACCAGGTCAAACAAGAAGCCGATGCAGCGCCCAAGTTTGCATCAACTAGCTTAGAACTTGTAACTGATTTAATCGCATTCATTCTTATTTTTTTCCATCTTCTTCCAGTCGTTAATGTCAAAATTAAATTTGAATAAGTAACTTGTTGATCTGCACTCTTTATCTGCCAATCAACCCATTCTTCATCTTCTAGATCTGGTTCAATTGCATAAATTGGAAGCCCGCCTCTTGAATTTTTGGCATGTAATAATAGACGTAACTGTTCAGGATCAGGAATTACAGGTCCATCTAATTCGAGTTCGTTTAAGTCAGTCATTAAACGACCTAGAACTGTTCCAGAAGCAATAGCAGAATCTCTATGAACTCCTGGACTTTCTTTCTCCTGTTTATCCTCAATAATCCAAGATTTAAGATCTATTGATGATGTCAAAAATGCCACTCCATGGAAATTAGAATGAGAACGTAACTTAACTGGCATTCGGATACAAGGAATATGAGGCCAAAAGATAATTTTTCCGCCATCCGGGTCATTAAATTGGAACTCTTCCCAAACCAAGGCTGGCAAATCCATATGCATCCGAAACAGTACTTAGGATTGAATACAACGGTCAGAAAATGTCCCTAAATTGATAAAATAATATGATGGGTTCAAGTTTGATGAGTATTTGAGAGGAGCGATAGACATGAACGAGGCCTATTCAACAGACCCTGTAATTCAACTAAATGAGGTGTTTCCTGGGGACACTAATGCACTTGATACGTTATTTGGAGGAAGACTAATGTCAATCATGGATACAGCAGCAGGAATGGCGGCATCTAAATTTGCTCATAGGAACTTTGTAACTATATCTGTTGATGCACTAAAATTTAGAAGACCGGCATATCAGGGAGATGTAATCAGAACTACTGCAAGAGTCGTCTGGACATCTCCTCGGACAGCAGGAATTCATGTAATCTCATGTAGATTATCAAGATCTGAATGGGTTGGTGAAGAGATTTGTTCTGGTTTCTTCTTTATGGTTGCAATTGATAGGGACATGAAAGCAATTAATATACCTCAATTTAAACCAAAAACAGATGAAGAGAAAGAAATGTGGGACTCAGCACAGAAAGCTAGAGATGCAATGAGTTAGTAAATTTAGAATTCAAATCACCGTTCCTTTCAACAAGTAAAGACGTTTCGGATAATTATGCCAGTACTCAATATTGCCTTTGTTGGTTCAGAATCCTTAGCGAAAAAGATTGCTAAAAAAGGAGATGTCAGAGATATTGAGTCATACGTTCACAAAGAAGAAAGAAATGGAAAAATCGAGATAATATCATTACTCAGACCTCTTAAACATCCGGAGAAAATAAGACCATTACTTTCAGTACTAAATGTGGCTAAAGCAGGGATCATCGAAATATCAAAGATTGATTCGGCACTAGGGGAAATATGTGTATCATTTGGATGTGCAGAAATTAAGAAGGGATTAGTAATTATTAATCCAGAATCAGGAGACTGGATAGATCCAGAACAAGTAAAAATTATAATGAAACAGTCTGGATTAAGTCACTGGGAATTATTTGAGCAATTACCTGATGAACACAGTATTAGAGAAAAATTATTCTCTTTTATGGAAAATATTGAAGATGAAGATTCTCAGTTAATTCTCCCAGTTGATCAATTTTTTAATGTGAAAGGAGTAGGGTTGGTTGCAATAGGTTACGTACAATCAGGTATCGTTTCAAAGCATGATACTATTCAAGTTCTTCCAGCAGATGAAAATGGAATAGTCCGAAGTTTACAAGTCATGGATGATGATGTTGATTATGCAATCTCTGGAGACCGAGTCGGTTTAGCAATTAGAAATCTAAGAGAAGAGGCTTTACACAGAGGATGTATGATTGTTCATGCTGATTCAAATGCATTAAATAAAAATTTATCATCTACATTTAGTGTAGTAAAAGCACCATTTCAAAAAAGAGTCTTACAAGTTGGTGACGTGATCCATGCTGCGACAGATATGCAATTTATTGTCGGCAGAGTAAATAGTATTGAAGAATCAAACTTGACTGTCGATTGGGAAGTACCTCTTTGGACAAGAAAAAATAACACACCTCGAATAATTATTACTCAGTTGGACGCGAATCCAATGAGGATAATTGGTACCACTGTTTTACAATAAATCGGCATCTAGAAAAAACCTCAATAAGTAACATGAATTTATGCTCAACAAACCGAGTTATTATATCGTTAATGAGTGGCTCGCGGGCTGGATGCACACGTTCGGGCGTAATGCTCGACCGGATGAGGGTGAGTCGGCAACGTTCGGCAATCTCTCTTTGGTTGGGGTAGGGGGTAAGTTCAGGATTGAAATTACTCAGCGTCAGCTAGTACTCTCCAATGATGTAAGAAGAGGAATAAAATTAGACTTAGCATCTATCTCAAGAACAAGGAGTATAGATATTCCAACAATTCCTAGTGGAATTATAATTTGGGGTTCAGCAGCATGCTATCTAGGCGCTACAATACTAATCCCTCCATTGGGTTATGCTGTATCTCTATTAGGAGGCATGTCAGTTCTTTCTCATTTTATCTTCAAAACACCAGCATTAGTAATCGAAACTAATATTGGTGATCGCCATATCATTCAATCCAGATTAAATGATCAAGAAGTTTTATTGAAAGTTCATATGATGATTGAAAAAGTTAGTAATGGTCAATCAGTTAGAGAAGCAAAGAATAGTTTAGAAAGAGAATTTAGACATGAAAATAAAGGAAAAATTATGCCTAAAGCTCTTTTGAATGCCCCTGTTATTGATGATTTAGTTCCTGATCTTGATGAAAATTTTCAGGTTAGTGAAAGATTTACAGGATCATTGGAAACTACTTTACAAAGTAATTTTGAAGAAAGAAATATCAGGAATCAATATATTGAGCCAGTGATCCCAGATTTTAGCTATAATGAAGTTAATCAGAAAACCTCTGCTTATGAACAAGCTTGGGGTAGAAATGAACCAGAATGGTATAATGAAAAGAAGAGTAGCCTTCTAGAGTCATCATTGGAAGATGCTACAGAAAAAATGGAAACTGATATTTTTGGATTTGGAGCTGGAGGACTTTTCGATTCTGAACCAGCTAAACCATCATCTAATGAATCCGTGAATTATTCATCTCCCGAGATAACTTCGCCTCCTGATAGATATATTTCAAACCAATATCCCAATAATGAACCTGTAGATTCAATTTTTGGTTCAGAATATCATTTAGAGGAAATGAATGTAAAAAGAAATATGTCAAGCGCTGAAATGATTAGAGTTGCAAATGGGCTAAATCGTAGTCCAGATAATAATTTTTCAAAATCGTTACCGGAACCTACAGATGAAGCAGTTAGAATTGAGTGTAAGCCTGGTTTAGTAAAGAGGGCAAAGGCTCAACAATCTTTGAATAGAAAGGCAGAAATTATTGCATCTTTACCTGCACCAACTGATTTAGGAGAGTACCCCGGTCTATCTAGAATTGCGAACTCATACGGAGATGGGAAACTCACAATAAAGAAACAGCCCATCAAGAGAAAAAGAGTCGGTTTAATTGAAAGATTACTGGTTCCAAGGCATCGTAATTATGATAGAAGGGAATTAGATTATTCGTCTGAATATGGAGATCCAGATGGAGTTAAAGTAAATGAGGGTGCTAGATTCCAATCAAAACAACATCTTAGGATAAGAAGCGATCAGGAACATCAAGCAGATATGAACAATAGAATTAGAAGAATAAATTCCACTGAACCATCTTCTGCGAAAGATGCATTAGACAAGGTTGTAAATAGAGTTTCGAGAGGGGAGGAGCATAGTCCAACTGACTTATCAGGTGAACAAACGCTGCTCAGATTTAATCAAATGCGTAGAACATCTAATAGTAATGATAGTGGACATCTGAAAGGAATTAGAAGATTAAATTAGGTTAATCCAACTATTCTTCTATATCTATCTACTCGAGCATGATATTGTCCACGTTCTAACTTTGAGATACTTGAGCAACCCAAAGCGCCTAATGTAAAAGATGCGGTTACTGTTGCGTGAATAAGAGCATTACGGATTACTTCAATATCATTTAATGCACCTTCTCTACCTGAAATATTCGCTAAAAATGCTCCTGCAAATGAATCGCCACATCCTGTCGGGTCTACTACGTTACTAATTGGATATGCGGGTAAGGCAATTAAGCCGAATGGGAAATTAGCAATAACTCCTCCACTTCCTCTTTTCACAATTATACATCTAGGCCCAGGTCCAGCACTTTCTCCACCAAATAATGCAGAACCAGACTGAACTGATCTTATAGCTCGAATAAGTAATTTATCTTCTGCGATAGCACATATTTCTTCTTCATTTAATATTGCAATATCCACCTTACGAAGTGCCTCTGATAATTTGATTTTTTCAGAATTAATCCATAACATGAAACTATCTAAAGCGGTTATCGCTGCACTAGGGCACTGGTCAAGAACAGATACTTGGGTAGCAGGATGGGTATTAGCACAGAATAGTATCTCTGGCGTTGTCCAAGAAATTGGAACTTCAGGATTAAAATTTTCTAGCACATTTACATCTGTAGAAATGGTCTCTGCATCTTCCATTGCCCCATGATATCTGCCCGACCAACGAAATGTATCACCATCCCTCATTTCGACACCCGCTAGATTCAGACCAGCTGATTCTAATTTTAATTGATCAGATGGAGAGAAATCATTACCTACCGCACTAACAATACCAATTTTTGGGTTATTTGAGATATCATCAGATCTATGAAATGCAGCAGAAAGTCCTGCATAAGTCGCCGCACCTCCAAGAAGATCTGAGCCCTCATCTTCAGGTGTAGAGATATCGTCATAACCTATACTACCAACAATTACTATGTCCAAAATCTAGCCTCCCGAAAGTAAGTTTGGGTGTTCTTCGAGATAATGTATGGTAATATTTCTTTTACGGAAGTCACTTTCAGATAAAATAGCCAAATGTAAAGGTATCAAAGTATCAACGCCCAACAGTTTTATTTCATGTAATGAAGCATTTAATTTGGAAATTGATTCTTCTCTTGTTGGTGCCCAAACAATCAACTTAGCAAGTAAACTATCAAATGAAGCAGGCATATCATATCCAGTATGAGCATGTGTATCAATTCTCACACCAGGACCACCAGGCCAATGACATTCCCATAATTTACCAGGAGAGGGAGATAGAGTTACAGGATTTTCTGCATTCAAACGTACTTGAATTGCATGTCCTCTAATTTGAATATCATTTTGAAGTAACTTTATCGATTCTCCTGATGCAACCCTAATTCCCATTGAGACTAAATCAGTTCCAGTAATCATTTCTGTTACAGTATGCTCAACTTGAACCCTAGGGTTCACCTCTAAGAAATAAAAATCGCCACTAGAATCTCTCAAGAATTCAAATGTTGCCAAACCACAGTATCCTACCGCCTTAGCCCCTGCAACAACCTTCTCTCCAATTTCTTTCCTAATTTCATCGGATAACCATGGTCCTTCTTCAAGTATTTTCTGATGTCTTCTTTGTATTGAACAAAATCTCTCTCCAAAATGAATTGCCTGTTTACCATCGCCAAGAACTTGAAATTCAATATGTTGTGCCCCCTGGATAAATTTTTCTAAAAATACTCTATCATCTCCGAAGGCGGATAATGCTCTGCCCTGGCATAATTTCATTGCAGACTCAAATTCGTCTTCTGATTCTACTACCTGCATCCCTATACCTCCACCTCCAGCGGCTGCCTTGATAATTACTGGAAAGCCAATATCATTGGCGATTAAGGATGCTTCTTCCGGATTAGAAATTGGACCTGGAGAACCTTTTGCTACCGGTAGACCTGCCTTAACCATGGCTTCTCTAGCAGTAATTTTATCGCCTAATAACTTCAGAACATCTGAACTCGGACCTATGAAAACAATCCCTTCTTCAGATAATCTTCTTGCGAAAGTAGGATTTTCTGCCAAAAATCCATATCCAGGATGCACCGCATCAGCTCCAACATCCTTAGCTGCAGTAACTATTGCTTCGATATCTAAATATGAGGCTAAAGGATCATCACGAGGAATATATACTGATTCATCAGCTAATCTAACTGGTGTAGAAATACGATCCTCTCTTCCATAAATCATTACAGCTTCAATACCTAAAGAATGTAAAGATCTTATGATCCTCAGAGCTATTTCACCACGATTCGCAATGAGGACTCTCCTGAACATCATATAATGGCAAACAAAGACACACTATGATTGCATCGGAAAAACAGTATTGATTTCGAGGATTAATATACGTCTCTCAGATATCGCTTTTCTTTCTTCATCATTACATCTTCAACGAATGACTTTGCGTCTTCCGGGCTCATTTCACCATGTTCCGAACAAATATCAATCAATGTTTGATGAACATCCTTAGCCATACGAGACTTATCTCCACACACATAGAAATACCCTCCACCATTTATCCATTCCCAAATTTCTGAACCATTCTTTTTCATTAGATGTTGGACATAAACTTTCTCTGAGCCATCACGGGACCAAGCGAGATCATGTTTGTCTAAAACTCCTCGATTTTTCCAATCATCCATTTCTTCTTTGTAATAGTATTCTCCTGCTTCAGTCCAATCTCCAAAGAATAACCAATTTCTACCTTTATCTCCGTTAATGTCTCTTTGTTGTAAAAAGGCCCTAAAAGGAGCTATTCCAGTACCTGGGCCTACCATAATACAATCAATATCTCCATTTTCTGGGAGAATAAATGATCTTGTAGGTGACATAAATACTCCAATAGGTGTTTCACTAACCTCACATCTGTCAGAAAGATATCCTGTTGTTAGTCCAGCTCTATCTCTATCATGATAACTATATCTTACTATTCCTACGGTTAAATGTACAGTACCTGGTTCATGGTCAGGGCTGCTTGCAATAGAATATAATCTTGGTTTAAGTCGGTCCATTCCATCAATAAATTCTTGTGGAGAAAATGAAATATTATTGAAATCTCTTAAAGTATCGATATAATCTCTAGTCCACATATAATCTTCCATTTCTTTCGGGTCTGAAGTTAATTTATTCCAGAGTACTTCGGTTGGGTTATTCGGAGACATTATTTGAGAATATCCGGAAGGAGTGTCGTCTGGTTCTCCTGAGCCTTGCCAACTAATCACTGAACTTCCGTCAGAAGTTGAGATCCTATCTCGACTAACGATCCTAATTTCAATTGAGCCGTCTCCACTAACTACTTTCGAGCCTAAATTTTCAATCCATTTTTTTGAAACCCTGTGGACTTCATATCTTGTTGTAAGAGCCTCACGTAAACTACAAGCTCCAAGATTCGTCTCAACTTCTTCATCACCTGTGAAGCCACCCAGTGAAAGAAGATCGGAAACAATTTCAGGTGGACAAATCGGGACAACTCCAAGAGCGTCTCCTGCCTTATATTCCAAACCTGAGTCTCCTAAGTCAAAAACAATATGGCGAGTCTCTTTACCGGAGCCTTCACCATTAAGGATATAATTTTCAGTTAGATAAGAAGTGTATGGATTCTTAGCATTCCACTGCGACTTAGTTGGTTTTTCTTTAGTTGGCAACTCCTCAATTAATTCTGTCTCTTGAATTGTAGAATCAGTAGTTTCTTCATTTTCAGTTAATGTTGAAGAATTTTGTATTTCTTCAACGGTGGACATTTTCTTCAGAACTGCATCCGACCATAATTGTGCGGGTTCTTCATAATCCACATCACAATCAACTCTATCATGAATCCTTGTGGCCCCTTTAGATTCTAACCAATTGTCCCACTCTTTTCCGGATTCACAAAACAGGTCGTATGAAGAGTCCCCTAAAGCTAGAACGGAAAAGTGTAAGCCATCCAATGATTCTATAGAACCACTGTTAGCAGCTTCCCAAAGATCTTCAGCGTTGTCTGGCTGTTCTCCATCACCCCAAGTACTACAACAGATTAGGACCCTAGATTGCCCTACAAATTCATCAATTGTTATTTCGTCCATGGCCCTTACTGTGGGTAGTAAGTTGTATTCAACTGCCGCCTTGCCCGTTTGAATGGCTATATCTTCTGAATTACCAGATTGCGAACCGTATAAAATTAAAATTGAACGAGAGTCGGACATCACAAAACCTCAAACTAGTAGTTGCCCGAGTTGAAACATGTTTATGAATAGATGTCTATAGAAGGATGAACTTGTATCATCTTCGAAGCGATTAAGTCAAGTCTTAGGTGTATAGTCGAGAGCCGTGATTCGCATCGACTTCTTGGGCACCGGGAATGCTTTTACTCCATCTGGAAGACTTCATGCATTAACTCTAGTTGATGGGAAGATTTTGATTGATACGCCTCCAACATTAATTACACAGCTCAGAAGAAAAGGTTTGAAAACATCAGAAATTGAGCATTTATTATTCACTCACTGGCATGCTGATCACACATTTGGATTCCCATTCTTTATGCTCGAAAGAAAATATATCTCTGACCCCATGAAAGAACATGAATTGAAAATATATCTCAGACCAGGAGGTAAAGAAAAACTATCAAAACTATGCGATGTAGGATTTCCAGGTAGTTTAGATGAAGTTGAAGATATGGCTGAATGGTATGAGGAAGAAACTTTAGAATTGACAGGAACTAATTGGAGTTTTGATAGATTTCCTGTTTGCCATACTCCCGAGACTGATCCTCATGGATATGAATTAATACATAAATCTGGAATAAAAATATTACATTGTGGCGATTCGGGACCTTGTGAAGAGATTGAGAAAAGAGCGGAAGATGCTGATGTTGTAATACTTGAAATGGGGATGCCAGATATAGGTGATTTTCCTTATCACTATACGCCGAGTGATGTAATAAGATTCTGGAAAATGTTTCCTGAAAGTTTAGTTCTAGTGACTCATAATTATGCTAGTTCAAAAAATATTTCAGAAGGATTTAGAACTCCTGATTTACCTAAAGAAATTTATCAACTAGAAGATGGGGATGCAATTGAAATTAATCAAAATGGTGATATTAAAATATTAAATAATTGTTGATTGAATGTTAATTTCTAAATAAATTAAAAAAGAAATCTTCATGATTTATTAATGATTTTATGAAAGAAATATGCACTTCACATCAACTTAGTTTGGAATCACTTATTACCTCTAAGCGTCTCGTCAAGAATCCCCATTGTCGAGCGACCATCTCAGAGTGTGTCAATAGTACATTGGAGAATGTGCAAACAATGGTGAGAATAAATGGACGGGAATATTTTTGAAAAAATACTCGGACAAGATTCATTATTTATTGATAGAAAGGCGTTTGAACATGCGTTTGAACCGAGTAATCTCCCACACAGAGAACAAGAAGTTGATGCTTTAGTTAGAAATCTAGTTGATGCATTAAATGGCCATATACCATCTAATATGTTGCTTTATGGAGTTCCTGGTTCAGGAAAAACTGTGGTTACACGTTTCGTACTTAGTCAATTACTTGAAAAGGGAAATGAAATGGGGCATCCAGTTCAAACATATGAAATAAATTGTAGAAATGTTGATACAAAATATAGAGTCGTACAAACACTGGCTAGTCAATTAAAGCAGAATGGTGACTACCTCATTCCATTTACTGGCTGGCCCACAGATAGAGTACTTGAAACACTAATTGAAAGAATGGATAGAGCGGGAGGGGTACATATTTTAGTCTTAGACGAAATTGATAATTTAGTTGCTAAAGCAGGTTCAGACCTACTATACAGTCTAACAAATATGAATACATTATTGAAAAATGCTAGATGTTGTATTATTGGGATTAGTAATGACCTAAACTTCACTCAAGAACTTGACCCGAGAGTTAGTTCTAGATTGAGTCAAGAAGATGTTGTTTTCCACCCTTATGGTGCTCAAGAAATTCAAGATATTCTTCAGGAGAGAGTAAAGATGGGGTTGAAGATAAACTCACTGGAAATAGGAGTAATTCCACTGTGTTCTGCTCTGGCAGCGCAAGAACATGGAGATGCTAGAAGAGCCTTGGATTTACTGAGAATATCAGTTCAGAAAGCGGAGCAAAGATCTCAACAAAAAGTTGATCCAAAACATGTTCGTCTAGCACAATCGCAACTTGAACATGACCAAGTCACTCCAGTCTTACGAACTTTGCCTTTACACCAAAAATTAGTATTATTTTGCGTTATAATTAATGAGGAAAACGGGTTAAGAAATATATCTACAGGAGAAATTTTCAGAACGTATTCTGAAGCTTGTATGAAAATTAATATTGAAGCCCTGACCCCAAGAAGAATTTCTACATTACTAAATGAATTGGATACATTAGGATTGATTATGGCAAGAAACGTTAGTAAAGGTAGAGGTGGAAGAAGTAAACAAGTAAATTCTGCAATACCAAAAGGTATTGATTCGATAAAAACTTTGAGTGAAAATGAACCTCTAATACAAGAGGCTTCGCAAGGAAAATACATGTTACAAGGAAGACTGTGACCTCAGTAGATAAATGAAAGCGTTAAACCAAAAGGGTAAGTCGCCAGTTGTGATACATATGGTTCAGACAGAGTGGAATGAGGCTTTAACAAAGCCAAGTAGCATGATTTCAACCACTGCATTAATGCTTGGTACATGGATTATATTATTATCTCTGATTAATATGTTTGGAGGCGGAGCAGGTCAGGCAGGAAATAAGGTAGCTTGGATAGGATTCATTGGAATAAGTGGGGATGCGTTTGTTCCCTATGATGATGGATTAATTCTCGATGATGCTATTTTTGCAGTTCTTGGATTAGTATTATTTATTCTTGGATTAAGAAATATAGATGTAGCTAATTGGATAGAAAACAACAAGGGAATGAATATGTTCAATAGCCTAATCAAAGGAAGTAATGGCAAAGAGATAATTGCAAATTGGCTTGTAGTAATTGGAATCTCTTTCTATCTTATTTGGAGTATTCAAAATGACACTTGGGTAGATCCAGGTGTATACTCAGTAATGATTTCAATGGTAGCATTCGGTATTGCTCTAAATATAAATTCTAAAGTAGAAAATTAATTACTATTCTTTTCACAAAGTGATAAGATTTTTTGACATCTCATTTTTGAATCTAAACCTGTTATTCTCACTACTACTCCCTTAGTTGGTTGGCCATAAATTATTGCTGATTTCATTGGCGCTAATATATGTAAAAATAATGGAGCTAAATCTTCTTCTCCATTTACAAGAATTAGTGTTGTTTCGTTCTTCTCTGTCCAATTAAATATTGCTTGTTTACAAGATTCAAATAAAGATCTAGTGAGTACACCGGGTGGATTTTCACATTGAATAACAGTATCATACAATGACTGGTTAATTTCTCTGTAGCCGTCCCATTTTACTCTCTTTGTTTTTTCATCAATTACACCAATTGATGGTGGGGAATCGACATTTTGTAATGCCCTAACTGTAACATCCCCAACGCCAATAATAGGTAAATGAAAGTCCTCAAGAAAATTTAGTGCATTGGTAATTGCAATTGAATGATTCTCTTCCGGACCTGTAAATAACTTACCAAAAGGATCTTTTAACATCGATTCTACCTCTTTTGTCAAGTAAAGATTTGAATTAACATCCTCAAACCTAATCCATGCCTTACCATCTCTATTTATCTCACCATTCCTAATTCTCGAACTAGAAATAATTTCTCCATCTTCAGATAATGCATGTTGTACTATTATTATTGATAATGGAATTAATCCATTTTCAATACGTTTTTTATTAATCAATTGACAAGTAGAAAGTGTTTCAGTGGTGCAAAAAATCTTGTCAGCTTTTTCATGTGAAATAGCAATACCAAAATCATCCAATAATTCATGAAAAGTAATTCTAGAATATTGTTCATGAGAAAGCTCTTGTTTAATTAATTCACATCTTTCTTTCCATGAAGAAATTCTTGAATCTTTTTGGCGAGCAATTTTATCAGATAAAACCCATATCTCAAGAATATCACAATTCGATAGACAAGAATCTATCAATTTCTGATGACCAATATGAAAGAATTCGAAGGTCCCACCAACAAGTCCGATACTACTCATTGATTAGTCAGAGATACGCATATGACTTGATAACTGCGGAAAAAAGAGTGTGCCCCAGGGTGTAACGGAACCTTTCACCGTACTTTCGTACTCTGGTTCCTGACCCCACCCTAGGACGTATGTTGGATTATGGGGTAGTCCCTAGAATCATCCCTTTCGGTCAACAGGGGACCTTACATAATCCATACCGTCTGTTTTGCGCCAGAGGTCATTCTTAGAGGAATAATCTCTTCAATTATTCACAAATCGTCACTCTGGTCTTCGACAGACGGAGACCCAAATCTGTGGTACCGAGTTTCATCCTATCACCTCCGGCAGGGGGTTTTGTCAACTCGGTGTTGCCAGTTGGGCACTCAATCTAATAGATATTCATTCAATAACTCATCGATTGAAAAAAAAATATTTTTTTAATAAAAATAGTAAAATTACAAATTAATTGATTCTATATTCTCATGGAAACCAGTCTTTCTTGAAAGCAACCTTTCGCCAATTACAGGGTTTCCACTAAATATAATTTGAGAGGAAAAATCAGGCCATTTTTCTATTGGCTGAGCTAACCAACCAGAAAGTGGATGGATTCTTCCTGGTAATGGAGGAGTACGATTTATTGAAGATTCGATTGCATCTAATAAATCTAACAATGAATCTGCTGTACTTGGCAATTTATCCCCTCCTCTTCGAATTTTAAGGCGTCGAAGGAGCAATGGATAAATTTCTGGGTTAAAACCTGGATGAGATAAATTTTCTAATCCAGGTGCATTTGATGATTCACCAATGGGCCTCAGTACAAGAGCGGGCCAAGGATAAGAATTTGATAATAGCCAATCATTAGATTCTTCATCACTAAGCATTTTCAATAGTATTTCAGGAGATATGGGAGCCCACCAGTCATAAGGTAATCTTTCAATTATTAAATCTAATTCTTCTTTTGATAGTTCCCTATAATCTATCGAGTAATTAACTAATGAAGCCCAAATTTTCAAATCATGATTTTTCGAAAGACTCTGTGCTTTCAATATTATTTTTTCAAGTACCTCATTAATGTCTAAATTTTTTTTACGTTTAGAACTAAATAGCCAAAATACACCTTCAAGAGCGGATAGTGATTTATTTGGAGGTGAAGATATCCATGCTTCCAGAGACCATTTCACTAAATCGTCATGAAGATTCTCAGGAATCCATGCTGCATTCGTCAAGAATTGTGCAGCAACCCAGGATGTTCCTGGGGAGGCTTCTATGAAATCTACTGCTGGACGTGTTCTAATTGTAGTCTGACTATCTTCTCTAATTTTCTGACCCAATTTCTCAGCAAAATAATCAAGAATCTCTTCGTTAGCCTGATCAGCAAGTTCTGCAATTCTATCTAGAGGAATATGATCAAGGTCAAATAAAATTAGCCATTCAATTGCTAATCTGTCTCTCAGACGCTGCCATCTCGGCCACCTAGTTGCCTTGGGAGAAGCAATCCAAGATGCTAATGGGTACCTTGCCTCCATCTGATTTGCCCATTCTTCATTACCACCTGGGAATTGAGAAATTGCAGATTTTATCATTGAAAGATATCCTGATTCCAATTCTTCATGGTTGGAATTGTAAGATTTACTAATTCCTATTAATTTCCAAGGATTAATCTCTAAAGATGAAATATCCTCATCATTTTCCAAGAAACCAGGCAAGTTATCTATCAATTTAAGTGAAATAACTTCCTTATTCGAGGTTTTCAGTCTAAGCCAAGGAAGAGGTCTTAGAGTATCAGCATAAAGAAGATCTGAAGATCTTGTTATATTGCATATTTTATCCTTAATCAAGATTCTTAATCTAGGATGATTAATGACAGAGGATATCGTCGATTCAGGAATTTTTTCCTCTATTTCTATAATAAGGGGGGGTCGATCCTCATCTGAAATTACCCAATTAATCAATGATTCAATGGCAAAATTACCTAAACCTCTTGTATCTAGATTCCTAATACTAGACTCATCAATTGTAAAAGATTGACTTCCCCAATCTCTCCTAAATTTTCTCCAAGTGGAATCATCTGTTCTAACCTTCCGAGTAGACATTATTCTATCTTTCAATGATTGAACTCTTCTTTTCAGCTCATGCTCAGATAGCCTTGGATGTGCTTTTTTGATCCATATATCTAGAGATGAGAGGGGGTAAGGGTCACCGATTAGATCTAGGCCTCCTAAATTTGCAATAACTAAACAATTTATCCTAGTTGTTCGAATTAGCATAGTTCTAGAAAGACTGTCTGGAAGTATGGCAATAATTGGTATCTTAGGCCTTATTTCTTGACTTAATTTATGACATTCTCCTAAAATCCAATTACCACGATGAAAAGTATTCTCATTCAGAGGCGGCTTTTGTCGTGATTTAGGCATATCATACCAAGTCCCGAAGGTCATTGCCAATTGACTCATCTCATTAATCAAATTAGCTCTAATAATTCCGATTACAGAAGATTGGGCGGAATATGTTTCTATTTTTCCAGGATCTATTGAAATTGGTGGTGCCTGAGTTAATTTCATACTTTCTAAATCAAACCATCTTGGATCTTTTTCTTTGAATAAAGCCCAATTCCAACGAACCCCTTCATTTCCTATGGAATCTTCATTATTATTTTCTGAATCTAGAGGTCTATCAGGGATAAGAATCATTGGAGACTTTGGAATAGATGAAATACCCATCAAGAGGTTACTACCGTCTTTATCCAGAATGCAAAATTTTCCGGGTAAAGATGGAAGAGGAAGGGCTTCTAGAGCTCTAGATTTCTCATCTGAGCGGATTCTATTCCAACCCAATTCAGTCAGATGTAAATACGCACCTCTACTTCCAGCAACTAGGTCACTTGAGACCAGTCCCTCATTTCTTAACTTTCTTAACTCCGCAGAGGCATGGGGAATTTGGAGACCAATATCCCTAGCTAAAACTGAAACAGTCGCTCCACCTTCGGATAATCTATTCATTAACCTACGACGATATCTACTTCGAATTTTTGTTGGTGTGGAAATAAAACTGGGAATAGAAGTAAAATTGGATCCTTCTGACACCAATGACCATCTCCGAAATCAACCACTTCGAAAGTATGTATTAAATTATCTATTTTTGTTACATATAGTTACATATTTCTAGTGGAAAAATAACTAGTTCCATTTTAACACTAAAAAATAACAATAAAATGGAGGAGATTAGTGCAACTATATGTAACTAAATTGAACAATAAGTTGCAGAAGCGTTATATTACCCCCCGTCGCCCTACCTTTATCGGACCGGCAGTCGAAGCCGATAGAATGAGAAGTGAGAATCATGGATAGAAAAATAATTCGTGATTTAGTTAAAAAACATCTTTCTGAAAAACCGAGAAACACAGTTGAAATCAAAGATTGGTTATCTGAAAATATCAGTATTGAAGATGATTTTGATATTGCAGCTATTTTAGAATTAGATCCATCAATAATCAGAATTGGGAGAATTATGCAGAGTGGGGTAATTGGGAAAGAATATCCTTTATCGGAATGGGCTACCGATGAATGGGTATTACATCATGATAGAAAACAGCCAAACAGTAATGGAGATTAGAAATATGAGAACAACCAGATTAAGACAGAAAATTAAAAAATTCCTTGACACTAAGGGAGAAGCAAATACCACTGAAATATTGGAACATGTTAATTCAACTATGAGGCATGGAACAACTCCTCAGCAACTAGGAAATGTATTATCCAAAGATAAAGATATTATGAAAATTGCAACTACTAAGCGTGGCGGAGCACTTTCTGGACGCTATGAAATATGTGTATGGCAACTACGTCCAGGCGCTCAAGAAAGGCAAGAATAATTTAACAAAATTATTCATTCTCTAGTTCTGAACTCCAATCTCCAGTTCTTGCTAGACTATTCATCTTTGAGCGATGTAAGAAAACTGACTGACTGCCGTTATTATCACCAGTAGCCCATATTTTCAGCGCATTAGCCAATAATGCTCTCCCATAAGAATAGGACAGTTGCCAAGGATGAATAATATCCATGGCATTCATTAAATTTAAATGAGCAGTTGCATCTTCATCGGACTGTCCACCAGAAAGAAAAACAATTCCTGGAAGATTATGGGGGACATTTTTTGTCAAACACTCTACTGTCATCTCGGCTACTTTTTCACGAGAAATTTGTTCCGAGCAAGAATTACCTGCAATTATCATATTTGGCTTTAGCAAAGCTCCTGGGAAGTGAACACCTTGGATTCTACACTCTTCAAAAGTGGCAGATAATATTGATGAAGTGACTTCATAGCAAGTTTGGGCATTATGATCTCCTGCCATAATAACCTCTGGCTCAATAATTGGAACCAAACCTTGCTCTTGACAAATTGATGCATATCTGGCCAGTGCGTGAGCATTAGCAGAAATACAGGCATCTGATGGTTTACCATCTCCGATTTCAATTACAGCCCTCCATTTAGCAAATCTAGCACCCATTGAAAAATATTCACTACATCTATCTCTTAACCCATCAAGGCCTTCAGTAATTTTTTCCCCTTCATGATTAGCTAAATCTTTAGCTCCTGTATCTAACTTAATACCTGGATAAACGCCTAAAGATGTCAAAGCATCAGGAATATTTCTACCATCAGGCATTTCCTGTCTAATTGTTTCATCGAATAAAATTACTCCACTAATATATTTCTCATAACCATTTGTTGAAAATAGATTTGCCCTGTAAGCATTTCTAGTAGCCGGTGAGGCTGAAACTCCTACCGCCTCAAGTCTATTCGACATAGTGCCATTACTTTCATCCGCAGCAAGAATTCCTTTACCTGCCGCAACTAGTTCTCGTGCTGTTTTTTCAAGTAGTTGAGTATCCATACACTAACCTCATGCCAACGTGAAGGTCATAGGAAATGAAGGCATCGCTTTAGCATTCCAGAATCAACTATCATGAGAACCTTGAACAAATTTATGAATTCCATTCGATACATCGATAACTTCGGATTCAACAAAATATTTCCCATTTTCTTGAGTGACACCTTTGGTGCGCCCTGAACAAACACCGGTACCTATGAACAATGCATCGTCAGAAGAGCATAGTTCATCTCTCTCCCATAATCTTTCAATATCGCCATCAATCATTTTCTCTGCCCTAGATCTATGGCCTTCATTTTTGAATACTAAACGGCCCTGAAAAGGTGCATTTAAACCTCTCAAAGCAGTTGCAGTAATCACTCCTTCGGGGGCTGCCCCAATTCCCATCAACAAATCAATATCAGATTCAGGATCTGCTGCATTTAAGGCAGCAGCAATATCTCCATCACCAATTAAAACTACATTTACTGATAGATCTTTTAATTCCTTGATTAATTTTTCATGGCGTGGGCGATCCATAACAACAACATTTAGAGAATTAATTGGTTTATCTAGAGCATTTGAAGTAGCCTCAATATTATAAGAAGTGGGAGCATCTAAAGAAATCTCACCCATTAACTCTGCAGAACCTGAGATTTTATTCATGTAGCAATCAGGAGCATGCAATAAAGCACCTCTAGGTGCTGCTGCTAGTACCGCCATAGCATTAGGTAAATTGTAAGCCACATGATTAGTACATTCTAGTGGGTCTACTGCAATGTCAATTTTAGGCGAATTAGTAGAGCCTTGTAATGACCCCAAGGGTTCACCAATCCACAACATTGGAGCATCGTCTCTCTCACCTTCTCCTATTGCAACACGTCCATCAAAAGGAACGGTATCAAAAACTGCCCTCATAGCTTCTACTGCGGCACCATCTGCTGCTTTACCGTCACCCTTACCTATCCATTTTGATGCAGCAATAGCAGCAGATTCTGTAGCTTGAAGAAAATATTTCTCTAAATCGATGGTTGCCATAACACTTCCGAGATGCAAGCAGCATTCAATTATGTTGGTCTCCTTTGCTCTTTTTTAAAACTTGAACATTGTTAATTCTAGACTCAGGATATTGTCCATCAGAATCTTTCTCAATAGATTTCAACATATCCCATGCACACAATAATCCCGCGTTAACTCCACACAATGCCTCCATCTCAACTCCAGTCCTCCAATGGGTTCGTACCGTGACAGTACATCTGAGATTACATTCTTCAATTTCCCATTCAACAGAGCATCCCTCAATTGGAATAGTATGACAATGAGGTAAAATTCTTGGAGTCTCTTTAACTGCTTGAATTGAGGCGATTGTTGAAATCTCTCTGACATCACCTTTCTTTGAGCGGCCCTTGACCTCATTAATTCCAGAAGGTGTTAATTCCAAAACTCCTGTTGCGATTGCCTCACGAAAAACCATATCTTTACCGCCGATATCAACTATAGCAGACCATGAATTTTCTAATTCCTCAACACTCATGTAATCTCCGAGTTAGTAATCATTATTCAGATAAACGGAAGTTAAATCTGTGAAAAATCATCCGATTCCTTGTTTCCAAATTTCACCATCAGACCTTACTTCTTTTTTCCATAGCGGTGCTTGTAATTTGAGTTGATTAATTAGCCATGAGCAAGCTTCGAAACCAGCCGCTCTATGTCTCGAACCAACATGAATACAAACAATAGGTTCTGAAGGTTCGACAGCTCCAGTTCGGTGAGCTATGAGAACTGACTTTATAGCAAATTTATCTATTGAGGTTTTTGCGATTTCTGATAAGATATTTTCTAATTTATCTTCCCAAGAATCAAATTCAAGCCTCTCGACTTTGACCCCGTTATCATCACCTCTTGTTAATCCGACAAAAGAAACAACACTTCCACATCCGTCAACATCTACTAAAGAACGAAGAAAATTTGGATCGAGATTTTCTTTTTCTATTCTAATGATTATTGTCTCTTCTGGCATCTGAGTAACCCACTTTGAACTGTTCGAATACAAATTATCGGATGAACTCTTTGATTATTAATGACCAAACCTTTCAAACAATATACCTCATACGCAAATACATGAAGGAGAGGATTGACATCCTGGGAGCAGGGCTATCTGGCCTTGCTGCAGCGACAATCCTTGCTAAAGCAGGTAAAGAAGTTCATGTTCATGAGATACGTAAAGATAGTGGAGCAAGATTCGATGGAGATTTTCAAGGAATTGAAAATTGGACCAGTGAAACTGACTTTTTTGAAGAAATGAAAACTTGGGGGTTAGAGCCAGAAGAATTTAAGTCAAATGCATTCGATATCATCGATTTGATTCATCCTGACGATGTAATCACAAATCCTGTTACTTCCGGGACTGCTTTTAGAGTGGTAGAAAGAGGAACAGACGAGCATTGTATAGATCAAGGATTCAAAAGGATGGCAATTTCAGCCGGTGCAAAAATACATTATGAGGTTAAGGTCAATCCTAATGATTGTGATATCGTTGCAGCAGGACCGAAAGACTCCAGTGCAATTGCTTTTGGAGAAATATTCCATACTGATCATCCTAACCATGTAGCCTTCCAACTTAATGATAAATTAGCACCAGGTGCCTATTCATATCTGATAATTATTGATGGAATTGGGTTGATTTGTACATGTTTATGGAGAAAACAAAAAAAATCTGGAAGATATCTAAATGAAACCATCGCTTGGTACGAGTCTAACTATGAATTAAACAGAATACCCATCAAAAGAGTCGGCGGGAAAGGAGATTTTAGCTTACCAGAAAAATATATTCATGAAAATAAGATTTACGTCGGAGAAGCTGGAGGCTTACAGGATTTTATGTGGGGTTTTGGCATGAGATATGCAATTACAAGTGGAGTTCTAGCTGCACAATCAATACTCGATCAATGTGACTATGAAGTTGAAGTGAGAAAAAAACTGGTTCCTTTAATCAAAACCAGTGCAATCAATAGATTCTTGATGAATAGAATTGGAGATAGAGGCTTTAAGTTGGTAGCAAGATATTGGATGAGAGATCAGAAAAAGAATGGAGATGGATTAAATTTTATGAAATGGGTATATCAGCCAGGTTTTCTAAGAAAATCACTTTGGCCACTGGTTAAATTATCTATGCTTAGGAAAAAGAAATTAAAAGATGGACGTCTAGTTTACAGAATGCCATTTAGAAAACCTTTGAAGAGAGATTTATGGGATCCTAGTCAAAAAGCCAATTACATTGGAGAACAATGGAATGAGGTTAGAAAAGGTGGAGCAAGCCTATCATTCAGTGAATCTGATTCTTAAAAATTGCATTACTCTGATTCCGTTTCTTTCATTAACGAATTGTCTGTGCGACACACATGACTTCGTGGCCAGAACTTGAGCCTATGCCCAACAAACTAGTGAATTATGGCGTTACTGAAAACGGCATAGCAATTATTGAACTGATTTCAGATACTGATGGAAAACCACTCGAAGAGGGAAGAACATCTGTCAATACCTACACTCGAGAAATGTGGGAAGATATCGACAAAGCCATTCTTAATGCAAGGTTTGATGGGAATGTTTCTGTGATTTTATTGACTGGCCATGGTGGGAAATTTTTCTCAGCGGGAGCAAGTATCAATTATCTTAATACATTATCTCCTAGGTACAAATATTTCTTTTGCTTACATGCCAACGAAACTCTATCTCGTCTTGAGCAAACACCAAAATTAGTAATCGCTGCACTTAATGGGCACACAGTCGGAGGAGGGTTGGAAATTGCTATGGCTGCAGATATTAGAATTGCTCACAAAGGCAACTTCCAAATTGGTTTACCAGAAGTTTCACTTGGAGTTTTAGCGGGAACAGGCGGTACTGCAAGATTATCGCGACTAGTTGGGAAAGCAAAAGCTATGGAAATTATGGTTACAGGAAGAAAATTCTCTTTTGAAGAAGCAAGAGATATGAGTTTAGTTCATGACATATATGACAGCATAAGTTTAGATGAATTTAGAATGGATGTATTGGACTATGCTGGACAGTTTACGCTGCCTCTAGCTGCTGCAAAGGCTATTGGAAATATTAAACGAAGTGTACAAAGTGGTATTGAAATACCTCTTGAATATCATTTGGCTTTAGAAAGAGAATTACAGTCTGATCTATTCCAGTCGGAAGATGCTAAGGAGGGAATTGCATCTTATGTTGAACGTCGGACACCTAGATTTACAGGGAAATAAAATTCTGTGCTAAATGTACATTTATTCATATACTAACATCGCTCCCGCAAATATATGTCAGGTAGTGAAATAGTAGAAGGATATACCCCCAACTTTGAAGCTTGGATTAGAGACTTCAATGAGTGGCAAACAAGAATTGGTTTTGACCCATCTTGGTTAGGCGATTATAGATTTGATATAAAATTTGATTGGGATACTGCTGGAGACTCTATTGAGTTTGGAGATTTCAAGGGTATGCCGAAGTGGGAAAGAAGGATGCAAATCCCACAACAAAATATCAGAGACGCGATAATCAGTATGGTTAGCGTACAAGGAGATACAGAATTCGCAAGTGTCGAACAACAAAATCATCTATTAGCAACTGCTCCTACAGAATATGATAAAAAATCTGCTTTGAGAATAATGTGTGAAGAACAAAGACATGGTTGGCAAATGGCTTATCTGTTGTGTACTTATTTTGGTGAACAAGGGGTCAGAGAAGCTGCAAAATTATTGGAAAGAAATGCTCAAGATGGAACAAGAATTCTTGGTTCATTCAATGCACCAATTGATCACTGGCTTGATTTCTTCTGCTTCACTCATTTTATCGATAGAGATGGTAAATATCAACTGAAAATGCTTAGTACATCTTCATTCAAACCCCTTGCTGCGTCTATGGGTCCAATGCTTAAAGAAGAATCATTTCACCTTGGTACCGGTGCTAACGGTCTTAGAAGAATCGTGAAACAAGGAGTCATTCCTTGTGAATTATTACAGAAATATTTGAACAAATGGATTAGCACTGGATTAGACTTATTTGGTACAGATGATTCTACAAGTGCTCAATGGGCATATGTTTACGGAGTTAAAGGAAGGTATGACGAGAGAGAAAGTGATATTGAAGCAGATAGAGGACACCTGAATGAAGCCAGTAGGGAATTATATTTCCAAGAACTACGTGAAGAAATGCGAAGAATTAGTGCTGCTAGAAAGGAAGGTGAGCCTGAACTATTCATCCCATCCGATAAATTCAATCGAGGTATTGGAAACTATGCTGGAAAGAACTTTACAATCCATGGTGAAAAATTCGAAGGGTCTGATGAAGAATATAAGGCCTACCTAGTCAGTGTGTTGCCTACGGAAGAAGATGAAAATAAGTTAATGAATGATTACATGAAAAGAGAATGGATTCAATATCGAGAATGGAAAGGTAACTAATTTTCGGTTGGTGATAATATGCAACATGTAGCCTTATTAGCCTTTGATAAAGAAAAGTGTAAACCATTCTTCGATAGATTAACTGAATTATTTTATCAACATCATCACTCTGAAAAACAGAATTCAGAAGAATATGAAAAATTATTGTACATGGTGAAAAAACCTTATGATAATAAAATGCTAGATATGATTGATCAATGGATGGGTTTAGGTAAAAGAGAATGGAGAGAGGAAACTACCAGAGAAGTAAAATTAGCACTATATGCAATTAGATATCCTGACACACTCCTACTTGATAGTTTTACAGAGAATCCTAGATCAGATATTAGAAGACTCTCTGCATACTTACATTTCACTCATCACACATATGCAATATGGGATGAAGATACTAGAAAAGGATTAGAAAAAATTGGAATAAAAATTCCTCAAACAGAAGTAGCAGATCCATTCATCTATGGAGCATATGTGAGTGCTATTGAGTTATTGAAAGATGTCGCTCCATTTACATGTTTCCTAGAACATGATGTTCCAAGACAAAGATTATTTCAGTCAGCTCTAGCAGCATATGGAAGAGAAGAATGAGCAATACCTATTGACTATGACCATTACGTATGCGTATGAAAGTACGTACTGTGGCAGTCATAGGTGCAGGCACCATGGGTTCAGGTATAGCTCAAATTTGTGCTCAGAGTGGATGGGAGACCAGAATCTTTGATGCCTTTCCTGAAAGTTTAGAAAAAGGAATAGGAAGAATTTTTGAATTTTGGGACAAAGGTATAGAAAAAGGGAAGACTGAATTAACTGATAAAGAAGAATGGAGTCGAAATTTAAAAGCTTGTAATGATATATCAGAGGCATTAGAGAATGTTGATTTAGTAATAGAAGCAGTTCCAGAAATTATGCAATTAAAAAAAGAGATTTTTATAAAAATCGAAAAATTAGTACCTAAACACACGATTCTTGCTACCAATACTTCTAGTCTACCAATCTCAGAAATTGCAAATATTACTAATTGTCCTGAAAGAGTCATTGGAATGCATTTTTTTAATCCAGTTCCAATAATGAAATTACTAGAGTTAGTAAAACATGAGAAATGCTCGAAAGAAACCATACATTTAGCTCAATCAATCGGATTACAAATGGGTAAAACGACAATCTTAGTTAATGATGTACCGGGATTTGCAACTAGTAGATTAGGAGTAATTCTTGGAAATGAAGCAATCAAAATGCTATCGCAGGGGGTAGCTTCGGCTAGCGATATCGATACAGCAATGAGGCTTGGATATAAACATCCTATGGGGCCTTTAGAACTCTCGGACTTAGTAGGATTGGATGTTAGGAGAGATATTTTGAATAGTTTAGCTGAGTCTTTTAATGATGAGTCATACAGACCTCATCAATTACTAAACAATTTAGTTGCTGAAGGAAGCTTAGGACGAAAAACAAAGAAAGGAATTTATATCTGGGACGAAAATGGTAAGAAAGAAAGGAATGATTTACCGAAATAGGAGTCCGTATGACAAATATTCTAGTTGAATTAATTGGCATTATTGCTGGTGCGCTAGGAGTAATTGCTTGGATACCTCAACTGAAGGAGGTTTGGAAGGAGAAAAAGCATGAGGGAATCTCATTGCCTACACTATACCTAATTTGTACAGCATTGTTGCTATGGCTAACTTATGGCCTTATTATTGATTCAATAGCTATAATTATCTCTAATCTTGCAGCATTATCATGCATCCTGATTTTAATCTATGGTGTAATAAATTTGAGAAAAGATTAATGAAATTATTCCTCGCCAAAATTGGGGTTTCTCTTCTCCAAGAATGCAGACACTCCTTCAGCAAAATCTGAGGTTAAAGATGAGTTAGTGATTAGTAATTTTTCAAACTCAAGGTGAGTTTCCATAAAAGTGGATGTTGAAGCATCGATTAATTGCTTTGTAGATCTGCGACTTGACTCAGCCCAATTACCCCATCTTTCTGCTACTTTAATAGCACATTCAATAAGTTCTTCAGGATTGACTAATTCATCAACTACTCCGTATTCAAATGCCTCCTTACCATTCCAAACTTCATTTTCAAAAAAGAATTTTTTAGCTCTTTGTGTGCCAACTAGTCTAGGGAGTAACCATGAGGTCCCACCATCAGGAGATAATCCCAGAGTGAAATATGCAGCGGCTAGCTTTGCTCTGGGGACACATACTCTGTAGTCAGCACACAAGGCTATACCCAAACCTCCGCCTGCAACTGAACCATTAATTGCTACAACAAAGATTTTTTCAGAGGCACGAATCTTAAGTTGCATTGGATGGAGAATTGATGTTAATCCACCAACTAAATCTGAAATACTACCATCATCAATTGCAGATGCAAATTCTCCTATATCTGCTCCGGAACAGAAAAATTTCCCTGTTCCAGTCATTACGATAGATTTTACTGATGAATTTTCGAGTAATTCATCAACAATATCTGACATTGATTGCATTAATTTAATTGATAAAGCATTCTTTGATGCTTCTGCTGACAGAGTTACCAAAGCAACACCGTTAGGAAGATGTTCGACTGTGAGGTTCATGATTATCCGAACAGGTCTTCACTATTAGAATGCGTGAATATCTAAAGTAAGTACTCCTCGCACTGTCTATGCATACACGGGACCAACTGTATATTGACGGAAAATGGATTCAACCAATAGGAATTGGAAGTATAGATGTTTTCAATCCCGCAACTGAGGAAATAATTGGAAAAATTCCTGTTGGTTCGTCAAAAGATGTTGACAAAGCCGCCTCGGCCGCAAGATCTGCTTTCGAATCATGGTCAAAAAGTGATATAAATACACGAATAGACATTCTAAATGCCCTATCAAATAAACTGAAAGAAAGAGGAGAAGAAATTGCTCAAACGATTACTGCTGAGGTAGGAACTCCTATTGGCTATTCTAGAATCGCAATGGTAGGAACTCCTAGAGTTGTTTCCAGAAGCTATGCAAAAATTCTAGAAAATTTTGATTGGGAGGAAAGGGTGAGAAATTCAATTATTTGTAAAGAACCGATAGGAGTTTGCGCATTTATTACTCCTTGGAATTTTCCTCTTCATCAAATAATTGGTAAAGTTGCCCCAGCTATTGCAGCTGGTTGTACAATGATCTTGAAACCATCAAAAGAGGCCCCATTAAGTGCGTTTATTTTAGCAGATATTTTACATGAAATAGGTTTACCACCTGGAGTTTTTAATCTAGTTTCAGGACATGGATCTGAAATTGGAAATTATATGTCGAGTCATCCAGAGGTAGACATGGTATCTTTCACTGGTTCAACTGGGGCGGGAGTTTCTGTAAGTGAAGCTGCTGCTCCTACTGTAAAGAGAGTCACGTTGGAGTTAGGTGGAAAAAGTGCAAATGTAGCTCTAGATGATGCTGATCCTATTTTAGTAGCTAAAAAAGCAATAGGTGCTTGTCACCAAAATAGTGGTCAAACATGTTCTGCACTGACGAGACTTATAATCCCTGAATCTATGAGTGAGGAAGTGTACAAAGTCATAGCAGAAAAAAATGATTCCTACCGTCCAGGAAATCCTCTAGAAGAAAGTACTAGGTGTGGACCAATGGTAAGTTTAAGACAACAAGAAAGTGTAACTGGATACATTAAATCTGGAATTAATGATGGGGCTACTTTATTATCCGGAGGTTTAGGAATGCCTGAAGGAATTTCCAAGGGTTTCTATGTTAAACCAACTATATTTACAAATGTAACCTCTGAAATGAAGATTTGGAAAGAGGAGATTTTTGGCCCTGTTTTGGTTATTGCAACATATAAAACAGAAAAAGAGGCTATTGAATTAGCTAATGACTCCATATACGGGCTTTCGGGAGGAGTTTGGTCTAACGATGAAGACCGAGCGATAAAATTCGCTAAGGAGATGAGAACTGGACAAGTTAGTGTCAATGGAGGATCATTCAATGTTAGTGCTCCTTTTGGCGGGTACAAGCTTTCAGGTAATGGAAGAGAACTTGGAACACATGGACTAAATGAATTTTTAGAAATCAAATCGATTCAACTTTGAACAAATATTTTTTATTATTTTCCAAGCCATTTGGGTGATTCACGATTTAGGAATGCGTTAACTCCTATCTCCTTATCCTCTGTATCAAATAATGCAACAAATTCTGATCTTTCCATTAGTACACCTTCGCTAAATGGTAAATCAAGAGATGCTCTAACTGTACGTTTTGCAACCTTTGTAGTGTAGGGAGATTTTCTTGCAATATTTTCTGCTAATTTCATAGTATTTTCTTTGAGATCTTCAGGGGTAGTTACTAAATTAATCAAGCCACATGAAAATGCTTTTTCAGAATCAATCATTTCTCCTGTAAGAACCATTTCTAATGCTTTTCCATACCCAATTAATCTACATAATCTCTGAGTTCCTCCACCACCTGGGATTAATCCAAGATTTATTTCAGGTGTTCCAAATTTCGATCTATTAGAGGCAATTCTAATGTCGCAAGAAAGTGCTAACTCAGTACCTCCTCCCAAAGCAAATCCGTCAATCATTGCTATTGTTGGTTTGGAAAGATTCCAAATCTTCTCCCAAGCATTATCTTCAAAGAAATCTCGAACGTCATCGGAATTCTTACCTACAAATTCAGAAATATCGGCACCAGCTGCAAAAGACGAAGGTTTTGGTTTTTTACCATCCTTAGGAGGATTTGGTTGAGCACCAGTGATTACAATGACTCTAATTAGATCATTAGATTCAACCATATCACATGCTTCTTTCAATAATTTGTGAGAATCAGAATTTAGCGAATTTAATTTATCAGGTCGATTTAATGTCCAAACAGATATGAGTCCTCCTTCAGGAAAAGTACCTTCGACTGGAACATTTTCAATTAGTAGGATATCATCATTCATACATAGTCGAAAGAGAACAGATGTTTGAACGTACGGTTGAATACATGTCATTCTTTTTGTATCTCTGAAGGAGGAATCGGAGGAAAACCAGGAGGTGGTGGCATCGGTGGAAGCCCAGGTGGAGGTGGCATTGGTGGAAGCCCTGGTGGAGGAGAAATTTCATTATCTACTAGTAGAGTATCCGACTTATTTACCTCATTTATCTTACTTTTACTTTCTACAACTAGAGGAATGGTTAGTTTCAATATTCTAGTATTATCAATCCTAACATATGAAACACCAAGCGGCTTAGTATCATCATAATCTTCAGATTCTTCAATTATCGTAAGGCCGTGATTTGGATCATTCAATAAAGTGGCAAGATCTTCACCATCTTCAACGTCAGTCCACAAACGAGCTTTTGCGGCTCTTCTTTCGGCTAATGCCATTCTTCTCTTCCTCTCTAAACTTGAACGAATTTCTGCCTGCCTAGTCCTTCGCTGGTCAACAAAACTCTCTATCTCAGACTCCATTTCAGATTGAGCATCAGAGGTGATAACTAGCTTTTTAGCAAGTTTAGTTCCGTCAACGGGCTCAACATTTTCTAAAGATGGTAGTGGCATAGGAGGGACAGCCCCCCTCTCCTCTATGTCAATAGAAATTGCAGGAGGTGCAGGCATTGGAGGCAGTGACGGAGGAGCTAGATTTCTTTTTTTACGACTTCTCTGAAGTTTCTCTTCATTTTCTGGATTAACAATTTCTAATTCTTCTACTTGACTATCTTGTAAACTAGGGGGTTCAATCTTTTCAGGTTCACTCTTGATAATTTTGGGAGGAGGAGAGATTAATTTTTGATTACCTGTAAACATCAATATCGCCAAAATAGATAACAGAACTACACCTGCTGCTATAGAAGAAATTAAGTCCAATCTACCTTGAAAAATAAAAAACAAAATAAAGCCAAAGAATAATGAAAACCACCCAATTATCCTAATCAAAGACGGCATACTATCATCTCTGGGAGTAGGCCTCCTATCTTCACTTTGACGGATGATTAATTTCTTCACAAATAATCTTCAGAGACTCTCCTCTATGAGATTTAGATTCTTTTTCTTCTTCATTCATTTCAGCAAAAGTACGACCATCTCCAGATTTAGGAATAAAAATTGGATCAAAACCAAAACCGTTTAAACCTTTAATTTGAAATGAAATTCTACCTGAACAGATTCCTAGTCCATGATAATATTTCCCATCTTTATATAAAATTGAATAAGCACGGAATTCAGCATTTCGATTTGATTTATTGGCAAGAATATCTATTATTCCTTGATTGCCAATAGTTTCTGAGACATAAGAAGAATAAACTCCCGGAAAACCATTGAGAGATTCAATAAATAATCCCGAATCTTCAACGAGTAACGCGTGATTTTCGAGTGTTGTTCCTGAAATTAATTCTAAAGCCTGCTGAATTTTAAATTCCGAAACCTCTGCTATTGAGGAGGATTGAGGTTCAATAAAATTTGGAGTTTGACCATCTAACAGAAACTGTTCAACTCTATATCCTAATTTAGATAGTATATCATTAGCCTCATCAACCTTATTTTTGTTACCTGTGATAAAAAGTATCTTCATAAAAATCACAAACTCTAAGCATGATACCTTACTCTTCCCCTTATTGAGTTGAATCTTGCAATAACATCGGAACCTAATGGAGTGGAATCGTCAGAGGAATTGGAAAGATAACCATCAATCATTGCTTCAATTGCATTATTTTCTTGATAATGACTTGCATTAAGACATTCATGTAGAACTTGTAAATCAAGTCCTAAATGTTCAATCTCTGGTGAAATCTTAGAAAGTCCAAAATCTATAAGTGTTAATTCTCCATCCTCACCAATTATCACATTATGCGTAGTTAAATCACCATGTGAAATTCCTAATTCATGTAAATGACGTATTAAGCCGCCAAATTTTTTTATCTGTTCAATGTTAGATTTACCATTCAATAGAGATTCATACAAAGTAATACCTTCTACCTCTGATAAAATAATCCAACCTTCTTCTATGTCTACATCAAATAATGAGGGGGAAGAGATTTTTGTTGAGTGTAGTTTTTTTAGTACTCTGACTTCTACTGAAAGTCTCTGTCGAGTTAACCTCCTATCTAAATCAGGATGACGATATGAACGACGATTACGCTTTTTTAAAATCGCTTTTTCACCCATCCAAAATCCAGAGAATACTGTAGCCTCAGCACCCTGATGGATCATTTTCGAAGGTTTCCATAGTGGCACCGACTCATCATCCATGTGCAGCGGAGATGACATACCTTGAAAGAGGTTAAACCTGACCAATGAGCGAATTAACATGTCTATGGACTTACCAAATGCTCCTAAAAGTCAAGGTAAAGTAATTCCAAAGATGTATTCTGAAGAGATTATAGATGAAGAAGCAAGAAGGCTTATTGATGCCATAAAACAGCCTGAAAGATGGACAATGGAGCACTGTAAGTCAATAGCTCCTTACACACTTGAGATTAATGAGTTAAAAGAGGAAAAAGATGTTTATCTAATTGCCCATTCTTATCAAACTCCAGATATTATCTATGGAGTAGCAGATGAAGTTTCGGATAGTTATTCTCTGTCGAAATCAGCTAGAGATGCTCAACAACAAATCATTCTTTTCTCTAGTGTTAGATTTATGGCTGAAACTGCGAAAATACTAAGTCCAAACAAATTAGTTATACATCCATCTCCAGAAGCTGGATGTTCATTATCGGAAAGTATAACAGCAGAAGATGTTAGAAAATTGAGAAGGAAATATCCTGGAGTGCCTGTTGCATGTTACATTAACACTACAGCTGAGGTAAAAGCGGAAGTAGATGTTTGTGTGACTAGTAGTAACTACCTCAAAATATGTGAAAATTTACCAGGAGATAAATTAATTTTTGTTCCAGATAGATTTATGGGTGAGCACTTACAAAAATCATTGAATGGAAAGAAAGAAGTGATTATTTATGATGGAGAATGTGAAGTTCATGCATTATTTTCAGGAGAAAAAATCCTTTCTTGGAGAGAGAGGGCGAATAAGGTAGGAATTGATCTTCAAGTATTAAGTCATCCTGAATGTTCGGCTGATGTTTTAGAAGAAAGTGATTTCATAGGCAGCAGTGAAGTCTTAATTAATGAATCAATAAGATTAGGGAAGGAAGGGAAAAATAACATCATGCTAATCACCGAATGCGGAACAGCAGACAGGGTACTGGCAGAAACTAATGATGAGATGAATATTATTGGGGCCTGCGTTATGTGTAAACACATGAAAACAACTCTCCTAGAAGATATTCTTCAATCATTAAGAAATCCAAGAGATGACCAAATAATTCATTTGGAAGACGAAGTTATTGAAAAAGCCAAATTCTCACTTGACGAGATGTTTAGATATGCTGAAGCTTAATTTCTTATCCTTCTCTCGATAGCAACTTGATGAGATAATAGTAACAATAATGGTATTAACATCAATATTGCGGATTGTAATACAACAGATGAGTACTCCTCAAATGTTTTTTCTAGCGAATAGATAACTAACTCTGAATCTCCATTTTCATCAATTTCAATCCAAGTCACTCCGTTATCAAGCACATGAGGATTCTCTTGGTCTAGATCATCAAGAGTAATCTGAATACTACCACTATTATCTTCAATGTTCCAAATAAATACATCTCTATTAAAATTTTCAGGATCTAAATTTAATGTAGGTGAATAAATTGGTCTTTGTAAAAATGCAATATAATTTCCCTCAATACTGGGTGACTCTGTTGGCCATAAAGGATTTGAAATCATTTCCTGATTCCCTGTTAAAGCATCAACTAAAATTAAACGATTAAGTGGCCCTACATGAACTAAAACAACTACCAGACTTCCTTCCATTTCAATATCAATAATTGTTGAGTTTTTATAATCTACAGGAATTTCATACAACCGTTCAAGATATTCATCATTTAGATCATTTGAAAAATTTTCAATCAATATATTAATCTCAACTCCTGGATTAAAAGGGTTTGTCACATTAATTACAGGACCATTAATTGTATTGTATGCCGAAGCAAATAGTTGTCCAGAACCTTCAATTGCAGTTAGATTTTGTATATTAGTTGAGGAAATTAAATTATTACTTAAGAGATTAATAATTTTCATTGTGTTATTGCTAGCTATGACTAAACAAGGTTCACCTTGGTTATTCTCAATTATTGAAACTCTATCTAACGTGTAATCATCTTTTAGACTAAATATAGGTTCAAACACTTCGATTGATGAATTATTTAATTGAAAGAAATCTAGGTTTGATTCATCGAATAGTATAAGATTATTATTTGATAATTCTATTTTAGGAGGAGATGTCCAATTACTTCCCTCAATAACCGCTTCTTTCTGAGTGCTTACATTCCACAATTTGATTTCTATCCCATCATCAATTTCTTCAACTCCAACTACCCATCCTTCTGAACCAGCAGAATTTGTTGGATTCACTCCCTCAATAGGAAAATCTTGATGAGTTGCATCCCACAATAATACTCCACTAGTCAAAATTAGTACTGAAGCAATGAAAGCTTTTGTTTGGCTAGAACTTGGTTGTTGTATTGGATGAAAGAATTTTTTTGTAATAATCCAAGACTCAGAGAACCATTTCTTTGGATCATCGATTGCACGAGCCAATCTTCTTGAAAATAATCTTTCATCAGCAAATTGCCAAATTGGTTTATGTGTTTTGGCGGTAATTTCGACTGCAATCATAGCAACGATAATCCCACCAATAATATCTGAAACCCAATGGATCCCAAGATAAAGTATAGTGAATGCAGTAATTATGATAAATAGTAATAATAATCTTCTATATCTTAACCATCTTTCATCAGAATCCCATCTTTCCATAGTTAACCAAATAGCAAAAGGAAGTCCGATATGTAAACTGGGCATACCATTAGTAAATGGATCTATTTGTATGAACCAATTATGAATTTCTGGCGTCAAATCATAGGCTATAGTTTCCATTTCTGGAATATAATTTCCTGTCACTCTAACATTAAAGAACAAGTAAAATGGAATAGCTAAGATATAAACCCAAAACATTGACAATGACACTCTATCTGCCATATATCTGTCATCAAAAAAGATTGGATAAATGAAAGAAGAGAAGGTTACAGCCATAAAACCCATTACATAAAAATGTGTTAAAGTAAAAGATAGTAAGGAATTATTCAGTGAATCTTGTATCCACCAAACAATATCACCCTCAATTGCATAAATATATGGAGTCATATCCAATTGAGTATTTGCCATAATAATTCTATCTAGCTGATCTAGTAGATCTTTCCATAGATAGACAGAAAAAACTACAATCATATGTGCCCAATATCTTCTGAACATATCAATGAAACTAGAAATTCGAATTTTGGCATAATCTGGTTTAAAGAATGGCATTAGAGATATGCTAATTATTATAGCACCGGTAATCCAAGTGAGATAAATTCCACTCGCCACTGCCATATTATCAATATGTCTCGGGAAGACTACACATCATCAAACTGACCCTTCTATGAAATAATCAATCATGATATTCTAACCGTTGGACTACTAGGAAGTTCTAATGATTCAACTACTTTTTCTACAATTTTATCAAAAGCCTCCGCAGTTGCTCCATCAGGTTCTGCTAGAATACGATGAACTCCATCATCTCCTCCTCTAACTATTCCGGGGTCAAAAGGAAGAGAACCTAGGAAAGGTACTGAAAGATTTTCTGCTGCATCTGATCCCCCACCACTTTTGAACACATCTAGTATAACAGACCATTTTCCTTCTGAATCTGAAATTGTCTCAATCATATTTCCACTCGGTCCTTTTACTGAAACTTGAGTTTCAGGTTCGGTAACTCCATCAATGGTATATCCGCTCATGTTTTCTACAACACCAATTACGGGGATCGAAATAGTCTTAGCAAAATTAATTGATTTCCTACTATCTAGTAAAGCTACTTCTTGGGGAGTGGTTACAATAACAACTCCATCTATTGTAGGAAGACTTTGAGAGACAGTAAGTGGTTCATCGCTGGTTCCTGGAGGAAAGTCAATTATTAGTGCATCAAGTTCTCCCCATTCAACATCTCCAATAAATTGGTTTATTGCACCTAATTTTATTGGTCCGCGCCATATTACAGGCTTATCTGGATCCTCAATTAAAAATGCCATGGAAATCACTTTAATCCCATGAGATCCGATTGCTGGATGAATTCTACCATTTTCAACATGTAATTCTGAACCTTCCAAACCTAACATTTTTGGGACGTTCGGTCCAGTAATATCGATGTCCATAATTCCAACTTTCTTACCCATTCTAGCTAGAGAAAGAGCCAAACCAGTAGCAACTGTAGACTTACCAACTCCTCCTTTACCTGATAGGACCATTATTTTATGCTTGATATCTTGGTCAATTTTGTTGATACGTAACTTTCTTTGCATTTGTTGATATGCTTGTTCCATCTGAGCTTTTTGTTCAGTTGATGCTTCAGATTTCTCAACTTTTTGTTCAGATTTACCGTCATGATGGCTTATTGGGGGTTCTGACATAATTATTGCGCGTAATAAATAATACTTCAACCCTAGTGAGAATTAGTTCAACATAAATTGTAATATCTATATGAGTTTAATTGATAAGATTAAGCCTTATCAGGTTATTATGAAACTATTGTTTGTATGTGTTGGAAACACTTGTAGGAGTCAAATGGCTGAAGCCCTAGCAAAGAATATGGGATTTGAGGCACAATCCGCAGGGACACATCCTGGAGAAAAGATTGCTCAAAATGCTGTAAATGTGATTAGAGAATTGGGAATTAATATGGAAAATCAATTCCCTAAATCGATAGATATGATTGAAACGATAGGCTATGATAGGATAATTAGTATGGGGTGTGGAGTTGAATGCCCAAATCTTCCAATTTCATCAGACTGGGGATTAGACGATCCTGTGGGACATGATATTGATTTTTACAGGCATACTAGAGACAAAATTCATACTTTATTAAAAAATTTGTCTTAAACTCAGACCGACGCTTAGAAAAGTGACTCGGGTTTCCCAGTATTCATACGAGTGTAGTGTAGTGGTTATCACCGGGCGTTGCCAACGCCTGAACCCGGGTTCAAATCCCGGCACTCGTACCAAACTAATCGAAGTCTGAATTACGTAATACAATTAAGATACCTGCAAATGATAAAGATAAAACGATTAATAAACCGATTACAATTAATATAGATCTATTATCTGAAAACCAATTACCTGTATTTGATTCTTCTATTTTATCTAATTTTATTACTAAACTTTGATCATTTACATCTGTGGTGGAAAGATAAATATCAGTTCCTCTAACAAAAACTTCTATCTCCCCGTTTGGTAGACTGGAACGAGGGAAAATCTCTAATGAAAATACTCCATCATTAGCGATTCTATCTACTCCTGAACCATCATCTTTCATTAGAATCCAATTATTTGATTCACCAATCGGGGCTAATCTACCCATCTTGACTTGCACTGAGGATAAGCCATCAGGATCAAACATAGATATTTCCAATACTTGTGGTATCGGGTCTCCCGATTGAGGGACTAATACACTATCAGATATTTCGTTATCTTTGACGATTGAATAATTGATAAAGGAAGGAGCTTCATTAATGATGGTCAATATTGACATAATTTCTACTCCATTAACTAAAGATTTAGTTATTAATCTGGAAGAATCATTTCCATCAATCAATCTAATCGGGACCAATCTTTCACCCGGAGTGATGATATATGGAACTTGAAATTGACCAACCCATTTTGTATCAATTAATGAAAGAGATATTGACTCTCCGCCAGCACTCGTTAATTCTAAAGAAACAGAACTTACGCCGTGACCATCTTCTGCCAATATAGAAACATCCACCAAATCTCCACGTTTCACAACACTGGGTGAGAAATCAATAGATGACATTACAGGAGCTGGATTAAGAATGATAATACTTGTGGTGAATAGTACAGATTCCCAAATATCAGTTATTTCGATTTCAACTGTTTTATTGCCAAAATTTAATCCATCTGCTATTACTAATGATGTCCAAACATCATCGTGAATTACACTATCTCCAAACAATCCCTTGTCTGATAGTTCTATGATCCCTAGTCCAAATTCTGATAGGTTGACATGTAAAGAAATAATATCATTATCAATATCATCTACTGAAACTTCAAGATGAGCTTGTCCACCTTCAGCGTACAAAAAACCCTCTCTAAATTCTACTTTTTCTAATATTGGGGGAGTATTTTCTTCTGCAGTAATAATTGATGGTGAGCGAATTTTATCTAAGCTCTGAGTCTCATGGAAATTGACCTCACTCTCAGCTAAAGGTAAACTGATTGAACGATTGATTTGGTGAAATAATCCAGCCAATAAGCCCTCATTAATCACACTACCAGATGCAGAAGTGTTATTGCCATAATTTCCTATCCAATCAATCACATCGACATTATGACCGTCTATATTCACTTCCCTAATATCTTGGACAACAATGGATAGAACAAGATCTATATTTCTCGATAAAATTATCTCATCTCCGGATCTTAAAATATCAGGAATAACTCCTGTCTCTTTAGTGATGGGTGACGACTCGAAAGAACTCGAAGATGGTCTTTCTGGATCTATCGGTATTGGGGAATTTTCTGGAAAATCATCTGAACTAGATCCATTATCTTCGATATACTGATACCTAACAACTGGATTTTCCCAATAAGATTGAGGTACCGTATACTCATATGTAAGATTATGTTCTGCATTAATCTCTTCATCTACAATTATAAATCCTCCAGAAACATTAAGCCAATTCTCATTTCTAATTTTATTTACCTCAAAATTTGATCCTGAAAAATTCTTCTGTATTGCCTTATCTTCGATCAATCTTATTATCCCAAATGAACCTGAAAAATCGCCATCATATGTGCCATCAAGTCTTAAAGTGTCATAGAGTATTAATCCATTTCTATCTTCGAAATGTAAACTGTCAACCGTACCATTTGTATAAATGTAAGGTGCTTCATCTGAGATAATAGCATTAAATTCAGCATTGCCAATATACTTCAAGAGATGTTCTTCTTGAACTCCATGTATCCACAAATCTTTGTATCTAAATTCTTCCAACTCAAGATCAATATTACCATCTGCAAAATCAATAAAACTTGTAGCATCTGCTTCTAAATTAATGTTCTGATATTCTCTTAAACCATCTGAATCTAATGATTCAAAATAGAAAGAAGAAATATCTCCCGATATAGATATACTATCATTTTCTGATCTATCTAATAGGTGTATCATTCCATAGCCATCAACTAGTAAATGTTCAGTATAACTATCTTGTAATACTGTACGATTATAAAACGCCTCTGTTACATTAACTGAAATATCTAAACCATCCTGAACAGTGAATAAATTCCCCTCTCCACGCATTTCAAATTCCTGCGCTAGTAATTCTTCATCATAGTATGTTTGATTTAGCCAAACCTTATGTAAATCAAGCTCTATATCCATATTATCAAAATTTGATAACTCAAAACTTCCTGAACCTAATTCATTTGAGGTCAGACTTGCGCCTATTCTTTGCTGCCAACCTCTACCCTCAAAAATTAGGTTAGAACTAACTTCAGAATCGCCTAAAATATTATTCTGCCATGTTCTGTTACTAGTTACTTCATGATCTGCTATTGGCTGATTCCAATTTGTAACACTGATGGAACGACTACATGATGCTTCTAAGGTTTCAACCGATATCTCAATTTCATCCATGAAAACAGGTTCTTCTGGTAGAATAATATCAATTTCTCCACCTGCTTCAATTATATTAGAGTTGAAAGTATCACCAATAAGGTTATCTCCTCGAAAATGACTTATTGAAGTATCAACTAAATGAGGAGATGAACCATTAACGTAAGAGGGGGAAAAAGAAACTACATAACGATGAATGATAATTGATTCAAATGTCGAAAAATTTCCTTCGATATCTATCTTTGGGATATAATCTGCCCCCCAATCTGCAAGAATTTCACATTCTATGGATTGATTTTCTTCAGCATATACTAATGAAGTAGAACTACTGAATAGTAAAATAAAAACAATGAAAAGAACTTTCTGGACGCTTTTCATGATAAAGTCTAGAAGATAATGCTTTTGAAACTTAGGGGTGAATGATATTTTATAAAAAAATAAAAAAATATACTAGAATAATGGTTCTTCCCAATCATCTTCTTCTCCAGATCTCTCTTTCCAAAGATTTGCAGGCATATCATCATATATTCCTGCGTAAGGGTCTTCATCTTCGACCTTTTTATTTCTCATCTCCATTGCAGCTAAAGCGAATGCTTCAGCCGAAGACTTAAATTTCCAATAATGGATTCTCCATTCTCTTCCATCCCATAATGTAGTCTCTTCTGATTCAGTAGTCAACAAATCATAATCTTGTAGTTGATAGAAGAGGTTACGATCGTTTGGTTCTAATGCATTATCAATAATTCGATTTGAGAAACCAAAAAATCCCAGAGCATGCTCGGCGATACCTTCCGCAACAACTGTTTCCATATCTTCGTCAACTTTACGACGTATAGCCTGAGTTAATTGAGCAAGTGTCAATCCCATATCACCGACTCCATTATGGATTCCATGAGTGGGTTTGACTTATCAACCATACTTTATCAACATTACAGATTAAATTTCAATCCCGAAGCCATTAATCGAGAGACACCCGCCGTAATCATCATGGATGAGTCTGGGAAGATGACTTTCTTTGGACTTGAAGAAAATGAAAATGGCCCCTATGATATCGTGATTTTACCCATACCTTATGAAATGACTACAAGCTACAGGGAAGGAACAGAATTCGGACCAAAGGCATGTATTAGCGCCAGTTCACAGGTAGAATTATTTGATGATTTATTAGACGAAGATTTACCCTGTGGTTTCAAATTATTTACCTCAGAATCTTGGAATAATGACGTTCCAAGCCTCTCAGAGGCTCTAGAGAGTATAGAAGAATTCTCTTCGAAATGGGTTGATGGAAAGCAATTCCCAATATTCTTAGGGGGGGAACATGGTATGCTACTACCAATTATTAGATCTCTCAACAAACATCCTATAATTGAGGGGAATCTAAATCAATTGACGATTGTACAAATTGATGCACATGCGGATCTAAGGGATAAATTAAATGGAGAAAAATTTTCTCATGGAACAGTAATTAGAAGAACTTTAGATGAAGGAGTAGGAAAAATAATTCAGATAGGTGTTAGAGCCTACAGTTCAGAAGAAAAAGAAATAATTGAAACTGATAATAGGATTAAAACATGGTTTGCAAAAGATCTAATCAGTATAGATTCAAAAATTTCTGATTGGAATAAAATGATTAATCAAATCAAAAATCTATCAGGCCCAATATGGTTAAGTTTCGATATAGATGGATTGGATGGAATTTTAGTTCCAGCAACTGGAACCCCGGTCCCAGGAGGATTGTCATTCTGGGGAGCCAATCAGATAATACAAGAATTATTTAATGGTAAAAAATCACAAGTTATAGGTGCAGATATCAATGAAATATCAACTTCTAATAACACCAACTTAACAGAGTTCTCGGCTGCATTGATTGCTACGAAAATTATTGCATGTCATATATCGAATTTAAGAAATAATTAATTTAAAAAAATCTATTTAATCATGTAATTATTATTATTGATTGTATAAAATAAACTGAAATTGAAACTTTGAGAAACAATTATTTGTATAATTGAATATAATCGTAATGACATGAATGTATCAGTTAGTGGTTATTTAGAGACCGGAAATATCATGATTATCCCACTTTTTCAAGGAATTGAAAAGGCACCAAATAATTCTACAAAAGGTTTGACTAGAGCTGCAAGTATTGCAGTAAAATCTGCAATCTCTAGCGATAATTTTGATGGAGAAGAAAAAAGTCAAATTTCTATCTGGACCAAAGAATGTCAAATAATACTTTTAGGAGTAGGACAAAATGATAAATTAAGTCATAAAAAGTCTAGAGATTTGGGTGCAACATGCTTCAATAATCTGCCTGAAAATCAAGGGAAAAATGTTGTTATCAGATTTACCAAAGAATGGAATTACGAAAATATGGCCTCATTTGTAGAAGGAATGATTCTTAGAAATTATTCGTTCGATAAGTATCAAAAAATAGATGATAAGGTGGAAAAGAATATTGAATGGTCAATAAACTGTCAAACTACAGAAAGATACAGGAAAGATTTACGTTCAGAATTGGATAGACTTTCAGCTATAGCCACTGGCGTTCATCTCGCTAGAGATTTAGGAAACGAACCAGCGAATCGTCTATATCCTGAAGAATTTGGAAGAAGGGCGATAGAATGGGCTCAAGGAAAAAAGAATGTTGAAGTTGAAGTATGGGACTACCCTCGACTAATAAAAGAAGGTATGAATGCCCTTGTCGAGGTTGGTAAAGGAAGTATACACAAGCCATGTATGGTCTTTTTTCGTCTAAACCCCGATTTAGATGTCAATAAGCAAGTTCCATGTATTGTAGGTAAGGGTATTACTTTTGATTCAGGAGGAATTTCGATCAAAGGAAGTGCAGGAATGGATGAAATGAAGTTAGATATGCATGGTTCTGCTACTGTTTTTGGACTCTTTCAAGCACTTTATGCGACCGGATATGAAGGACGAGTTAATGGTATAACATGTATGGCTGAAAATATGCCAAGCGGAGAAGCATACAGGCCAGGTGACGTAATTGATACATATTCTGGAAAAACGATAGAGGTCCTAAATACAGATGCAGAAGGACGTAATGTATTGGCAGACGGTCTTTGGAAGGCTAGTGAATTAAATCCATCATATATTATTGATTTAGCTACATTAACTGGATCAATTGTAGTGGCTCTTGGCCACGAAGCAACAGGATTATTTTCCAATGATAATTCATTATCTGATAAGATAAAAAAGGCTGGAGAGGACGTTGATGAGATTTGCTGGCCAATGCCACTATTACCTGCGTTTGAAAAACAAATGACCTCCTCGAAAATTGCAGATGTTAGGAATCAAGGAAAAGGCAGATGGGGTGGAGCCATACAAGCTGCTGGATTCTTGAAACAATTTGTTCAGGAGAGGGAAGATATTTCAGGAGAGAAATCTCAAATTCCATGGGCGCATTTAGATATCGCAGGAACTGCGGGAATTTGGGGTAGTGACGCGAATGCCACCGTCAGCCATGGAGCTACAGGAATCCTAGTTCGTACACTACATCGATTAATAACTAAAGATTAACAGATTATTCCTGAGGAGAAATTAAGAAAATAATTAGGTAAACAACTGCTAAACCGCCACCAGTAAATAGTGTGAGTAAAGAGAATAGGACTCTCGAAGATATGGAAGAAATACCTAATTTTCTTGCAATGCCCGAGCAAACACCCAATATTACTCTATCATCACGAGGTCTCACAAATGGTTTAGCACCAATTCTGATCTTCTTTATTGCAAAATCTTCATCCATCGAATCACTCGTCAGCATCATCATCCGAGTCTAGAACTTCGAAATCAGCCTCTACTACGTCACCCTCGTCATCAGATTCATTATCTTCATCTGAAACTTCTGCAGATGCTGCTTCGTACAATTTTGATGATAAACTGTGCATTAACTCTTCTAATTCCTGTATTCTTGATTGGATACTTGCTTCGTCAAGTTCATCATCTGAAACTGGTTTATCATCTGAAATTATCAATGACTCTAATTCTTTCAACTTATCTAAAACAGGGTCAACTACCTCCTCAGATAATTTCTCTTTCGTCTCATCGATTGTTCTTCGAGTCTGATATACTATACTGTCTGCAGTATTTCTCAATTCAACTCTAGCTTTTTTACGCTTATCTTCTTCTGCAAATTCCTCTGCATCACTTATCTTTTGTTTAATCTCTTCTTCAGATAATGAAGTCTGACTTTCAATTTTAATTGATTGTTCAGTCCCTGTCCCTAGATCTTTTGCTGAAACATTCACTATACCGTTTGCATCGATATCAAAGGTCACCTCGATTTGAGGGACTCCTCTTGGAGCAGGAGGAATACCCATAAGATGGAATCTTCCGAGAGTAATATTGTCCTTAGCAAACTCTCTCTCTCCTTGGAGAACATGTACTTCAACCGCTGGTTGGTTATCAGCCGCAGTAGAGAATGTCTCAGAACGTCTAGAAGGAATTGTTGTATTTCTTTCAATCATTGTAGTCATGATTCCTCCTAATGTTTCTATACCCAACGTCAAAGGAGTTACATCTAGAAGAAGGACATCGGTTACCCCTTCATCACCAACAATAATTCCAGCCTGTAGTGCAGCCCCCAAAGCAACTGCCTCATCTGGATTAATACCCTTAAATGGCGACTTCCCCACTTCTTTTTCAATAGCTTCCTGTACTGCAGGAACACGGGTTGAACCACCCACAAGAATTACCTTATCTACGTCTCCTCTACCAATTCCCGCATCTTTCATTGCGCTTCTCGTTGGAGCCATGGTTCTTTCAACTAAATCAGAAATTAGATCTTCGAACTTAGCCTTGGAAAGTGAAAGATCTAAATGTTCAGGTTGACCATCTTTCATTGTAATAAATGGTAAGTTAATTTGAGACATGGATGTTCCCGATAACTCAATCTTAGCTTTTTCTGCTGCTTCACGTAGACGACTCATTGCTTGCATATCTTTTGCTAGATCAATCCCAGAGGATTTCTTATATTCGCTAGTGATCCATTCAACAATCACATTATCAAAATCATCGCCACCAAGTCTGTTATCTCCACTTGTTGCCTTAACTTCAATTTGTGGTTGACCATCAACTTGATAGATCTCAAGAATAGATACGTCGAATGTACCTCCACCTAAATCATAAACTAAAATTGTCTGATCTTCATCTTTATCTACTCCATAAGCCAATGCTGCTGCCGTCGGTTCGTTGATTATTCTAAGAACTTCTAAACCAGCAATCCTACCAGCATCTTGAGTTGCCTTTCTTTGAGCATCAGTAAAATAAGCAGGACAAGTAATTACAGCCTGATTAACTTCTCTACCTAAATATGATTCTGCATCGGCCTTTAATTTCTGAAGAATAAAGGCAGAAACCTCTTGTGGAGTATATTCATTTTCATCTATACTTTGAGTCCAATCAGTACCCATTTCTCTCTTAACTGATAGAATTGTACGTTCAGAATTTGTCACTGCCTGTCTTTTAGCAGTAACTCCGACCAATCTTTCTCCATCTTTACTAAACGCAACAACAGAAGGAGTCGTGCGAGAACCTTCTGAATTAGCTATTACTACTGCTTGACCTCCCTCTAAAGTTGCCACGCAGCTATTTGTTGTTCCAAGATCTATTCCTATTACAGGTCCGCTCATTTTTTCCACTTCCAATTTCAATTATTATTTCTAATATCGAATATAACATCAAGTATGCCATTGTTTAGGCTCCATTCAACAATCTTACTTACTGAATCGGGTAAATCAAATTTCTTAAAAGGCCTTAATTGAGTTGTTTTCATCAATTGAAACGCCCTACCAGAATCTATCAAATTAATCTCTAATTCCGATTCTACGATATCTAATTCACGTGAAATATCTACTGTAGCATACATTCTATCTTCATGAATATGAATATCAACCTGAAGTTCTTCTTCAGTACTATCATCTTGATTTAATTCAGCATCTACAACCGGGGTCGGATTATTTACTTGTATATTGACTCCCATATTTCTGAATAATTCCGAGAATCCATCTGGGCCATTTAACATCGATTCCATAGTTTTTCTAAAATCATCAGTATCGCCATTTATGTCGATTCTCATATCCTGATTAGATAATTTCTCAGGATCAATCCCCATCTTTTGGAATTGATCACGTACTTGAGATAACATATTTCTAAGAATACTAATATCAATTGGCATACCCATATCTGAAAACATTCGGGCCATTTCTTTGAGCATTTGCTCTTCCCATTCATCCTTAGTATTTTCATCCATAACTTTCACTACTTAACCCAAGGTTGTATAGTGGCACAGTATTCCCCTTTATGAACCTCTCGCTTCAATAATTTAACAAATAAACAAATGATAAGAAATGTTATTGCCACAGGAACGGTTTCAAATCTGTTAGGTTACTCGGAGGATATATGTCTGATGCAGAGCATGAGGTAGCCTTGGAGGATACTGACAGAGTACATGGCAGAACTGCTTTAGTTCGGAATGTCGCTGCCGCTATTTCTCTATCAAATGCTGTTAGATCCACACTAGGTCCCAGAGGGATGGATAAAATGCTTGTTGATGAAGAGGGAAATGTAATTGTTACAAACGATGGAGTGACGGTATTGGAAACTGCTAGAGTTGAGCACCCTACTGCAAACTTACTGATCGCTTCTTCGAGTTCACAAGATCGTGCAGCAAGGGACGGCACCACTACTACAATAATTTTGATGGCTGAGATGCTACAAAATGCATTAGAATTAATTAGATCCGGAATTCATCCGTCAATAATAATCAATGGCTACAGAATTGCGAACAATAAAGCATTGGAAGAACTTGAAAGGCTTTCAATTGTTGCAGATAATAGGAATCTAAAAGAATCAGTAGTAAATACATCTTTACAAGGGAAAATAGATTCCATGTTAACCAAACATCTTACTGGATTGGCTCTAGATGCTGCAGAATCGTTGGCAGATGAAGACGGAGGCAAAGACTTGGAAAGACTGAGGATAAAAAGAATACAAATTTCTGGTGGAAGGGCATTAGATACTGAATTGTTACCCGCATTAGTCCTGGCTAAAACAAAACTAATAGGAAGGACCCCTAAGTTTTCTGAAGGTGGTAAAATTGCTATAATTGATGGCGCTATTGAAGAAAGAAAATTAAGTTTTGATGCTCAAATTGAGATTAATGAATTAGGAGTCCTGAAAGATTTTCAAACGATTAATGAGAAATATCTTAGAGATGTAATTAGCCACCTTGAAAAATTAAATGTAGATTTACTAATAGTCAGAGATGGGATAGCAGATGAAGCAATTTCAATATTATCTGAAGCAGGTATTACCGCTTACAGAAGATTCGAAAGAGATGATCTTGAAAGATTATCAAGGTTAACAAAAACGAATATAATTAGAGATATCCGGAAAATTACCAAAGAAGATATTGGAGAATATTCCTCTCGCTCTGAGGAGAATATTGGAGGAATAAATTATACAACAATCGAGGGAGAATTTGGTGGTGCAATGACAGTAATTATCAAAGGTTCAACTCCGGAAATAAGAGATGAAGTGAGTAGGGCCTTTGATGATGCTTTGGGAGTAAGTCACAGATTAACTAACGAAAATAAGATTCTTCCCGGTGGAGGAGCGACACAGACTCACTTAGCTAGGAAAATAAGAGAATATGCAACAATACAGTCAGGTAGAGAGCAAATGGCTATTGAAGGATATGCTGCGGCATTAGAGATAGTCCCTCGAACATTAGCTGAAAATGCCGGCTTTGACCCTATCGATATTGTATTATCTCTATCTGCAGAGCAATCAAAGGAAAAGGAATGGGCATCTTGGATTGGCATAAATGGAAAATCAGGTGAAATTTCCAATATGTTTGAAGAAGAAATTTTTGACCCGAAATTTGTGGTAGAACACGCCATTACAGGAGCCACAGAAGCCGCAATTAGTATCCTAAGGATAGACGATGTTTTATGGGCCAAAAAAGGACCTGAGACACCAGATTGGAGTAACCAAATAGAAGATAATTAAGATTTTTTTAAGTTAGTAATCATCTCATTTACTATAGTTTCTAAATCAAATTCTGGTTTCCAACCCCAGTCATTTCTTGAAAACTCATCGTCTATCGAATCGGGCCATGAATTTGCGTATTTCTGACGTATGTCTGGGTTATATTCACAAATAAAATCAGGTAACTTCTTGTTTATCTCAAATACTAATTCTTTAGGCGTGAAGGAAAGACCAGAAATATTGTACCCACAACGAGCTGAACTTAGTGAATTAATTGGTGCATCCATTAATGATATTGTAGCCCTAATAGCATCATCCATATACATCATTGGTAGACGCGTTTCGGCACTAAGGAAACATTCATACTTCGATTCGTCGGAAAGTGCTGCATGGAAAATATCAACCGCATAATCCGTAGTCCCTCCACTAACTGGAGATTTCCAAGAAATAAGTCCGGGATATCTAATTCCTCTGATATCTACTCCATATTTCTCAAAGTATATCATTCCCAAAATTTCACAATCAACCTTAGTCATACCATATTTTGTAGTGGGATTGAGGGGTGTTAGTTGCGGTGCTTTTTTAGGGGCATCAGGACCAAAAACGGCAATAGATGAAGGAGCGAAAACACGCAAGTCAAATTCTCTAGCAGCATCAAAAATATTTCTTGTTCCTTCTACATTGATTAGTTCGCATAAATCTGGATTTTCTTCACCTCTGGCTGAAAGAATTGCAGCTAAATGATAAATAATTTTTATATTAAAATCTCTAATAATCTTGGAAATTCTATCTTTATCTAAAACATCTAGATTAGTATATTGACCATTAATAATACAAGGATGGCCTGGTTTTTCTCTAATATCGCTGGCTATTACCATCTCAGAACCATAAATTTCCCTTAATGATTGTACTAAGTCAGTACCAATCTGACCGAGAGCACCAGTAACCAATATCCGGCCATCGTCGCACTCAACCATAGTTAACCGGAGAGACGGAGATACTTAGACTTAGCAAAGATAGTTTTTTGGACTAAGTATAAGGAATGTTGATAGGCAAGGTATGTTGGCTTCAAACCCCGTTGATTGGATGAAGTATGTTGTAGTCACCGGAGGCGTATTGTCAGGACTTGGGAAAGGCATTACCGCAAGTAGCATAGGAGTGCTGTTAAAATCCGCAGGACTGAGCGTCACTTCTGTAAAAATTGATCCCTATTTGAATTGCGATGCAGGGACTATGTCGCCATTCGAACATGGCGAAGTGTATGTTTTAGATGATGGTGGCGAAGTAGACTTAGATTTAGGAAACTATGAAAGATTTCTAGATATTTCTCTAACTAAAGATAATAATATCACTACAGGAAAAGTGTACCAATCAGTAATTGAAAGAGAAAGGAAGGGTGATTATTTAGGTAAAACAGTACAAGTTATCCCTCATATTACAAATGAAATTCAAGAATGGATAGAAAGAGTAGCCAACACTCCTAGTGATGGAACAAAAAATACTCCTGATGCCTGTGTTATTGAATTGGGAGGCACGGTAGGAGATATCGAGAGTGCACCATTTATAGAAGCCTTGAGGCAATTTCAATTTAGAGTTGGGGAAGAAAATATTTGCTTTGTTCACGTCAGTTTAGTTCCAGTAATGGGTCCGGTGGGGGAACAAAAAACAAAGCCCACTCAACATACAGTGAAAGAACTAAGAGGATTAGGAATTATTCCAGATATTCTTGTTTGTAGATCTGAGAATCCATTAGATGATGAAACTAGAGACAAATTAGCGGCTTTTTGTCATGTGGCCTCAGATGCTGTAGTTTCAGCTCATGATGTATCAAATATATATCGAATCCCAATTCTATTAGATGAGCAAGGAGTTAGTAGTGTACTTTCAAAAGAGATCGGTTTTGAGCTACCAAAATCAAGACCTCTGCTTGATGATTGGATAAAAATGGCTGAAACTGTAGATAATCTTGATGAGGTTGTGAAAATCGCTATGGTGGGTAAATACACAGGGCTCTCAGATTCATATCTCAGTGTGATTAAAGCCCTTCAACATTCATCATTTGAAGTAAATCGTAAACTTCAGATTAATTGGATCGATGCAGAGAATTTAGTTGAAAGTGTGAAGAAAAAAGATCCTCAAAGTTACACTGAAGCTTGGGATGGCCTAAAAGATTCTGACGGGATACTGGTTCCCGGAGGTTTTGGAATCAGAGGTATAGAAGGCAAAATAAAGGCTGCAGAATATGCTAGAGTGAATAAGGTACCATATCTAGGAGTTTGTCTTGGATTACAGATTGCAACAATAGAATTCTGTAGGAATGTATTGGGAATGGAAAATGCAAACTCTACAGAATTTGATGAAAACACGCCTCAACCAGCAGTGGTTTTCATGCCGGAAATTTCGAAGACACATATGGGTGGTACAATGAGATTAGGCACAAAACCAACTCCATTCCTTGTTGATGACTGTAAGATAAAGAGGCTTTATGGAAATCAATTACATGTTGACGAAAGGCATAGGCACAGATACGAAGTAAATCCTGAACTAATTTCAGAAATAGAAAATGCAGGATTAATCTATGTGGGTAAAGATGAAACTGGTCAGAGATGTGAGATTATGGAATTGAAAGATCATCCATATTACATCGGAACACAATATCATCCTGAATTTAAATCAAGGCCGGGCAGACCTAGCCCCCCATTTTTGGGCCTTCTAATGGCTTCAATAGGACAAAAAATCTAAATTAATCCACAATAATTGGAAGTACTCTGGTAGTTCTATATCCTTGTAACACCTTCATATATTTCTTTTCTGAAAATATTTGATCTAATTTTGCGTCTCCCGTTTCTACCCGTAAACGACGAACTGAAATTAATTTGGCGGGAGTAACTATACCTAATATATTGTCAATTGGTATTTTTCTCAGAACATTAGGGGAAAGTTGTAAATTTCCTCTACCTATAAGAAAACCTTGGCCACCCATGGGTGAAAGAAGTAATGTCACCTCTCCTTTGTGTGAAGATAAGATTTTGATTATTTGTTCTTCATTAAGATCGGTGCCTATCTGCTCATTGCCTAATGTGGCATCAATTCCTAAAACAGTACCTTCGAATCCAATCATATTTGAGATTGTTCTTAGTGTACCTCCTGAACCCCAAATAATTAGTCTCCTATCATCAATTAATAACTCTCGTATATGGTCTGCAAGTCCTTCTACAATCTCCTCTTCACCGGTTGCCTCAACTCGCATTTTAGCACCTTGCATCCACCTTGGGGATGCTGGAGTTTTTACTTCGGCATATAGTCTGACAACCCATTCACCATTTCGATATTTGTCTTCATCTAAATCGAGAACTTCTGTACTTGATATTAATAATTCTTCATTTATCCAAGATAGAAGTACTTCTGCACCAGCTTTTGGGGAAGAAGCGAAACATCCAGAATGCATTTTCACACCGCACGGTATACCAATTACCGGAATGTTAGATTTATTTTGTGAATCTAAAGCTGAAACTATATCTCTAGTAGTTCCATCACCTCCTGCATACAAAATTAAATCTATTTCTGAATTTATGAGAAGGGACACTAGTTCAGATGTGTCAGAAGGACTGGTTGGGCCTGAAGATTCATGAATTATATTGAAATTGCCTATTGAAACATCATCAGGTATCCATTGGCTACCCATTCTTCCTTCACTAATGTACCATTCAATTAATTGAGTATTATCAAAAATTTTATCGAAATATGTCAAAGCGTCAATTACCCTTGGGCCGGCCCTATCTTCTGCACCCATTGAACGAGCATAATTCGCCTGGCCATCAGAACCCTTCAGACCCAATCTACCCCCTAAACCAGCATCCGGATTAACTACTAGGCCAATGCGCATCATATCACTCGCAAAGGGCGTGTGTTAATATCAATACAGCCTATGGGTTTACCATAATGCGTATCGTAATTGCACTAGAATAACTTTTACTTCTGTAATTAAATAAGCAAGGTATTCATATCATTGTCGTGTCGGACAGATTACGGAGGCGCAGTGAATGTCAATGATAGAAGTAGAAATCGATGACAAAAAAATACACGAATATGCATCTGGAATCACTGCAGGAGATATCCTGCAGAATGTGTATGGGAAAAAAAGTGGTGCTATCGCTGCAAAAATTAATGGTGAACAAAAAGATATGTCATTTGTTGTTAATGAAAATTGTAAAATTGAACCAATTTTAGGTGATTCGGAAGAAGGATTGTATATTCTAAGACATTCGTGCGCACATTTACTCGCGCAAGCCGTAGTTGAAATTTTTCCTGGCGCTAAACCAACAATAGGGCCACCAATTGAACATGGATTCTACTACGACTTCCATATGAATCCAATTGGCGATAGTGATCTCAAGATTATAGAAAAGAGGATGAATCAGCTTGTTCGAGAGAATATTAAAATTAAAAGAGAAGAATTTGAAAATAATGAATTGAGAGAAATGTTTCAAAATAATAAATTCAAAATAGAGATTTTGGATGAAAAAATAGGTGATGAAGTTGGTTCAACTGCTTATAGGCAAGGTGATTTTATCGACCTTTGTAGAGGGCCACATGTGCCATCAACTTCTCATCTGAGATGGTTCAAATTAACAAGCACTAGTCAAGCATATTGGCGAGCTGATAGTAATAGAGAGCCACTCACTCGCATTTATGGAATGTGCTACGCAACTAAAGAAGGTTTGAAAGAGAGACAAAGACAGATCGAAGAAGCAAGTAAAAGAGATCATAAAAAAATTGGAAAAGAAATGGAACTTTACATGATTGATGAGATGATAGGTAAAGGATTACCAGTTTGGCTACCTAATGGTGAAATTCTAAGATCAGAAATAGAAAAATATGCAATCGAGACCGAAGATAGATACGGATACGACAGAGTAACCACTCCAGTTCTAGGGAAAAAAGAATTATTCGAATGTAGTGGGCATCTACCGCATTACGCAGAAGGCATGTATCCTCCAATGGAAATGGATGACGGAACCTATTATCTAAAAGCTATGAATTGTCCAATGCATCATCTAGTTTTTAGTAATAAGAAGAGATCTTACAGAGAGTTACCACTGAGAATTGCAGAATATGGTACAGTTTACAGAAATGAAATGTCAGGAACTTTAGCTGGATTATTACGAGTTAGGATGTTATCAATGAATGATGCACATATCTACTGTACACTTGATCAGGTTGGACAAGAAGTTGCAAGTAATATCAAAATGGTTCAAGATTATTATTCATCATTCGGTTTTGAAAATTATCACTTCAGATTATCACTTTGGGACCCTGAAAATACTGAAAAATACATCAAACAACCTGAAAATTGGAATTCTACTCAAGATCATCTAAGGAGAATACTAAATGAATTAGGAGTTTCTTACGTAGAAGCAATCGGCGAGGCTGCTTTTTATGGACCTAAAATCGATATTCAATTTACAACTGCTCTGGGTAGAGAAGAATCAATGTCAACAATTCAACTTGATTTTGCTGCTAAAGAACGTTTTGAGTTAAGTTACAAAGATGAAAATGGAGAAGAAAATGGAGAAGTATTTGTAATTCACAGAGCACCACTATCAACTCATGAGAGATTTGTTGCATTTTTAACAGAACATTGGGCAGGAAATTTCCCTACTTGGCTATCTCCTAAACAGATTCAGATAATTACTATTTCCGAGAAGCAGAAAGAATATGCAAGAGAGGTTGAAAAACTTTTACTGGATTTAGGAGTTAGAGTATCTGTTGATGATTCAGATGCAACAATCGGGAAAAAAATTCGTATGCACAGGAAAATGCGTCCTTCATATATGTTAATCCTTGGTGAAGATGAAGAAAAAGAAAGAACTGTATCGATTAGAATTGATCGAAAAGGTGACCCAAGAAGTGGGGAACAATGTAATTCAGTCCCTCTAAATGAATTCTTAGAAAATCTATCAGAAGAGATCTCTTCGAAAAATAAACAACTGACATTGGTAAAATAATCATCGAGGTGTCAAAATGGCGGATGGAGAAATAGTAAATATTGCTGGTTACAGATTTGTCAATCTGGAAGACAGAGATGAATTAAGGCAGCCGTTTAGATTTATTTGTGAAAAACTAAGTCTTAAAGGAACTATTTTACTAAGTAATAATGGAATTAATTTCTTCCTTGCAGGAGAAAAAAAATCAATAGACTCTTACATTGAATTTTTAGAATCAGATAAAAGGTTCAGCGATATACCGCTAAAAATTAGTTATACCAATTATCAACCATTTCGAAGAATGCTTGTTAGACTTAAGAAAGAAATTATTTCGTTGGGACTGGATAACGTCAAGCCAGCAGAATTTACTGCCCCAAATATCAAGCCTAGTGAATTAAAAGATTTATTGGATAATAAAGAAGATGTATTAATCCTAGATACAAGAAATGATTATGAAACTAGGGTAGGATTATTTGAGAATGCAATCGATCTCAATTTATCGACATTCAGAGATTTTCCTGAAGCAATTTTAGATCTCCCTGAGGAATATAAAACAAAACAAATAGTGATGTATTGCACTGGAGGGATTAGATGTGAAAAGGCTTCAGTAGTAATGATGAATGCAGGTTTTGAGAATATAAAACAATTAGAAGGAGGAATTCTGGGATACTTTGAAGAGACCGATGGTTCACATTGGAAAGGAGACTGCTTTGTATTTGATCAAAGAGTCGCAGTTGATACTCAATTAAATGAAACAGAATACACAATGTGCTTTGCGTGTAGAGAACCACTAACAAAACAAGAAAGAACATCTAGCGATTATAAATTTGATTCTTATTGCCCATATTGTGTAGAAAAAAACAAAAATCAATTTTAGATTCTTCTTCTAATATTTTCTATAAGTTCGTCAGTTTCTCCTAGTAATGAAAGTGTAGAATCTATATCCCCCTCATCATACAATCTCTTACATTCCGAAAGTTTATTTTCAGTATTTATTCTCATAGGATCATTAACTTTAATATTAGAGGAGTCAAGTTTCTTCCTTAATTCAATCCACTCAGTTTCCACAAAAGAGTATAATTCCAAGGCTTCTGATTTTGATTTTTCAAAAATCTGTAATTCTTTTGTTAGTATATCTAAAAGCCTAGATGCTTCAACCCATTCTTCAGAATTTGCTTCATCTTCAATATTTTTCAATTGATTTCTCCAATTATCGCCAGATTGACCATTAGGAAATCTCGTAACTAATTTTTTCTTCTGTCTGAGAGCACGCTGTACATTCTGCATTGATTCAGAAATCTTATTAATATCTCTCAGAATACTTGTTGCCAATCCTTTAGCTAGTGAAGAATTTCCTGATTTTAGTGCCTTTTTTGACTCTTCCAATCTTTCTTTATTACTGAATGAAAAACTCTCACCGACACCTTCGATTGCCTTTTCTGCTTCTATTATTGCTTCCTTAGCCTCTTTTGTGGTTGCTTCTAAACTTTCAAGATGTCCGGAGACTGAAGAAGCTATCTTTATTGCTTCTACTGGATTTTCTGATTCGAGTGCCTTTTTAGCTGAATTAATTATGCTCATTATTGATTCTAATTTAACATCAGAAATATTCGAGATTGACTTCTCAGCACTCATGATTTCATCAGTTGCATTTTGCCAATGCTGGATAATTATCTCTGACCTCTTTTTAGAAAGTCGAAAAAGTATTTCTGCTTCTCTCAGAGAACCGAAATTAGACTCTTTCTCAGCAGATTCAAATGCCTTCCTTGGACCGCTGATTCCGGGAGCAATTGATTCAGCTTTTTTCATGAAAAGATTCGTTTCTTGTTTAATATCATCTAAATCTCTAGCCAGTGCTTGGACTCTTTCGATATCTTGTTCTGCAAGTATAACAACTTCCATACCCTTCTCAGGTTCATTCCAATATTCATCTCTTGCTTTCTTCAATATTGAAGATGCTTGTTCGAGAGAAATTCCTTCGCTACGTAATAGTAGAACCTGTTCCTCAACTGAATCAAGTTTCTTTAGAAACTCTTTCCTTGATTTATGATTTTTATCCTTAGACAATAAGTCAGGAATCATGGTAACTAGTACACACATTAAAACTACAAAATAGACATATGTCTCAGAGAGGACGGAATACATTATTGAAGCAGAAAGTGCTAGTCCAAAAATACTAGTTAGCCCTCTCCATCTTCTAGATGAATGAGTAATTGAGAGATTTTGTTTGGCAATAAGCCAGAGGAAAATAGCCAATAATAGATACATTGATCCCGAGATTAATTTATCATTATATTCGATATTAGAAATAGAGAGTGCTAGCAAACTAGGATAAGAAATATTTGCAATTACACCCAATCTAGATTTTTGGATAATTCCATAATCAATCAAATCAATAATTACTAGTGAAGAAATAAAGATTAAGCCTATAGGTCCCAATCGAGATAGTATTTCTGGTGAACCAAATAAAGCAGAAAATAGCCACCATGAAGCAGAAAAGATAAGTATGAAGGTAGCAGATAGAGCTATTCTCTCAACCCGGATACGATGCTCGCGAATAACACGATCAGGGTAGTCGGGTAGTAGAATCACACTCAATCAACATATGTTATGACTCATGAGTGCTACGGATGTTTGTTTGTAATTATGGCCTTTGAGAATCTACTCCCCACAGACGATTAACAATAAAAACAAATAATGACAATATTACTAAAACTGTCAAAACTGTTTGCATAGGTTTTTGCCAATATGGTTTAACAGAAATTTCAGAATCAATATCTACTTGACCTTCTTCCCCCGCACTCTCACTTTGCCAGACAAAGTAGGTACTAACTGAATTTGAACTAGTCAACTCAAAACTTAATTCTACATCAAATAATCCTGGAGAGTTTGAATTAGCAGCGGGAACACTCACAAATGGACCGCATTGTTCACTCACACAGAGCTGTCCTGAACCAGATGATGCTCTATTGTTCTGTAAAGATGCAGAAAATAAAACTGTATTACCTTCAACTAATGACCCATCAATTTCAGAAGAAATCAGCTGAATATCTATCCCAATATTTGGAGAAATTGCCAATCCAAAAGCAAGATTTTGATGATTAAAAGAAGAGTCATATGCATCTATACTGAATATATGAGTACCGGGTGTAAATGGTCCAAGACTCATCTTATCTATCTGACTAATTGAAACATTATCAACTATTATTTCATTGTCAATTGATAGAGACCATCGTGTATCATTTATTGAGTCTAAGTCATCAAAAGATTGCTGTAAAGAAATTATAATTAAATCACCTTCCCTAGCTAGATTACTAGATGAAATTGATTGATTATTAATAATTAAATCGGGAATTATTGTAGGCCCTGCACCATCCAAAACAATAATTTCCCAATCTCTAAAAATCTTGTTTCCTGCATCATCTGAAATTGTTAAATTTATTGACCATGATGTAGGAGGTTTCGCTTTATGACGCTCGGAAAGATTCAGATGAAGTCCATTTACCTCATCATCTTGATAAAAAACATCAGTGAAATGTAGGTGATTAAAGTCTCTATGAACATAATTTGGTGTCTTATTTGAAGTGATAATTATATCGACTGGGGAGTCAGAATTAGGGTCATTGGCTGAGATATTAAATGAAATACTTGTATCAGATTTTATAATTAAAGATTGATTATTATCAAGAGTTATTATTTCATCATAATCATTGATGTAAGTGATTACTAAGTCCCAAATAGGAAATATTGAATCAATCACTACATCTTGATACCATGTATTTGTAACGTTGAACCAATCTTTACAATGCATTGCAATACTAGCAACATCTCCTTCATGAAAATCATAGTCTTTAGGAATGAAATTTAAATTATCTCCATAATAAGTCAAAACAGTAGTTTCATTTTTTGATAAGGTCCACCATTGTTCATTATTATCCAAAATACTATCTTCACAATCTCCGTAATATACGGTACTAGAATTTAGAGTGATCATTGATCCTTCTGTAATTCTGTAACCTAAGGCATTCGGCATTTGATTGTTAGAAATTGTCACTCGAATATTACTTGCAACATTTGCTTCAGAACGATTCACCATAAACTCACCAGGATTGCCAGAAAATATTTCCTCCATAGCACTGTATGTGTATTCCCAATCTTCAGGAAGGGAAATCAATAAAGGTACTTCTTCAATTAAAGCACCCACTCTTGGAAAATCAATAATTCTGGTATTTCGACTGTCTGTTTGACCAAATAAATCAGTAGACTCCTCCCACCCCCAAGTACTATTTTCTAGTTCAATTGGCCCAATATTTACTTTGGATGTGATTAAATTAATCCCATTAGAAGAATATAATGGATTATAATCAAAAATACAGCAACCACCACTTTCAGAATTCGTCCAATTTCTTTCTACTCGAAACAATTGATCAAATAATTCAGATTCATGTGAATCAACAAATCCATCAGAATTCCCTAAATGTATATCAATTTGGGCTCTAAGTCCTAACTCATGGTTCTGTAAAAGATCTGTTCCAATTTGATCCGAGAGAGTAATTGAAGACTCCCAAGAAGCATTAAATTGTGAATTGATTTTAATTTCATCTTCTATTACAAATTTTGAATAACCAGTTATTGAATAGACCACCTGATCATTATTATTTTCATTTGTAGCACTAACTGAAAGACTGTTCAAACTAAAAATTATTAAAAATAATAATAGAAATGACAATATATTTTTGTTCATTTTTTCACACTCTTGAATCATTATAAATGATTGTTGAACCATTAAAATCAATGTTCAAAGGTAACATTCTGTGCTCAGACGAGAAGTCAGATCGTAATTTCTCGCGAAGTTTAACATCTCCATGAACAAGGAAAAATCCTCCGCCGCCAGCACCCAATAATTTAGCGCCATTAGCACCACAAGACATTATTCGGCTGTACATCTCATCTAGAAACTGATTACTCACATTAGAGGAAATTCCTCTTTTCATTAACCATGCTTCATTAAGAAGTGATCCAAGTTTTGATAAATTACCAGAGGCGATAAATTCTCTTGCCTCATTGGCTTGCTCTCTTATTCTTATTAGGTTTTCAAGATTTGATTTACCATCTTCTTCAGAATTTAATAGTACAGCGGATGCAGAGCGACTCTGCCCTGTAAAAATAAGAGTAAATTCTTCCGAAATTTGTAACTTTAATTGTTCGGATATCCCAATCGGATTAACAATTACATTTCCATCAGAACAGAATTTGATTGAGTTTATCCCGCCGAAGGAAGCGGCATATTGATCCTGTTTACCAATTGGTTGTCCAAGAATCTTAATTTCAATTTCACAAGCCTCAGAAGCTAACTGAGAGGGGGAGACATTTCTACCTGCGAAGCAATGTAAAGCATTTAGTAAACCCACAGTAACTGCAGAAGATGACCCTAAACCAGTCCCTCTAGATGGTATATCTGCTATTGTTGTAATTTCAACTCCAGAAGTCACTCCTGTAAGTCTCATTGATTCTCGTACTAATTCATGTTCAAGATCTTCAAAATTATCTACAATTTCTAACTTCGAATATGATAGTCTAATCCTATCATCAAAACGCCTATTTACAATTACATGAATATATCTATCAATAGCCAAAGATGTTACCATTCCGCCATTTTCAGATGACGTTGAGAACCAATCTACATCGGTTCCACCCCCACAAAATGAAACTCGAACTGGTGTCCGACTGATTATCATCATGCTTATGCGATAATTCATTATTCATCAAGACAGCGGAATAAGGTCACCAAAGGTTATACTTAGAGGGCAATACATATGACCGGCTTCTGACGCGATTGGATAGGGGATGAACATGGGCGACCTTATCACGATGGATGATTTGACAAATGAAGAGATATTAGAAGTCCTAGATAACGCAAGAAGTTTATTGCCAGTTGCCAAAGGAGAAGTATACCTACCTTTGCTTCAAGGGAAGGTTTTAGGTAATCTATTTTTTGAAAACTCAACACGTACTCGAATGTCATTCGAAACCGCAATGAAAAGATTAGGGGGCGAAGTATTGAATCTAAGTTCTATTGGTTCATCGGTAGCAAAAGGAGAGACTTTGTATGATACCATGCAAATGGTAGATGGATATGCAGATATTGCTGTCATCAGACATCCAAATCAAGGAGCTGCACAATATAGTGCAGATGCGGTTGAAATACCAATCTTAAATGGTGGAGATGGAGCAGGAAATCATCCAACTCAAACAATGTTAGATTTATTCACTATACGTGAAGCTCATGGTAGTCTTGAAGGATTGAACGTAATGATGGTAGGAGATCTAAGGTATGGAAGAACTACACATAGTTTATCTCATGCATTAGTTAGATTTGGAGCCAAAATAACATTGGTCTCACCCGAATCTCTAAGAATGCCCGATGAAATAGTATCAGATTTGAAAAGTCATGGAGGAGATGTAAAAGAAACGGATGAAATGTCATCATCAATTGATTCCGCCGATGTAATATATATGACAAGAATACAGAAAGAAAGATTTCCAGACGAAGACGAATACGTAAAAGTAGCTGGAGTTTACAAATTAACAGAAGATGACTTATCTGGTGCTAAAGCAGGAATGATAGTCATGCATCCTCTACCTAGAGTAAATGAATTACATGCAAGTGTTGATACCACAAAACATGCAAGATATTTCCAGCAAGCATTCAATGGTGTCCCCACACGAATGGCTTTACTATGCAGAAGTTTAGGAGTAGAGATTCCAAAGAAGGTGAATAAATGAGTGAAATGAGGCGTGTTACTGCAATTTGTAATGGAACTGCAATAGACCATATACCATCCGGTCATGCATTACAAGTATTGAAAATGTTAAGATTGGATACGGGGAGATCTAACCCAATTTCTATGGTAATGAACGTGCCTAGTGGAAAAATGGGTAGAAAAGATGTTCTAAAAATTGAAGATAGAGAATTAAATCAAGAAGAATTAGATCGTTTAGCTCTGATTGCACCAAAAGCATCTGTTGCAATAATTCGAAATTATCATGTTGCAGAAAAAAGAAATATTGAGCTGGGTTCGGAACTCATAAATATAGTAAGATGCTCATTCTCAAACTGTATCACTCAAAATTCTCGTGAGCCATTACCTCATAAAATAAAGATAATTTCTGCGGATCCTTTGGTATTACGATGTTCATATTGTGGAAAGAATCAAGATATTGATCAGATTGTTGATTTTATAATTTAATTTTCTTCTAACCAACGTTTCATGGTACAGGCCTGACAAATTTTTCTACTAGTTATCTCGCCACATTTCTCGCAATTCTTAATCTCTGATTTTGTAGGATTTACTTCTTTGTGTAACTTTCGTATTTGGTCTAAAGAATGTAAGAGACCATGCCTTGATCCCGGAGTAATGGTTTCCATATCTGCAATAATCCTACGACTTAACTGCCTCATAGCGCCTGGAGCATGGGGGCAATCACCATGATGTATCGGTAAATTTGAAAAAATTGCATGAGCATGAATTTCTTGCTCAGGAATCCAGCGCAGAGGTACTACTCTGGGAGCCAAACCCTCAATCGGATCATCAGTATGTGGAGCTAAACGAACCGACCTTTCGATGTTCCCTTTTTGAAAATTCATAATAATTGATTGTGCCATATCATCCAGATTATGCCCCAAAGCCATGATGTCTGCTCCAACTTTCTCTGCTAAAGAATTGATTCCTTGTCTTCTAAAAACTCCGCAATATGAGCACGGCATCATACCCTTAGCATCAGGATTATTCTCTCCGATAATATCCATTTTCTTTACTACATTATCCATTCGATCATATCCTATCTCCTCATACGACAATGTTTCAAACCTAATTCCCAAAGAGTCAGCAAGTTCTCTTGCTAATTCGAGCGAGGGTGAGCGATATCCATCGATTCCTTCGTCGATACAACCTGAAATTATTTCTACATCTCTTCTCTGACCGATTATATCAACAAGCATAGTCAAAAGAACTGCGGAGTCTTTACCTCCAGAAATTGCTACAAAGATTTTGAATGGAGAACCATCAGGATGTCGAGCGTCTTTAGGTAAATTGATCTGTGAACGCACTTCTTTAGCTACTCTTTTTCTTATTGAAGAAGCTAGATGTTTACCGCACAAATGTTGGCCACTATATTCCTGAAATAGAATTGAGGACTCCCTGCATTGGCTACAAGATTGTATCGTGAGGGCGCCGTCCATAATGAGTCGTCAAGTATTCTGCGCTTGAACCCAACGAGTCAAAGATAGTGATTGAGCGATGGATTGATGACCTAGATGCTTGTGATAGGCCCATGGATGGACACCCTCCTTTATCCAGTCAGCAGACGGATAAAGTGACTAAAATTGGTCCTTGGTTGCATCGATTTTTAGTTTTCAGTACGATTTTAATTACAATTTTATTTCAAGAACAAATAGTAGAAATTTTTCAATCTATCAGTATTGAGAATAATGTTATAATTCTAATTATTGAATTTATATCGATTATTTCTTTGTGGGGAATTATTCACAAAAAATTACGACTCAGCTAATTTCTAATTTTAGAAAGGCCTGTTTCAATAACTCCGGTAATCCTTTGCCAAGGGATTACAAATCTACCTCCTGCAACAACAATCATGAATAATGATGCTGAAATTACTTTACCATAAGTTAGTTGTAATTCGAGTGATTCCTTAACCTGCCCTGACCACTGAGACCCTTCTAAAACTCCAACGAATGAAATTAAGAAGTCATCAAATTCTAGAGCTAGTGCGGTTGTAATACTCACAACAATCATTACTCCAAATAAATGTATTAAATGTCCATTAATTATGTTATTAAATTGATTAATATATTCTGAATCATTCTTTGAGGCTTCCGGAAGAACAGATGTATATTCAAGATTTGTGATTACTGCTAATCCTGATTCTAAGAATACTAGCAATAATATGGCTACGGTCAATAAATCGAGTGCCAGTGGAGAAATTAGTCCTCCATATAATGTGGCTTCACCAATCTGAGCAGATAGAGGTTTCAAACCAACATCTACCGCTGTGGTTACACCTTCAAATGTAAGCATAGCATGGATTCCAATTACCATCAAGAAATAACCTGTTGCCCATGTTATCATTCTTTTAGAAAGACCCCAAATTCCCATTAATCCTATAAGAATTGGAGCAAAAACAATTCCAAAAAATACTAGTTCAAAGAAAAATTCAAATGGGGCTAATACCAGGTTAATATGATTATATTGTTCATCGAGATTTCCGATTGGAAGATATGGCCCATTCGAAACCATTCCTAACAACCAAGAAATCAGGAATGGAAGTAAGAACCAAGATGCTAAAATTATACTAAATATCCTTTTTATAATCAATTGAAATCTTTCACCACGTGTTTGTACAAATACCCATAATGCTGTTAAAACAAAACATAGTATCAATGGCATAGTAAACGAATCAAAACCTGTTTCATTTATACCAGTGATGAAATCAGGTAGAATTGTATTGCCATTAGAATCCATCCATCTTAATCCTCTAGTGTGTTCATAGGCTGGGCACCAACCATCTGAACCTGAGTTAGCAACAAACTTCTCAGAACATTCTCCATATAACTCGCTCATTTTTCGCATTAAGAATAAGAGTGAAATGGTAGATAGAGTTTGTAAAAGTAATACTTGCCATCTGAAACGTAATTTTGTAATATGGAGTGTTTTTGATTCAGGTACTACATCTGCTGCCATATTTTTACCTCCCTATACAGTCCTTATTTGCAATAATGCTTGAGACAATTCAACACTAGGAGTCCAATCAATTACTTTGGCTCCATAACCTGAAATTGCTGTTAGCCTATTTTGTCTTTCTAATTTTAAGACTTCATAGGCCATTCTAGGAATTCTGCTAACCAGTCTCTCTAGATCGATACTACTAGGAGACAGAACTATCACTTCATGTCCCTTTCCTGAAAGATTTCTAATTGCTGACAAAGTAGTCCCATCTCCTTCAAGACTGCTAATAATGAATACAGGTGAACCACGAGAAATTCTTGGGGAGAGAGCATTAGTTACTGCCTGCAAAGGCATGCTTCCTTTTGATTCAACAGCTGCTAATTGGCTTAGAACTTTGTAATGTTGCTTATCTCCAGTTTCTGGAGGGAGAAAGTCCATTCTTTCACCATATGTGACCAATGAAACTGAATCTCTTCTCTTGATAAAATAATTAGCAATTGAGGCAGCTGCTACTGTACCCATCTCTAATGGATTCTTGAGTACGGTTCCAATTCTTGCAACATCACGAGTATCAAGAATTATGAAAACATCAGTTACTGCATCTCTAGTCTTTTCATTTACCATCAATTCTCCAGTTCTAGCAAAAGCTTTCCAGTTAATTGAGCGGAATGAATCTCCGGGGAAATACTCTCTCAATGCATAAAATTCCATACCTTGACCTGGTGTTTTTAGTGTTGTAGCTCCAGTATACATCTTTGGAACATCTGAACGAATCAAAGCCTCTTCTACATCTCTAACTTGCGGGAATACAGTAATATCCGACCTATCCCCAATACTTGTTTCAGAAACAAATAAATTAAATGAATTTCTATATCTAATGGAAGTTGGGCCTATGGTGTAATGTCCTCTTAATGGACAACGAACTGTGTAACGAATTGTGGCAGTCTGCCCAGGACCAAGATTCATTCTCATCAAATTAATACCTTTTCTCATTTTCATCTCATGAGGAACATTATCAAAAACCTCTAACTGTTGTGTACGACGATATGACTTATTTGTAATCGTGAGTACTACATTAATATCATCTCCTTTGTAAACATTAACCGCAGATACCTCTCTATTAATTTCTAAATCTGAGTGCCCTTCTATCCATCCATTGATTGCTAAAAATGATACGAATGTCAGACCTACAATCATTAATTGGAAATTAGATATCATCATTCCTATAAGAATCAAACTTATCCCACTAGTAAGAATGATAGCTGCTTTACGAGTCCACATATTCTACCTCCTCTTCAGAATTAGTCGAACCCCATTCTTTGATTCTCTTGACAATTCCCACTAATTCATCTGGCTTATATCTTCTATCTTCAAAAATGAATTTAGTTAATACTTGATCGTCAATCATTCTTTGTAATTCAGCAGCTGGGAGTGCATCAAATTCTTCCCTTGATAAAGTATTCAAATTTCTTATTCTTGTAAGTAAAACCTGTCTTATTTTTTCAGGTTTCTGATAATATTCATATCTTCTAGCATCTCCAAAGCCATAGTAAATTATTCTGAAAACATGACGCCAATTCTCCGGATCTTCTTTACGGATTAATACCGCTTCAAGTGTAATGAATAACCCGAGAAATAATAGTAACATAGCCATCCAATCATTTGTAAAATAAATCAATAAATAATACATCAAATTGTATGTATCACCAAATAATGTAGGTTGTTGATGTCTCGATTCATCAAAAATAACAATTGCATTAGAAGAACTCTTTGCACTTGAATTACCGATTAACAATGATTCAGCAATTACATCTAGTGCCCACTTTCGATTATCATTTGAAGGGACTACATCGTCGACACCGGAATAGAATGAATCGTCATATAATGAATTAGTTAAGATTGAACCATCTGCAACGAAATGAACTCTCCCCGAATCTGCACCTACACACAAACGATCCGCACAGTAACGAACATAGACAGCAAATGGACCAACTTCATCTCCATCTATTCCAAATGCAGAAGATCCAATTGTTAGATTGCCATCATCATTTGTATCCAAATATGAATCTAAAGTTGATTTGCCAATATCATATCTATTTTCCACAGGATTGTAAGAACCCGCATTGAAGGCAGAAGGTTGGTTGGTCAGCAAATTATAATTCTCAGAAAAATCCCACTGTGTTTCGGAAATCCATCTATGAGAACATAATCCTGCATCCTCTCTAGTAATTCCTGCTGGGAATGTAGTAATATCGTAAGGATCGGTGTCTAATAAATCAATGAAACCATCTGTATCTGTATCCCTAAGGCAAGGATGAATACTCGATAAAGAACCTGAATTTGTTGTAAAGTTGAAAGCCGAAGTAGTATTTACCCAAATGAAATTATAGTCTAGTTCTGTAGCATACGCTTCTCCATCATATAATGTATGCCCAGAAAATTCCAAGCCAAATTGTTCGGCTAAAGTTGAAGAATAGCCTTTATCATCCATCAGAAGTACCGTTCCTCCTGACTCCACAAATTCTTCTATAGCCAGTATCTCAGAGGTCGTATATCCAGAACCTTCTGATAATTCAATTACATTCTCATCACCAGTAAATCTGGGTAATGAAATAGTATCTTTCTCCACACCTGATATAACGAAAATTGCTTCTTCTGGATGATCTATTTCACTCAATAATAATGGACTCGAGACTAATGCAGTTGTGTCGACACCCATGCTATTTATTTCGGCTCTAAATAAACCAAGATCATTCCAATCATCACCATAAGCTGATTGTTGTGTTTGACCATCGGTGACATAGGTTGCGGCTATAGTAGAAACTAAGAGAATTAGTAAAATCCAAAAAGCCCCGACTAACATATTACGTCGAGCTTTCAAAGTGGTTAATCTACGAGTATAATCGCGAAAATTGGCCATCCTATACCCCACCTAGTCTATACGACAAATATCGAGCCTGAACTTCGACTTAAGACGGTTGTGAACGATTGAACGGTTATGCATCATACTATTCTGACAATTTGATAACCTTTCCAACGCTATCAATTTCTTCAACTGGAACCGATAAAAGACCATTTACTGTAGGCCAAGGAAGAAGTTGAGGATTAATATCTGGTTCAATCATAACCAAAATATTTGTTATCTGTCCACTCTCGATATCGATAGTAAAATCTGTAACACTGCCTAACCTATCATCAGCGCTATCATGAACTTCACGATTGATAATTTCTCTTCCGAATGTTACTGGCATATTTTCTCCTCATGCAGATTCAATTCCAGAATGTATCTCAGACGTTCGTCTAACAGATTCAAGTCCACTAGTCAACCTGGCTTCCATTCTATTGTAGTAATCCATCATTTCATCGTTAATGGTTGGACGGACTCTATTAATTGCTTCTTCAAAATGCTTTTTCGACACACTTTTCTTCTCAGCTCTCATTGAAATTAATGCAGCCTCACGACATATTGCTTCAATGTCAGCCCCAGTGTAATTAACCAATTGAGGAGCTAAGTCTTCAATGTTGAATCTACCGAGAGGCATTGGCTCGGAATGAATTCTCAAAATCGCCTTTATTGAATCAACATCTGGTGGAGGAATATGAAGTACTCTTTCAAACCTTCCACTTCTCAATAATGCGGGATCTATCATCTCTGGACGGTTGGTAGCAGCAACCACAATTACACCTTCCATTGATTCAACGCCATCCATTGAACTCAGTAATTGATTAACTACTCTATTCATAACATCTGAACCTTCACCTGTGTTACTTCTCCTAACTCCTGCAATACTTTCAAATTCGTCTAGGAAAATTATTGAAGGGCTAGACTGCTTAGCTTTCTTGAATAATTCTCTAACTGCTTTCTCAGAATCTCCTACCCATTTAGAGATTAATTCAGGTCCTTTGATCGTAATAAAATTCGCTTTTGCTTCATTTGCAATTGCCTTCGCAATAAGGGTCTTACCAGTTCCAGGGGCTCCAAATAGAACTATTCCTCGAGGAGGGTTAATACCAAAATGATTGAACATCTCAGGCTTTGTTAAAGGCCATTCAATACTTTCCTTCAATCTTTCTTTCACTTCTTTTAATCCACCAACTTGATCCCAACTCACCTCAGGAACTTCAAGATAAATTTCTCTAAGAGCACTTGGCTCAATTTCCTTAATCGCTAATTTGAAATCTGCCATTCTAACTTCCATCTTCTCAAGTACTTCGGCAGGTATCTGTTCTTCATCTAAATCAATTTCTGGCAGGTATCTTCGAAGAGCTTTCATTGCGGCTTCTCTGACAAGAGCGGAAATATCGGCTCCAACAAATCCATGAGTATTATCTAATAGCCATTCAATCTCGAAATCATCACTAATTGGCATTCCACGGGTATGAATACTAATTATTTCTGAGCGCCCATTCTTATCGGGCACCCCTATCTCTAATTCACGATCAAATCTTCCTCCACGGCGAAGAGCGGGATCTATCGCATCAGGACGATTCGTAGCACCAATAACTATGACATTGTCTCTACCTTGCATACCATCCAATAGGGTCAATAACTGAGCCACTACTCTTCTTTCTACTTCTCCACTAACATCCTCTCTCTTAGGTGCAATAGAATCTAGTTCATCAATAAAAATAATTGCAGGAGAATTAGCTGCTGCTTCGTCAAAGATTTCTCGTAATTGTTTTTCACTCTCACCATAATATTTAGAAATTATCTCAGGGCCATTTATTGAAGTGAAGTTTGCTTTAGTTTCTGATGCTACAGCCTTCGCAATCAATGTTTTTCCAGTACCTGGGGGTCCATGCAAAAGAACTCCTCGAGGAGGATCTATGCCCAACCTTCGAAAAAGAATGGGGTGCTTTAGAGGAAGTTCAATCATTTCTCTAACTTTTTGAAGTTGCTCACCAATACCCCCTATATCTTCATATGAGATTGTTGAAATTGGTTGACCGGATTCATCTTCTTCATCAACTGGTTCTTCTTTGATTATTATTTCAGTATCCGGTAGTACCTGAACTATTCCCTTAGGAGTTGTTTTTACTATTTGGAAGGGTAAGGCTTCCGCGAAAAGAGTCATTCCGGGAATGAATATTCTGTCGCCAGAAACTACTGGTCTCTTGTTCAATCCTCTACGGGCAAAACCCTCAATTCCGGGTCCAAAACGTACTTTTTGTTGTTTTGCCATTACTGGACTAAGAATTAATTTTTGACAGGGTTGTGTCTCTACTTTACGAATTGAAACCTTATCACCAAGAGAAACTCCTGCATTTTTTCTAATTATTCCATCAACTCTAATAATACCAAGATTCGCATCTTCTGGACGGCAACGCCATACAATGGCAGCGGTTTTTTGTTCTCCAGTTATTTCAACAATATCTCCTGGTTTTAAATTCAAATCATTATCAAAAGGTACTCGTGCTCGACCATGTCCTACATCACTTGGTATCGCCTTTGCTACTCTAAGTTGTAAGTCATCTACTTCCTCATTTGACATTCCACATCCCCCTGAACAATCCTTTGTAGTAATAGGGGGTAGTTAAACCTGTGAACTTGGAGATGTCAAATGAATAATCAATTAAATCGTCATAATCCTCCTTGAGAAGGTTTCTTCATAGAGTTATATTTCGCAGGCACATGACCAATGTACTAGAAACAGGATTTGAATTTATGGAAGCCAATAATCCCAACGGTAGTCCAAAGATTAAGGGATATAATATAATTAATGGTGAATTGAAATCATCAAGTGGTGGAGAAACTTTTGAAAGTCTGAATCCGGCACTGCTATCAGACTGTCTTGGAGAGTTTCCTCTTTCTACTAAAGAGGATGTTCATGATGCATTAAGTGCTGCAAGAAATGCATTCCCTTCATGGTCATCAACTCCTGCACCGACAAGAGGACAAATTATAGGGAATATGGGAAGATTATTGATGCAGTACAAAGATGATATTGTAAGAGTTGAAACAAGAGAAATTGGTAAGACATTGAAAGAAAGTGGAGGAGAAGTTCAGGAAGCAATTGATACCTGTCTATTCTTCCAATCAGAAGGCCGTAGGTTGTATGGTCAAACAGTCAATTCTGAATTGCCTGATAAAGAATTATTCACATACAGAAGACCATTAGGAGTTTGCGGAATAATAAATGCATGTAATTTCCCATCAGCAGTTCCTTTCTGGAAAATGATTCCCGCAATTATGTGTGGAAATACGTGTGTATGGAAAAGTCCTCAAGACTCACCATTACTATCTTTCATGCTAACAAGAATTATGCATGAAGCAGGATTACCAAACGGTGTAATTAACTTAATTCATGGAAAAGGTAGTGGGGCAGGACAACATCTGGTTGATGCAGTAGACCATGGATTAGTGAATAAGATTAGTTTCACAGGATCTACGCCAGTCGGAAAAATGATTGGAGAAATTTGTGGAAGGAACTTAGTATCTGCAAGTCTAGAACTCGGAGGTAAGAATCCATTAGTTATTATGCCTAGTGCGAATATGGAGAATGCAGTTGAAGGAGCATACTGGGCAGGATTTGGAACAGCAGGTCAAAGATGTACCAGCCTTGGAAATTTGATAATTCATGAAGATATTTACGATGATTTCATAGATAAATTAATGGAAAAAGTAAGGTCAACAACTATTGGAGATTCTATGGTTCATGATAATGTATTGTATGGACCAATGTTATCTGAAAAATATGCGAAGGATTTTATGCGAGATCTAGAATTATGTGAAAAAAGTGGAGCTAGAAAGCTTTGGGGTAACGGAAGAATTACATCCGAAAATAAACCAGAAAATTTTCTTGGAAATCCAGAACAAGGAGTTTACATGTGGCCACATGTTTATGCTGATGTAACTGAAGAAATGGAATGTTTCCATGAAGAAATATTTGGACCAGTTGTAACTATTGTTAAGGCTAAAGATTTCGAACATGCATTACATCTTGCGAATGCATCCCCATACGGTTTATCAAGTGCAATTTACACAAACGATAGATTGGAAGCATATAGATACAAATCAGGAATTAAAGCAGGGATGACCGGAATAAATAATTCAACAACTGGAGCTGAAGCACATCTTCCTTTCGGGGGAGTAAAAGGCAGTGGAAATGGTACCAGAGAATCAGGTATTTGGGTAATTGAGTCATATTCATATTGGCATGCAGTTAATGATGAATTATCTGGTAAATTACAACTTGCTCAAATGGATGTAGACGAAATTGAATTGATTGAAGAAGAAGTAGATTATTCTTCTTTAGCGTAAATTACATCATTTCAAGGGAACATTATTTCTCCACATTCAGGGCAACGGATTGAGGGGAGCCAAGCCCCTGGCATATAGCCACAATTAACACAAATTGATGAGGTGATATCACTGAAGTTATCCATTTTTCTCAAACATCGGAGAGACTAACTGTGAATTAATATTCCGTTTGGGATGAATGATTAAGTAATGGAGAAAAGCAATCACTTATTGCCATTACTTGAGTCGCAAGTATTACTGGTCTTGTACCAGTTGGTGAGTTCTTTGTCCGATTCGATTAAACTACCCCTGAAAAAAGGGTTTGGGAAAACAGATAGAATTGATAAGTGGTGGACTAAACCTTTTTGGATGGGTTTTGGTTTAACTCTAGCTCTCGTTTACACAGCATTAAGAGTTTTAATTTGGGATGGTGCAATTCACTATGATGATCACAGAGTGACTTCACCAATTTTTTCACCCGACATAATACATTTATTTGATTTACAAACACCAAATTGGATGAATTCTGCTTTACTGGTTTTATGGATACCATTTGGGTTTAGAGGAACTTGTTACTACATGCGAAAAGTCTACCATAGAGTGTTTTTCCAAAACCCCACCGCATGTGTGGTTGCAAAACCTGAAGTGAATTACAGAATTGGATACAAAGGTGAGACTGGATTATTCATCTTAAACAATATTCATAGATATATGTTATATTTAGCAATAATTATTCTTTCTATGAAAGTTTACGATGTCTACCATACAATGTGGTTTGATGGAGATAACGGAACAGATTTCGGAGTTTCGATTGGGACTTTAGTTTTAGCAACTGAGTCATTTCTTCTTTTCATGTATGTTGCATCTTGTCATGCATTCAGACACCTATTCGGTGGTGGAATGAACCAATGGAGAGGGGGAATCTCTGGATTAATGGGTAAATTATACATCAAGATTAGTAATTTAAATATTGAACATGCATTCTGGTTTTGGACCAGTTTAGTAATGGTTTTTCTTGGAGATTTGTTTGTTTGGGCTGTTTCCGAAGGAAGGATAAATGACTATCATTGGATAATAATGTGAGGTGAAATTATGAGTGAAAATTACATTGTTCATGAACATGATGTTGTGATAATTGGGGCAGGAGGAGCTGGATTAAGGGCTGCAATAGAAGCAAGTAAAACAGGAGTTAGCGTGGCTATGATTTGTAAATCAATGCTTGGAAAGGCTCACACAGTAATGGCAGAAGGGGGCGCTGCAGCTGCATTAGGAAATAAGGATCCACGAGATAATTGGCAAACTCACTTTCGAGATACTATGAAAGGTGGAAAGTACCTAAATGATTGGAGAATGGCAAGAATTCATGCTCAACAAGCACCTGACAGAATTAGAGAGTTAGAAACCTGGGGAGCAGTATTTGATAGGACTCCTAAAGGATTGACTAATCAACGAAACTTTGGTGGACATACATATCCTAGACTAGCACATATTGGAGATGCAACAGGTTTGGAATTGATTAGAACTCTACAAGAAAAAGGAGTTCACATGGGAATGGAGATATTTATGGAATTCACCGTACGTAGACTGTTCAAAACAGATGGTAAAATCTCTGGGTGTTTTGCCTATGATAGGAACGATGGATCATTACATGTTTTCAAAGCAAAGACCATCGTAATGGCTACAGGCGGTGCTACTAGATGTTGGGCTGTTTGTTCAGGTTCTTGGGAGTATACTGGAGAAGGATATGCATTAGCATATTGGGCTGGTGCAGAAATAGGAGATATGGAATTTATACAGTTCCACCCTACTGGAATGATTTGGCCCCCATCTGTGAAAGGAATTTTAGTTACAGAAGGTGTTCGAGGAGAAGGAGGAATGCTAACCAACTCAGAAGGGAAGAGATTCATGTTTGACTATGTTCCAGAAATGTATAAGGATGAATTTGCAGATACTGAAGAAGAGGCTTTAGAATGGGTGTCTGAGATTGTAGAAGGAAAATTAGCTACTGTTAGGAGACCTCCGGAATTATTGACGAGAGATGTTGTTGCTAAAGCTATTAATTCTGAAAGAGATGCTGGTAGAGCTAGCGCTCATGGCGGCGCATATCTGGATATTTCTTGGAGAGAACCTGACCAAGTAAGAAAGAAACTACCTGGGATGTATCATCAATTCAAGGAATTAGCCGCAGTTGATATCACCACTGAAAAAATGGAAGTCGGACCCACTGCGCATTATGTAATGGGAGGAATAAAGGTACATCCAGAAACACAGGAAACTACGGTTCCTAGAATGTTCGCTGCTGGAGAAGCCGCCACAGGGCTACACGGTGCCAATAGACTTGGAGGAAATTCACTCTCAGATCTAATTGTATTTGGTAAAATTGCGGGCGAGAATGCTGCATTAATCGCTAAAGACATTGAAGAGTTCTTACCTATTGACTCAAATGAGATTATGGATGCAATTGAAGAAACCCTGGCTCCATTAAATAGAGTTGATGGAGAGAATCCCGCAAAAGTTGTAGAAGATTTAAGAGAAATGATGCAGCATAAAGTAGGTATTATCAGAACTGAAAAATTGTTAAAAGAGGCATTAGAAGACCTAAATGATTTAGAAAAGCGTGCTAGTAAAACATCTACTGGCAATAGTCGGATTTACAATCCAGGTTGGCATCAAGCACTAGAAATTGATGCTATGATTGATGTAAGTAGAATGTGTACTCTGGCGGCTCTCCACAGAGAAGAATCTAGAGGAGGTCATACCAGAGATGATTTTCCAACGCCGGATTACAAATACTGGGGTAAAGTTAACAGCGTTATTACAAAAAAAGATGTAATGACAATTGAGTATCGAAAATACCCTCCAATTGATGATGAACTTAAGAAATTGCTAGATACTGAGGATTTACACGAGGAGGAAGAGTGAGATGGCTGAAGATGTAACATTCAAAATTTTCAGAGGAGAGCCTGATGAAGATGGAGACCCATTTGGAGAAATGGTAGATTATACTGTAGAAATGGATGAAGGAATGGTAGTTCTTGATGTAATTCATAGAATACAGGCTGAGCACGCTCCAGATCTATCTTGTAGATGGAATTGTAAAGCGGGTAAATGTGGTTCATGTTCCGCAGAAGTAAATGGAAAACCACGATTAATGTGTATGACAAGGATGGAAGAAGTGATGGATGAAACTCCTGATGGAGAACCAGTGGTTATCAAACCAATGCAATCATTCCCATTGACAAAGGACTTAGTTACAGACACATCTTGGGCATATGAAATGAATAAGAAAATGGTTCCTATTAACGGACCTGATGAGTTGGACTGGGAATTTAATCAGAATGAAGCGAATAGAATCCAAGAATTTAGAGGTTGTATTGAATGTATGTTATGTGTTAATACTTGTCATGTACTTCGGGAACATCAAAAATTCGATGAATTCGCTGGACCAAGATTCTTTGTGCGTTTAGCAGGATTGGAAATGCACCCATTAGATGTTGAAAATAGAATTCCTGAGATTAAAGATGATTTTGGTATAGGTTATTGTAATATCACTAGATGCTGTACTGAAGTATGCCCCGCAGGGATAAATATCACAGATAATGCAATTATTCCTCTGAAAGAAAGAGTAGTTACAGAATACTATGACCCAATAGCAATTATTGGTCGAAAATTAGGATTAAGATGATTTAACCCTCTTCGAGTAGCCCCGAAGAGGGGTTTTGTAATTCCGAAAAAAATAGATTACTCACAATCGAGTAATTCCATTTTTCTTTACATTGGCCTTCTTGATTTTGTCTGGTAGCCAAGCTGGTCCATTAGCTGGCTTTGCAACAACCTCAGTCCAACCTTCAAAATTATGAACACGGTTTGTTCCACGTTCACGCAGTTGGATATCGGTATGGCCACGTGTGGCTGCTTTCAGAGCTGCTCCACGTGGCTGCTTGCTTACGAATACTTGAGTAGTATCCTTTCCATTCTCCATCAATACGAAGTATTTTTTGTCTGACATAAAGCAATCCTCCACCTCTTCGCCTGTCAAAATAGGATATGAAGGTATTGTATAAAAAACGCGATACTGCGCCACAATTGAGGTAAATCTGTAAAAACCAACTATCAAAAAATGATTCACATTTCTGCACAAGCAAGTGTTTTAGTATTCAAAACTCCAGGAATTGCACGTATTGATTCGACTACTAATCGGGCTATATCTCCCATATTGTCCGCCTCTAACTTAACAATCAGATCATGATCACCAAATAGAAGATTAGCATCTGTTACAAAGGATAGAGAGGAGGCTGCATTAAACACTTTAACTTCTGAACCAGGTTCAACATTTACTAGTACATAACCTACTGACATGTATAACTCGGAGACGTCTTCACGCATCAAATGTTCGCTATGAGATTCAGAATGATGAGAAGAAGCATACATATTGGATGCCCTAGTCTCGAGATAATATGGCAGAGGTCATCATAGTCCGAGAATGTAAATATGGACAGGTGAGAGTATGCTTTGGTAATGTAACTAGAGTCGAAGGAGACATTATGGTCCTACCAGCTAACAATAGGCTGGCAGGAAGAGAGGGTTTAGATGAAGTAATGCAGTTGGCTGCGGGTCCTGAATTAAGAGCTGCTTGTACTGAAATAGCTAAAGAAAAACGAAAAACCAATTCACAACCTTGTGGAGTTGGGGAGGCAGTTACCACATCTGCGTTTAATCTTCCAGCAGAACACCTTGTACATGTTGTTGGCCCAGACTGCAGAAGACCCACACAGGATCAATATCGAAGAGAATTGTTAAAGAAATCATATGATTCATTATTTGCAGAAGTAGCAAATCTGAAACCTCGAGAAACTTTAGTACTACCACCATTGGGCATGGATGTATTCTCCTATCCACATAGAGAAGGAGCTAGGATGACAATGGAGATTGTATTAGCTTGGATGGATGAAGGAGAAGATCCTGGCGTAGATATGGTATTAATTGTCACAAATGAACAGAGTTTTCTGAAGAATATGAAAACAGTATATCGTGAAAGTGAAGATCAATTCCCAGGAGTCGATAGAACAAGAGAATATAGGAAGGGTAAATTTCAATAATTTGATTTTTGCTACTTGGTTAAAAACCTCAATAATTGATAAATATAGCACTAATCATGCGATGTCCTCAATAACCTTGAGATTACGATAGTAGCATGGGAATAGGGGGAGCATACGAGCGAGAGTTACGCTCAGTACTAGCTGGTGAAGAAAAAGGAGTTCGAGCAATTACTAGATCTTGTAGTGAAAGTGAAAGAGCATATGCCATGCAGATTTGTCAACGTCCATTTCTTGTTGTAAGGGCGCCCGGAAGTGGATCAGAAGGAACTGGAGATCTTTTAGCATTAAGAGGAGATATGTGTTTTCCTATAGAAGTCAAGTCTTCTAAAAAAAGAAAATTATATCTTTCTGGTAGAACAGTGTTACAGTATAATGCACTAGAAGAAATTGGAATTAGATGTTGTATTCAACCATTCTATGCATACAGGCTAAAAGGAGTAAGGGGCGATAGTTGGAGAATATTCCGAGTAAAGATTGAGGGACTTACTGGAAAACTAAGATTACTTGCAAGAACAGTACCTGAGTTGCCATTAACTAGGAATGGTACGCCATACTTAGATTGGGATAAGGGACTTCCTTTACACAAATTTCTTTCCTTAATTTCAAAATCAGAAAATGCTAATTTCATCCAATCATCTAATTCACATGAAAATACTATTTTTCAAACAAAGGAACCAATAATGGCTCAATATGAATCATCTTCTGAAAGAACCGCATCAAGTCTATCAAATTCTTGAATTAGATTTTGAACTTCTTGATTTAAATTTGCTAATCTAGCCTGATTCAATAAACGTTGAATACTGTCTCTTTCTCTTCTAATGATATCAAGTTGACGTTTTTCGCTCTTAATATCCTCTGAATCAGGTTGCGCCATGTCATTCCGAGAGGTTTATGTTTGAAGTCATTTTTGTATTAGAGAACACAAGTTGAAGAATAGGAGTGCTGGCGACATATCATGCAAGATGAGGAGGGGTCAGCCATGAATCATCTATTGCCAATGATTTCAATTTACTTTTTCTATCTACTAGGGCTACCTATATGGGGCGCTATAATTATGATAGTTTGGTACTCTCTATTGATTACTCTAGAAAATAATGGAACTCTAGATAATTGGGATGCAACAAGAGTCTTGGGCTTTATTTTAATGATAAGAACAAAGAAAGGTAGGATTTTTCTTGAAAAGATTTCAAAATATAGAAAATTTTGGAGAGGTTTTGGAGAATTTTCAATTTGGTTATGTTTTATTGTGATGTTCGGAGTTATTCTTCTTCTAATTTTATCAGCTATTGCAAGTGCATTTTCCCCACCTGAAGAATCAATACCTGCAAAAGATTTGTTATTAATACCAGGAGTTACTAGTTTCGTACCATTCTGGTGGCCAGTTATTGCATTAATTATGGCTGTAATAATTCACGAATACGGACATGCGATACAAGCAAGAGTTCATGGGATGAGAGCAAAAAGTTTCGGATTATTACTTTTAGGACCTTTGCCGATGGGAGCATTTTTCGAACCTGAAATTCAAGAAATGACCAGAGCACCTAGGAGAGAAAGATTGAGAATTTATGCCGCTGCACCATCGATAAATATTGTTTCAACATATTTCGTAATTCTTCTATTATCATGTACAGCCTCAGGATTCATAGCATCTGATCCAGGCCTACATGCGAAAGGAATCATTGTCGATAGTGGTGCTGAAGAAGCTGGATTAGAACCTTATGAAATAATTACCCATCTTGATGGCGTACATGTTCCAGATTATGATTCTTTCACAGAAATAATGAATTCTAAGTCTGCTGGAGATGAAATGAATTTATCTATTTTATCAAGAAAAAATGATATGGGAGATAGAGAAAATAGAGAGATTACTGTAACATTAACTGATCAATTGGATTATTATATTTCACAGGGAATTCCTACTTGGTTTGAGGAGGATTGTAAAAATCAAGAACAATGTATGGATGATTATGTCGATTTCTTGAATGAGAATGGTATAGAACAAGGAAATGCTTTCCTCGGAGTTAGTGGAATCTCTTCTGGTACCAGTGCGGTTGATGGATATAAATTGTCATCCACTGAAGACTTTAATCCACTTCTGAGAACTATTATTTTCATATTCAAGCCATTAGAATTACTAGGTGAGCCAATTAGATTAGAGGGGCATTCTATGCCACTAGAAGAGAGAGACCTAATCGAATCAGGAGATGGTTTTATTGCATCAACAATAGGAACTGTGGGTATGTTAGCTATTTTTGATTTCTTATTCTGGTTTGCATGGATAAATTTCATTCTAGGATTTGCTAACTTAATACCAATGGTTCCATTTGATGGGGGACAGATTACTAGAGATTCAACTCATTCAATAATAAAATTCTTTGGGAAAAATATGAATCCTCTAAGAATTGAAAAAATTGCTAATCGAGTTAGTGGTTATAGTAGTATAATAATTCTCTTAATTGTTTTATTCCCAATACTA
>DATY01000011.1:24159-24479 GCA_002504905.1 Euryarchaeota archaeon UBA605 | reverse complement strand
TGTATTAATTATAAGTTGAATTTTACCTTGTCTCATCAAATCTAAAGCATCTGGAGTCAAACCTTCCGTTATCCTGTAACAGGTCTCAACTTCTAATCCTCCTTTATCTCGAAGAACGCTTGCAGTACCTCTAGTTGCATATATCTTAAATCCTAAATCGATTAATGATTTTGCTTGGTCGATTATTGAATCTTTATCACTATCTTTCACTGTAATATACACCCCTCCTTCAGTTGGAACGGGAGATTCTGTTGCTAATCGTGCTTTGAGATAAGCTGCGGATGCCCTTTCATGACTACCCATTACTTCTCCAGTTGATT
>DATY01000011.1:5940-23853 GCA_002504905.1 Euryarchaeota archaeon UBA605 | reverse complement strand
CCAGTTGATTTCATTTCAGGACCAGGGGCAGGATCAAGTCCTCTTAGTTTGATAAAAGGAAACACTGGTGCTTTAACACAAACAGCATCATCTTGACGTTCAGGAATATTGAGATCAGATAGTTTTTCGCCCAAAGCAACCATAGCTGCGATTCTTGCTAAAGGAACTCCTGTAGCCTTGGCTACAAATGGAAATGTCCGTGAACCTCTTGGATTAACTTCTAAGACATATAATGTCTCTCCCCTAATAGCAAATTGAATGTTGTAACAACCTACTATTCCAAGCTCTATACCTATCTTTCTGGTCCATTCTTCAACTTGTATCAATACCTTATCAGGGACATTTTGTGGAGGTATAAAACAAGTTGAATCTCCAGAATGGATTCCTGCTTCTTCAAGATGCTCCATTATTGCCCCCACCAATACATCTCTACCATCCGACACCGCATCCACATCGAGTTCTATTGCATTACCTAGGTACTCATCTACCAACAAAGGTCTTTCTGGTGATAGAAAAGCGTCTTGCATATAAGATTCTAATTGGCGATTCGAGGATAGAATTTCCATTCCTCTTCCGCCTAGAACATAGGATGGCCTGATAAGAACGGGATAACCAATTTCTCTAACTGAATCGCGAACTTGATCGGGATTAGAAGCAGTCATTCCATTTGGCATTCTCAGATCATTTCTTTTGGCAAATGATTCAAATCTTTCTCGATCACTAGCCTCATCGACGGCTTCAGGAGTAGTCCCTTCCATAGTGATATCAAGACCCATAGATGATAAATGAGGTAAATTATTTGACAAAGGTAAAGCAAGATTAATCGCTGTCTGTCCACCAAATTGTAGTAAAATTCCATGCGCATCCTCACGGAGTAGGATCTCACTGACTGATTCCAATGTTAGCGGATCGAAATATAGTCTATCACTTGTATCGAAATCTGTCGAAACTGTTTCAGGATTATTGTTTATTATTATGGCTTCATGGCCTAAGTCCTGTATGGCACCAACTGCGTGAACACATCCGTAATCAAATTCTATACCCTGCCCGATACGTATAGGTCCAGATCCTATAACCACAATCCTTTGTTTCTTACTCAATTTTAAATCTGGAACGTAGTCTATACCTATTGATTCGGAACCACACTCATAAGTTGTATAATAATACGGAGTGACAGCAGCAAATTCAGCAGCACATGAATCAACCATTCTAAATCTTGGATGAATGCTTAACTCATGTCTACGTGCTGTAACTGCGAATTCATCTTTACCATTGGTTAATTGTTTGAACCCAGATACGGGAAAACCGGATAATGCGTCAGCAATGTGTAAATCCGTAAAGCCACAACCTTTCCAATATCGCATTTCTTCTGATTGGATTTCTGATGGAGTCATTCCTAACTCTCCGGCGGCTCTAATCTCTGTTTCTACAGCAGCCATCTTTTCAAATCGGTGTAGGAACCAGCGAGTAACTCCTCCTGTTAAATCACGTACATCTTCAATAGAATATCCTCTTCTGAAGGCTTCAAAAAGAGCTCCCATTCGTCGATCTGTAGGAACTCTCAACCAATCAACCAACATTGCCTCTGGTAAAGGCTGTGATGCTCTTTCATCCATTGTTTCGCCTCCAGATGCATCGGCCAATGTAAGAGGTCTAGGATGTGGCTGACCATATTCTAAACTCGCCCAAGCTTTTAGAAAGGCTTCTTCGAAACATCGGCCAATTGCCATAACTTCTCCAGTAGACTTCATTGAAGTCCCAATTGTTCTATCAGCAGTCCTAAATTTATCAAAGGGCCAACGAGGAATTTTAACAACACAGTAATCTAAAGTAGGCTCAAAAGCAGCAGTAGTTCCTTCCCCTGTAATTGGATTCGGGAGTTCATCGAGAGTATATCCTACAGCAATCAAAGCCGCCATTCTAGCAATCGGATAACCCGTTGCTTTAGATGCCAAAGCAGAAGAACGGGATACTCTTGGATTTACTTCAATTACTCTATAATCGCCATTGTTTTGGTCTACAGCAAACTGAACATTGCATCCTCCCTTAATGTTCAATCTGCGAATTAATTTTAAAGCAGCATTTCTTAACTTCTGATGATCTCTATCTGATAGTGTCTGCTGAGGTGCAACGACTACAGATTCGCCAGTATGAACTCCCATGGGATCTAAATTTTCCATTGTACAAACAATTATTGCATTATCTGCATCATCTCTCATCACTTCATATTCATGTTCTTGCCATCCTAGAATACTTACTTCAATTAACACTTGACCTATTGCGGAATGCAATATCCCTTGACTGGCTATTTCAACTAATTCTCCCATATTAAATGCAGTTCCTCCTCCTAATCCTCCCAAGGTAAAAGCAGGTCTAATCAGTAGAGGGAATACTCCCAAGACATTTGCAGCCTCAATTACTTCTTCAATAGAATCACAAGCAATTGCTTTACAAACTGGAAGGTCGATTTCTTCGCACACTTTCTTGAACAAATCTCTATCCTCTGCTTCATCGATAGACGCCAAATTACAGCCAATTAATTCAACACCTAACTCATCCAAGGATCCATCATGAGCCAATGCCATAGCGATATTCAGAGCAGTTTGGCCACCCATTCCAGCAAGTATCGCGTCCGGCTTCTCAATTTCCAAAATACGCTTTACTACCTCTGGCAATAATGGCTCAATATATATTCTATCTGCCATCTCTGGATCATTTTGAATAGTAGCAGGATTTGAATTAATCAGAATTACTTCATAACCATCATCTCTCAAGGCCCTACATGCCTGAGAACCAGAAAAATCAAACTCTGCAGCTTGACCAATTCGGATAGGCCCGCTTCCAAGTATTACGATACGCTCTAAATCATCTCTTCGGGGCACTAATTATCACCCCTTAGTGCCCTAGTAACATTGTTTGAAGGGTTTTTATGATTCACAATATCAGAAAATCTATCGAATAGTGGAGCCGCATCCAAAGGTCCGGGACGAGCCTCCGGATGAAATTGAACTGTAAACGAGGACTTGCCAATTAGGTCTAATCCCTCGACAGTTCTATCATTGGCATTGATATATCTAACTTTGAAGTCAGCACCAAGAACATTAGTACCTTTTTCAGAACATGCTCCACTAGGATGAGGAGCAAGCATACCCTGTTCGGGATCTTCAACCGCAAAACCATGATTTTGACTAGTGATGTAAACTCTCTTACTTTCTAAATCCATTACTGGTTGATTGGCCCCCCTGTGTCCATATCTCAATTTGTAAGTCCTGAGCCCTGCTGCCAAACCCATTAACTGATGTCCCAAGCATATACCCATTACTGGAAAGTCTTCCCTAACAGCCGATGCTAGAGTTTCTCTAGCAATTGTAGCAGAACCTGGATGTGCAGGGTCACCAGGGCCATTAGATGAGAAAAATGCATCTGGATTCCATTTATTCATAATTTCGTCAAAATTCATGTGTGCAGGACACCATACAACTTCAAATCTTGAACATAATTCTCTTAAAATATTAAATTTTATTCCACAGTCTATTGCAGCCAATCTAGGAAGAGGGTCCCCCTCTAAATCAACTGCACCTTCATTCAAAATTTTCGACACAGAACAGGTAACTTCAGCAACTAAATCAGAATGATCAGGGGGTGAAAGGTTCTCTAAAATTTCACATAATTCCTGTTCTTTCTCCACGGGCCCAAAAACACATAACACCGTACCATGTTCTCTTACTCTTCTTGTTAATGACCTAGTATCAATTCCCTCAATACCTGGAACTCCATGAGATAATAAAAAGTCATGGACACTACCTATCGAATCACGATGGTCAGGAATTTTCATTAATTCCCTACAAACAACACCCCTGGGCCAGACTGATGATGATTCAGAGCCACATGCTTGGATACCATAATTTCCCAAAAGGGGCCATGTGAAAGTTAGAACTTGGCCGGCAAATGATGGATCAGTAAGACTTTCTTGATAACCACACATACCAGTGGTAAAGACTAGTTCCCCCATAGCAATAGTTTCTGCACCGAATAACTGCCCTTTGTAACGAGTTCCATCAGCTAAAATGAGAACTCCAGGTTCTTGACTTGGAGGTTGCAATTCTTTAGAATCAAGAAGAAGATCAGCAGCATCAATGAATGTTGGTGGTTCTTTAACACCTAAAATATTAGCACCGGGTGTGAATCCTTTACCCGGTGTCGACTCCGACATCATCAATACTGCCGGAACACGATTATTAATCATTGACTACAAGAAATCAGATTTCATATCAGGAATTATTCTTCTTCGAAAGTAATAACTTGTTTCCTTTCATTGTTTGGAATGACTTTAATTTCACCGCCAGGGAAATAATTTTCTTCATCAATTGGGCCGATTAATGAGTCGAGAAAAATTGCTAATGCAGCTACTTCAGAATGTGGCTGATTACCAACTGAAATATTGTGACTTGCTAAACGATATACTTCTCCAGGAACTTTAGTGCCACCAACTACAACAACCATAGGCCTAGAAAGATCAATTTTAGGTAATTCATTTTTCCAAGTCTCTCCATACATAGTCAAATGGACAATTGTTCCTGGTTCACCATCACCTGAATCTTTTGAAAATCTGCGCAAGAATTTCAAAGGTTTTGGTTCATATGAACATTGGAAATCTCCTCCAAATCTTTTAGTTACAGAATTCCAAGTTTCCAAAGCCGAAAAATCTTCTTCTCCAGATAAAAATATTTTATTAGCTCCAAATGCTCTAGCAGTTAAACCCAAATGAGATGTAATGCGTTTATCTCTTTCACGTCTATGACCCAACCTTAAGACGCTAACTTCAGGGATTTTTTCACCGTTCACATATACTATGCGAGAGGAACTTCTTCATCAGTATGACCCTCATGAATACTTTGATCATTGTTTGAAAATATATCTATATCATTTGATAATAACCAAGTTCTAACCCATTGAAGTAATAATGCTTCAAAGAAGAATCTTGTAGCAAAATGTAACAATAAGGCAAGTAGGGATAGTCTCCCACTTGCAGAAAGGGCATTTTGTATGTCCATTTCTCCAGTTCCAAGTATTAAATTACCAAATGGCTCTAAAATATAGAATGCTCCAAGAATTACCAGAATTCCAGCTAAATTTGATAACACCGCATTTCCTCTTTCCCTACCAATTGACATTACTAAAGTTGCTAATAAGGCAATACTAGGGACTATCAAGCTTAATTCTGCGAATTCAAAACCACCTAATTGTGAAATTGGAATTGCGGAATCGCCCAATCTATCCGCTCCCTTCTCCACAGATATCCACCAAAGCAATATTGCCATGATAAGCATAGCCCCAGAAATTCTCCCCCTCTGGAATATCATATCTCTAATTTCATGTCTATTTTGAGGTTCGAGTCTTTGAATTATTGATTCCATCATTTCTAATGAAGATTGATTCATAGAATCATCATTTGAGTTATTAGAAATGGGTGAATTAACAGTCGATAAACTGTCATTAAGTGCATCGTCCCCTATAACCATCGTTGGATTGCCACTACATCACATCATAAAGGGTTGGTAGAATCGGGGTACCAACATGCCTGACTGGAGACCCTTGATAGTTCGCCGAAAAGATGGTTTTCCAAGCATTATGGGTGTACTAAATGTCACTCCTGACTCATTTTTTGAAGATTCTAGAACCAATGATATCTCTGAAACAATTAAAATTGCAGAAAAAATGATTCAAAATGGAGCAGATTGGTTAGATATTGGAGGTGAATCGACTAGACCTGGAGCAAACCCTGTTAGTGAAGAAGAAGAGATATCTAGAGTTATTCCTGTCGTAAGGGAATTAAGAAAGCAATTCCCTGAGACAGGAATCTCAGTTGATACTAGAAGAGCGAAAGTAGCCGAGCTATCTTTGAATGAAGGAGCAGATATGATCAATGATATTTCGGCACTAAGTGATGAAAATATGATTAATGTCATAAAAGATAGTGATTGCTACATATGCCTGATGCATATGAAGGGATTGCCAGAGAATATGCAGAATAATCCTGAATATGATGATGTGATAATAGAAGTGAAGCAGAAATTGAATGAAAAGGTAAAGTTGCTAATTGATGAAGGAGTTAATTCAAAAAGAATAATTGTAGACCCCGGAATTGGATTTGGAAAATCTTTAGATCATAATCTATCACTGCTGAAATCTGGTAGAGAAATAGTGCCCATGAATGAAGTTAGCCTAATGTGGGGAGTAAGTAGGAAAAGTATGTTTTCAGAATTATTGGGGAGGAAAGAAACTAGAGACAGGTTGGCCGGAACCCTTGGTATTGCAGCAATGTCTAAATTCAAAGCCGTAGATATCATCAGAGTTCATGATGTCCCAGAACATGCGGACTTGTTCCATGCGATGTCAGTCTTGGAGGATTTAAATGTCTGATAATAAGAATATTTTAGATATCGATGAAAATCTCCGATTGTTGGGGACTGCTCATGTCAGTAAAACATCCGTTGATCTTGTCAGAGAACAGATCAATGAATACAAACCCGATATAGTTGCAGTAGAGCTCTGCGAATCTAGATTAGCAGCATTGAAAAAACCAGAAGGGATTGATAATGAAGATCTCCTAAAAATCATTAGTGAAGGAAAGTCAGCGATGATCATTCTACAATCGGCCTTATCTGTTCAGCAAAGGAAAATGGGTATTAGTTCGGGAGAAAAACCTGGAGCGGAATTATTGGAAGCAATTAATCTCGCTGACGAATTGAAAATACCCGTTGAGTTAATCGATAGAGACGTAGTAGTTACTCTTAGAAGAGCATGGCGGAAAATGGGATTTAGAGAAAAAATTAGAGTTATTACTTCATTGTTAGATGGAGATGAGGATGATGATTTTGATTTGGAAGAGTTACTCGAAGATAGTGATTTGCTAAGTAGCATGATGGAGGATGTATACAAAATAGCACCAAATGCAGGACATGTTCTGATTGATGAAAGAGATTTATTCTTGAGTGGAAGAATACAACAAATTCGTGGTAAAGGAAAAATTCTAGCAGTTGTAGGAGCAGGACATATTTCAGGTATCCAAATGAATTTGAAGAAGCCTACAATTGAGACTACATCGAAATTACCAGAGCTTAGAAAACAACCTAAGAAACCTAGCTGGCCAAAATATCTCATGCTAGCAATCCCAATTTTATTAATTTCAGCAGTCTTGTGGAGTGGAATAAAAGGTGATTTTAGTACTGTATGGGACTCGGCATTAATATGGTTAGCATTGAATTCATTACTTACTGGAATTGGTATTATTATTGCGAGAGGCCATCCCCTTTCTGTGATTGCAGGGGCATTAGCATCACCAATTACTTCACTTAATCCAAGTTTAGCAGCAGGATGGTTTGCAGGATATACTCAGCTGAAGGTTAGTCCTCCGACAGGAAAAGATGCATCAGACTTTCTTGAATTTCCTAGTTTCTATAGTATGTTCTTCAAGAATAAAGCGGGTAGAGTAATTATGGTTACTTCATTAGGAAATCTTGGTTCAACAGCAGGAACCTTCTTAGCAGCAGGATTGATATCCAGTGGACTAATTTGAATGGTGAAATAATGAATAGAAATTATGGCATTATTTGCGCTATTTTAGTCGGCCTATTTGCATATATCACCAACATATTATTAAATGATCTAGAGATAAATATTGGAGCCAGTACTTTGGCACTGATATTGGGTGCAATATTGGCAAATTTCACCTCAAATGTGGAAAAGGGAGGGAAATGGTTGATTAAAATAATAATGCCTGTAGCAATTATTTTACTAGGATTTAGTCTGAACCTAAAATCATTCCTAAAACCTGAAATTGGATACTTGGGGCTATTTGTAGTTATGATAACAGCAATTACAAGTTTCATGATTTGCTACTTAATAGGCAGATATATGAAATTAGATCTAGAAAGCACTCTAGCATTGGGAACTGGAGGAGCGATTTGTGGGAACAGTGCTGTTATTGCAGTATCTCCGGGACTGAAATTAAAAGAAGAGAGAGTAGGCGTCATACTTGCAATTATTAATTTACTAGGATTGATTACATTTTTAATAATTCCAGTTCTTTCTAAATTTCTAAATTTAACTGAAGAACAAGGAGGGATTTGGGCAGGTTCTGTAATTCATGCGGTCCCTCAAGCAATCGCTGCTGGAGAGGCTATAGGGCCAGAAGCAATGGTAATCGCTACAACAATAAAATTGTCAAGAGTATCATTATTGATCATTATAGTACCACTGTGTGCTATTTTAGGTAATAATAAAAAGTCAGAAGGACAGGATTTCAAAATAGGGAAAGTACCCTATTTCGTCCCTGGTTTCGTATTAACAGCGATAATTGCAACTTGGTTAGTTCCAGAAGAAATATCGAATACACTGGCATTAATAGGTAAATTCATGCTACTTCCTTTACTGGCATCTGTTGGATTTTTCATAAATAAAGAAAGTATGAAAAATGCTGGAGGACCAGTACTGATAGTCGGAACAATAGCAACAATTTGCATGTTAATAAGTAGTTATTTGACAATTATTTTATTTTCATGAAAGGAGAGAGATTTTATGGAACCAAATACAATATTATCATTGATTCTAATTTTTTCTACTGCTATTATCTTCTCACCACTAGGATTGGGAGGTGGAATAATCTTCATGCCAATCTTACATTACATAATGGATTGGGAAATTAAAACTGCAATATTGGGTTCATTGATTTTAGTTTGGTCTGTTGCTCTAGGTAGTCAATTCGCCCACAATAAAGGAGGTCATGGAGATATTGAGATTGCTAAAAAAGGAGTTGTTTTCGGCGTCCCTGGAGCAGCAATAGGAGCCTTTCTAGGCTTCTTATTGATTGAATATATCAGTGAGATTACCATAAAGATGATTGCACTAGTAATAGTTTCATGGATTTGCTATAAAGCTGTACTAAGGATCTCATCTAAAGAAGATATTACAGGAGAAGCAATAGGAGAAATGAATGAAAAATATTGGTTAACCGGGATATTTTTTGGAGGCATGTCATCAGGGCTTCTTGGTATTGGAGGAGGTGGAATTTTCGTCACCATGAATCGAAATTATGGCGGACTTACTAGTAAATCATCTGCTGGAACTGCATTTATGCTTGCAGCAATGATTGTTCCAACCGCTATTATCTCACATGTATTAATTGATGGAACTTTGAATGATTTGATTAGGGAAGCTACAATAACAGGAATTTTAGTCCCATTTTGCGTTATGACATTAGCATTTACAGGTGCTAAGTATGCAATAAAATACTTACCTGTTAAAGTAATTACAGGCCTATTCATACTAATTATCAGTATTAGTATGCTAAAATATATTCAAGAAATAATGGGAATAATATTCTAAATTGATTCTATTATCATTGCAATCCCTTGACCGCCACCGATACATGCAGTTGCAACGCCATATCTGCCCCCACATCTCTTCAATTCATGAGCCAGGGTTAGAACTAATCTAGTTCCTGTTGCTGCAAGAGGATGACCCAAGCCAACTGCCCCTCCATTCACATTAACTTTCTCAATATCTAATCCTAAATCTTTGATACAAGCAACGGCTTGACCCGCGAATGCCTCATTAATTTCCCATCGATCAATGTCATCAATACTTAAGCCCGCTTTTTCCAAGGCCAGACGACTACTTGGAACAGGCCCATAAGCCATAATTGCTGGTTCCAATCCTACTATTCCCCATGAAACTATTCTTGCTAATGGAGAGTCTCCATCAGAAGATGCCTGCGATGCTGATTTTATTACTACTGCAGCGGCGCCATCAACAACTCCACTAGCATTACCCGCAGTAACTAAACTATCTGGACCAAAGGCAGTTCTTAATTCAGATAAAGATTCAGGAGTTGAACCGAGCACTACATGATCTTCATCCTTGTATGAAATTTCTCCAACCGAAACTATTTCTTGTTCCCAAATTCCATTCTTTACAGATGATGCTGTTCTAGAATGTGAAAGTGCAGCAAATTCATCGGTTTCTTCTCTAGTAATTCCTTTTCTTCGACAAATTTCGTCAGAAGTCTGGGCCATAAATGATCCACACATTCCATCTAATAAATTTGTAAATAGGTAATCTTCCATATCTTTTTCTAAAACTGTTCCCTCTTTAGGTGGCCTAGCTAATCTGAATTTATCTCTCATTCCGCGTAGAACATGAGGTGATTGAGAAAGATTCTCCATACCACCTGAAACTACAGTTGAGGCTTCTCCAAGCATAATCATTTGAGCACCTGTAACTATAGATTGAACTCCTGAGCCACAAATTCTAGATAAAGTTAGCATAGGAACTTCTTGAGGTATGCCGGCACCTAATCCCGCATGCCTAGCTCCAAATATTGCTTGATCACATGTCTGTAATGCATATCCCATTACTACATGGTCTACATTCTCAGGCGAAGTTGCTGTTTTTTCTAAAGCTCCTTTAATCGCTATTTCTCCTAATTTGAGAGCGCTTGTGTCTTTCAGAAGACCACCGGGGAGACCATCTCCTCTTTTACCACCTTGCCATTCACAAAAAGGAGTTCTGGCACCACCAACAATCACTACATCTTCAACGACCATGATAGGCCGAGATGTAATTCATTCATGAGGATGACTATCCAGTTAGGACAGTATCTCATTCGTTATTATTATCTTCTGACAATGATCCAAGATAGTCGGGTAAATCAACACCTGCCATCTTTGCAACATCATGAATTGGTGGTAAGCTTTGCACTAAACTACTTACAAAATTGCTTGTAGCAGAGGACCCGTCAGCATTACTACCTCCATCCCAGACAGTTACCTTGTCAATCTTCATATTACGGATTGCTTCAACCTGTGCAGCAACCATATTCTCAATCTTCTCAACCATTAGTAAGGTAGCTGCTGCCTTCGAATCGCCACCAGCGCTTTTCACTAGTCCAGCATAACCCGAAGCCTTTGCATCCAACACTTTCTGAATACCAGCGGCTTCTGCTTCATACCTTGCTAGAATCGCATCTGCGTCACCTCTAGCTATGCGTCTTAGACGTTCAGCCTCAGCTTCAGCAGATATCTCAATTTGTTGTTTCTGAATTTCTTCACGAACAATTTCACTTGCCTGTAATCTAGCCTCTTCCTCTTTGTAAATCGCTCTCTGAATCGCCGCTTCCGCCTCAGCTGCTGCTACAGCTGCACGCTGTTTCGCTGCCGCTTCAATTTCTGCAAGATCCGCATCAGAATTCTTCACTATTGCAGTTGCAGCGTTCTCACCAGAAACTGCTAATGCTTCTTGATTACCAACATATACACGCTGATCTGCTTCAGCTGTTTTACGACCTTTTTCAGCCTCTGCTAGGTTGTTTGCAACCTCAATCTCACGTACTCTGTTTGCTTTAGCAGCACCGACTGCTCCATCTCTTTCTGCATTCGCTACATCAATGCGTGCATTCTCAACTGCAGTTGAAGCAGCCTTCTTACCAATACTCTCGATATAATCGGACTCATCAGTAATATCTACCAGATTAACGTTGATCAGATAAATACCAATCTTTTGCAATTCTGTATCTACATTAGTTCTAGTCATCTCAAGGAATGTGTCTCTATCCTGATTAATCTGTTCAATTGTTAGAGATGCTACGGTCAAACGAAGTTGTCCGAAAATTATTTCTTTAGCCATTTCTTCAATTTGCTGCGGAGATAGTTGCAATAATCTCTCAGCAGCATTTGCCATAATTGCTTTCTCAGTACTAATACCTACAGTGAAAGTACTTGGTACATTAATTCTAATATTCTGCATTGAAAGTGCATTTCTCAAATCTATATTGATAGTGATTGGAGTCAATGACAGGAACGAATAATCCTGAATTAATGGCCACACTAATGTCGCTCCACCATGAATCGTCCTAGAGGCTCTACCTCCAGAAGTACGACCATAAACTACCATAATCTTGTCAGGAGGACAACGTTTGTATCTTTGTGCAAAGAAAATTGTAGTAGCTACTAAAACTAGAACTATTGCGAAAATCATTATTGTTGCGTAGGGTGAACCGTGGTCTGACATTACCCTCAATGAAGAGGCACTAGGTCAAGAAGTCTTTGCCGACATTATCTGCTAAAAATAAAAATAATTTACTTTCTTTTTACTATTAATGTAGACGAAACTACATCAATAACCTCAGCAAAATCACCCGTAGCCATTGCTTGACCGTCGTCCGTTTTAGCATTGTAAGTTCTCAACGCACTGCCTGATTCTACCTGAATCTGTCCTACTCCACCTTCTGGAATTCGAAGATATATCGTTCCCACTGAACCTATAGCATCATCCATATCTATAGTACCATCAGATTGAAGGGCAACAAATAGTTGGAATAATTTACCAGTACCGTACATTGATCCAAAACCAGTAATAGAACCGACTACTATAGCAAGAGAGGTTTGATTGGAATCGCCATCCAAAACCCATAAACCCGCTAAACCAAAAAACATCATAAATGCCATAATTCCTTGGAATGTCAGTGCCTTGAATGATGCATCAGCACCCATAGCATCAAAATCTGTACCAAATAATCCATCAAATACGTCTGCTGTTATTCCGCCAATCATGATCAATGCAAACCATAGTAAGAAAAGAATTCCTCCTAAAACTGCGGAAGATGCGAAGATTAACTCTAGTCCTCCACCGCCCTCATAACCAACTAGCGAAAGTAAATCAAGGTCCCCTAAAGATGCCATTAATACTTCTAGAGTAATCTTACATTTCACATCTTCGGCGGCAAATACGAAATTTAGTCCTATTTTCGCTGTTTTATTATGGCCAGATATCTCTCGAGATTAATAATAGGCCCTACAGAAAGACCGGTTATGATTGCTGCAAATAAAACATTATCAAATAAATCATAAACAAAAAGAAAAAGAATTGCCAGAATTAGAGGAATTAAGAAACGACGTAAGAATAAATGATATCCTCCTAATAACTCAAATGCAGGATTATCTATTGCATCATCTAACAATTCCGGAAAGCCTTTCTTTCCACCAGACATTCATTGCACCTAATTGATTTGTTAACCAAGATTTGCTAACCACACAACCAAACCAATGAATGTTAAACCCACAGGAACAATATACCAAATTACTTTGGTAACTACTGGATTAGCATCCTGAAACTCTAATTCTCCAGTATCATTTCTAATTAAATTGGTTTTTTCTAATTTAGAATATGCACCATCAAACTCTTTCTGATGTTTTGATAAGAAAATAAGGAAATATATTGCCATTACAATTGTTCCACCGCCAGTACCTTGCAAAATTAATCCAATGAAATCGAGAGTAACTGAACTTCCGATTAACATTTGTGCAATACCAAGCATAACCAAAATCAATGAGTCGATACGTGCCATATGAATAGCCCGAAGTGGTAATATAAAATCAATCCTTTGCCTGCATTATCTCGATTCTTTAATTCATGCTACTTGGTTTAGAACTCCAAATAGCCCAAGTTCCTTTAGCAGTAGCAATAACTTTTCCATCTTGATTGGAAAGTATTCCTTCACAGTGTGCCAGGTTCCTACCTCGGCGCAGAACTTTTCCTTCAGCAATTAAATTATCACCTACTTTTGCAGCATTGAGGAATGAAATATCTAGCTGCGCAGTTGCGCACCATTCTTCCTTCTTAATAATTGAAACTAGAGCCCCTCCCAGAGCGCTATCTAACATTGTCGAATGGAGTCCTCCATGTGCAACTCCGCCAGCATTCAAATGATCATCAGATACTTGACATTCGACGGCACAAGCACCATCTCCAAAGTACTTACCAGTTACTCCTAATGAGTCACATACTCCAGATAATTTCATTGAAGGAATATAATTTTCATTCCCAAAAGTTTTCTCAGTCATTTTCTACCTCTCCTGTTTGAACTGCCCATAATCTCGAATATATCCCATTATTTTTTATTAATTCATCATGATCTCCTTCTTCAGAAATTGACCCTGCATCTAAAACAATTACTCTATCTGCATTCCTAATTGTAGATAACCTATGAGCGATAATTAAAGTAGTTCTATCAACAGATATCTTCTCAATAGAACGTTGTAAAGCTGCTTCAGTTTCATTATCAACATTACTCGTAGCCTCATCAAGTATTAGAATAGGAGCATCTTTTAGAACTGCTCTAGCAATTGCTAATCTCTGTCTTTGACCACCTGAGAGTTTATGCCCATCTTCCCCAATATTTGTTTCCATACCTTCAGGTAATTCAGAAATGAAAACTGATGCTTCGGCTATTTTTGCAGCATTAAGAATCTGTTCCTCAGTTGATTCAGGATTACCATAAGCAATATTCTCCCTAACAGTACCTGGGAAAAGAGTAGTGTTCTGTGAAACTAATGCGATAGCTCCTCTTAGCGAATTAAGTTTCAAACCCTTAATGTCATTATTATCAATATTTATCTGACCCGATAGTGGATCATGAAATCTCATCAATAAACGAATTAAGGTTGTCTTCCCAGAACCTGTTGAACCGACTAGGCCAACTGTTTGTCCTGCTTTGATATTGAAAGAAATATCATCAAGAACAGATTCTCTTCCTGGATAGGTGAATTGGATCTTATTAAACTCGATATTTCCTTCAACGTTATCTAAATTATCAATACCTTCAACAATTCCAATTTCTGTATCTAATAAATCTAAAACGCGATTTGTTGATGCCATTGCCCTTTGGTATAAATCAAACGTTTGACCTAATCTAGTTAGTGGCCAAAGAAGTCTCTGTGTAATGAATACTATTATGGCATATGCGCCCACATCAAGTTCACCAGCCAATGCCATCCAGCCGCCTACAAGCATATTTGCTGTAAATGCAAATAAAATTGCCATTCGAATTAAAGGGACGAAGGAAGCTGAAAGACGAATTGCATCCCTATTTGCATTTCTGTATGATTGAGAGGCAGAATTGACTCTGTCAGACTCCCTATCTTCAGCAGTAAATGATTTTATTGTAGTAATGCCTTGTAGATTATTATTCAGTAAAGAATTTAATTCACCCACTTCTTCTCTAACTTTCTTATACCTAACTCCAATTCTTCTTTGAAAAATAAATGATCCAATGACAATAATTGGAACAGGTATTACCGCCAACAAAGCAACTTCAGGCGCTAAAATAAACATTATACTCCCCACTACAGTAATTGTGGTTGCAAGTTGCAATAAATCGTTGGCACCTTGATCAAGAAATCTTTCAAGTTGGTTAACATCATCATTTAGAATTGACATTAAGCCACCCGTTGATTGTTCAGAAAACCATTGCATTTCGAGATTCTGTATATGATTATACGTATCAATTCTTAATTCATGTTGCGCCGTTTGTGCGAGATTTCGCCAAAGAATACCCCACCAATACTCGAATAAAGACTCTAAAACCCAAATTACTACAGTTATCGCTACCAGAATCAAAAATTGTTCATTTGGATCAGGATAGCCATAATTTGCCAGAAATGATTCTTCACGCTGAACTACAACATCAATTGCCATTCCGATAAGTATTGGTGGTGCTAGATCCCAAAATTTATTTAGAATTGAGCAAATAGAGGCTAGAAGGACTGTGAATTGATGATGTTTAAGATGAGATAGTAGACGTCTCAGTGGATGTCGCATTTCACTCATATGCACTCGTTAATTACATGGTGTTTGAATGTGCCCCTGTAGATATTTAGATTAGAACAAATCATCAGTCCATTTATTTGCCCAAATATCAAATACAGAAATAGTAACATCGACAGTTGAATTTGTCCTAATATTGTAAAAATCACCACCAGAAACAAAGTCATCTAAATCTACATCCATCCAATAGAACTCCCACCAAGTTCCATCTTCTAATGAGGTGTTGGTTAATACATCGCCAAAATTCATTTTTGCTAAAGATTCAGAATTATTGAAGGAGCCGACTCTAGCATGAAATTCAAGTTCTGATGGTTCGACTTCTGAAATTCCTTCACTTATCGTGCTGCTCCAAATCTTAATTCCATCATTTAAATTAGAATAATTTTCAGGAATAAACTGTACAGCTGTCCTGGGTAAATTATCCTGTAAATGTATTGAGGCTGAATCACCCGTTTCAACGGTCAATGAAAAATCTGAACCCTTGCCATCATAAATTTCTATGCCCATTATCATTGGAGGTGTACCTATCAATTCAAGAATAATCGTGTGTGTACCATTTGTACCAGTCGCTACTTGCTGTAATGACAATAAATCTCCAGTTATCTGCCAATCAATATCGTCAAAGGAAGTAGTATCAAAACTGAAAGGAGGCCAAAGTCCTTCTGGATCCTCAGAAGCCAGTCTAGCAATCTCATAAAATGGATCTTCATATTCAGGAATTGCATCACGACCCTCAAACCAAACATTTCCAACTCTAACATTTGTGATTCCAGAACCTTCTATTACTTCTGTATCAACTGCGGCATTAGCAATATTATATCTCAAAGCTATAGAACTAAGATTTACAGATTCGTCTTTACCTACACTCCAATCTATAGAAACAACTTCATTCTGGATTTCGATTTGAGAAGAGGTTTCTATCCTAAGTTTTTCAAAATCGTCAGCTAACTTAAGAACATTGAATGAATCAGGTAAAGATAAAATCGCATTCAAAGATTCCGAGGAAAGAGGGAAACAGTCATCTTCGGGGCAATCGGTTAGTGGTACTTCTAAGCAACCTGAAAGACTACATGAAACTAAAATCAATGCTACTAATAGCGCCCTCACGAGTAAGTCGGGAAGTTTATCAGTCAAGAGATTATTGAATCTTTGATATAAAAATTCTCGATTACGGCAGCGTTGTTGCTATATGCGATGTCCATTGAGAGGTAAACGAGGAGGGGGCGTAAGGGTGCCACAGAATATTCTAGTAGTGTATAAGAAAAACTTCGAACACGTCCATGACGAGGCGTTAGATATTGTGAAAAATACACTAGAAATAATAAGTAATGATTTTGAAATTATAGTAAATTATTCAGCAAGAGAAAAAGTTAGTCGTGAAGATTTCATTGGACGTGATTTGGTTGTAGTACTAGGGGGTGATGGAACTTTGACATCTATTGCTCATTCCGTGGATGAAAATACTCCTGTGATGGGCGTAAATAGCCATCCTAGAGAGATAGATAACGATGGTTCATACGGATTCTATATGGGTAGCGACCCAGTCAATTTTAAGGAGGATATTGTAAGAGCTCTTTGTGATGAAGCAATCATTAACATATTACCAAGATTACAGGCAGAAATTTCTACAACTAGTGGGAATAAAATCCGTTCAGACCCTGCATTAAATGATTTATTACTTGCAAATACTCATCAATATCAACCATCAAAATATAGATTACAACGAAAAGAAGATTCTAAAAACTCAGAAATTAATTGTATTCAATATTCTTCGGGATGTTTATTTTCCACATTCCTTGGTCAAGGTGCCTGGTATAGACATGTAAACAATATTGAAGGAACTACTTTCCCAGAAAATGAAATTGATAACCATTATTTGTTTGTCTCAAGAGATCTTCCTCGGAATGATAGAAGAGATGACGGAACATATTGGGCATGGACAAATCAACCAACTATAATCACTAGTGACATGCATAGAGGATACGTTGTGGCTGATGGATGGGATGAAACTCATTTCACACGTGGCGCGACAATCTCAGTAAGTCTCAATGGCCCTTCTCTAAAATTACTAACTTTTAGAAACAAAATTTATGATCGTGTATCTTTTTGGATTAAATCCAATTAAAGTATCTGTTCAAGGAATAATTTTGTCCTTTCATGCTCAGGATTATCAAAGAACACATCTGGAGTATTCTCTTCAATCAACATACCTTCATCAAACAAAATTACTCTATCTGCAACTTCCTTAGC
>DATY01000011.1:0-5541 GCA_002504905.1 Euryarchaeota archaeon UBA605 | reverse complement strand
TTTAATCATTTCAGGATCTAAAGCAGAAGTTGGTTCATCGAATAACATAATTTTAGGATCCATTGCTAATGCCCTAGCGATAGCGACACGCTGCTGCTGCCCTCCAGAAAGTTCACTTGGATATTTGTACGCTTGCTCAGGTATTCCTACTCGCTCTAATAACTCCAGAGCCTTTGCTTCTGCCTCTCGCTTTGATGCACCCTTAACTTTCATGGGAGCTAATGTAATATTTTCCATTATTGTCAAATGAGGGAACAAATTGAACTGCTGGAATACAAATCCTACTTCCGCTCTAACTTTCTTAAGATCTGCAACAGTAGTATCCTCGTCGATATTAATGCCATCAATAGATACTGTCCCAGCACTATGAGGTTGTAGCCTATTCAATGTTCTGATGAATGTTGATTTACCTGAACCAGATGGCCCAAGAACCACAATTATTTCTCCTCTATTAACCTTCATATCGATTCCCTTTAGTGCCCAAAAATCACCAAAATTGACTTTTACACCTTTAGTTTCTATTATTACTTCTTCACTCATGCTGCTTCTCCTCCTCCTTCGTTTGTTAGACCTAATCCTTTCTCAATCCTCATTGAGATTCTAGAAAGGTAGAATGCGAATATCCAGAAAACTAATGCCGTTACATACAGCGGTTCCAAGAAGTCTCCCAGGTAACCAGGAGAGGTATTGGGTAAATCTTTAGCTAACTTGAAGAAATCTAAGATATTAATGATGAATAGTAAAGTTGTATCTTTCCAAAGACCAATGAATACACTGACTATTGATGGCAGAGTAGTCCGTACTGCATTTGGTAATTCGACCTGTAGTTTAGTTTGCATTGGAGATAGGCCTAGTGCTAATGCTGCTTCTTTTTGGCCACTGTCTACTGCTTGTAATCCACCTCGTAAAACTTCAGCAATATAACATCCACCAAACAGACCGAAAATTAGTAACATACGCATGATGTCTTCTAGATCCATGAATGGATCAATAATATCTGGAAGTAAGAAAACAGCAAAATAAAGCCAGCAAATCAATGGCCCTGACCGAACTGTCTCAATCAATGCAACTGAAGGATACTTGAAGAATGGTAAGTCACTTTGTCTCCCGAATGCTAGAACTACCCCCACACCAAAACCAAGAACACAGCCAGCAGTTGCTACAATTAAGTTGACGAAGATACCTCCCCATTGAGATGCTTCAACACCCCCACATCGAGTCAATTGGATATTTTCTGAAGAAGAGATTCCAAAGACATCAGCGCATAACTCTTGAACTGCCTCGGGAGGATTCATTATGAATACTGCAAAGAAGAATACGAAGACTGAACTTAATGCCAAATATGATCTTAGCTTATTTGCTTTATATTCTTCATTTATGGAACAATAATAATATGATAATCCAAATGTGATATAAGATAATATTGTCGCACCAATCAACTTCATAACAGGTTCATCAGAGTTGTAATTAATTGCTGTAGGATTCCAAGCGATATATGTTAAAATACCACAAAACACCGTGAATGGAATTAGAAACTTATACGGTTTTTCGCCAGTGGTTCCGTATGCGGCAGATATGATTGCAAAGGTTAGGTAAAGAACGGACCATAATCTCCAACTTTGATTAGGTAAATATGACTGAGTCAAACTCTCTGTCATTAATTGCCCCACAATAACAAGAACACGGTTTGCCCAAACTACTTCCCAATCTGCATCAATTAATGCGAAATGCCCGAAACCAGAAACTACAAGATAAATTATCCATGAGCTTATGATGCCAAGTAAAGCAGTGTATAGGTTTTTTCTAAAAGTTAATTTTAGGATTGAAGCAGTGGTCATATAGACTGCCAAGAAAGTGGCCAAGAAAACTGAAATAGCAAAAATTATTACTTTGATTGAAATCCCTTCGTCCATTATAATATTAACAAAAGCCCAGTAAGAGAAAATCCAAGAAATACCTATTGCAATATATGAAAAGGTGCTATTATTACTCCCCTGTGCCCAAGGAGAACTAGATTTGCCAATAATCGACTCCTCTATTTCAAGTATTTTTCCTTCAATCATATTTTCACACTCGTTACTCTGGCATTAAACCAATTCATTACAGCAGAAATCATTAGACTACCAAACTGATAGGTTACTAGGAGGAGGAGGAATAAAGGAATTAATTTACCAACATTATTGGCCATAACTAAGAATTGATAGAATATATCATTATATGCAACAATGATCGCTAAACTAGAATTCTTCCATACATTCATGAATTGATTATTTAGTAATGGAATCATGCTCCTAAGAGCCTGAGGTAGAATCACCAATCGTAATCTTTGGAATGGATTTAGGCCAAGTGAAATAGCAGCCTCTACTTGACCTCTTGGCAATGCCTGAATACTACCACGGACAATCTCGGCAACTACTGATGCTGTGAATAGAGTTAGGCCAACTATCATTGCAGTAAATGCAGGTGTTATCTCGAATCCTTTACCTTCTGCGAAGCGCCATGAACCAGAGGATGTGAGAGATGGTTTGAGTAATTCTGGATGAGAAAAGCCTGCTGAAACCGCAATACCTATTGCTACTGCTACTGAAAGAGTCCAAATTGTAAATGACCTACGTAATCCTTTTTCAGAGTCATCAATAACCATCTCATTAATTCCCGAATCATCAACATTAGTGAAAGCTAATAGAGAGTAGATCAGGATTAACACCCCGATGATACAACTTAGACCTCCTGAAGCGGTAGTAAAAAATGGGTATGACATTACTGCAAAAACAACAATTGAGATTAATACTAATAAATCGGAAACTAGAGCCTCAAATTTCCAACCGAGAACATGGAATGGTCGCTGGATTAAATTCCTCCTAGAGTCGTCTACTTTACGAGGTTCTACTCTTGACATTTGACGCATGATTATCTTGACTAAACCGAGAAGAATCAAACCAACAAATATTCTAGAGTGTTCGGCTACAGTAGTAAACCATATGCCTTGATTGCTATAATAAATAAGGCCGAAAATCTCTTTTTCTTCTGAAAATAACGGAAGCTTATGCCCCATTTGAGTGGCTATTAGGAAAAGTAAAACTGCTAAAGGAAGATTACGGAAAATTTCAACATAAACAGTGGCTAATGTTGAAGCCAATTTGTTTGATGAAAGTCGTGTGACACCCACAATAATTCCGAGAATTGTACATAAAAATATACTAAGAAGAGTTACTCGAGCAGAGTTAATTATGGCGGCCTTATAGAAAAGCCATCGTGAATCTGCCCCGGGTTCAACCTCAAAAGGCCAAGTGTTCACTCTGAATGTGTTACCTTGAGTCATGAAGTCATATGCTAATTCCCATCTATTCCTCATCACAGTATCTGGATGATTGAGTAAAAATAAGAAACGTAATAATAGATACAAAAGTAAAGGTAGTAATATCATAAATACAATAGCAGCACTACGATGTTGTTGAACTGAAGGTTTGAATTGTTCTTGAGATAAATTAATCCACCAATAAGTGACATTAATCAAAAGAATAAGAGAGAGGATAGGGATTAAATTATCAGACAATATAGGTAACATAGAGATGTTGAATACTAAAATTGCAAAGAAAACTATTGAAATTATCGATATGTATTCGCCCATATGTGTTTGAAATGATCTGAAATCATTGACAAAATCTTTTGTAAATATGTTAGCAATATTATCTTGAATTAGTAAAAATGAAGTTAAAACAGAACCACCGATTAAGAAAAACATTATTCCAGAAGTTGATAATTCTAACATAGGGACTGAGAAATAAGATAAAACAAACATTACCATAGCGAATAATGAAGAATAATATCCCCTAATTAAGAACCCAACAAATAATCCGCAAAAGAGTCCGAATGAGGACCCCTTCAGTAGTGCAGTAAAAATAGAAAGTACAGAATATGAACCATTTTCAAAAATACTCAGAAGACCAAATAACACAATCCATAAGTACATATTCTGCATTAAATCAGTAACTATTTTGGGGATTTTTATTGTAAATAAGTTAAATACAAGCATAGTAGGGGGATTTTCAAACTTTCTTGGTTCATTGAAAAGATTAGAAAATTCATTTTGAACTAGTAGATACGAAATTAATAGAAAACCACCTACCAGCAAAATTAAACTCTCAATAGAATAGTATGCGATATTCTGCTGAACTCCTCCAAAAGACAAGTCACGAGACATTTGTGTGACATAATCTACAGAAAAGGCCAGGAACTTATTAGAATAAAACCAAAAAAATATCAACCCGATTATTAAAAAGTAATTATATCGGCGAGGGTCAAAAAAAGAATAATTCATAAATTTCACCGAATACAAAAAATAGACCTCTGGAGGAGTTTACCCCCCTCCAGAGGTTTTCGTAATTCCGTCTGAGTTATTCAGTTACCTGATTAACGCATTGGAGGTGCGAACTGAAGTCCACCCTCTGATACGAGAGCGTTAGCAGTTCCGGATCTTGAGATCAAGCATCCAGTCATAGCATCTGAACCACTTGTTCCATCATATGAACCGTCGCAGAATGCGTCATCATATGCTTCACCATAGTTACCAGATGCAGCTAATACTGCTTGCATCCATGTTCCTGCTACTGGGTTATCAGTTGTACCTAGACCTAGATCAGATGTTAATAATCTGCACATACCTGGGTCTGTTGTAGCTCCACCTTCGTTAAGTGCACAAGCAGATTCTGCCATAGCAGCAGCGTTAGCTGCAGTTACACCCATTTCTTCAGCAGTAACCATTCCATACCATACCCATGCAACAACGTCCTTGAAATCAGAATCGCCGTCACGTGTAGCAGCCCCTAGAGGCTCCTTGGATAGAAGTTCAGAAGCGATCCATGTGCCGCCTTCAATAGAACCATCATTATCTAATGCCCACTTCTTAGCAACCATTGCAGACATATCACCAGTGAATGCATCGCACTCTCCTGAAATTAGTTTGTCAGTTGCTTCAGCAGCGTCAGCTGTACCTACAGATGTGAATTCGATATTACGGGAAGAGAACCAGTCTTGCATGTTTCCTTCAGTAGTAGTACCAACACCAACACAGATGTTTGCACCATCTAATCCAGCAGCTGAGTTACCTGCCTCTGCAGCAGCGAAAGCGTCTTCACGGACCAAAATACCTTGTCCATCGAAGAAGTTCATACCAGCGAAATCAGCGTTTAGATCTGCATCACGGCTTGTTGTCCAAGTTGTGGTACGGATTAGAACGTCGATTGTTCCAGATGATAGTTTATCGAATCTGTCCGAGCCTGAAGCAGGGATGTATTCAACTCCTGTATCTGGATCAAGGCCTATAGCAGCAGCAACAGCTCTACAGTAAGCAATGTCTAGACCAGAGCGAACTCCTGTTGTAGCATCCAAGTAACCCATTCCATATTGGGACTCCTTAACGCCACATTTCATGGAACCGCGTTCCACAATTGTGTCTAGAGTACTTACAGGTGTTGTATCTGCAACTCCCTGTGCGTATCCTTCATCATAGCTAGCATCTACGTCATCTTGTGTGACGTC
>DATY01000015.1:1219-4028 GCA_002504905.1 Euryarchaeota archaeon UBA605 | reverse complement strand
ATCATAGGTATTCTATGCTTAGCAACCCAATGTAATAGAGAAGTATCATCTTCTATTCGATCTCCCATTGCCCAACATAGTTCTACAGATCCAAATCCTAACCATGGATTTTCAGGATTTTCTTCTATTCTTTCTTTCTCTATTTCATCTAACCAAGGCAGAACTCTTTTTTCTAGAATATCTCCATAACATTCGTTTGGGACAATGACATTTCCCAATCTGTTTAGTCCCTGCTCTCCAAGAGCGATATCATCTAAACTAAAGTCACCATGGAAATAATCTTGATAAGTCCTGGCGATATCATGGTCTAATGTACCACATGTAGTGATAATCACATTGAACGCTTTTCTTTTTATGGCTTCAAGGAAAAATCCCCTTGTCCCTGTTGCACACAAACAAGCAGGAAAAGAAAGCCAGTTTAGAATTCCTTCCCCAGTCTTTTCAGTACTAATTTTTAGTATATCTCTTGCATGAGCTAACTTTGTTGCAGTAAATCCTCCTGCTTTAGACATTTGATCAATCAGACTGCTCACGTCATTCATTTGTTGAAAATTATAATCTTCAACTGGGGCAGTAAAGTCATCACGAGAGTAGGCCGACACAATACCATCGCCAGACTCTTTCGTATTCAATTAGTCGGATTCTCTAATTGATAAATTCTATCTCTAATTTGTGCTGCACGTTCAAAGTCTAATCTTGCAGCAGCAGCCTTCATCTCTTTTTCCATTTTAGAAATTAATTTCAGTTTGTCATCACTCTTTTCAAGTGACTGCTCATCAATTAAGTTACTAAATTCAAGCTCTTCATCAATCCAATCTGGTTGACTAATGTTGTCTAGTACAGAGCCTGTTGAGTTCCATCCGGAAGATCCAAGAGCGAATTTCTTTGCCAATCCCTCAACTCCTTTTTTACCAGGTTTCTTAGCCACTAATCTCCTTCCTCCACTAGTGCCTTTTCCAGCAACACCGGCCATCAAATCATCAGATTCAGAATTCATAACTGGCATAGCCTTCATTATTGTTTTAGGGTTAATTCCATTTTCTTCATTATGTAATTTTTGCCGATTTCTTCTTTCAATTGTTTGTTCTATTGAAGCTTTCATTGCATCTGAAACAGAATCAGCATAGAGTATTACTCTTCCATTCTCATTTCTTGATGCTCGACCTATGGTTTGAAGAAGTGAGCGTTCATTTCTTAGGAAACCTTCTTTGTCAGCATCAAAAATTGCAACTAGACTGACTTCTGGAATGTCTAATCCCTCTCTCAGAAGATTGATCCCAACAATGATGTCTATATGTCCAAGTCTTAGTGCCTTGATAATTTCAGTTCTTTCTAATGTATCTATTTCACTATGTAAATAATGGGCCTTAAATCCATTACGATTCAGATATTCTGATACTTCCTCTGCAAATTTTATTGTCATCACAGTAACTAATACACGTTCATTTGATTCAATTCGTAGACGTATCTCATCTTCTAAATCTTGTACCTGTCCTTCTGTCGGCCTTACTTCTATTACAGGATCTAGTAATCCAGTAGGCCTAATTTCCATTTGTACTACACCATCAATATTTCTCATTGTGTCTGCAAGAAAAGCTCTCTCTTTCCTTTTTTCAATATCTGATTTCTTAGCACCTCCACCACTTGGAACATGTAGTAGTCCGTTGGGGACTGGCTGATTTGTGACTTCTGCTAGATGCCTCAATTCTCTTTCACCAGGAGTTGCACTTACATAGAGCATTTGAGGGATTAATTCTTGAAATTCATCTATTCTTAATGGTCTGTTGTCATAAGCTGATGGAAGTCGAAATCCATGATCTATGAGATTCTTCTTTCTCGAATAGTCTCCGCCATACATACCTCCGACTTGTGGAAGAGTAACATGACTTTCATCCATAATTACAAGATATTTCTCCGGGCTCCCATGAAATTGTTCCGCACAAGTTGAGAAGAAATCAAGAAGACAATACGCTCTTTCATTTTTTACTCTACCATCGAAGTGTCTTGAATAGTTCTCAACCCCCTTGCATGAACCTACTTCTGTCAACATTTCTAAATCAAACTTAGTCCTCTGCTCTATTCTGTGAGCTTCCATTTCCATTCCTTTCGAGTGATAATAGTCAACTCTCTTGTCTAATTCTTCTTCTATATCCTCAATAGCTTTACCAAATTTATCTTCACTAGTCATATAAAATTCTCGAGGATGAATCCATGCCTCCTCAATTTCATCTAATGGTTCCCAAGATAAAGCCTCACAGACCTGTATTCTTTCTATTCCATCCCAACCAAATTTAATCCTAATAGGATCATCTCTACTAGGCATCCAAATATCGAGAATTTCTCCCCTGAGTCTAACATCCCCTCTAACAATCTCGCCGGTAGTCCTCCTATATTGCAGAGCCACTAATTCTCTGACAATATCTTGTGGATCCGCTTCTTGTCCGACACTAAGACGGACATGTGATTGTTGGAAAACTTCTGGAGGATTAAGTCCATAGATTACTGAGACGGTTCCTACAGCAATCACATCAGGCCTACTAACCAAAGATGCAACAGTAGAGAATCTTTCTTGCTCTATCCTCTCATTCATTTGTAATTCTTTATCAATGTACATGTCTCTTCCTGGAAGATATGCTTCTGGTTGATAGTAGTCATAATAACTAACGAAATATTCTACTGCATTTTCAGGAAATAGTTCACTCATTTCTTGCCATAATTGTCTTGCAAGAGTTTTATTGTGAGATAAAATCAATGTTGGAATCTGTAGTCTTTCAATAATATTAGCCATTGCAAATGTTTTACCAGAACC
>DATY01000015.1:0-890 GCA_002504905.1 Euryarchaeota archaeon UBA605 | reverse complement strand
AATACACATCTTTCTTGGCCTTCATTAATTTGTTTTATCAATTCTTGAATTGCTTGTTCTTGATCCCCTGCAGTACCATAATCCGACTTCAGAACAAACATCTTATCCCTCAATAATGGCACTATCTATATTTGATGAGGGGTCCATTGCAATTATTGCAATTAATAGAACCCACCCGGTTAGCATTGAAACTCTAAATAAAGTGGTTTGGAAATCGTCCAATCTGTTCCTCATAATTATTACTCCAACATTGACTATGGACATAATCCCCGCAGCAGCCAAGAACCATATTTCACTCATCGGATCTGATATGGCAAAGCAAGCAAACCAAAGAAGGGATAGCTGTACAGAAGTTCTAGTTGTTATTTCGTCGTTGAATCTAGCAGGAAATGATTTAATTCCGTTACTTCTATCACTTTCAACATCCATTCTTGCGTAATTTATATCAAAAGTAGTTATCCATAGAGCTACACCTAAAGAAATAAAGAAAATAGTTGGGAACCAAAGGAAGTCACCTCCTCCACTATCTAAGCCTGATATTGCTGCCCATCCATGTACATCGGCTGCAATTGCTACCCAAGCTCCAGCCGGTGCTAAACCTAAACATAATCCAAGCCAAAGATGGCAAAGCCATGTGTAACGTTTAGTGTAAGGATAAATCACAAAGGCAAGTACAGGTAACCAAGCCATCATTAATGCTACTTCATTAAGTTGCCAAGCACCGATCAAGAGCATCCCTAGAAATATTGCTGATAATTTCCAAGCAGTGTCAATAGACATTGAACCAGATACTAAGTGTCTTCCAGATGTACGCGGATTTAATGCATCTATATCTCTATCAATAATACGATTCAGAGCCATTGCAAGACCACGAGCCCCTACTGCTGCGA
>DATY01000031.1:77191-85715 GCA_002504905.1 Euryarchaeota archaeon UBA605 | reverse complement strand
TCATGGTCATCATGATCATCATGCATCATTCCGAGAGTGGTACTCTCGAATGGCCCATCGGTCATTAACTCGCACAAGTCAGATACAAGCATTGATTCGTAAGCTAAATCGCTTTCACCAGAGGGCATAGTATGAGTCATGTAAGAAGGTGGTGCATCATCACCCAGAGATGAAAGAGTAGAATCAACCCATGGTTCTAGATTCAAGCCATGATAGAAGAATAAGTCTGCTTCTTGTAGTCTAATTAAATCCGCAGCAGATGGTTCATAATCATGAACAGGAATATTATCTTGGCTCATGTATTCCAAAGTAACACTATCTCCTGCCACTGCAGATACTAATTCACCTACGTGATATGTTGATACCATTACAGTACCGTAATTAATTACCAAATCATCTAAATTATTTTCATCTGGTACAACTGTTGTTTCATCATCTGATAGACATCCTGCTAGGCTTGATAGAATCAAAATCATACTAACTGATAGAGCTCTCACTGTGTTATTCATGGCGCTCCGGATGCTATTAACTATTTAAAAAATCTTAATAAATACATAAATGGAAATTATTATTAATGGTTGCTTACCCGTTAAAACATGAGTCAAATCATAACTTTCAGTGCTGACAAAACGTTTGCAAATGATCTAGAAAACATAATCAAAAAGTCAGGATACCAGAATAGAAGTAGGTTCCTCCGAGATGCTGCATTATATTATTCGGATATTAAGCAGAGAGGCGAACTAAATTCAATGCCCGATGATGAGTTTCTTGAAGGTCATTTGATAGTCTATTACCAACATGATCATGGTGTAGAAAATAAGTTAATGGAAATCAGACATAATGAGGGTATACAATTTAGTTCATGTAGTCATAGTTGTCTCAAGCATAGTCACACTTGTGTTGATATTATGCAAGGTAAAGGAACAGCATCAGAATTTAGGAAAACTATCGAAAAACTTCAAAATACACCGAATGTCAATAAAATTACTTTTAATCCAGCTCCAATGAGAGAAGATGGCTGCTGTTAGAAGTTATTTCTAGCATAACTGCGAATATATCCTTAATGTCTATCGGGCCAAAATTATGACTGTCTTCGGAAGCATTTGGATCAGGATTATCTCCGACTAAGAAAACTTTCTCACCATTTATTGATGAAATTCTTTTAATTAGATTGAAATCTTTCTTAAATGGATGTTTGAACAAAACAATACTATTAACAAAAACTGGATTATCATTGATTTTTTCAAAACGTACTATTTCTCCATCACCAAGAGTTGGCCACATAGAGTCGCCTTTCACTCTGACGTCTATGAAGCGCGAATCCATGGTACTTCACGGCCTTTCGCGGCCCAAAACATATTGTGAATGGCTTCAACTGCATCCATTAATTCTTGAGCATGTTGCTCAGAAACTTCAGCTTTACAAGCAGAACAAAGTTTAGCTGCTTGCCAGAAAGTATCATGAAGATTTGGAATTGATTCTAAATGCTGAGGTTTGAAAAAGTCTGTCCAGAGAACTAGAAGTTCATCTTTACACTTCTGTGCCTCTTCTTCCTTTATTGCAGCATATCTCGACATCGTATTAATGTAAGCCGCGGAATTACCTCCAGAATCACCATGATTGCTCTCTAAAGTATTCATTTTCTTTGTCATAGATTGAACGGCTTCAGCCGCTACACGAGCACTTGCAGGATCATATACGCCACAAGGACCATCACAATGTGCGTGGCCATCTACTAACAAAATTTCGTCATTTTTAATGTTGGTTTCTTTCATACTATCTTACCTCTGACTTAGCGCATTAGGTGACTTATTATGAATACTGAGGTTAGTTAGTTACATTCGCAATATTGATTGGGTAAGTTATACTAGAAGTGTTATGGGTAGAGTAGCAGTAACAGATGGTATGGATAAAAATGCTATCAAATTGATAACAGATCAAGGTCATGAAGTTATCGAAAAACACTACTCTAGAGAACAACTTCTTGATGGAGTTTTAGCGAAATTTGATGCCGTTGTCATTAGAAGTGCTACAAAATTAGATAGGAATGTGGTTGAGGCTTCTGTTAGAGATGGAGATGGTCTAAAATTTATTGGCAGAGCAGGGGTTGGTGTCGATAATATCGATATAGAAGCAGCCAGTGAGAATAATGTTATTGTTTGTAATACTCCAAGGGCATCAACTAGAAGTGTTGTTGAAATAACCATAGCTCACCTATTAGCATCCTGTAGAAATATTACTACAGCTGATAGAAAATTGAGAGATGGCGTCTGGGCGAAAAAGGAATTAGTTGGTACAGAATTATCAGGTAAATCTTTGGGACTAATTGGCTATGGAAGAATTGCCCAAGGTGTGGGTAACATTGCTAACGCACTTGGAATGAATATTCATGCATATGACCCATATGTACCTAAAGAAATAGCAAAGAAAAATAATTGTATGCTACACAGCGATGTTGAGAGCATATTTCGAATGTGCACTCATGTCTCCATACATTGTAATCTTACAGAAGAAACCTATCATTTAGTTAATTCATCTAAGATTGATCTAATGCCAGGAATTGGAGATGATGGCATCCATTGTGGAAACCATTTGATAAATTGTGCAAGAGGAGGAATCATAAACGAAAATGAAGCGCTAGAAGCTCTAAAAAATGGGAAATTATCTAGTTTAGCTCTCGATGTATTTGAAAACGAACCCGCCATTGATAACCCTCTATTCGAACATGAAAATTTTCATGGGACCCCGCACATCGGAGCTGCCACAAAAGAAGCCCAAGCGAGAATTGGCGAAGAAATGGCCGCATTGGTAATTGAATCTCTGAACGGAAAGAAGCCCGAAACTAGTTTGAATTAAACTAACCTATGCATCCTAATCAATGATTTAGAAAGAATGATTAGTTCTTCAGGGATTTCAATATCAGAAATTTCAGTATTCAAAGAAATACCACTATCTTTCTTTATTTTCCAAACTTCAGAATTAAAATCTATAACAGAGTTAGTTAAATCTAGTAATTCAGATTGACTACTAATAATATCCGGAAACTCTCTGATATCAACTGAACTTGTCCCATATAGAGTAGTTGAAAGATAATGAGTGAAAAAGGGACAAATTGGGCTTAAACAAGTTAATACATCTCTTACAATTCTATGTAATGTCCAGGCTGCAGCCTGATCACCATCATACAAGCGTGATTTAACCATCTCGAGCCAGTGACTAGGGAAAACTCCTGTGCTAAAATTCTTTATTGATTGGCCGGCATTATAGATATCTATTTTAGACCAAGATTCTTCAACTTTAGTCATCATCTGACTAAATTCAGAAAGAATCCATCTATCTTCAATCTCTAAATCTTCTGGTTCAGACGAAAGATTATTTGGAACTTCAAATTGGCTAGCAAATCTAGCTACATTGAATATTTTTGTTAGAACTCCAAAGTATTTAGCCTCAATTTCTTCTGGATTAATATGGAAATCATCTCCAACTTGAGCATCGCATGCTTTCCAAAGTCTGAAACATTCGCTACCAATTTTATTTGCCTTAAGTTGAATTTGCTTCCCGTCAGTACCCTTAATTTTCCAAGAACCTGTTCTACCACCTGAACCGCACTCAAGAACAGAATTTGCATCAATACCATTGCCTAATGATTTTGACATTTTACGCCCCCAAGGATCCATTCCTAAACCATCAATCCAAACATTCGAGAATCCAGGTTTATCTAATAGCAAGGCACTTTTTAGTAAGGTGTAGTATAACCATGTCCTGACAATTTCCTTACCTTGAGGACGTAATGACGTTGGAAAAGCCTTCTCAAATAATTCTTGATCCTTGCCATATCCTGATACAAATAAGTTAGAATTCGAGGAATCCATCCATGTATCGAAAACTTTCTCTTCACCTGTCAATATACCTAATTCATCTTTCATTTCTTCATATAATCCCAGAGTCAATTTACTTTCCCGATCTAATACTTCGGAACCTTCGGGTGGAGAATCTCTCCAAGGCTGAACATAATTCCCAGAAGGAGGGACGACAACTTTTGTACCGTCTTCGCTATACCAAATAGGAACTTCTGTATGGTACCAACGCCTTCTTGAAATTGGCCAATCTATTGAGATATTTTGCATCCAGTCATCAAGGAATTGCTTATTTCTGGATGGAATGAAATTAATATCTGAAACTAACTCATTCATACGATCTAAAACATGAGTTTGTCTGACATACCATTCTTTCAGCAATATTATCTCAACAGGATTATTTCCTCTCTCACTAACTGGAATCTCTTGTTGGTGGTCTTTAATAGATGATAATTTATTCTCTTGTTCTAGAATTTGAATTGCTTTTTTCCTAGCCTCAATTACAGACAAGCCAGTTAAGGGACCCGAAATATCTGTCATTTCTCCTTTAAGATTGATTGCTACAAAAGGATCTAAACCAAATTCTCTGAATACAGATACATCATTTTGATCTCCAAAAGAACATACCATCAACACTCCTGAACCGAATTCCATCTTCACAGAGTGATGAGATGCTATGATTACTTTCTTACTGCGTTTTCCAACTTTAAGAGGTAAATTTAGCTGTTTACCAATTAAGTGAGAATAACGGGTATCTTCAGGATGAACTAAAACAATTCCACAGGCACAAATTAATTCCGGCCTTGTTGTGGTAATTACCACGCTCTCTCCATCATCTGTTTCCCATATTATGTCACAAAGTTTTGTTGATCTAGAAATCCTTTGAACTTCAGCATCTGCTATAGATGTCCCCTCAACAGGGTCGTAGATATTTGGTCTAAGATCTTCCACAATATTTCCTTGCTTGAACAAGTCTACGAAAATCGATTGAGAAACAGATCTATATTCAGGAGAATCTGTTAGATATTCATTCTCAAAGGAACATGATAACCCGACTCTGCAAGCAGTTTCTCTCATGGCCTGAGTATATTCTTCAATGGTTTCTCTACAAATATCAATGAAGTTTCCTCTATCAAAGGTCCTCATTTTTTTACCAGTTTTTTTCTCAACTGTAAACTCGATATTGATCCCATTACGGTCAACTCCCCAAGGGAAATATACCTCCTTACCCAACAATCTTTGACTGCGAGCAATGACATCTATCATACTATACTGAGCAACTGCTCCGATATGCCAAGTCCCACTAGGATAGGGAGGAGGAGTATCAATAACAAAAATTTCTTTATCTGTATTTGGATTGAAAGAATATCTTTCATTATATGAATCACCATAGTGATCTTCTTGGATTTTTTTCTCAAGATCAATGGACCATCTTTTATCCGTGATTTTTGGTTTACCCATGAGAATCGCCCTGACCTTACGCTACTACCCCGTAGTAACTTATTCTTGACTATTGCCAATCTAAAGACATAGTTGAAATGAACTTTTGAAGGATACAGAAGCGTTGGGTTGAAGTCCCTTCCTTATACACGGACATACAGAGAGGTAGTGACATGACCATTCAAGGAAGTGACAATAGTGCTAATTCTTCGGAGAAAAATTCGTATAAAGAGCGAATGAAGAATATTGATTCTAATAGCATTAGAGAAGCGTTAATTCAATCACCTAACAAATTAAGAAGATCGTTGTCAGGACTAACTGCGACTCAAGCTTTAGTAAAATTCCCTGTGGTAATTATTGTATTCTGTTTGTTATTTACAGGATATTTCACAATGCATTCTGGAGCTTTAGATTGTAGAAAAGATTTCAATCCAAGTTTTTGTAATGAAGATTCTTCAATGAACGTAAATGGAGATTTAGAAGTTTACCTTCCAGATGGTTCACAAGTATCCTTACTGATTGAGGAAGTAGAAGAAGATTGGACAACTAATGTAATGATTATTTATGTCGAATCTGACGATTATAATGTAACAAATATTCCAATTCTTAAACAAATAGATGCTATGGAAAGTGCCATGAATTCTAACAGAAATGATGGAGGAGAATTTGATCAGATTATATACGTATTATCTATTTCTGCTGTAATTAAAGAAGTTAATTCTAGTGCAGTTAGAGTAGCTAAAGCATTCGCATCCGGTGTAGCAGCATCAACCGGCCAGGAGCAATTTTCTGATCAGATAAATGAAACAATTGACGCTCAACAAGATATTTTAGGTAATTATGCTATTCCTGACGAACAACAAAGAGTTGACCAGATATTAGGAGAAATGCCAAAAAATGCCCTAGACAAACTTGTTAGAGATGTTGGCAGACCCGATGCCGATCAAAATCTAGATAATGAAACAGGAATTTCTAGATGGAACAGAGCGGTAATTATCATGGGAATTTCTAGTGATGCTAATGTCGCGGAAATGATAGAAAAGACACAAAATGAAATCAATAAATTAAGTGAAGTTGATAGTGATGGAGACGGAGAAACTGACTGGGATTTTTGGAATCTTGAGATGACACTTACAGGCCCTGCTCCGATTACAAACGCAGTAACTGAAGAATCATTTAGTTTATTCTGGGATGTTTTTCCGGTAGGTGTTGTACTAGTTGCAATTACACTATTCCTGTTTCATTGCGACTTGTTACAAACTGGTAGATTTAGATTAGTTCAAGGAATTAAAGTGCTCATAATTTCTGGATTACCGACACTATGCTCTGTTTTCTTGACAATGGGGATTATTGGCTGGTCCAATTATGAAGTCACCATGACTGTAATCATAGTTGGGCCAATTGTTCTAGCACTTGGAGTGTCATACGGACTACATATTACAAATCGTTATGCGGAAGCTAAAGGGACTCCTAATGAAAAAATGGAGGAAGCATTGAATTCAACAGGAAGGGCTGTTTTCCTATCAGCAGTGACTACGATAATAGGATTCATTTCCCTTACATTTACTCCTATGGCACCCATACAAACTGTCGGATGGTCTCTAGCGTTTGGAATTGTAGTTGTATATGTAATGACTATGTTAATGGTACCGAATTTAACTATATTATTGGATTTAAAGAAACCATCACACCCCCCTCCTGAATTATTCGTGAAAATTGTTTCAGTTCCTGTCAAATGGACAAGGATAACATTGGTTCTATTCATTATTGCCATGGTTTTCTCAGCAGGTATATCAAGAGAAAATGTTGAGTCAAATCTAGACTTATTAGAGATGGCTCCACAAGATGTTGAGGCTGTACAAAAAATGAAAACTTACAGTGATGAATTTGAGTCAGGACAACCAGGATTCTTGAAAATTTCAGAAGATATACAAGCTACTGCTGAAATAACTGACCTTACAGCCAAAGATCCATTTAGTGGATTAGAGGCCATAGAAAAACTTGAAGGACAGTGTGCAGAGGTTGATCAAGTTACAGCTGTGTCAATAGTTTTCTTAATGAAAGCAATAGCCGTTTCAGTCAATTTTTCAGGTGCTCCTATTGCTGATTTAATCGACGACACTCCCGCTCCAGATCCAATCAAAGATGTTGGTCGTTTGATATTTGATAATGAACAATCAGGTAATGCTTCATTCTGGAGAACTTTGGATACGCTTGATGCACAAGAACTAGGTGGTCAACAAGCTCAAAACTTTTTGATTTATGTTTTCTATAATAGCCTTACCGATGAGATGAGAGAGTTGTTCATCTCGGGTGATTACAGTAGTAGTTTAATCTATATTGATATGCCATTTATGGATGTTGTTGGTACAGAAACTGCAACAAATTTAGTTAACAAACATGCTGCAAACTCAGGATTGGGAGGGACTACTGGGACTCCTGAGTTGATTGGCGTCGCTTCAGTAACTATCGAAGTGAACAATCTAATTGTTGGTTCACAATGGAGTTCTCTAGGTTTTGCTTTATTATTCACAATTATAACTCTAGGGCTGGTATTCAGAGACATTCTATATTCATTACTAACAACTATCCCCGTGGGATTTACTGTTGCTATGCAATGGATGATAATGGACGCAGGCGGTGTTCAATTATCTCTTGTAACAGTAATGATAGGTTCTATCCTCGTTGGTGTTGGAGTTGATTTTTCAATACATATTGCTAACCGAGTTAGAGAGTTAGGTGGAAATTTAGAAGCTATCAAATCCGCATGTGCAAGTACCGGAATGAGTTTATTCGAAGCAACTACTGTCACAGCAGCTGGAATGACATGCGCTTTTGGAATAAATATTCCAGCAATCAAACCATTTATCACAGTAATAATTGTTTTACTGATAATTGCAGCAATATCGGCACTAATATTATTACCAGCAATTTACTCAATAATGGTTAAATCAAATGTAAATTTAACTGGAGGGGTATCTAGGATGGTAAAAACTGCTGGTCTAAAAAGAGCGATAGAAAGAGATGAGGCAGATGCTATAGATGCGACTCTAATTATTGGTAGATCGGATGATGCTTGGTGACGACAGTTTCATTCACCTCTTCTGACTGGGACTATTATGAACTACTGGCTGATGAAGAGTGAACCTCACGTTTATCCATGGAAGAAACTAATTGAAGATAAAAGAACACATTGGGATGGAGTAAGAAATTATCAAGCAAGAAAT
>DATY01000031.1:0-76895 GCA_002504905.1 Euryarchaeota archaeon UBA605 | reverse complement strand
TAAGAAATTATCAAGCAAGAAATATGATGAGAGATGATATGAAATTGGGAGATCTAGTATTCTTTTATCACTCGAATTACAAACCTCCTCACATAGCTGGAGTAGCCAAAATCTGTAAAGAAGGTTATCCTGATTTCACAGCTCAAGACCCAGAATCAAAATATTTTGATGAAAAAGCTACTCCAGAAAATCCTAGATGGATGATGGTTGACATCGAGCCGGTAATTGCTTTAAAGAAAACAATCTCTTTACAAGAAATGAGAGATAATCCTGCACTAGAAGGAATGAAATTACTAATGAAAGGTTCCAGATTGTCTGTACAACCAGTTACAAAAGATCATTTTAATATAATTTGTGAAATGGGTGGAATAGATAAAATATCAATTGAATAATTGTGGGCATGTCTTCGGTGGACGTTCGTCACCAACGATGAAAATTCATTGAGCTCCTCAACTCCGCTATTCCAAGGCATCCAGCATCCCCGGTCGGGCTGCTCGCTTCCGCGCCTGACCTGGTTCCCGGGTATAAGACACTTCGAAATTCCCTCCGGAAGTCCGTCATGCCAACCTGCATCTCTTGGAGGCGAAGTGTCGCTGTCACCCAATGGGTCATCGATGCTTCGTTTACGCCGCCCTCAGACTTCGGGTCACCATTATTGACGATTTGTGAATAATAGAGCACGTCAACACTCCCCCTAGCCCATCTATGCGTGATTATCGCTCCATTTTAAACAAACCCCAAGATAGTATAATTAATTGGAGAAGAAAAAGATGTCATTCAGCAGTATATTTTGAGGGGCAACCGGTTTGGATTGAGTTAGCAGAAATTGTCCATTTACCATCTACGTTGACTAAATCTCCTTTGACTGCTATCATATATCCTTCACCAAAACCATCAGGTAAAGCCACTGATGAAATATCTACAAATAACTGAGCACTTTCATCATTTCCTGATAAAATAAATATTTTTAATTCATCATCTACCGAACCTTCAAGAACAGTGCCTCTAAGATGTATTTCATCTGAAGTGAAATCTTCTGGAGACTCCATTACTTCGTCAACCGTATACTGGACTTCAGGATCTACACTAATCAACATTAGAGATATTAATGCAACCAATCCCAAACTTACAACAACAAGTCTGCGAAACCTAGTTGTAGCCATATACGTCGCAAATTAAATTCACTCATGAGGTTTGTGTTCTCAAGTGTGTTTAGAACCAACTGCCTCTTGAATATTAGAAAAATTATTTTCCTTGACTTTTATTTTTAGGCCTTTGATTATTTTTGAAACAACTGAAGGACCATTGAAAACTAATGCGGAATATAATTGAATTAATGAAGAACCGGATATAATCATATTCCAAGCAGAATCAACAGAATCAATACCACCAACTCCAACTATTGGAACTTTAGATTCTGTATGTTCATACAATAAATTAACAACTTCCAACGAACGTTTTCTTAGTGGCCTTCCAGAAAGACCCCCGGATTGAGCAAAAGCCGATCTAGATTGAGAATTCTTTGGAACATATCTGGAAATTGTTGTATTAGTGGCTACAAAACCATCAATTTTAGATTTAACAGCAATATCTACAGAACTAATCAAATCTTCATCACTCATATCTGGAGAAAACTTCAGTAGTAATGGTTTGTGGTTACCTTTTTTATCCCTAATAGAATTACATGAATTTAATACGCTAGTTAAATGATCTGCTTCCTGTAATTCTCTCAACCCAGGAGTATTTGGCGAAGACACGTTTAATACGAATAAATCTGAATAATCCCAAAGAATATCAAGAGTGGATGAGTAATCCTCTGGTGCTTCATCATTAGTTACTTTTTTTGAACGACCAATGTTTGCAGCAACGGGATTATTTGGCCATAAACCCTTTGATTTTCTATCGATTAAATTTTCCTTAATTGCTAAAGCTCCAGGATTATTAAAACCCATTCTGTTAATCAATGCATTCTCTTTATTAGCCCTGAACATCCTTGGCTTGGGATTTCCATCTTGAGGAAATCTAGTAACGCCTCCGTATTCCATCCATGAGAATCCAAGCGAAGGCCATGCAGATAAAGCTTGAGCTTTTTTATCAAATCCTGCTGCTATACCTAGAGGATGATTAAATGATAAGCCAAAAACATCTAACGGTAATTCAGGTGATTGGTAAAAACTACTTAGTAAATTTCTCCCCAATGAACTCTTCTCCAACTTTGCTAATGAAGAAAGCCCTAGACCATGTGCTCTTTCAGAATCTATTAGGCCCAATAACGGCCTACCAAATATTCGATATGGCATTCCCACAGTGAAGCCGGTGAACCGACACTCTTCAAGCGTTACGCACTATCCGAGAGTCATGAGAGGTTCTGTGGGGGATGCTGCAATCTCTGAGCTAGCAAGAAGAATACTCAGATCTAGTGGTATTAAAATCATCCATAATGGAAAGTTAGAACATGAAATTGAGTCTCTTTCTAGAGAATTATCGGATAAGGCACCTAAAATTATATTTGGAATAGATACAGAAATTTCTGAATCAGAAGATATCTTCTTTGTTAATATGAATTCTAAAAATGGAATTATTTCACAAAACCCACCTGAATCATTAGAAACGGTGTGGATAAAAGGCGGACCGGAAAAATGGGGTATTCTGCAAAAACACATTGTTGAATTGGGTAGAGCCGGCTATCCTGGCTGTGTAGGTTGTGCAGGTCCTGCCGCTTCTGAACCATGGGATGAGGGCTTTTCTAGGAAACAAAATTTCTAGTTGGCCTCGCGCGCTTACGTGCGCGCGCGCCTTGTATCAAACTGTTCTGACTCAACTTTATACAGGTTGTATTCTGCGGCGAATAATATTGGTCGATGCAAAGTTATTGACAAAGTGATGGTTGAGAAAAATGAAATTGATGATTCTTGAGTCCGGAGCTAAGGCGAAGACTGTGAAGAAATATTTAGGCAAAGGATGGATAGTCCAAGCCTGTGGTGGTCACGTCCAAGATTTACCATCTAAAGGTAGTAAAGGTTCTTCAAAATCAATGTGGGAATCAGAAAAAGGAACGCTTCCAGAGCCACCCTGGGGTTGGACTCCTGGTGCTGAGAAAAAGATCAAGGATATGATTAAAAAAGCTAAAAAAGCTAATGTTGATGAAATATATATTGCAACCGACCCTGACAGGGAAGGAGAATTTATAGCATGGAGGCTCAGTATTATCTTTTCAGATTTTGACTCACAGAAAAGAGTTACATTTAATGAAATAACTGAGAAATCGGTTAATGAGGCTATTAATGAGGCCAGAGATATCGATACCGCACTTGTTAATTCAGCTAAAGTTAGAAGATTTATGGATAGACTAGTTGGTTTCGAGTGTTCTAGATTCTCTAGAACTTGGAAACTAGCATCCATGGGACGTGTACAGACACCAACTTTAGGATTCATTGTCGAAAGAGAATTATTGCGAGAGAAACATGTACCCATTAATTATCATAGTGTGAATTTCAAGATCGATAATGTTAACTTCAAGATAAGATTTCATGAAAAGAATGATTCTGAAGCATGGTTAGATGATGATGGTAAGCATTTTCCGGATAGAACCTTTGATGAAAAATTAGCTAACCAATCAATAGAGATACTCAATAAAAATAAGAATATTGAAATTGTCTCAGTTAAGGAAGGAAAAAGTAGCAGAAGTCCTAAACCTCCATTTACCACAGATACCATGTTACAAGCAGCGAGTTCAACTTTAGGATGGTCTGTTTCCAAAACAAGTTCAATTGCAGGAGAGTTATACAATTTAGGGCATGTGACGTATATTAGAACAGATTCTACTAGAACAAATGAGGATGCGAGGGAAATAGTAAAGAAATTGATTAAAGACAAATATGGAGAGAAATTTCTTGGAAAGGGTGTACTTGGACCTGATGCAAAAAAAGGAACTAATAATGTTCAAGATGCTCATGAGGCGATTAGACCTACTAGACCTGAGGTTGCACAGTTAACCGAAGATTTGAATCAAGACTTGAAAACATTATACAAATTAATCTGGGCAAGATTTGCTGCAAGTCAAATGTCAAATTCTATCAGAGAAACGAGAAGGATTGAAGCAAAGACTGAAAACTTCAATAAAAAAATTACCGGAACTGCTTCATGGAGAACCCATCCTGGTTGGGAAGTTGTATTCAATGATTATCAGAAAGATATAATTGAAACACCGCCAAATAACAATCTCGAAAAAGGCGCCAAATGGGGAATCATTTGCAATAATGAGAACCCACAACTAGTTAGTGATGAAACAAAACCCCCAAGAAGATATTCTGAAAGTTCGATTGTTCAACAAATGAAAAAAGTTGGCATAGGTAGGCCATCCACATACGTTTCAACAATTCAAACATTGAACAAAAGAAAATATGTAGAAAATAATAGTGGTTCACTAATTCCAACGGACTCAGGGAGAACTATGTGGTTAGAAGTTGTACCATTCTTTAATGAGCAAGAAAGTAGGGGATTATTTAATACCGATTTTACAGCGAAAATGGAATCAAATCTAGATACCATTGAAGATAGTTCTCAATCAGCTCCCAAGATCTGGCACGACTTTGTAGAAAAATTTGTTATTATTAATGAAAATGCTAAAACAAAGAAGAGAAGTACACCATCTAAAAGACAAATAGAATTACTAAATAATTTAATGAAAAATATGAATGAAAATGAATTAGCAAATTATCTCAAAGGTAAAAAACCTAATGAATTAACTGGAGATGAGATGAGAGAAACACTGGATCTAATTATCAAAGAGGGCGGAGATTTTCCAGCTAGTGAAAAACAAATGAATTTAATAATTAAGTTATCTGATCAATTAGGTTACAAGTTAGAGGATATTTGTAAGATTGTGAGTATTGACGACATAAATGATCTCACTGGTGGTAAGGATGGGACAGCAAGCAAAGTAATTGATCAATTAATTAATGAAAGCCAGTTATTACCAGCAACTGAATCGCAAGTTAAGCTAATCAATAAAATAGCAACAAGAGAAGAATTACCTTTGAGTGATATTCTTTCAATAGCTGATATTGTCTCTATTGAAGAGTTAACTAAGAAAGATGCTAGTAAGATAATAGATACCGTAATGAAGAAAAATAAAAAATCTCGCAAGAAATGAGATTAATTTTAGAAGATATCAATAAGGTATGCCTGTTGAATTAACTATGGATGAGTTCGACTATGATGCAATCATAGTTGGAGCGGGACCAATTGGAGGATATCTAGCCCGGAAATTAGCGAAAGAGAACCTAAGAATTCTTATCCTAGAAGAACACGCAGAAATTGGCAGACCATTTCAATGTGCAGGTCTAGTTAATCCAAAGGCAATGGAATCTGTTGGTTTATTCGATACCGTACTAACTCCTATTTGGGGAGCGAGAATATACAGTCCAGAAGGAACCTTAGTTGAAATAGGTCAACAAGAAAAAGTTCGTACTTGGTCTGTATGTAGGAAACTGTTTGATGAAGCAGTTGTTATTCAATCTGTAAAATCCGGTGCAGATATTTGGTTATCAAGTAAACCTATTGATTTAAAGATTGATGAAGAAAAGGTGGAAGTAGAAATTTCAACACCTTACGGAATCAAAAAATTAACCACGAAGGTGGTTTGTGGTGCTGATGGAGCGCATTCATGGGTTAGAAGAACCTTGAGAATGGGTAAACCAAAAGAAACTATGATAGGGATGCAAATTGAGGTTTCAGGATATAATGGGAAAAAAGGTAAACTCGATATGTATACCGGATCTGATATTTCCCCGGGCTTTTTCGCTTGGGTAATTCCTTCAGGTGAAACCGCTAGAGTAGGTGTTTGGAGTCAAACTAAATATATTGGAGAAAAATCCTGTGAAGATTTACTAGATGAATTAATGAATAATAGTAGATGGTCATATAAATTCAAAGACTGTAGAGAAGTTGGAAGATTCGTCGGTTCCGTTCCAAGTGGAATTTTAAAGAAAACAACTTCTACAAGAGTTGCTCTGTTTGGAGATGCCGCAGGAATCTGTAAACCAACAACTGGTGGAGGAATTGGCCCCGGTTTTGCTCATATTGATCTTATAGCAGAAGATTTTGCTAATCTTATCAAAATAGATAATTTAGACAAAATTAGCTTATCAAAGATTGATAAAAAAATTGATAAAATGAGAAAATCCCAATCTAGAGCTAGAGCTTTAAGAGACGCTTTTCTCTCACATTCCAGCGATAATGAACTTGAAGAAATATTCAAAGTCTGGGCTAAACCAGACGTAATAAAAATGATTAATGATGTTGGCGAAATAGAAAATCCAATTCCATTAGGAACTAAAATGTTAAAAGAAATTCCGGAATTTAGAAGACTTGCAGGAAGGGCCATCAAAGCCGTTTTATGGAGTTAATGATATGGAAAAATCTGTTCAAAGGATACGTTATCCTCCTTTCGAGCATTATGATATGATTCCCAGTCAAATTCCTGTAATAGAAGTAATTCTTGAATCAGAAAATAAACCTCCTGGATCATTTAAGATCGGAAGGGAAGATCAGTGGTTCGTAGAATGGAGGAAACTCAATGATGATGACGATCATCTAAAAATGATATCAGGCGAAGTTTCAAAGGAGACTTTTCCATTTTTAATGAGAACTCGGAATGGTTGGTATATTGATCCAGATCCAATGCACTACAAAGCAAGAAAAATGATCGCTCCTGCAGTAATTATTCTGATTTCAACATTATTTTTAAGAGCCTTGACACCTATACTTAGTAATATCGAATTTATTAATCCCATTTTAGAATTGTTAAACTATTCAGTTAGAATTGGAGAACTAGATTATCCAGTATTTTTATTCGTAGCATTCCCAATATTTGTCTCTCCAATGATTTTTAGAATGATTGCTAATATGAGAGATATAAAAAGACAGAATATAATTATTTCAGAGCCAATAGAATCACCTGATATTGAAATCAAAAAAGGTGAAAATAAAATTGAAATTACTATTATTAAAAGTCCTAAAAATCTGAAAATTATTAGAGGGAGAATACAAGTCGGAATTGCAGTACCTGAAAGAAAAATGATACTTGAATCACAGGGTAAAAAAGAAGGAGAACAAACCATTCCCGGGATGTCAACCGCACTACCGGCAAGAAGAATCGCTTCAAGTGAAGAATTAGGGACAGGAGTTGGTGAATCAATTCCAATGAATGTAGCAGATAGGAGAGTGATGATGTTAGAGCCAATGAGAGTTTTACAACCAGGGAATTGGGTAGATCTTTCCGATGAAGAAAATCAGGAAAAAATATTATTAGAAGGACCCGATGAATTATGGCCAGGCTCAATATATTCTGGATTAATTGCAGTTCATTGGGAATTAATTATAGAGTTTTTAGATAATGATGGAACTGGGATGAAATGGGTAAGGCCACTAAAAATGGAAGATTATCATCATAAAATAGAAATAAAAAATCTACCAGTTAGAAGTGGAAGGTTAGAGCTCTCAAATTATTAATATTGTAGAGGTATTTCAGCAATTAATTCATTTTCATCCATTATTTCAGTGTTAAGATGATTATAGTCTGAATCTCTTTTTACTGGATAAAAACCAGATCTAATTATAGAATTCTGTAACTCTTCCTCTTTAGCCAATGTTTTCTTTGTTCCGGATGCAGATACTACATTTTCTTCCATCATAGTCGAGCCTGCATCATCCGCTCCTGCCAATATCGCCATCTGAGCTACCCCAAGCCCCATAGTAGGCCATGATGCTTGGATATGGTCAATATTGTCAAAGAATAATCGAGAAACAGAAATATGCCGTAGATATTCAACAGGACCTGCCCCTAATTCAATTCTATTTCTACCTCGATTTCTCTTTCCAAATGAATTATTCTCTAATTGCACTGGCCATGCTACAAATGATGTAAAACCAACTCTTCCTTTAGAAATCGCTTCATCTTGAAGATCTCTAATTCTTTCCATGTGAAGAATTCTATGGCGTTCAGTTTCACCAAAACCAAAAACATTTGTTGCAGATGTTGTTAACCCTAGTTCTTGTGCTTCTGACATCACTCTAAGCCAATTATCTGCAGAACCTTTCTTTGGAGAAATATCTAATCGAACATCATCAACTAGCATTTCAGCTCCACCTCCAGGAAGACCATGCATACCAGATTCTTTTAATTTAGTCAAAACTTCAAATGTTGATAGATTACAGACGTCTGCAATACCTTCAATTTCAATAGGAGAGAAGCAATCTAATGATATCTGTGGATGCTTATTACGGATTTGTGATAATAGATGAAGATACCAATCGAGATCTAAATCTGGGTTAACTCCTCCCTGCATTAAGATTCTTGAACCACCAATATCTTCTAGTTCAGAGATTCTTTTACTAATTTCCTCAAATGATTGAGTGTATACCTCAGAATGTCCAGGAGGCCTATAAAATGAACAAAATTGGCAATTAATAGTGCAAATATTCGTATAATTGATATTTCTATCTACCAAGTATGTGACAAAATTTCCAGGTACTTGTCTTTTTCTTCTTTCAAGAGATACATACATTAGATCATTTATATCTGCTTCTTCATAAAGAATAGTAGCATCTTCAACTGAAAGCCTACCAGCATCATCTAATAATTGCTCAGAAAGAATTTTTTTCCAGCCACGCACAATAATCACTCATTCTTTTGACCAACTAAATCTTCTATATCAGAAATTTCTTTTGGGCAAGAAGATGTTAAAATAATCGGGCCCCCATCTGTTACTAGAACATCATCTTCAATTCTAATACCAATTCCAGAATACCTCTCTGGGACACTAATATCAGACCTCCAACTACCGAAATATAGGCCAGGTTCTACTGTTAATACCATACCATGGGCCAGTAACCTCTCCGGCCCTTTATCCCCCTGTCTTCCGCCGCCTACATCATGTACATCTAAACCTAACATATGACCGGTCCCGTGCATGAAGAATTTTCTGTAAGGGCCATCGTAATTTTTACCTAATGCTTCTTCGAGGCTACATTCAAGAATACCCAAATTAATCAATCCTTGTGCTAGAACCTTCGAACTAGCGTGATGCATTGCACTCCATGGAGAACCAACCACGCATGCTTCAATTGCTGCCTTCTCTGCCTTTAGAACTAAATCATATATTTCTCTCTGTGCTTCAGAAAACTTACCACTCACCGGCCATGTTCTAGTAATATCAGAGGCATAACCTGAAATTTCACAACCAGCATCAACTAGTACTAAATCGCCATCATTAATTATCATATTATTAGAGTTATAGTGTAATATTGTTCCATTATCACCACCTCCAACAATTGAGCTGTAACTTGGACAACTTTGATTTTTGGAAAAATACGATTCAATGATTGATTGAATTTCCCATTCTCCTATTCCCGGATATGTTCTGATTATTCCTTCTATGTGAGCATCGGAAGCTAATTTTGCTGCTTTATGCATTATTTCAATTTCTTCATCAGATTTAATAACTCTCAATTCATCAAGATAATTGGTGGCATCTAAAATCTGTAAATTGGATTTTTTAGTTAGAGTGTCTAGTTTTTTATCAAAACCTTGAATAGTAGAAATAGAATTACAAACACTAATTTTTTCTTGGATTATTTTTTCCAAATCATCGATTGGGTAAGATTCATCTATTGGCCAGTATTTCTTTGCACCTTCAGTCCCTACTCTTCGGCCTTCCCAAATCTCTGCTACCGTATCTCGAGGACGTACAAAAAGACAACTTTTCCAAACTCCTGAATCATTGTAAGCCATGAATACAGCTTCTGGTTGATTCCATCCACACAAATACATCATGTATGAGTTAGCACGATATGGGTAAGAGGTATCATTAGATCTGATCTTTTTTGGATTAGTGGGGATTAAAACTAATGTATCTTCCATATTTTTTGATAGGAATCTGTCCTGACGCGACCTATATTCTCCTATTGAGAATGGTAGCTCACCTATGACACCCATATGTTTTCGAGGTGGCTTCCTCTTATTTATCTGTGTAATACATTATTTTCCTTTGGACCATTTTGGAATAGAGGTATTCTCAGAATCTTTTCTAAATCTGTAGAAAAATGCTGAAATTAGGAATAGAAAAGATATGAATAATACAATCAAAGGATATGGTAGTTGATCATTAATATTAGGATTGATTAATTTGACTGATTGAGATGATGATTCCCCATCATCATCCATTACATCAAGTCTCAATACAAGTTCTTTCTCATTGGTTTGATTCTCCGGCCAAACTAATTCTCTATTCTCACAACCTTCGAACAGCACATTTCCATTGATGGACCAAATACATCTCAATCCTTGTAAATCATTTTCAGTATCTAAAGAACTTGAGCCGTCCAACAAAATAGGATTTAGGTTTTCAAGATTAATTTCATCACCATCAGTTACTGGAACTCCATTAATGATTAATTTAGAAGATGGTACCAGATTAGAAATGGAAAAATTATATTCAATAATTGAAGATAAACCTCCTTGGTCAACTACCTCTAATTTGAGATTATAATCTGCTGAAATACTGCTATCTAACTCGAAAGAATCTGCATTAAATCCTTCATGAACAATAATATTATTGTCTTTTGAACTAGTACAAGTCCAAATAAAATATAATATTTCTTCAGACCAAATTGGATCATCAGAAGATGAAGCATCAATTATCAACATAGAAGAGTCTTCTGTAATATCAGTAGGTGGGCTTGAAATTGAAATAGTCGGGCTTAAATTATTCAATTTAAATGATAAACACTGATAAAACTCTACATTATTCGGTTCATCGATTTTAGGTATAAGAATTACTAATTCATACCATCCATCAGGCTTGTTTTCCGTGTCTATTTCATGAGAAAAGGAATTATCATCGTCAAAAAATAGAGGGATTTCATTCTCAATATTAACTTGTGGAGTTTGATCACAAGTTTCTGTGAAAGTGACATACCGCTTGACAAAAATCTGAGCATTGGAAGGATTTTCTCCAGAAATATCGCTAATTTTAGCTTCAATCGAAAGGTTTCCATTTACCCAATCATTTTTCAATGGTTTTTCTATAAGCATTGTATAATTAGAATCAGAGGCGTAATTTTCATTCGAAATGAAAAAGGGCATTGTATCTTGAGAAATAATAGTTGATTCAAAATTAACACTAACCTTAAATTCACATGAACATGAGTAATAATCATTTGAGTCAATCATCATTTCCCAATCCATTGAAAAATATTCATCAGTCAAAGGAGTGAGTTGTTCGGATTCAGAATCGAATATTCCCCAATTATATTTGAATCCGGTGGAATTGTATATCTCCCATGAAATTTCAATTTCTTCCTCAGAACTAACAACTGTTCCAGAAATTATTTTTTCATCTTCAATGATTTCACCGAATGAAAAATCAAATCCAATCGATACATCGATATCTTCGGATTCAGCAACTACCGAATCAATAGAGAAAATAACAACAAATAAGGAAAACAACCCTATTATTAATGCTCTCATATTTGGTCGGAGAACCATTATAGTATTGAATCCAATCCTTTAATGTTCGAATCATCTATCAGATATCTGCAATTGCCACAATAGTTCATCTAACCATAAACCAAGAGTTCTACGATTGATAAAATCATGACTCGCTTGAGCCGAAAGTACGCATTCACAGGCTGCTGCTGCTAGTACTACGGCAGAACTCATTGGGAATTTATTACCAAGTGCAGCAGCGAGAGCGGTTGCAGCTGCATCATGTAACCCTATTTGCTGAGAAGGTGAGGGGGCAGAACATGGAATAAATTCTATGCTCCCATCTGCTTCATAAAGAGTAACTCCATCAATTCCTCCCAGTACTATCATTGATTCCCAATTATACTTCTTTATCAGACTAGAAGCAGTTTCTTCTGCAGTTTCAAGCATTAATCGTCTTCTAAGTAAATCTAGACCTCTTATCTCAAAAAGAACTACTGTTGCACCGCGACTCCTTTCAAGACCTGTTAATTTAGGATCAACAATAGATGGAATTGAATGAGTTTTTGCGCATTGAATAAGTTTTTGAGCGCCCACGTCTGTTAGTACTCCTTTATCATAATCTGAAATAACCAATGCACAACTGTCTGGAATTGATTTAAGTGTCATTTCAACTAATCTATTACTAACTTCTATGTCCAATTCATCTAAAGGTTCTCTATCTGCTTGAAGTAAAATCTGAGATTTCTCAAGAAGACTTTGACGACTTCCAAAAAATCTAATTTTTGTTAAAGTTTGACGATTTTCGATTGTTTCAATTCCATCTATAGGAATTCCATCAGAAAGAAACTGAGTTTTAATGAATTCACCCTCTCTATCATCTCCAACAGAAGAGAATACAGATACATCAAGCCCCAGGGAGCATAGACCTCTAGCGATATGAGCAGCAGCACCTGGTGATTCCTCAGAACGTAGAATTTTAAGCACTGGTGCGGGAGCTGTAGAAATTAGCCTATCAGAATAACCATGATGGTATCTATCTAGCATTATATCTCCTATTAGGGTGACTTTGGAAGATTCGATTTCATTCAGTAGATTTCTCAAATCTTTCAATATTTTTTTCCTTTCAGTCGGCCCCTTACTCATGTTATCACATCTCGGAGGATAATCACATGAATGATATTTTGCAACCGTCGACATGAAAACAAGAAGCCCCTCGTAGATATATGGAACCGTACGAAGACTGTTGGATTTATTCGGGTTCCGCTAAAGAAAGATTATGGAATAAATCTGCTATAGGGCGTAGAATCAACAATAATGACCTTTTATTGAGCCCGGCAGAAGTAATCTTTTGTTGCAATCACAGACACTTGGACTGGCCTAGTGAGAATTGGTTGGAAAAAGAATCTGAAAAGAATCCAGATTTGATCAATGAAGCTATAATTCTAGAAGCATTAAGAGTTCCAGGGAACAAAATTATTTTAACTGAAAATCTTCAAAAGAATCAGGATTTTATTTTCAATGAAAAAACATGGGGCCTTAGATGGAATTCTAATAATCATCCAAGAGATGATAAACCAGAGTCAGAAGTAATTTGGTTCCATTCATCAGAGTATATTGAGATGAATGAATTATTGATATGGGCAATTGATGTAGGTTCTAGGAATAGGATTGCAGAAGTATTAATTGTTGATAATGAGCAAGCGGTGGTAACTTATAACATCACATCTGAAAATCCAATGGGAGAATTATTACCTCCGAATGAGGAGGAGAAAATATTTATCTCAAAACTTGAAAATATAAAGATTGATCGAGGGACCTTATATTTCGGATTTGATAAATGGCCATCAGAACAACTTGGCATTGATTATCAAAATGGCAGAATAATTGATGAGGTGACAGAAGAGTATCTGTTTAAGGATAAGGAAGATTATTCAGAGATTACAGAGGTATTCGCTGATTTATTAGAAAGAGGTTTACACCCAAGGCCTGGGTTCAAATATGGTACAGAATGGAGATGTTATGACAAGAAAATTGGTACAGATCATGCCCCATGGCTAGTTGTAGATCCTTCAAAAAATATCATGACTTGGGAGAGTGCTTGTTTAGCATCAAGATTAGCATCAGGAGTAAATAAAATTTGGCTACTACCTTTGAAAAATAAAAAATTATGGAGCTATCTTGGAATAATTCGGCCTCCAACAAATTCAAGATGGACAAATCCTGTTAAAAAATAAAATTTTATTCAGATTCATCTTGAAACACATTTTTACTAGTACTAGAACCACCTGTGAATATTGATAAAGCCAGTAAAATACTAATCATAAATAATCCATTCCCGGGTTCCGAAAACCATGATAATAATGAGTTACTATTGAAGGTCGATTCCGCCTCCAGTATCAAAGGGACCCTTGACTCAATCCCAAAATTATCAACAAAAACTATCTCTCCTCTGGCTATCATTCCAGGAATAAGCAATCCCTCAGGATTGACATGAATCTCTATATCATCTCCAGGGCTGATATAACTGCTGGATTCTAAACTGGCCACTCTTGATGCAGCACCCTGTATTTCCAAATTATAGAATCTTGAATTTTCACCTTCGAGATCAAGTTTTAGAGAGTATGTTTTTTCTTCATCGGAATCAACTAATAACAAAAAATCATCTGAGATAATTCGATTTCCAACATTATGCCATTTTAGATCTATTTCTCTTAAATTATGACCACAACCCAATGTGCCAATGACATTACCAGAAGACATAGATTCTCCACTGATTGTCATTATTGGTACCATAGAGGTCCCTGATGATAATTCCACGGTTTGAATAATACTATTTCCATTTGTACTGATATTGATTATAAAATCACAGTCAATAGCGTTATTGACTTCAACAAAAATAGATTCTCCATAAAGCAACTCCACTGGCTGCCTAGGAGTTAAAACATCGAATATATTAGTTTCAATAACTGGAGAAATAGAAATTAAATAATCTCCTCCTTCAATAAATTCTACAGATGCAAACCAACTAACTAAACGACCTCTGTTGTCATAAATTAACATACCATCTGAGGAATTAATATTACCGAAGTTACCATCAGTAAAAACATCTCCAGGACTTCCTGAATCTTTATTTCTTATTAGAGCATCATCACCATCTGCTTCAATTATTTTTAGCCACGCATTTTTTGAATCAGTGTTAACTAAGTTGCTATCAGTATCACCATTATTGGTATCTTGATACTCAACTAATATTCCGTGTCCAGGCAAAAAAGAATCAAAACCGAAATCACCTCTATTTGTAATTTTTATAGATTCACCGGGTCCAGTCTCGATAGAAAGATAGTTTCCTCCATTAGAAATGGGACTCAGAGTGAAATTACCGCCGATATTGGGATCTACATTTATACCCCTATTTATTCCTATTAACTCTAATGTTGAGGAAGAAGGTAAAGCTGGAGAATTGCCATTGTCATTCCAATTTCCACTAGCCATAATTCCCCATTCACCAATTCCATTCCAATTACTTGTTGGAAGAGTACTGTGTACATCATACAAGTCATATGCACCCATTTGATGTAACATTTCATGAACAACAGTACCAACGCCTGATTTAGTTGAAGCGATTGTGTAATGATTGATCGACCATTCATTGATAATAATAGGGTCATCCAGGCCAGACATATGGCTCCAAATCGAACTAGATCCACCGCCAATTTCCTGCGGGTTAGCAGAATGTAAAATCAATAATCTATCCACTATTCCATTATTGTCGAAATCCCATGGAGATAAATCCATACCTGAAAGTGAATCTTTAACAGCAGATTCTACTAAATCATCTACTCCAGCACCATCTGAACCAGAGTCCCTACCACCGTCTCCATCTTCACCCCAAAAACCGATATTATAGTTAGAAATCCAAATATCATCCAAAATCGTAGTATTAAGAGTGCTTAGTCCAGCACTAATTTGAGTGATGTAATCACTGGCTAGACTCTCTTTATCAAGAATAATTTCAGCCCTATCTGAATCGAAAATGTCTCCTTCAAAAGTTACTGGAATTACAAGCCAATTTTCATTTTCTTGTATTCCAATTAAGATTTCATCATTATGATTATTATTAGTTTGAATATTATTATCTAACCAATCTTCAATAATTTCAGAATAAATATTTGCTATCAAGCCTAGTGAAACAATCGCGAGTGCTAGAATTGCTCGCGTCTTATTCATATATGTCCCTAAACTAACTATGATTTGAATACGATGTAACGTTGTTCGATTATTTTTCAAAAATTGGTGTTAGTCGAGAAATGGAATCGGCGAAGAAAACTGTCAACAAAGATATAATTATTCTTAAACCATCATAGGTTTTTGGAAGTGACAATAAAATTAGAGAAAAAGAAATTAATAGAATACGGATCCTAATTCTTGACTCATTATCTACAACCATACCAAAAAATCTGGATAATGAAAGAATTAATGTAGTTAGAACACCAATTACTAAAATCCATGAAAAACCAATTCCTAAGCTAATTATTGAAACAGCATCATACCTAGCAGACACTATTTCTTCTCCACCATGAACCATGCCAATTTGATCGAAATAATTAATGAGAAATGGAATTGCTATAAACCAAACCACGTATAATAATACTGGAATAATAATTCCACTAAATAATATAGTGAAAGAAAACCATTTTTTTTCTTCATCATGTAATCCTGGTAAAGCAAAAATTCTTATCTTAAAAGTAGTATAAGGTAATATTAATCCAACAGAAAAAATAAGTAATAAGGCCCATTTAGTATCAATCCAATCATATGGACTATATACAGAAAATAAAAAATTGTCTTGATCTAGTGAAAGACTATTCAACCAATTACTCATTAAATCATCAATATAAAATGAAAGAAAAAAAGAAATAATTGCTACTCCTAAGGCACTTAACCTGATTATTTTATATAACTCAGAAAAATGTTCTGAGAATGTCATTCTTTTATCCAAATAAGATTGCATTTCAAAGTAAATCCTTAACTTTAGGTTTAGCCCTTGCAGCTAAAATTGTACGGTAAAAACAGTAGGCGAACCACCCGCTAACTAAGAACGTAAATCCGATTACGAAACTAGTAAGATCTGTGACATTTTGGGCTTCAGGATCCAGAATTGCTCTGGGAGGGAATTCTAGCACTGCATCTTCTGCTAACCATCTAACTGCAATTGCAAATGATATTAAACTGAAAAATAATTGCCTCAATGCCTGTGGATAAGCCAATTCTGCTGCTAAATACTCAGGGCCTTCATCATATTTTCTTTCTAGTATTTCTCTTTGTACGAGTGCCCCTACAATTAGTGCAGTTAAACTGAACCAATAAAACATACTACCTTGTTCATAAATCTTCATTGAAAGCGCCTCCTGTCTCTTGGCTTCTTTCTCAGCATCAGTTTCTTCAAGAAGGAATAAAGAATCATAATCTCCAACTGAAATTGTCCTCGTAGATAATGTGGCATCATCTTCACCTTCAGCTATAGTTCCAGGTGGACTAATAGAAAATGCAAGAAGATTCCAATAATCTTCAGTATCAGGTATTCCTCCACCGTCAACTGAGTTTCCAACTAACCAGAAATTTACTGTTCCACTATCATTAGAAGGTGCGGTCCAAGTAACTGTCCAGATTCCATCAGAATCTGTATCACTATGTGAAATGTCTGCTTCTGTATCAGCAGCAATGCGAATATCTTGGTCATCATTCCAGGAAAATTCACCTACTGAGTCGGAAGATAACAAGAAGCCGGCTTTTGAATTACCATCGCCACCAGATAGTGTTAATGAATCCGCGACTTTGATTGTAAAATCGTAACTTTCGCCCAACTCATACATTATTGGAACGCTAGTAATCATAACAACGGCTCTTTCTGAAACCGCGCCATTATTATGGCAAGAACAGCCATATTTGACTGTCGGATCGCCGTCTTGATTGAGATACGGTGGTCCGCCGCTATTTCCTAAAGCAGGGATTGCAGCCATGCCAATAATCAAAAGAACGATTAGAGCTTTCGAGTTGATGGACGCCATACAGTACACCTATGTTATTTCGAGTGTTGACTACCACATAACCGTTGCTTTACCACGACCTTTGAATTAATCGTTTACAACTCCTTAATTGCTGAGTTTAACTCATTCATCATCTTCTTCCCATCACCGAATAGCATCATAGTTTTATCTTCGTAGAAAAGGTCATTATCTACTCCCGCATATCCAACAGACAAACTTCTCTTAATGATAACGACAGTCCTTGCTTTGTCAGCATCTATAATTGGCATTCCTGCCAAAGGACCCTCTCCACTTCTAGCAGCAGGGTTACAAGTATCATTTGCACCAATGACTACTGCCATATCACACTCTGGAAACTCTGGGTTAATATCTTCCATTTCTATAAGTTGATCATATGGAACGTTCGCCTCTGCAAGAAGGACATTCATATGACCTGGCATTCGACCTGCAACCGGATGTATTGCATACTTGACTTCTGTCTGGAATCTTTCTTGTAGAATATCAGCAAATTCCTTAACTTGGTGTTGACATTGACTGACGGCCATTCCATAACCAGGAACAATTATCACTTTTTGCGCTCCATCAACCATCATTGCAACTTCTTCTGCATCGGAACCAACTTTTGTTCGAGTTAGTGTTTCTTTTTCAGACCCACCAAATGATTTGAAAAGTACATCTGGCAATGTTCTGTTCATCGCCTTACACATGATAAATGTCAATATTAATCCTGAAGCACCTACTAATGAACCTGCGACAATCAGCACACTATTGCCGATGATGAAACCTGTAAATGCTGCTGCTATTCCAGAAAAAGAATTTAGTAAAGAAACAACTACTGGCATATCCGCTCCACCAATTGGTAGAACAATAATCACACCTAAAATACTGGAGATAATTATAATTGCAAATAAAATCTCTTGGTCTCGTGGATCTGAGATACTCAAATAAATTAATGTTAGAACTGAAAATAGCAATAAAACTTTGACAAAATTTAACCATGATGGACCCCAAGTTGGTGTTTTGAACCATTTGCCAAATACTTCTACACCTCCCTTGAGTTTAAACATAGCTAGAATCGAGCCGGTAAGAGTCATCCAACCTACCAAAGCAGAAAGTCCAGCAGCAACCATCAAAACTTCTAACTCTAATCCAGAGGGTAACAATAAATCTTCATTTTCAATATATTTCCATGACTCAGATAGTGCTACCAATGCTGATGCTGCTCCTCCAAAACCATTGAATAATGCCACTAATTCAGGCATACCTGTCATTTCAACTTTTACTGCCATGATATAACCAATTACAGAACCAACTAAAATTCCCGAAATAATTAGAGTCCATTTCGCCCCTCCTTCTATGTGCATATCTGCTACAGTAGTTAAAACTGCAACCAACATACCCATTGCACCTAATTGGTTACCTGCTGGTGCAGTTCTCGGATGACCTAATTTTTTCAGACCGAGAATGAATAATGATGCAGAGATTAGATAACCGATTGAGACCCATTCACTAAAAATCATAATTAGTCCTCCTTTCTCTTATTTTTTCCTGCTATCATATTTAGCATTCTATTGGTTACAGCGAAACCACCAATTACATTTATCATTGCTAATACTATTGCTAGGAATGCTAAAAGTCCAGAAACAAGAGTTTCTCCACCATCATAAGCAACATTAGCACCAATTAGAGCACCGACTACACTAATTCCAGAAATTGCATTCGCACCGCTCATCAAGGGTGTATGAAGCATTGCTGGAACCTTAGTGATCAACTCAAAACCAAGAAATATCGATAAAACGAATAGTGTAATAGATCCAATTAATAGTTCAGGAGTCATCAAAGTACACCTCCTAATCGAGTTTGTTTCGCATCTAATTCCCCACCCTTACAAATCAAAACTCCACCCATGCCTGGCACATGGAAATCTGATTCCTCAGGTGAACCGAACAGTATGTCATCATCATCGGAAATTATTAGTTCACCATCTTCAACTATAGAACTGATAAAAGTTGTAAGATTGTTTGAAAACAACATACTCGCAGTATTTGCTAGTGTTCCAGGTAAATTCGAAGTCCCTACAATAATTACACCATTCTCAGTAGTAAATATTTCGCCCTGCCTAGTTAATTCACAATTTCCACCAACATCAGCATTCATGTCTACAATAACAGTTCCTGACTTGAATTTGGAAACTGCTGAAGCAGGAATTGTGATGGGAGCAGGACGCCCGAAGATTCTTGCAGTAGTAACAATAATATCAGATTCTGAGGCCACCTCACATACTGTGTCATTTACTTTCTTGATGAAATCCGGAGTCAAAGGTTTAGCGTAACCTGATTCATCCTCAAAGTCATCCATACCATCAACCTCAATAAATCGTCCACCAACAGATTCTATCTGCTCGGCTGCGGATTTCCTGACATCAGAAGCATAAACTATTGCACCTAATCTCTTAGCAGTAGCGATTGCTTGGAGTCCAGCTACACCGCTACCCATTATCACAACCTTAGCAGGTTTTACTGTTCCAGCAGAGGTTGTCATCATTGGAATTCCACGAGGAACATAGGATGCACCTAACAAAACAGCCTTGTAACCGGCCAAGTTATCCTGACTTGAATTTACATCCATTGATTGGGCTCGAGAAAGTCTTCTAGGAATCATATCCATAGAAAAAAGAGTAACATTCGATTCAATACATGACTTGATTTTATCTGGGTGACGGAATGGATCTGCTACGCAAACAAGGTTCATTCCTTCCCTCAATTCTGAAGATTCTAGCATTCTGATTGACATTATAATTTCACTTGAAAGAACTTCATCTCTTGAGCAAATTTTTGCCCCTGCACTGACATAGTCAGAATCAGAATAATTTGATTTTATACCTGCACCTTTCTCAACGAAAACTTTCAAACCTTTTTTATTCAATTTTTTAATCGAATTAGGGACAATAGCAACTCTATTTTCACCGTCTGGCTCTGTCAAAACTCCTAACCTCATATTACCACATCTTCAAAATCGAGCCTAGGCTCATTGTTGCTGAACATAGCGAACGTAATCAGATTATTGAATGAAACGGGTGGATGTCTTCAAAAAATGATTCAATGTATATATTTTCTAGAACAAAATTGTGTATCCAATGCCAAATACGGCTACATCACAAATTGCATGTGAAAGCCAGCACACCCAAATGGAACGGTATCTAATGTACAGCCATGACCAAATTACTGCAGCCGATAAAAGACCAAAAGATGCGATAATTATTTGCCACCAGAAAAATCCAAACAAGTGTAATGCAATTGCATGGTGTAGAGTGAACATTGCAGAAGAAAAAATTATTCCAGTATTATTACTGCCAAATAATTCTACAGACTTTACTGTAATGAACCATCTGAAAACATATTCTTCAAGCAAGCTGTTAATGAATATCCAATAAATCATACCAAGAAAATATAGATTGAAATTATCCAAGCCATTAGATTGTAAAACTTCTACCATCCCTGAAATGTCTAATGTTTCATAAAATAAAAACCAAGTAATGATAATTAGCAAAGACATTAATAATCCAGATATTAGACCCATTTTCAATCCCTCTTTTGTAGGAGTATTTTTTGAAATAGGGTTTTTCTCAAGCCTTAGGTACCAAATAGTTGGTACTAAGAAAATCCATGCTTTACACAAACCAAAGAATATTTGTGAATAAAATTCATCTTCAATAATTTTAATACCAAATATTACTGAAATAGATGGGACAAATCCAATCAATAAGATTGCGATTAAGGGTTTGTCTTTCAACTCCATTATTGAATGAAAACTAATTTTAGTATTGAATATTCTCCCTGCAATTGAGTTTTATGTTCACTAAAGGCTAAGGATGAAGCACCTACGGACGGCAATTGAGGAAGACTTCATGGTGAGAGAATCGAGAAAGATTGCAGTAATCGGTGCCGGGAATGTAGGTGCAACATGTGCCTTTGTAATGGCCGAGAGAAAATTAGGAGAAATTGTACTATTGGATATTTACGAAGGATTTGCTAAAGGCAAGGCTCTAGATATGAGTCAAGGTGGACAAGTATTGAATTATGATGGGAAAATTACTGGTACCTCAAAGTATGAAGATATTGCCGGAGCAGATGTTGTTGTAGTCACATCAGGATTCCCTAGACAACCTGGAATGAGTAGAGAAGATCTAATTGGTAAAAATGCAGAAATTATTTCTCAAGTTGGCGCTGGAATTAGGGATTTCGCTCCTGATTCAATAATTATAATGGTTACAAATCCATTAGACTTGATGACATATCATATGCAAAAAGTAACAGGTTTCGATCCGAAAAGGGTTATTGGACAAGCAGGTATTCTTGATTCCGCCAGGATGACTCATTTTGTATCAGAAGCAGTCGGATGTTCAAACGAGGACGTTCAAGCTATGGTTCTGGGCGGTCATGGAGACACAATGGTCCCACTACCAAGATATACAACAGTTGGAGGTATACCCATTACTCAATTACTAGAAAGTGATATTATAGATTCTATATCTAAAAGAACCGCTGGTGGAGGAGGAGAGATAGTCAAATTATTGGAAAGAGGTAGTGCCTTCTACGCGCCCGGAAGTGCTGCAGCTATTATGGCGGAATCTGTTCTGAATGATCGTAAAAGGATGTTACCATGCAGTGCACTTTTGAATGGAGAGTACGGTTTGGAAGACGTCTATATCGGAGTTCCAGTATTATTAGGGAAAAATGGTGTTGAGAAAATTGTAGAATTAGATCTGGAAAATGAAGAATTGGAGAGTCTACAGGGTTCTGCTAATTTCTATAAATCACAACTAAGCGAGATTCTTGGATATTAGAATAAAGAAGGCTCAAAAATGAATGAATATCTTTACCTCGAACATGATGGGAAGTTGCTCTTAGTAGATAATGATGGTAATGGCCCCCAAAAGCCAGTATTAGGCAGAATCAATCAAGCAGATAGCTTGATTCGACTTCCGACAGTAGAAGAAGTACATAATATGGGAATTAAATGGGAAAAAAAGAGAGAGAATATTATTTATTTCGAAAAATATGAAGCACGAGTAATTATTGGAACTCCGAAAATAGATTGGCCGGAGAATTGGGCATGGAAAGATTCAGTAATTAGCGATAACGCAGTTTCTCCCTTAGTCAGAGAGTCTGTTTATCGAACAATACATCGTGTTGTATCAAAAGTCATAATAGAAAACAATCAAGGTATGATATTGATGGCTAAAGCGAGTAGAGGTTTCTTCAATGGATGCTGGACTTTACCTGGAGGATTTGTAGATTATGGAGAACATCCTAGACTTGCCGCAATTAGAGAAGCCAAAGAAGAATTAGGAATTGATATAGAAATAGCAGATAATTTGGGAGAATCAGGTAATCTAAAAGAAGGAAATGATGGATCATTTGTTCAACAGAATATTTTCACATTAGAAGGAATAAATTGGCTATCATTTACATACAAAACAGAATCAAATATAACTATTGAGAACATTGTACCTAAAAAAGGAGAAATCGAAGAGGCAAAATGGTTCACAAAAGAAAATGCACTCAGAAATTCAGTTAGTCTTTTTGATAAAGAAGCGATTATGTCCCTCAGAGAATAAGGCCATGCCATTCATAGATTAAGTGGTGGGCCTGCCTGGATTTGAACCAGAGTCTGTTCGTCCCAAACGAACAAGCATAGACCAGACTAACCCACAGGCCCTGTGAGTAACACGCCGAGAGAACTATCTGTCAAGAACTTAACTCAGCCAATTCCATGTATTTTCATTGACCCTAATTAGGAAACCTTGAACCTCTGCCTGACCAATTAAATACTCGCTTGATGATTCGATTGAGCCTTCCTCAGAAAGAAATTTATCTAAGGAAGATTTTGTTAAATTGCCTTGCTTATCAGTCGCTTTCTTCAAAACAGACAAACCTCCAAGATCATTATTGTTGTTGATTTTATTTGTTTTAATTTTAGATTCCTTTTCTTTGATTTTTAAAATTAATTCCTCACTAATTTCATCTGGTAAATTCGCGAAAGAAATAGCTCTTGCTAATTCTTCAGGATTTTCAAATTTTTCGACTATTACTAGATTTCTGGTTGAGCCGCATTTAGTGCAGTAGTTTTCTTTAGATTTAGTTGAGCCAAATGAAAAGCCACACGAACATTTGATTAGATTGTAACGCATGCTCATGATTATCTCATAATGTGAAGGTTCAAGAGTTTTCTGATGACTACTTTCACAATAATTCATGAATGAAGATGCTTGTCGCAATTCATGAGTCGGGCGAGTGTAACCGTTTCTTGGTTAATATTCTCTATTCTGATTCTTCTTTCTGCAAAATTATTTATTGATTCTGACGGTGAATCAGTATATTCTTGGGCTATCCTATTAATGATTCCAATTCCATTATTCTTGATAATATCGTTTCAAACTAAAGATCAAAATATTGAAACTGATTTCGGTGAAAAAATAATGGTTGAAAATGATGAATTCAATGAGATTGAGAAGAAAGCAGAAGATCCACTAGAAATAGGATTTGATATACCAATTCTATAATTATAATAATCTTAATGTCTCTAAATTAGCTGGGGCATAGGTTTGTACTCTAAATTTTTCACGTAGACCTTGACGGAAGGCATTACAAGTTTGTGCATCTCCATGGTGACAAATAATTTTTCTAGGAGTGGGATTCAATGCAGATACATAATCCATTAATTGATTTCTATCAGAATGGCCACTGAAGCCATCAATTTTCCTCATAGAACATCTGACTTCAACCATCAAAGTTTGACCTTTATCTACCAAAGGAACAGAGGAATGACCGTCTCTAAGACGGCTGCCTAAAGTTCCTGACGCTTGGTATCCAACAAAGCATAGTGTGTTATTTGGTTCCGGTGCCCAGTGTTTGAAGTATTCAACTATTGGACCGCCAGTCATCATCCCACTTGTTGCTAAAACAATACATGGAGTTGGGTCTAGAAGAATAGATTCTCTTTGTTGATAGGATTCTACTGTCTTAAACCATTTAGAATGAAATGGATTATGTTCTCCTCCCTTGAGAAGTTTCTTCCTTAAATCCCTGTTTAAGAAATTAGGATGACTTGCATGAATTGCAGTGGCTTCAGATATCATTCCATCTAACCAAACTGTAACTGGAGATACTTTACCAGATTTGAACAATTCATCAATAGCAATCATTACTTCCTGAGAACGACCCACTGCGAATACTGGACAAAATATCTTTCCACCTCGTCCAATGACATCAATTATCATTTCTTGGAGCTCATGACTTGCTGCATCTCTAGTAGGTTGTATATCTTGAGGACCGCCATAAGTTGATTCAACCACAAGTGTATCAACTTTTGGAAATCTAACAGTTGCAGCATCAAATAACCATGATTTCTCGTATTTAATATCTCCAGAGAATAGAATTTTATGTTCATCATTTCCTTCTCCAATATTCATGTACACACTGGAAGAACCCAATATGTGCCCTGCATTTTCCATTGTCATCTTTATATCAGGTGCGATATCTGTTTTTTCACCCCAATTTACATCAACCACATGCTTAATACATTCTTGAATATCCGCTTTAGAATAGGGGGGTTCATTCCCTTCTGCTTGACTTACTTTAACATAATCAATTTGTAAAAGCGTCATCAAATCTCTAGTAGGTGGAGTACAATAAACAGGACCCCTATATCCATATCTGAACAATACTGGAAGCATTGCAATATGATCGACGTGAGCATGGGTAATTACAATAGCATCGAGATTATCTAGAGGCATAAGTTCAGGAGCAGAAAAGAACGGCTGTACCTCATTCTTATTTGATGTGGGTTTTGCTCCACAATCAACCAATACTTTAGATTCATTAGTTGTGATTAGATGCATTGCTCTACCCACCTCTCTATATGAGCCGAGTGCTGTAATTCTAACCCAAGGTTCTCCTGGACGTTTTGTCCTGTAGATTCTAGTACCGAACTTTCTTAGGAGAGATTTTCTTTCATCAGACATTTCTTTACGGTAGCGTCGAATATCATGTTGTGTTCTACTCTCGATAGAAGGAGCCCTAACTACTTTGACTAACCAACCAATTTTGTCCCTTAGAGATTGAATATTAGCTCCCTTAGGCCCTACTGCATCTGATGGGTTATCACATTCTAAAATCACTTCACTAAGAGCAGGATCAAGCCAAATCTTTCTTATCTCTGCTTCTGATGGAATGATATCATTTACAGCATCATGAACCTCTTTTTCACTAGAAAGAATATCTGGATGAGGTCGGATTACAATACGTCTCTTGACTTGTTTGGCAATTTTAACGGTCAGATTATCTGTAGAACTGACAAATCTTTCCGGTTGTTTCGTAATAACTGAAATAGAACCTGCTTCAAGATCAATTTCGTAATCTATATCATTAGGAATAATACCTGCTATTTTTTTCTTTAATTCAGCATAAGATAGTCTCAAAAAAAAACACCTCTAGGTTAACCACGTCAGTGACATTACTCCGAATAAACGGAGAAGCGCGCTATGCGACGTGAATATTAAATTGAAGAAAGAAGATTATCTACTTCTTCAATGGATAGTTGTTGGAAGCCGTTTTCGGCTGTAATTACAGCTAAATCCATTCCATTACCACTTGCTGCATCTCTTTGTGCAGAAGCAAGTAGAGCCTTAGCTGCAACCTTCAATGCAGATTTTTCATCCATTCCCTCTTTGAATTGATCTTCTAAAACACCATACATGTAAGGAGAACCTGATCCTGTGGCACAATAAACGTCAGGTATTGAGCCACCTGCTGAATCAATACTGTAAACGCTAGAACCTGATGAATCAACTCCTACAATTAGTAGTTGAACATAATGAGGTCTACCAACCAAAATATTAGCAGTCAGTGTGGCTGCGCCTTTAACTGTCATTGCGTTGCCTTCTTTTAATTCATATAACTTTAATTCAGCAGCTAAAGTTCTAGAAAGAGATTGTGCATGCCCTACTAAACCAGCTGTAGTCAGGGCTATACTATTAGAAATTTGAAATAGTTTTTGAACACTCTTGTTGGCAATGAAATGGCCCATTGTAGCTCTATGATCCGCTCCGACGACAACTCCACCATCAAAGGTTATTCCAATAGTGCTTGTACCAGTTTTAACTGCATCAGTTGTCGCGTGCATCTCATTCACCGCCGCAAGGGGAAGTCCCCTCAGCGCTATAGACTAATATGAACCCCCTTATCAATGCGACGGAATAGAATCATGAAAAATATTCAAAAGGAAGGAAATTACAATCCTCGATAATATTTTCATGGTATAAGTCAAGTATTATATCTGTCACGGATTAATGTGGCAAAACGGGATAGTGATGAACCTAAATGGATTGAAATGCCAAGTTTGCCAAATAATAGCATTAATTCAATCGATGTTGAACAAGATTACCATGATCTCGGAGAAAGATACCCTCAAGCACCAGTGCCAATACGTTCACAAGATACATTAATTCATAGAGCAAGTCTTGAAGATATTACAGGAATTCCTATGATAATGGATTGGGTTGCAGATGGAGATATTGTAATTGTGGAGATGAGTTCAATCATTAATCGAGAAATAGAATTACAGACTGCTGTTTCAAAACTACAAAAATTTATTGAAAATGAAATAAAGGGTACAGTTTTTGGACTTGGACATAATCGTTTATTACTTCTCCCATCAGATTATGGCTCTAAAAATATAGATTAGATTCTAAAAGGTGAAACTATGGAAAGTACTGTTGAACAACCTTGCCCAATTTGTTTTTCTGATGATGGTTTAACAATGATTGCCCACACATCTGAGATTCCATACTTTGGAGAACATACTCAATTGACTATTTTATGTCCTTCATGCGGTTGGAAACATACAGATTTTATACCAGCAGAAGGGAAAAAACCAGGCGCATGGAGTTTAGAAATAGAAAATTCACAAATGCTTTCTGTAAGAATAATTAGGTCATCATCATGCACAATAAGAATTGACAAATTAGGCTTAGAAGTTGATCCGGGAGGTGCTACAACTGGATATGTTTCAAATGTTGAAGGTGTACTGAATAGATTTGAAGGAGCAATTCAACTAATGTACAGGCAATCAATATCCTCTGGTGAAGAAGATATTATTGAAAAATGTGAATCATTACTTCAAAAAATCAATTCAGTCAAGTCAGGAGATTTAGTTGTAGAAATAACACTTCTAGACCCAATGGGTCACAGTCAAATTCTACATCCTGATGCAAAATGTAGAGATTTAACCGATGAGGAATTGGAAAATTTAGAAGTGGGTCCAAGTATACCAATTTTCAGCCCAAGTGATGTCTAATTTTACTTTGAATCATGAGATAAAAAATCTAAAATCCTGTCGGACCACTGATTTCTTTTTTCTGATAAGTCAGATAACCATTCCGATGCCCGATCTATGCATATTTGTTTAATTTCACCTGCCAGAATTCTACCTGATTCATAATCACGGCCAATTGATTCTAATTCCTTATCACTTTCTTCGAAAAAGTATTGAAGATATTGATATGCAACATCTTTAGATAAATCTCCACCAAGTCTTCTATGTTCTTCAATAGTAGCTTGTCCACCACTAAAGGCCCTCCTGACCTTCTTTGACATTTCATCTATTGAGTCATGCATAAATATAGTAGTTTCTGGTTTAGAAGATGACATTTTATCTCCAGTCATACCTACCACGAAGCGATGATAAGTGGAACAAGGGGGCATTAATCCCATTCCTCCCATTTCTCTTTCGAGAGAAAGAAGGGACAATTGTATCTTAGGTTTATCTAAATATGTGGCACCTGGAATTTCTATAGTTCCATGTTTAGAATTAGGAATAATATCTGCGAATCCAAGTTTATTTAAAGAGGATTTTAGTTTGTCGAATAACTGATTTCTTACATCACGATTGACTCCACCATTCTTTGAAACTCCCATCAAAGTTTTATTTTCTTCTTGAATTGATAAACCGATGGTTAGACCGCCACTCTTACGATTCTTTAAGTTAAACCAATTAGTCTTACTAACTAACCCTCTTGTAAGGCGAATATGTGGGTCCTGATCAACTCCAACAGGGACTACAATGGGCCTTAATCCTCCATATTCATCCAATTGTGGATGAACAATATCTCCTGCCTGAACTAATGGGGCTTGAACATGAGCCAAGTTAGTTTCACCTGAGAATCCATAAATTGCCTCAAATTCAGAAATATTCGTTTTTTGACCCAGGGTGAAACCCAGTCGTTGTACTGCTGGCCTCATACTTTGAAAATATATGTTGGTTTTTTCAGGGTCTAGGCCCATTGCTGCGTAATTATTTATGTATTCTGAAAGAGCAATTTTACGGCCTTCTTCTAATGAAACATTTCTAGTTGCAAGAGCCTCTAAGTCAGCAACCGTTACAGTTACGTCTCCACCTTGATCTTGAAACCATTTAACTTGGTTAATCACCATACTGTGGCCAAGGTGCATTTTCCCACTTGGCATTAATCCAGTTAAAACTCCGAAATCTTCTCCATGATTTATTCTTCCAAGTATTGTATCTAAGTCTCTATGAGCAAAAATAATGCCTCTTCTATGTAAAAGATTAGGATTAGGAATCTTTGAAATATCAATTTTACTAAGGCCGAAATTATTGGTAATTCTTTCGTAGTCAGTAGACTGTTGAGATGACCATGGGTCAATGCGAGAGTCTCCTACCATGTGTCGTCGTGTGTGAACTCCTCAATCAAGGCTGCGCATAAAACATTAGAAATAAGCCCATCTAGGCCTCTAATGAGTGCCCCCAGGGATGTTATAAAATGACGATAATACACTGTTTAGGTTCAGGGCTTGTAGGTTCTTTTGTAATTAAGAAATTACTAGAAGAAAATTTAGAGGTTAATCTTGTCGATATAGAAAAAAAAGAAAATATTAGCGATAATAATTTACTAACAATTCATATCACAGATGCTATTGAATATTGTAAAAGTACATTAAATCAAGATGAAATTTTCGTTAATATGCTGCCCGGTAGTCTTGGATTCAATGCTACAGAAATACTTATTTCAAGAGGTAAGAAAGTTGTTGATTTAAGTTTTAGTGAAATTACACCTGATTCTCTCAATCAGAAAGCTATTGATTCTGGAGCAAGGGTTCTTTGGGATGTTGGGATTGCACCAGGATTTTCGAATATGCTAATTGCATATGCTTCAAGATTAGGAGGTGGTGTCTCTAATGCAGAAATTAGAGTTGGAGGTAACCCCGTTGAAAAGGATGAAAAATGGAGTTATATGGCACCATTCTCTCCCAAAGACGTTATTGCAGAATACACTCGACCTGCAAGAATAATCAGATCAGGAAGTGAGACTACTGTTCCAGCACTATCAGATATTCACAAAATAAATGTTGAACAAGCAGGAATAATGGAATCTTTCTTGACGGATGGTCTCAGAAGTTTACTCACTACAATACCTGCGGAAGAGATGACAGAATATACTGTTAGGTGGCCAGGTCATATTCAAAGATACATTGACGAAAGAGATGCAAATATTATAGATCAGGATCAATTAATAAAAGATTGGAAATTTGATAATTCTCGCGAAGAATTTACTTGGATGGAAGTTAAAGTAGACTGTATGAATGGTGAAAAAATGATTTGGACAGTATATGATCAAGGAAGAGATGAAGATTCATCTATGGCAAGAACTACTGGATTAGTAACATTATCATGTATTAAACAATGGATTTCTAACTCTGAATTAATCGAAGTCGGAGTTCACCCTCCTGAAAGTCTGCCAAATGATTTTATTGCCAATGTATCACAATCTCTTAAGGACCAGGGTGTTGAGATTAATGGTCCCGGAATAATACTATAATTCTCTCAAATTTTTATCTCTAGCAACAAGCCATTTTATGGTTAGAGGAGTTGCAATTAATATAGCAACTGCAATTATTGGAAGACGCCAGTTCATTTCTAGCGCAAGAGGTCTTTCAATTAACCATGTAAAAATTAGTGGAGAATCATAGAAATCTGATGCCCATTCATGAAGATTTTTTACATGGTGACCTACTATAGTAACGCTATGATGTAAGTCATTGAAAGTTTTCAAAGGATTATAGGTATATGAAAGGTTATGTTCAAAATTAAGCACTACCTCATTGCCAGGATAAATTGACAATATAATTCCTTCATCTACCAATCTCCAACCTTCTTTCAAAGATTTCGAATCTTCTGAAAGTAATGGGAAATTTTCTCCATTCAAATATTGAATAGATGATATAGGTGTCTCTGTATTGATAATTAAGCTACCCGGTACAATCCAACTCGAATCAAAATCTACAGGCAATTGTAAGTTAATTGTATTATTTGATGAGTTTACTAATATTCTCGAACTAGATAAATTATGACTATACCATTCTCCCCAAGTAGTATACCATACGTTCTGATTTTCTAATAATTCAATAGCGGTTTTATCTTCTCTGACTTTGAGATCAAATATTCTTGCTTCCCAATATATCGAGATTAGAGAATCTTTTTCGGCGGACTCAAGAAGACTAATATTTGCTGCATTTTTTTCAAGACTACCTCCATTCCTTTGAATAACAAAAAAATCATCAGTTTCAGTCTTCAGATTATCTCCAATAATTAAAAATCCTGATTCTTTTAAAGAATATACAGTATCATTAGTAATAATCTCTGGAACTCCAAATGATATAGGTTCAACGCCCCATCTAGAAGAATTTGTATGTTCTGTTAAATAATTCTTACAAGACTTAATGACATTGTTATCGTTATTGATATCTTTTCCTTCATATCCATGACAAGCAAATTCATCGCCATGTTCGAGTCTTTCAGGACCTATCAAATTCCAGAGCCAATTATCATCATCCCAGTCAGCGATAACCGTTGGAGACAATAATGGTGTTACAAAAATGACTAGTAGAAATACACCTACTGACCGTACTTCCATAATATGCCGAGTCAGAAATATGGGATTAACCCTTGTAATGCGTATAGAAAGCAATAAGTCTAATCCACCACTCCGTTTGAAATAGATGCTATCTGAAAAAAGCTTAGAATTAATTTCTAATGAAGTTGGTTTAGATGGAGAAAAAACAGAATTTAAAACACCATGGATGTATAAATTTCTTTTATTTGTCCTCCCAGTACCGTTCAGAGCAATAACGAATATTCATTACCATGGTTTAGAGAAAATTCCAAAGAATGGTGCAGTAATATTTGTCGCGAATCATACATCCCATGTAGATCCTTTTCTGAAAATTGTTGCAGCTAAGAGGCCCGTACATTATCTTGCTAAGAAAGAACACTTCGAATCTCAAGCCACTAAAATCTTAATGGAGAGTACCGGACAAATTAGTACTGCTAGAGAAAATGGTTCTAAAGATGCATTGGAAAAAGCCGTTGATGTACTTAATTCCGGTTGTTCAATGGGAATATTTCCGGAAGGAACAAGGTCAAGAAAAACACATCCTCCATTCTTACAGACAGGAAAAACTGGTGCTGCGAGATTAGCCGCAAAGTTTCCAAGGACCCCAATAGTTCCTATTTCAATAAATGGTGCTAGAAATTTCATGAAGCCAGGGAGTTTGATCATCAAACCTTGGAAGAGAATCGATGTTTATATTGGAAATCCAATAACTTTTTCAGATTGGTTATCCGATAATTTGGGAGGCAATTACAGTGAAGAAGGAATTATAAAATTATTATCTAAAGATGAAAATGAAAAAAGGGCTGAAATGAAAGAAATATATCGAAAATTTACTGATCAGATTATTGAAATTCTTAGAATAAATGGTGCCCCTTAAGTGAATAATAGAGAGTATCATTCAAAGACTGTCACTCTAACCGCTATTATCAAGATGGAGCAGTACCTAGATTTTCTTAGACGAATCCTCGAGGAGGGGGGGAGTAAAGATGATAGAACAGGTACAGGAACTAAGTCTGTTTTTGGTCATCAAATGCGATTCGATTTATCAAATGGTTTTCCTGCAGTAACAACCAAAAAAATTCATTGGCCGAGTGTTATTCATGAATTGCTATGGATGATTTCTGGAGATACCAATGTTAGTTATCTACAAGAAAATAAAGTGAGAATTTGGAATGAATGGGCCGATGAAAATGGCGATTTAGGCCCAGTTTATGGAAAGCAATGGAGGAAATGGGTATCAAATGATGGTGAAATTATTGATCAAATCAGAAATGCTATTGATCTGATTAAAAAAAGCCCAGACTCAAGAAGAATTATTGTTTCTGCTTGGAATGTAGGAGAGTTAGAAAAAATGGCATTAATGCCTTGTCATGCTTTTTTCCAGTTCTATGTTCGCGATGGAAGATTATCATGTCAATTATATCAAAGAAGTGCTGATGCATTTTTAGGAGTCCCATTCAATATTTCTTCGTACAGTCTGTTAACCTGTATGATGGCACAAGTTTGTGAATTAGAACCGGGTGAATTTATCTGGACAGGGGGAGATTGTCATTTATACAATAATCATCTTGAACAGGCAAAATTACAAATTTCTAGATCTCCTATGAAATTACCTAACTTAATATTAAATCCAGAAATCAAGAATATTGATGATTTTAAAGCAGAAGATATTCAGATTGTAGGTTACGAACATCATCCTCACATTTCTGCACCAATTTCAGTGTAGGTGAAAGAAAATGAAAATTATGATGATTGTTGCTATGGATGAGGATGAAATAATTGGAAATGATCAAAATCTTCCTTGGAGACTATCTGCAGACCTTAAGAGATTCAAAAAATTAACTATCGCAGATGGTTTCAATGCAGTTATAATGGGAAGAAAAACTTGGGAATCGTTACCAAACAAATTTAAGCCGCTTCCTGAAAGATTGAATATTGTGATGTCAAGAGATACAAAATGGACCGATGAGGGGGCAGAAGTAGCACTATACCCTGGTAGGGCAATAGAAATCGCCTATGCAAACGGATGTGATGAATGCTGGATTATCGGTGGTTCACAAATTTATGAATTATTTTTACAAAGTGTTGATGAAATACATGTTACTAGGGTTCATACCAATCGAAGTGGAAATATTAAATTCCCAAATATTAACTGGCCGGTATGGAATGAAGAAATCATAGAAAGGAACTCAACAAGTGAGGAAGATGAGTTTGAAAGTACATATTCAATTTGGAAGAAAAAAGAATGAATATTTTAGCAAATCTTTGCATAAATTTGAAGTATACTATCACTAACCATTTATCATGAGAACTGACCATTTACCGTTTCCAATGCCTGAAAGGAAACATTCTCTAAATCAGAATTGGAAAAGTCTTACGTTCATGCATTGGGAAGTTTCTCCAGATTTTCTTCGAAAACATTTACCTGATGATTTAGAAATTGACCTCTTTGAAGGCAAGGCATACGTCGGCACCATACCATTTAGGATGGAGAAAGTCAGACCAAGATTTCTACCATCCATATCATTTATTTCTAATTTTCCTGAATTCAATATTAGAACTTATGTAAAGAAAAATGGGAAAAGTGGGGTATTTTTCCTAACTCTTGATGCTCAAAGTCACATTACTTGTTATTACGCCCCATTAGCTTACAGCCTACCATATAGATATGCGAAATGTAAGTTTGAGACGAATGAGAAAGGTGGTTTTATTTGGCAATCAAAAAGAAAAGAAGATGGAGTCTCATTGAAAGGACAATCGTATTCAAATGGACCTATTTTACAAGCAGAAAAGGGTAGCCTCGAGGAGTTTTTATTCGAAAGATATTGCCTATATGTCTATCATGAAGGTAAAACTTGTAGAGCATATACATATCATGAGCCTTGGAAATTCAGAGTAGGTGAAGTAGAAATTATCGAAAACACTCTTACTGAATCATATGATTTAGGGATAAAGAGAATTTTGAAGCCAGACCTTGTTCATGTGAGTGAAGGAGTAGAAGTATTAACCTGGGATATTGAATCAACAGGAGATGAATAAATGGATTTTGCGACGTTGATTCTTGATGGTGATTGTGGCCTATGTAACAGGTCAGCAATTTTTTTGAGGCCGCGACTGGATAAAGGGAAGAAAATTATATTCCTGACAAATGAAAGTAACGAAGGTAAAGAAATTATAAAGAAATTATCAGCTAAAAGACAAAATGTGGATTCCGTATATTTATTAGAAAATGAAAAAATCTACATTAGATCTGCGGCAGCAGTTAGATGTCTATTATTCATGAAATGGAGATATAAAATCCTATATCCATTTTGTTGGATTATTCCTCTTCCGTTAAGAGATTTGGTATACATAATTATTTCAAAAAATAGACATAGAATTTTTTCAAAGCCAGATATATGTATGATCCCATCACTAAATGATTACGATAACTAGTCATATTTCCATGTAATATGTTCTGATTGTGGAAGATCATAACTATCAGATTCTGGCCAGTTAAGTTGTTTAGCGAGAGAAATAATTGCTATCCTACTAGATAAATTTTCTGAGATATTAATATCTAATAAGCCATCACAACCATAAGCAAGACAACCTATTGGAGCAAATGCATAATGTCCTGAATTATTAAAAACAGCATAATTAAGTAAATTTTCTCCCAATTTCGAAACAGTATTATTCACTTCCGATACAGTTGTTGTTTCATCAGCACTACCGACAAGAACTACCATGGGTACAGAGACACTTGATATTCCAGAATTAAGTACACTTCCATTCCAAGGTGAGAGTAATAGTGCAAATCTAATTCTTGGATCAGGATTTGAAAAATCTGATATTTGAAGATTAGAAAATTCAGATAAAATATGACAGTTCACTTCGCTAAACTCTGAACTATTATCATTGCAAGTTGATTCTATATCAGATGAATAAATTTTCGCACCTGATATCATCATGGATGTATATCCACCAGTGGATTGACCGATCATTGAGTAACCTTCTTCGGGCAAAATACAGTTAAAAAAATCACCACTGATATTGTTTTGATTCACTAACCAGTCAAAACTTTCTATTATGTCCTGCGGACGAGAAAGAATATGATTGGGAAATTTATCGATATCGAAGTCAAATACAGTACCGTATTTATGATTTGGAGCTATAGAAATAAAACCATGGGTTGCTAAACTTTCCATCATGTAGGCTGACCCCCATCTAATACTGGGGAATCCATGGCTGTATATCGTTACAGGCCTAGGCTCAGAGCAGTCCGGCTTAGTATCTTTTAGTGCTAAACCCGGAAGAACATTATCGTAGATTACTACATCACTAGATTCATCTTTGGTGGGATACCATATTTGTAAAGTTACTTCATGACCTCTAGGAGAAGTAAAAATTATTTCCATTGTTCCTGATTTGAAAGGTCCGTCTTCTAGTAAAGAAGTAACAGGAGTTAAGTCGAACGGATCTACTGAATCATTCCAACCGTCTCCGTCATCATCAGTATCAATCCCATTAGGTATCCCATCAGAATCTGTATCCCATTTTTCGTAAGGATCATATGGATAATAATCTAAGGAATTTTCCACTCCATCACCATCAATATCGACATCAGAATTATCGCCAATACCGTCACCATCTAAATCAGAACTTTCATCGAAGTCTAGAGGATGTGAGTCATTTTCATCTAGAATGCCATCATTATCATCATCCAGATCACACAAATCACCTATTTTATCGCTATCAAAATCTAATTGCTCAGGATTGAAAATATCAGGACAATTATCTTTACTATCTTCTATTTCATCTAAATCAACATCTGACGTACTTACACAACCAACAACGGAACTCGATAAAAATAACATCGACATCAATAAGACGATACCAGACCTAGGCACATACTTCTTTCAGTGTCACAGTAAATAATAATATGTTTATTCATTTTTGTATTCTGTGACACGAATACCTAACTTAGTCTGTATTGAAGGTCGATTCATTATTTTCTCTAATTTAATACAAAACTGTTCAAATAAATCTACTTTAAGAGCGAGTGAGTGTCCTAAAACCAGAATTAGAATATCTGCCAATTCTTCTGAGGCCTCTTCAAGAGGTTTCTCTTTTGTAATTGCAGCAGCAAATTCTCCTAGTTCTTCCACCGTAAGGGCAATTCGATACCCCATATCATGTCCTCTATTTTCGGGATTATCAAAATCGAATTTAGAATGAAATGATGCAACTTTTTGCATCATCATATTCCATGATCTATCTTCAATACTAAAGTTATCAACATTCATCCAGTCCTCTACGGTAAGTGGTTTCATAAATCAACTCAAAGGAGGTTAGACATCAATATATTCCAGAATTGGTCTCTAAAATTTCTCTATTAAACCAACGACACAGTTCATAACTTTCTCTCTCATTGAAGATGCCATAGAATCAACTTCATTGTGGTTTATTTCTGCCTTAGGATTTCCAGGAGTCCTTCCCGCGGCCCAATTAGATGAACAAGCTAAAGCGACGTGTGGGATATTGGTTTCAGAAACTAAACGTTGTTCGGGACCAAGGGTCATTCCAACAACATCTGCCCCTAATTTGACCAAAACATCAATTTCAGATGGTGTTTCAAATTGAGGACCGGTGCATTGAGCTATTATTAAATCTCTAATAACATAGTTTTGTACATCTTTTAATGCGGTATAACAAGAATCTACAGCCTTACTATCGAAAACACTAGTCCTATCAGAATGGTGTGCTTCATCATCATAAAATGTCCATGGAATTTGTGTAAGATCAATAATATCTTTTGGAATTCCGATATCTCCGGGAGGAAAATCTTCTCTCATTGATCCTACTGAGTTAACACTTAAGATAATATCAGGATTACAACTTGAAATTGCAAAAATATTAGCTCGATGTTCAATCATATGAGGAGGGGTACGAGCACCAGACTTAGGGTGATGCCTATCTAAAATGAAAAATCTATGTTCATTTTTCTCAACAACAAATATGGGCACTTCACCCCATTTAGATTGAATTCTAAGTTCAGATACATTAGAATCTTGTTTAATTCTAAAATCATTAATTAATTCACTCATACCTGTGCCACAAATTACAGCAACTCGAGTCATATCTTCCCTCTCAGTGGGTGATAATGTTTCTGTTATAAACAATCACTCATTCAGTCTGTCAATTAGTTCTGCCTTTTTACCTGAAACAGGTTTTCCAGCGGCCTTTAGAAGTTCCTTTAATTCACTAACTGTTAAAGATGAATAATCAACATTATCATCATCTGATGATTCTGATTCAACAATTTCTTCAGATGCTGCCTGTTCAGTGATTTCATCTTCATCAAATACTTCCTCAATAACTTCTAATGATTTAGCATCTAATTCTTCTTTTTCTTGTGCATGAATTTCATCTAGTGTTGGTCCTTCTTCTACTAATACACCTGATTGAATTAACTGAGTACGACGAATGACCACAGTTCTAACTGGTTGTATTTTGGAAACCGCTTCCTTAATTTTATTTTCAAGAGTCCCGTCAAGAGTTTCTGCTTGTAATTTGAACCATGTTGATGTAGCTCCAGTTGTCAGAATTATATCTCTAGCAATAGTGCGCATTTGCTGTTTCTGACTCGATTTAATCCTCGCTCTCGAAATCATCAATGGTTTGAAGCGTACGTAAAAACCATCTTCAGTAACTACATCGATTGTGTCATCAATTTTACCGCGATCTCTTCTTACTTGACGACGAACATGATCTTTCAGAAGTTCGTGACCAACAAACTCTGTAATTGCGTCATTACCAAGAACATCTGTGACTTTGAAAACAACTTTGACATGCATTTTAGAGAAGTCACCATCTAACTCATTTTGAATAATTTCATAGTTCCTTCCAATTAGTTGTGAAGGGTCTTCAGCTAAGGTCTCCCCTATTACTCTAAATGACCAAGGCGTTCTTGGCGCCCTAATTGTGTACCAGCGCTTAGCTTTCCACTTGTCTCTCTGTTTACGTGCCGCTGCTCTTGCTGATGCTCCTTTTGCCATTTCAACGACTCCGTATATACCGGGGGCTGCCCCGTTTGCGAGCCGTCCGACTTTCATGCAGTATATGAACGAGACGCTATAACCGGTCTTAGAAAAAATGTAAAGCGTCGGATTCAATACTGTAATGCTACACGAATAGGTATGGGTTTGCATAGCGTGTCATGGAGAGTTAATGTAAGTGCTTTAGATAGAGCAGATTTAATTCATGATTCATTGAAATGGATTGCAGGAGAAAAATCATCTATTAATATTACAAAAGATAAATCATTTCATGGTGCTGAGCAACATACCATAGTAGCAAAAAATATGAATAAAAAAGATTCTAGAAGATCATTAGAAAGATTGGGTTATGAAATTTTGATTGAATTGTTAGAAAATAATATTCAACAAAGACTCGATGAAGATAAGAATTTTTACATCAGATTAAAACTAAGTGATCTTGTTAAAGGAGAGATTAGTTTAGCAGATGGTAATACAATTTCTTCCACAGTTGAGGGGAAATTTAAGATTGAATCATACCCCGGAGATTCAACAATTAATGTGATTTCAAATCTAATTGAAGACATAATAAAATCATCGAAATAAATGTTATAACATTGTAGTTAATACAAGTATTCTTATGTGTTACTTCACACGAAGACATATGACTCATGTAGTTACTGAAGCTTGTGTTGGACACAAATACCAAGATTGTGTAGCAGTATGCCCTGTTGAAGCATTTAGAGAGCATGAAACTTATCTGGTGATTGATCCAGATGAGTGTATTGACTGCGCCGCCTGTATTCCTGAGTGCCCTGTTGAAGCGATTTTTGCAGACACCGATTTACCTGATGAGATGGAACACTGGTTAGAAAAGAATGAAAATGAAGCTCCTGACCTCCCGATTGCAGAAGGCGATTCTCCAGTTTTGGCTTAAATATTTTTTTTAAAAATTAATATTTTATGAACATAGGTTCATGAATGATAACCACGACGAAAGGTCATGAATGATAAGTTCAACTTTACCGATATGAGACATGGGACCTCTTTGTTGAAGAGAGGATTTGCTAAAATGCAAGAAGGTGGAGTCATCATGGATGTAGTGACGCCAGAAGAAGCACATATCGCTGAAGATGCAGGAGCAGTATCAGTTATGGCTCTGGAGAGAGTACCTGCTGATATCAGGGCTCAGGGTGGAGTGGCTAGAATGAGTCATCCAGACATGATAAAAGAAATTATTGAAACCACCAGTATTCCAGTAATGGCTAAAGCAAGAATTGGCCATGATGATGAGGCAAAAGTATTGCAATCTCTAGGAGTTGATATGATTGATGAATCAGAGGTTCTAACACCCGCAGATCCATTTTATCATATAGCAAAAAATGATTTTACAATACCATTTGTTTGTGGTTGTACAAACTTAGGGGAAGCAATTAGGAGAGTTGCAGAAGGTGCTGCAATGATTAGAACCAAAGGAGAAGCTGGGACTGGTAATGTAGTTAGCGCAGTTCAGCATGCTAGGTTAGTCAAAGAAGAGATTTTTCACGCTAAGAACACTAATTCAGAAGGAATTGAAGACATGATAAATGTCATTATGAAAGGATTTAATAGAATACCGAATGCAACTGAATTTGATATAAATGTGAAAAAAACACCCTTTGGAGATATTACAGAATTAAGAGATGAAGTCAGAACTATACTAACTGAAGTGGTAGAAATGGAAAGATTACCTGTAGTAACATTCTCAGCAGGAGGGATTGCAACACCCGCAGATGCAGCTTTAATGATGAATCATGGCATGGATGGAGTATTTGTTGGGTCTGGAATATTCAAAAGTTCAGATCCAAAAACTACTGCAGAAGCGATTGTTCTGGCCACTCATAGATATCAAGACCCTGACTCAGTTGCAGAAGCAAGCAGAATGATCGGAGAACCTATGCCGGGTTTAGAAATAGAAACTCTAGATGTTAGAATGGAACAAAGAGGATGGTAGTTATTTCCTACCTCGAGTTGTCCCCAGTCTTCTAGATTGCTTTTTACCCTTAATACTCTTAACAACTGGAGATTTAGAATCAGATGTTAATACACCACCAAGAGTCAATGAACCACTGCTGATTAATTGAGATGCCAAAGAGTCAGCCATTCCCTCATCTTCGCTAGGTAACTTTAGAGCATCCTTAACGGATTGATTATGATCTTTAATTACTTTAACACGTTCTTCTTCTGCAGCTTTCATTTCATCTCTAATCTCATTTACTTGACTGATTAATTCTTTCATATTCTCATGTACTTCATTAGCAGATTCTCTGTTTGCCAAATATGCCAAATGGAACCTATCTGCTTCAGCTCGTAAGAAATCTCTTTCAGCAAGCATAGGTTTCACATCTTCCCAAATCAAATCCGCTTGTTTATGAAAATCAATCATTTCTTGATGGGCTTTATCGGCCTCAGATTTTAGTAATTTTATAGAACCATCCATATCTCCTATGTCGATACTAATGGCTTCAAAGTCTTTAACAGCCGGCATTAGTTTATCTCTCTTGGATATTAGTACTTTCAATTTTTTTAGTAACTTATTCTCTGTTTCCAAAATTAATCGGCCATCAGTCATCATTGTATTCTCGATTTTCTCTATTTCATTAATTGTCTCAGATAATTCAATGACTACTGACTTTGTACCTTTAGCCTCGTCTTTACGACCTCGATTTTGATTAATTAGTTCTCTGATCTGTTTTTGAATTTCATCCCTTCTAGCTCTACATATTTGTGCTTGATCCCTTACTTTCTTTTGTTCATCCAATTTCTGTTTAATAGATTCTCTAATATCCTTACTTTGGTCTTGTAAAGCATTTCTTGAATCAGCAGCTCTACGAGCATCCTCATTAAATGAATTTCTTTGTTCTTTCATTCTTCGAATCTTTGTTTCCATGGCATGCAATCTTGTTCTAAGGTCATCCTCAGGCTTCTGCTGCTCATCCTTCACAAAGCCCCGGAGAGAGGGACCCCTCTTCAATCAAACGACTCGATTCATAGACCTAAAAGTGATGTAAAGAGAGGAAGAATTGGCGAAATAATAGCTATTCCTGCACCTACTAAGAATATTGCTCCAATTGAAACTCTTAATCTTGTGAATAAATCTGCCCTATTTTGAACTGTTAATACTCTACCGCTGAGTAAGTTACCATCTTCATCTTCCAATCTGACTGTTACGGTGGCCTCTCCAGTTTCTTCAGGCAACAAACTCTGCCAAATGATTTCTGTTGATTTTATGATTAGAGGTAATTTCTGAACAAATGATTCATTTTCTATCTCATCAAATAAATTTTTACTTGAATTAACTCTAAGTTTGTATACACATTCAGAAGGACGGAAATCAGGTGTTTGGATTTTTAAAATAAGATTAACTGGTTCCGAACCATTATTCAGAACATATGCAAACAAGTTAGCCTGCCCCACCACGAGGTTTTCCATATCTACATCAAACCAAATTTCTTGGTTGATTCCTGTATCAATTTTCATCCTCAATCGATCATGTAGTCTGAAAAAGGATGCGCATCTATCTTTAGCCCTAATAATAAGACGATCCCAAGTCTCTTCACCTAGTTCAGGATGTCGAAATAATTCATCAATAATTTCTAGAGGCATCATAATTCCAAGTTCAGAGCGAAAATCTTCCTCATCCAAATATCCAGCTCTTCTTAAATGTAAAAGGTGAAGAAGTTTTTCTTGGAGTTCAGAAACATTATTACCCTCATTTACAGAACCCTGTATTGAACGTAAATATTCAGAAATACGTACTGAGAGTAAAGGGTCTACATGTGCACTAATTACGTCACTAAACGGCCTTTTGAGTAAAGCTGGATGTATGGGTGGAGAAAAAGAATCTAACATACCCCAGGTTTCACAAGTATTGAATCTGGAGCGATCAGAAACCATGTGAACTCCATGACCGCATAATAAAAACCCAGTAGAAAAGGATAGGAGGACAGAATTACCACCATCAAAATCAGAAAATTGGAGGCTTGATATCAAGAAGATTCCTGAAAGAAACATTAGAAATGTGGTTGCTAAAACTTGTCTAAAAGATCCTTCGATTGTTTCTTTCATCTCAGCATATCCATGAGCACTTTTGAAAGTTAAACCTGTCTTTGTAAGATAATTTGACTGAATATTAAAAATTCTTCTTGTAACCGACAATAATAATAAAAGTAAAGATAGAAGACCTAAGTCAGCTACTATGAAAAAGAATGCTAGGTAATATAGTCCGATTTCAATGGTAATGTCAAAAGGAATTACTGGTAACACATGATTTACCCACCAATCTGGTTCAGAACCCGTAAAAGATTCAGCAAATCCATATAATATTATTACCAATATTGGCATTACTAAAATGAATCGAGCACCTCTACTAATGAATAATCTATCTAACTTAACCAGATTTCTTTCATATTCTTGCAATCTATCTATAGCCTTTTGATCATAACTATTTGTATCATCAAAACTCTGATTTACATTGTTAAACTCAGGCGCAGATGGAATTTCGTAATGATCTTCGATAGAAAGAATATCCAAATCATCATCACTAATTGACATAATATCTCCTATTCCACTCTGACTATAACTTTGAAGCTAAATTCTCTAGAAAAAACGATTTCATTACCATCACAATAAAACTTATCAAATTTTTTGATTATATTGGAACCTATTTTAATTCCAGTTTTTTCTAATGTTTTTATAGCAACACCACTGGAATAGATTATTTCAATAATTGAAGGTGTATCTTCAGGAAGTGCAGATAAAGGTAAAAGAGTATTAGATGAAGATAATATCATACTTCTATCGACTGATGGAATCATTTTCCCTTCTTTGTTCCTCTCGGGATAGCCAAGCATTCTATCAATTGATGCTTCTAAATCCATATCGATACTGTGTTCAATCTTACATGCTACTGAATCCACATCTCCCTCGTATCTAATGACATCAGATAATAGAATTTTCAAAAGTTCTTCCCTTCTTTTTATTCTAGATGCATGTTTGAATCCTTCAGATGTTAATCTACATCCTTTGTAAGGAATATATGTTACGTAATCTCTCAAGGCTAATTTTTGTATCATTTCAGTTGTAGATGCAGCACTAACTTCCATTAGATCTGCTAATTTTGTAGTTCGGACAATTTCACTTGGATCCTCCGCGTGAGACTCAAAAATTCTCTTCAGATACATTTCTTCAAATTCAGTTAATTCAGACATCCTAACACCTAACCGATTTTCGCTACAAATTCTACTCTACAAGCCGGGCAACGCGACCTTACAGGCCTCTTATCAAGTGCGACTCTAAGAGTTTGTTCACATTGTGGACAGGATAATAAATCCGTCATTGATGATGCCTCAGGTTCGGAAAACAAAACTTCGTTCTCTGATTCAGTTTCTATATTATCTATTTCTTCATCAGGAATTAATGCTTTTTGTGAAAATTGCATCGAGCAAGCGGGGCATTTAACTGCTCCAAAGTGGTCAATTGGAATGTTAAGTCTTTGACTACAAGAAGGACAAGAAACTTCTTTCATCGATTTAGATTTACTATCTTTTGAAGTTCTATTATTCAGAAAATTACCTCTAAATAATGTAGAATCCGTTGAAGGTGTTCTTTGAGATATAACTCTATAGATTACCAAACAAGTCATTACGATAGCTAGACCCGATAATCCACCATAAATTGCTGCATCAATACTAAACGGAAGTGAAAGACTTGTACTGCTCCCAGGATCAACTAAAACCGGAGTTTGATTAGATACAGTAATTCCATCCATACTCCAAATAAACTCAATATTAGTAGTTTGAGAATATCCCCATGAAGGGAAAATTACAGAATTAGAATATTTACTTCCTGCGTCAATAGAAGGGATTGATACTTCATGAAAAACAAGTGGAGGTTGGGCTACATCTACCACCCTCAATATTCCATTAGGAGATTCTGAAGTACCAGAATTCTCTAGAATGTATCCTATAGAAAAGGAATCACCAGGAGAAATAGGCGATGGAGAAACCTCTGAAATGATAATAGATGGAATCACTAATGGTGGAATTAATTCAACGACTAACTCTGCATCTCCATTCAGAGAGAGCCAATTATTTGTTGTAACAATCAACTTTAATCGACTTGCATCTGGATGACCAAGTTTAAGATTAATATTTCTAATTCCTGGATTCATTTCCAATGAAAAAGTTTGGTACTCAACATAATCATTACCAAATTTCATCAAAACTTCAACATCTAAACTACGATTCAGGCCGGAACTTAATAAAATAGAAAAGTCCAAATCAAGGCCTTCTTGGAAACTCCAAGTTAATTCTTCTAATGCAACATTAATATCTTGAGATTCTCTAACCTCAATATTCGAGCTTCCATTCAAAGAAATATCTACTCCGCCATTAATTGAAGAGACTCTCCAATCAATTACCAGAGAGCCAGATAAAAGAGGAATGAAATTAGCCGAAACCTCTCTACTTGAGCCGGGAGAAATTACTATGAAATTTCCATTTACCAAAGTTGTACCATCTTCTCTAGATAACTCCAGTCTTACAGAATCGCTATTAGATCCTTTATTATGGACTAATATTGAAGCTGTCAGTTCGTCCCCGACATGAACTGGTTGACCTATGATTACAATTTCTTCAGAACCGGCTGAAGAAAAATTAACTGGATTAGGACCTACTCTAATTTCAAGAATTTCTATCATCTGAGTATTATCAACTTGCAACTTGCAAAGAATATAGCCTTCACTAACTGGTCCAAAAGAAATCTCAACATCAGATAATGAGGCGCCTCCATCTAAGATTCCAGAGTGTCCACCATACCATTGACCACCATAACCAAAACTGAAACTCCAAGACGCATTTTCAGAAGAAAGATTAGAATTTGAAACTTGAATTTTTAATTTGATAAAATCTCCATCAGATGCAGAATGATTCCCAGAATTTCCCATTGTATTACCATCTAAATATTCAACAGACCAAGTATTATCATCAGAAATGACAAAATCATTCTCTGAGGCAGAAACATTAGACGATAAAAAAATCATTAATATCGAAAAAAATAATAAAACCTTCAGAGAAGAAACTGTAGTTCTTAGGGTCATTGGATAACACTCGACAGGAACAACCGTATGAATGAAACCCCTCTTCATGGTCACATAGTGACCTTTATTGATACCTTTCGTTAGCCCCGTATACCATGAACACTGATGAGCTTCTTGGAGTCACGCCTGAAGAGATGGCAAGATCTCTACTGGCACGTAGGCAATTACTAAAACAACAATTACCCACTGTAATTAGAACATTAGAAGCTGAAGAACAAAATCTAGCGCCAAAAGCAAAAAAAGCTTTAGAAATGAATAAAAACATAAATTCTAAAGTTAGTGAATTAAAAGAGGAAAGGAACCAAGCACAAAGAAAAGCGAATGAACTACTAAAAATTGTTAAAAAAAGTAGAGAAAAACTAGTTCAGAGTGATGGAATGATTAATCTTGACCCCTCTTGGAAGAAAGAAAAAATGTTCGAAGAAATTGAAGAAATAGAGAAAAAAATTGAAACTTCTGCCTTAGATCATAAAGCTGAGAGGAAACTATTAGACAAAAGGAAGAAATTAATCGATGAAAATGATAAATGGCTTAAACAAAGAAGAGATTTAAATCCTGAAATGGTTACATATATTGATGCAAGGAGAGAAATGAACGAACTATACAGAATAGCAGATAAATCTCATAGGAAAATGCTTGATGGTGTTGAAAAAGCCCAGCCACAGCATGAAAAACAACAAAAGATTAGAGATGATTTACGTGAAATTAGAAGGCAGTTAGATAGAGCCAGAGAATTATTATCTCAATCAGATAGGGCAGTAGAATATTGGGAAAGAAGATTAAATAAAGGATTTGGAGAATTAGGAGAAGGGTTCAAAGATCTATTATCTGCACAAAGAAAGGTTGCCGAAGGTGGAGATTCATCTTTTGCTAAAAAGAGAAAGGGGAAAATTAGTACTAACAAGAAGGAGGAAGAAGAATGAATGATTCTGAATCTCAAGAAGGTATTTTCTCAGATTTAGAGAACCTGTCTCATAAGGATGTAAAATTATTATCGAATAAGATAGAAAGAGAAATCAGAACTATCGAAGAAGAACATAAATCTCTAAGAAATGAACGAAGAAATCAAATAGAAATTGTAAAATCACTACGTTTAGCAGTCGGTGAAAATGAAGCCGTAAGTGAAGAAAGAAGAAACTTACTAAGAAGATTCCACAAATCAAGGAAACTTGCAGAAGAGTCAAGGAAGAAAAGAGATTTAGTTAACATTTCAATACCTCCTCCTTCTACAATTTTGGCAGAATGGATGTCTGAAACACACCAAAGATTAGTCACAATAGATAATGATTTGACTGCCGTACCGACACTGCATAGAGAAATTGATATGTTTAGAAGATTTTTCGAACTACAAGCTGCATTTACAAGAAAACAAGATTCAGAAAAATTTCATGAAGAGTATGTTAAGCACATCAAAGATATTCGAGAGATTACTAAAGAATTAGATTCTACTAGAAAAGAATCTCCTGATAAAAAGATTGAAGATTCTCCATCCTCGGATAAAGAGATTGATACTAGTAATGTAAATCGCTCAGATGTTAGGAAAATTAGCAAGAGAATAAAGAAAATTGATTCTCAGTTGGAAAAAGTTTCACAAGAAAGAAAGATACTAAGGAAAGAAGCAAACCGTATTAGGACATATCTTAGAGTTACAAGTAGTAGAGGAAAACCAATAAAAATCTCTGAAGTAAAAGATAGAGCAACTAGTGGAGATTCTTTGAATACTCAAGAGTTAGGAGTATTACTTAGAACAGGTGGACTCGCCGAATTGACAAAAAATAATTCAAAACAACCAAAGAAAAAGCAATCGAGAAAAAATAAATCTAAAAAACAACATCGAAGACTTGGAGTTGCTAGAGGCGGGGCACGATTAGGTTCACGAGTTTCTAAAAGAGATGATTGAGCAGTTGGCCATTTCACGTCTTCCCTATGCCCTTATATGATGATATTATCTCGGAGATTATGATAGGTGATTGCTAATGATGGATTTTGACGAGGTTAGAGGCCTTCTTACACCCAAAAGTACATCATTAGATGAGAAACTCTCCGAATTTCGAGAAGATAGAGATAACTGGAATGCTAAAGTAAAAAAATACTTGACTGAGAGAAATGAAATAAACAGGCAAGTTAAAGAATTAATTACAGAAGTTCAAAATCAAAAAGTAATTAGAGATGAAGCAAATTCTAAAGTTAAAGAATTAAAAATTATTAGAGCAGAAAGATCAACTGTGCTAAAACAGCTCCGAGCAGAATTACAAGAAAAACGCCCTACTGAAGAACAAAAGAAAGTGCAAAAGAAAGATAAGAAACGTAATGAAAGATCTATCCGAAGTGATATTGAAAAAATGGATATGAAATATAATCATGGACATTTTCAAGGTAAGGAAAAAAACTTTGTAAGACAAATGAAAAAATTACATCAAGAATTAAAAGAAGTTAAACAACAGAAGAAAGAAAATATATTTTCTGAGCTAGAATCACAGATTAGGAAGGCTGCAAAATCTCAAGAAGAAGCTCACAGACTTGTAGAAGATGCAGTCAATACCGCCCAAGAATCTCATGATTTAATGATTGAATTATCTGAGGAAGTTGACAGGTTAAGAGCCAAAGCAAATTCTTCTCAAGAAGGAGTAATCCGTTCGAAAAGAGAAGCAGACTTATTGCACAACAAGTATGTAGTTTCACTAAGAAGTATTCATTCAATCCAAGACTTATTTAAGGCAATGAATGCTCAAGAGAAGGACATAGAGGAAGATGATGGTAGTAAGCTAGAGGTTACGGATTTGATGTCAAGATTGATGTCAGGAGATACATTGTCTACCGAAGAACTAATGGCCTTACAAAGAAACTAAATTACAAATCGTAAGTCTTTCCATTATGACTATGGAGAATTTTTTCCTCACCATCTTCAAAAATTAGTTTCCATCCAGGGATTTGTGCATACTGAAACTCAAAATTTAATGAAGATAAATCGACCCTCCACCATTCAAGCATAGTTGACTTAACTAACTCAGTTGCAAGATTTGACTTTTCTTTCTTCCTATAATCTAGCATTGGTTTTAAATCAGATTTTAATTTTTGTAATGAAAGCCAATTTTTCTCAAAAGGCTCGATTTTTCGAAGATTAGGCGAATTGGAAAAAATTTGTTCATCGCTAAATGGAAAAATCTTTTTCATCCATGGGTCTTCTATAAAAGCCCATTTTTTCTCATCTTTCGTAGAATCAGGGCCGATCATTAAACCAGAAATTTTCCATAATTTTACTATCAAAAAAACAGGTAAAGTATTCATAGACCCCGAAGGTTCATTTTTCAGCCAATCATCTAATTCAATTAATGGTTTAAGAGAGATTAATTCATTATTTCTTTCAACTATTAAATTACTAGAATTAGTTTTTTCAAGAATGGCATCTTCACTAACATATGAATTAACTATTAAATTACCATTTAATACCGATTCACCTATCCATCTGGATAGTTTATCTGGACCCCAAGTAATTACTCTGAAATCATCAGGTAAACTTTCAAGGATTTCATTATTGATTTTTCTCTCACTGAGTATCCAATGTTTATTACCGGGTGCATCAATTGACCACCTCTCAATTTCATTTTTTGAAACAGGTAATATATCTGATTTGACATGCCAGATATATACAGATGAACCACTTAAATCATCTAAATCGAGTAATTTTTCCGCAATGCCGAGACATTTGAATCCATAGATATTGAAATTTTTTTCTACAGGTTCTAAACTAACCGTTCGAGAATTAAGGATGGCTCGAACAATTTCTTCCATGTTACCGGGTATAGTTATGTCACTTCAAAACAACTATCGAATGAAGCTAAAATAGCCTAATTAATACTAAAAAATATTCAAACGTTCATTGAAAGAGAAAGTAACTCGCTCTGTCCAGGATCCAAAACGCAAACCGCGCTTACAGGGAATGGTTTAGCGCAAGCAGCACCGAGTTGTCTATTTACCATGGTAACTTGATGAAGAGTAACATCCGGATGATTTTGTTTCAAGTCACTAATGTACTCTTTCGGACAGTTAGCGGCTACTAGGACCATTCTAGCATCACCTTTTGTGCAAGCACTTTTTGTTTGTCTCTGACCGAAAAGTAAGTTTCCTGTACTAATTCCTTGTTTTAATTGTCTTGCTAAATCCATAAAAAATCCCCCTATGCGTCCTCTGGTATGTAAAATAAGTCCACACTTCCTGTACCTAAAGCAACAGGTTGACCAACAATAATATTCTCTGTAACTCCTCTCAATTCATCTCTTTCGCCAATTATTCCAGCCCTAAGAAGATGTGTCACAGTTACTTCGAATGCAGACCTTGCAAGAATACTATGCTTAGTACCGCTAACTCCATGTCTACCAATAGCACGTACTTCCCCTTCACTAGTCATTACATCTGCAACCATTAGTAAATGTCTAACGTCTACATCAAGACCTGCTCCCTCCAATGTCAAAAGCATTTCATTAATTATAGCTTGACGAGCTGCCTCAATACCAAGATAATCATGGATTTCAGTAATGTTATTTGTGTAAGTTCTTGATCTATCCACTCCAGCGTATTCGCTCACTTTAGATAGGTTAGAACCTATTGTCGAAATATAATATTCTCCAGTTTCAGCATTTGGTCCTTGCACATTAGCTCTCATAATATCCGGAAGACCTTTCAATCTTAATTTCTTAATTTTCTCTTCTAATTGAAGTAAAGCGGTGTAAGTTGGAGGATCACTAGCAAGAGTAGCTAATTCTTCCTCCTTTGCTACACCAGGTATTATCTTCAAGGTTTTTGGTTTATCATCGTTATCTGCTTGAACGAACAATCTTAGAGCTCGTGATAATTTATCACGGACCTCTGCACCATTCATTTTCTTAACACGTAAATTAGCATTATTTAGCGAGAGAATGATGTGTCTTTGTGTAATATCAACATCAATATTTGCTATGTCACGTGTGGTGGTAGTTTCTAATCCTGCTGCAATTTCCTGAACTAATTTTTGATTAGTTCTAAGTGGTTTTCCCTTAGCATTATTTTCATCTAAATAAATTCTCATTGTAGGAGTTTTTGGTACCTTCCTAGCATCTACTATCTCAATGATACGCGGAAGACCTTGAGTTACGTTTACTGTAGCCACACCAGCGTAGTGGAAGGTTCTCATAGTCATCTGAGTTCCTGGTTCTCCGATTGATTGAGCAGTAGTAATTCCGACAGCCTCGTGTGGATCAACTCTAGATCCTTTAAGATGAATATTAGCAGAAGTAATTACTTTCTTTGCTTTGGCAGGTGTTAATTTTGTCTCACCTCTTGCGATTAAAGCATTTACCAAGTCATTAGTGATTCTTGGAGACATTTGAACATTTAATTTAACTGCTGCATCTGTTAACTGTGAATATAGTTCGGATTCAACATCGACATCTCTGAGAATTTGAAACATTTTAGATTCAGAATCATACGACTGTATAGGTAAAGTAGCTCTTTTCGAACTTCTACTTCTTCTTGCTGCTTTTCTTCTCAGCAACGTTTTATCAATTCTAGCAGCTGCTCTTTGTGCTGCCTTCGATGAACCTGCCATTACTTCGAAGATTTTTGTTGCAGTACCTGAGTCAGTTCCGCAAATCTGAGCGATTTGAGAGGATGTTAATACCTTTACATCGTCCCATTTCTTATCATCTGCCAATTTGTGAGCATATTCTTCTTCTATGCCTAAATCCATCAACTTCTTTTTTGTTGCACTCTTAACAACCATCAGTTACCGCCCCCTAATGCATCATCAAGTACTTGATTAACATCAAATGGTTCTCCCTTTCTACTTCTCGCGGGATCTACCTTATCTTCACCATATTCGAATTGAATTATTCTATCAGCAGTATTTCTAACAGACCTCATATCATCATCTGCTACCTTCAAATCATCCATTGCATTAATTAATCTACGTTGCATATATCCTGACTTAGATGTACGCACAGCGGTATCGACTAAAGATTCCCTTCCGGAAACTGAAAGCATAAAGAATTCTGTAGGCTCTAAGCCTCTCTTGAAAGAGGATGAAACGAAACCTTTCTCTTGCGCCCCTTTTACACCTCTCTTGAAGTGAGGTAGAACTCTTTCTTGGTAACCTCTTTCCAGTCTTTTTCCTCTAACCTTAGGTTGACCGATTGACCCAGCCATCATTGCTAGGTTATCCATTGAACCTCTGGCTCCTGATGTTGCCATCAAAACCGCGGAGTTATCGTCACCAAGGAACTCTTTTGCTACTTTACCAGATTCTGCTTTACCAGAATCTAATATATTCAAAATATTCTCTTCTAGAGTTTCTTCTGCGGTCCTACCAGGTCTAGTTTCATACCTACGACCATCTTTACCAAACTTTTCTAATTCAATATTCACATTATCGCTGGCAGTTTTATTTATTTCTGCAATAGCTTCTTTCGCTTCAGGAGGTAAATCTTCATCATCAATGCCTGTAGTGAATCCCATAGCTGTACAAATCGCAATTGTCATCTTAGTCATTCTATTGATGAACTCTGCTCCTACATCGGGACCATGAGTTTGAACAACTGCATCCAATAATCTACCGTCTTCAGCACCAATTCCTCTCTTATCTATGGTCCCACTGACATTACCATCACTCACCTGGACATGATCTCCAGATCTACTTGTATATTCTAAATTGAATCCTTCAGGTACAATTAGACTGAGAACATCGGATCCAAGATAGCCACTTACGCCGTCAATCTCTTTGAGTTCCGGAAGATTTCCATCCCATCCAACTGCACCGAGAATCTCAATCACTAATTTTTCTGGGAGTAGTTTTGTACCATGAGTCAAGAGATAAGATCCAGAAATATGATCGTGAATTCCACCAATCACAGAACCACCATATCTCGGTGTAATAATATGCTCTTGAACACGCATCAAAACTTTCGCCTCGGCTCTAGCCTCTTCAGATTGGATAACATGAAGATTCATTTCATCTCCATCGAAATCTGCATTATAAGGTGTACAATCTGCTAAATTAAATCTAAAGGTCTTACCCTCCATAACTCTGATTTCATGAACCATCATTGACATTCTATGTAAAGATGGTTGTCTATTGAATATTGTAACGTCTCCATCAATCAGATGTCTTTCAATGACTACACCAGGTTTTGGATTTCCGTCTCTATCAAGAGTGCTTAGCCTATCTTCAACGTCCGTCCTATAGGATTCCCCATATTCATCTTCAATTGAAGGACTTCCACAATGTGGACAATTGACTTCCAAGTGTTCTGGATATTCATCTTCAGGGTTAGAATGTTCCCAAGCCCATCTACTATGAATCAAAGCTCGTGGATCATCAGATGGAAGACTTTGTCCTTTCATCGGACCTTCACTTTCTTCACCTCTTAGATTTGATAGAGTCTTGTCTAAATCAACTCCCCACTCTTCTTCAAGTTCACCAATAGAATTTCTTCTCATTTGTCTCTTTAATTCTAATCCAGGTAGGAAATTAGGTGCAGGCAGTACGTGATTTAAGTCTGGTCTGTATCCAGAGTACGGTTCATCATCGCTTCCAGAATGGCAATCAGGATTCATACATCTGAATCCTGCCCAAATATATTTCGTACGATCAGTGATTCTTACCCTAAGAGTGTCTCCTCGGATAATGTAGTTAACTCCAGGATGTACATCAGGACCTCGGAGAATCATTTGTCTAAGTTGTTCTCTATTCCTGTTCGTAACTCTCACAGGAACTGTTAATTCTTTAGCAGTTTTAACAGGGATTCCGACTTCATTAATGCCTAAGTTAGGGTCTGGAGAAATTACTGTTCTTGCACAAAAATTAACTCTTTTACCAGATAAATTAGAACGGAATCTACCTTCTTTACCTTTTAGACGTTGAGTCAAGGTCTTCAGAGGCCTTCCTGAACGATGTCTAGCAGGAGGTATTCCACTGGTTTGATTATCGAAATATGTAGTGCAGTGGTACTGCAATAATTCCCATAAATCTTCAACTATTAGTTGAGGAGCCCCTGCATCACGATTTTCTCTTAGTCTCTGATTTATTCTTAGTACGTCAACTAATTTGTGAGTTAAGTCATCCTCAGAGCGGTCCCCGCTATCTAAAGTAATAGATGGCCTAACAGTAATTGGAGGAACTGGGAGTACTTTCATAATTGTCCATTCAGGACGACTGGAATCTTTATCCATTCCGATAAACAATAAATGTTCATCTGGAATTCTTTCCAACCATTCTCTGATATCTCTAGCGTTCAATTTATGTTCTCCTTTATTCTCTTTCTTTTCCTTGAAAGTAGATGGTTTATCTAGAATTATTTTCCCTTGCTCGGCACCACAGTGCATGCAAATAGTTCTCTTTTTACTTGAACATTCTTTTTCGATATCTTTAATGATTTTCTTAAACTCTCTAGAGCCTACTCCATGTTTAATCATAACATCTTTAACTCTGTCACGATAATAATCTTGTTCAGACTTTTCAGGATCTAGTGGGTGAGTATTTGGTTGGTCATGTAGCAGAATCTTACTACAAGAGTTACATGTAGATTTCAAAGCCATTTTGATTAAATCAGTGAAACCTATATGCATAATAGGCAATTCTAGTGCAATATGCCCAAAGTGACTTGGACATTCTTCATGTTTATTACCACAAGTTTCACACCTCACACCTGGGTCAATAACACCCATCTTTGGATCCATCAAACCTTGCTTAAAGGCATGTCCATCATCACGATATGTATCTGCTGTCTTTACCTCGACTGCAGACATTTTACGGATTTCATTGGGTTCCAACAATCCAAATTTAATTGACTGAATCCTCTTAGGGATTTTAGCTGCATCTCTAGCACTCATTTTCTATCCTCCAGTTCGAGTCTCATGGCCACCCCAAGACTTTTCATTTCATCCAAAAGAAGCTTGAATGCATATGACGTTTGAACAGTATGGACATCAGATCTATCGCCACAGACAGGACAAGATGTTGTTCTGCGTTTCCAATCGAAATAGGCTATATGACCACATCCTTTAGTGTTACAAACCATCAAATTCCAACCATCCGACTCGTCTAGTAGGCGGTCTTTGATTACCATGGATGCACCATGAGAAATCAAACAATCACGTTCCATCTCTCCGAATCTTAATCCACCTTGACGAGCACGACCTTCGGTAGGTTGTCTAGTTAAAATCTGGACTCTACCACGGCTTCGAGCATGTAATTTACTACTAACTAAGTGATGCAACCTCTGATAATAGATTACACCAACGAAAACATCAGCAGGATATTCTTCACCGGTTTCACCACTAATCATAGTCTCTCTACCAGTGTGGTTGTATCCATTTCTTAACAATCCTGCACGTAATGATTCTTCTTTTTCACCAGTAAATGCAGTGCCATCAATCTGACGTCCTTCCATAGAACCTACTTTACCACCAATCATTTCTAGAACGTGTGCTACTGTCATTCTAGAAGGGATAGCATGAGGGTTAATCAGAACATCAGGAACTACTCCATTTACAGTAAATGGCATATCTTCCTCATCTACTAATCTTCCAATTATTCCTTTTTGTCCATGTCTTGAAGCAAATTTATCTCCTAACTCTGGAATCTTATTTGTCCTTAGCGTGATACGTACTAACCTGCCCGAATCCAAAGACTCAGTGACGAATACATTGTCAACCCATCCATATTCACCATTTCTAACCATCATAGAGGACTCACGACGTTCTTGCGCTTGTAGGAAAGCGCCTGCTGATTCTTCCAGGAATCTAGGAGGACTGGTTTTTCCAACAAGAACTTTAGAATCTGGAGAGCCACTGGTCAAAAATTCTTCAGGAACTGGTAAACCGTCTCTCTCTAGGTGAGAATAACTATTGAATGATTTCAATCCTTTTATCTCATCCAATCCTGTGCCAGGGACTTCAATTCTTTCTTCTTGCCCACCAGGGAACCTTTTATTCTCAGCATTATATGTACGGATGAATGATGAGCGTCCTAATGAGCGTTCTACAGATGCACGATTCATTATTACTGCGTCTTGCATATTGTACCCATGGTGACTCATAATGGCAACAACAAAGTTTTGCCCACCGGGTCTTTGTCTAAATCCGGTTGATTTCATGGCCCTAGTACCAACAATTGATTGTTGAGGATAATGCATTATGTGAGCTCTTGTATCCGGACGAAGTCTGTAATTAGAACTGGGAAGACCTAGGCTTTGCTTTACCATTGCGGTTCCTCCGGTAACTCTAGGAGTCGAATTATGCTCAGGATATGGTACCAATGATGCGCAGACTCCAAGTATTAATTGAGGATCTATTTCCACATGAGTATAAACCAGAACTTTATTCTGCTTTGTTTGTTGAGTTTGTAATTTCTCAATATCTTCTTGATAGTAATTCAAAGGTACTGAAAATTCCTCTGTAACGACCTCACCATTTGGTAATTGAACTTCAACGCTTAATTTAGCATCTTTCTTGTTCTCCATATCACCAAGATTCAACCATTCTACTTTAGCGGGATTAATAGGGCGAGAATATTTTGGAGAGAATTCTGGTAAATCAAACGGTCTAGGGGCGACAAGTAAATCTTCTTCCTCTTCCGCATCGATCCATTCTACAACTCCAGTATTTACTAAATCGTTGAATGTGAGTTGACCTGCTCTCAAACCATCAAGTGTTCTTTTAGTAAGAACTAAGTTACCCTCTTCTAAAACTAACAAAGGCCTCAAAATTCTTCCTCTATCGGTATTAATGAATACATCTTTGTTCTCAGAATCATGACGAATACTAACTTCGGGACGGATTCTACCAGATCGGCGGCGGCGTTTGAATTGAGAAACTAACTTATTAGGCCTCTTGTGTAAGCCGAAAATATCTCCATTGACATGTATTCTAGAGCCATCTGCCCACCCTGCAGGAGAGTCATCTACTCCTGCTTCTTTCAATAATTCTTTAACTTCAGATTCAGCAACTTCTTCCGAAACATCGATCATTTGTGCAGCATTTTTCACCAACCCACAATTCTGACCCTCAGGAGTTTCATTAGGACACAATCTACCCCAATGTGTTGGATGCAAATCTCTTGCTTCGAAATGAGGCTGACTTCTAACTAATGGGCTAGTAACACGTCTCATGTGAGAAAGGGCCGCAAGATAGGTAGTTCTATCGAGTAATTGACTTACTCCTGAACGACCGCCGACCCAATTACCTGTAGCTAATGCATGCATAATTTTTGATGTAAGAACATCAGGCCTTAGACATGCATTAATTTTTAAATCTCTTTTTCTATTATGATGGCGTTCTAACTGATATTTTAAGTCACGAGCTAATTGTTGTAAGCTAACACGGAATAAATCCTCGATTAAGTCTCCGGCTAAACGGACTCTCTTATTGGCATAATGATCTTTGTCATTTGGGTCTCTATTAGTAATCGCCATTTCTAACACTTGACGAACAATTCTTCCAAGGAAGATAGCTTTCTTTTCACGAGCATCAATGGTGGCACCTAAGTGTGGCAGTAACTCTTTATCCAGCATATTTTGAATTCTAGATTCTCGATATTCTTTTTGTTGACCATGGGCAAACTTTTTCTCAAGCCAAGCAATTGCTTCTTCAGTATTTTCAACACCATACTCTTCATTATCTTTAACATCGTTAAGATTTGCAACTGTATATTTCATTGCTTCAACGGGACCTGCAATAGCAGCAAATATTTCTCTATCATTTTCCATACCCAAAGCTCTCATCAAAAGAACAACTGGTATTGCTGCTGTACCTGCACTTGGAATTTTAACCATTAACATACCATCTCTTCTCTTTTCAACATTCAAAGGTTTTCTAACACCGTCTTTCTGAGAGAAAATCTTAGCAACTTCTGTCTCATGGGCGTATTTTTTGTTCTTTTCAACTGTAACTCTATTTGGAGCTAAGTCTTCCATTGAGATTAGAACACGCTCTGTACCATTGATTATGAAATAACCACCAGGGTCCATAGGGTCTTCTCCAAACTTTCTTAATAGCGTCTCATGGTATTCAGCGTCATCTGCCGAAGTATGAGGGGATAATTTCCTAGGAGAATCTTGAGAACCAGCAATGTGATCAGGATGAAGATTACATCGTGCCGAACGAACCATTATTGGAAGATTTCCAATATGTACACTTGACTCTTCAATAGAACCATGAGTTTGTCCTGGCTCTGGAGGAATATCATCTCGGTAGATTACGAAATCCATGTAGATTGGAGAGAAATATGTTAATTTACGAATTCTACACTCCAAAGGAGTTGCAGGATGTTCAGCCCCATTAGCCTCTCTAATAGTAGGATTTCCTAATCTTAGACCTTTCAAACGAACGTAAATTTCCTTCTCAAGAACGTCGAGTTTAATCGCTCCACCGCCATCTTTTCCACCAGGAATCATCTCAACAGGTTCATCAGTACCTACACGAATATTTCTGACTATTTTTTCCATACGACTTTTGCGGCCTTCACCGCCTAAAATTGTATCATTGTATGACATTAATTGATGATTTACTAGACTTCTTCTTTGAAAATAACTTTCTACAATTTCCTTCATGATATCAACTCCTAAGTACTCTCCACAATTAATCGGAATGCGGTAGAGGAACCAGCAGACCTACTGTATCTGACTATTTTTACAACTCTGTTAGTCAACCAGCCAGCTGGAAGTTCTGAATTATTAGATTCTTCAACTTCTTTAATTGCCTGGATTGCAGGATCTGTGATAAGGACCTTTGGCAACAATTCTTTTGCTAATCTCGAGCTGCCATCGAAGTCAGTTTGAAGCATGTCCCATGGAGCAAGTTGCGCTTCCTCCTGATCAACAGGGACTAATTCGTGATGAGGAACCAAGAAATGATTCAAAACATTAAATCTATCTTCTCCTTGAGGGATATCGTCATCGAGAATTGATTTTCTAGAAATTGTAATTCTTCCGCTACGACTTCTCTTCCTTGAAGCCATTTGTTCGCGAATAATACCCATTATGTTCTCTAGTTCATCGTCACCAGTTTCCAAACCTACTTTCTTAGCAACTTGATCAACAGTCATTCTCTTGATTGCATCCATGTTTGCATCGTCTGCAAGTCGGTGGGCATGTTCTTCGGAGACACCCAGTTCCATTAATCTCTTTTTCGTCGAACTTTTAACTGCCAAATCAAACACCACTATCCAACAAAAACACAGGCTTGCGAGCCAGAAAAGGACTTTTAGACTTGAAACAATTATGTTATTTTGAGGTCTTCCTTGACTATGCCGCAGGCCCATAGCATATGCTGGGCTGTCGTCGGACTGAGGGGGTATTTATGAATCTGATGGTAGAGGCATGGCTACCACTGGACAGGGGGTGCAGGTTAGGAGTTCCCAATCGGCATACCTAAAGCAGGGCTGTTAGACATAAATGTTTTGAAAAAATATACCGAAAAGGAGTTAGGATTTTATGGACTTAGGTGAAAGGATAAATCCCATCACAAAACTTCAAATTAAAGAAATTGAATTGCGAAATGGTGAGAGAATATCTCTCAAAATTCCTAGAACAGTTTATCCCCCCAGAGAGGACTCATTTTTACTGAAAGAAATATTAGAAAATTTAGAATCAGGCGGTAAGGCCATGGAAATTGGTTGCGGCTCAGGAATACTAAGTATCATACTGGCCAAGAACGGATGGTTTCTGGAATCATGTGATATCAATCCTTATGCAATTGCTGCTGCAAAGAAGAATTCTGAATCGGCTTCTATTCATGAAAGGATTAATTTTAGAGAAGGAGGATTAGGAGATGAAGGATTCGCAATACCGCAGAATACAAAACTAATATTCTGGAATTTGCCTTATCTAAATCCACCTTCATCTGATGAACCTAGGTTGGAGTGGATAGAAGAAGCATCTATGTCTGATTTAGGAGACAAAGGATGGGGGCATCAATTAGCTGATTTTTTAGAAATAAATCAAGAAAATCTGGAACCAGATTTATTGATAATACTTCTACAAAGAAAATATCCGATAAGCCCGAGTACTACCAATTATTGGATTGAACTTGGATGGTCACATAGGATAATCAAATCAATCTGGATATATGATGAAAAAATTGAAATTGTCGCATATTGGAAACCTGGGCAAGGAACATCAATACTATTTTTGGAGGAGTGTCAATCAACTATGGAAGAAGTGAAAAAATTACCTAACATAGGTTGGCAGAGAGTAGCCGCCAACAATCAGATTGAAGGTAGAGGGAGGAGAGATTCAATCTGGATTTCAGATAAAAAAGATCTAACAGCTACATGGAACATTAGAAAATCAATTCTAAAATCAATAAAGCCGGGAATTATACAAATTATAGTTGGAACGAGGATTGCGGGTTTATTAGAAGAATATTGTAAATGGCCTAATGACATTTGTGATAAAAATGGTAAAAAAATAGCTGGGATTTTGATTGAAATGGATAATCAAGACGAATGTTTGAGAATTGGCGTTGGCATAAATCATGCAAGAAAAAATATACCAGGTGTTGAAACTCAAGGATGGAGTGAAAAAATGCCTGGGACTACAAAAATGAATCTTCTGAAGAAAGTTGATGCTGCTTTATCTACACTATTTGAAGAACACAAATTATTACCCAGTAATTTATTATCTGATAAAATCGAAATAGAGTCCTGGAGAGGGATTTCAAAATTATTATCTAGAGGTTATTCATTGAAAATAAGTAATGAAAAAACCAGAGTTGTAGGAATAAATGATTACGGTCAATTAATCACAATCTGTAGAGGCAATGAAGTAATCATAGAAGATCTCAACAACCTAAATTGGCTATTTTAAACCCATTCTTTGACGGACTAGTTTTATCTTTCCTGATGAAGTAATTGTGGAAGAAAATTCTTGTTGGTTAACTAGATCCTTAGCATTAAGATAATATTCAAGAGGTACTTTAAGAATGCCATAGTAAGCACCATTAATATTTTTAAAATCAAAAAGTTTCCATGGAATTTCTTCGAAAATAATAGAAAAAAAATCTTCACAACTTCGCCTAGAATATTCTTCAACATCTAACTGAAAACCTATCCATCGATGTTTTCCCCTGGCTGACTTCTTGACTTTAGGCACAACACATGGGATAAGTCATAGTTAACCAATCAAACGGTTCGAAGATGTCCTAAGACCACTGACAACAGCTACAACTCTAATACGTCCAATCATCTCATCACTGGAACGAGCCCCAAGAAGTACTTGACAGTCAGAGTCTAGCAATGAAACAAACTCTTCAGTTACAGAATTAAGGTGATAAATAGTCATATCTGGGCCTCCCTCAACTTGAATCCAACAGCCTTTAGCACCTGAAACTTCTAAATTAGATAAGGGAGATTGCAAAGCAGTTTTCACTATTTCAGATAATGAATTAGTATCTCCTGAACCAACAAGAATAGTTGCTTCTCCAGGATGTTCAACAATAGTCTTGAAGTCCATTAAATCAAGGTTGATTTTCCCTACCTTGGCGAGCGTCGAAAGTAAACCCTCTACCAATTCTTCAATCCAACCTGCACCTTTTTTCCAATCAAGTTTTCTTTCTTTGGATTGCCAAGATAATCGCTCAAGACTAACTTTAATACAAACGTTAGAATTTTCATATAAATCAGGAAAAGATTCTTCGGCTAATTGATATCTAATTGGTTGCTCAGCAAATGGGAAACCAACTATTGAAACTACCATGCAATCGGATTCTCTAGCTAGTCTAGCAAAATCAGATGCTGCACCGGAACCTACTCCACCACCTAAGCATGTTAATATCACAACTAGTTCGGCTTTATCTAATAAAGGCTGAATTTCCTTTACACCTTCGTTTAATCTATGTTTAGCTAACATTGGTAAAGCCGCTGCACCTCTTGCCTCTCCGGATGCATCGAGATGCAAACAATGTGCTTCTGGACTTCCATTGAATGTATTTTCATCGGCATCAATTAGTAAAAGATCCGAGAAATTTGAGCATCTTGAATGCGATCTTTCTGCCCAAAGAGAGCCTAGGCCTCCTACACCAACAATTAGTAGAGCGCCCTGATCCATAGTAGTCTAGGAGTATAACTAGTGTTTAGACATACTTCAATCATAGGACAGATATCGACTATATTTACGTCTTTCATCTCTCGCCCATGCATTATCCGGCTCAATTTCTAAAACAAGATTATAGAATTTAATTGCTTCTTCAAAGTCAGATAAATGTCGACCATACATGTGAGCTAGAACATTCAATACTGGAACACACTTAGGATCTTCTTTTTTCATATCCAAAAGAAGTGCCTCCGCTTTGGTTAAATCCATCATTTCTATCAAATCTTCTGCTTTGTCAAGATTATGCAACTGTTCATCTGAAAGATCGTAAATATTCTTCCAAGTGTGCTTTGTCATATGTATCTCGGAGTGTTATTTTGGTTTGAGTGTTGTTGATGTTTGATGGCTCAAAATAGATATTAAATCACTCAACCTCGAAGGCGGGAAACTGGAAGGTTAATATCCCTCATTCAGGTGGCGAGGTATGTCCATAGGTGTGAGATATGAACAACTTCAATCGCGTCAGCCGTCGGACCTTGGTTTTAGTTGTGTTAGCGCTGTTTTTAGCAACCACAACCCAAGCATACCACACAGGAATTGGTGGAGATTCTGACGGCGAAGGAGATGTCTCACTTGCGGGTTGTACATGTCATGCAGAAGAACCGGATAATTCTGTTACTGTAGTGCTAGATCATGTCCCATTCCATTATGAAGCAGGAAAGTCTTATCCTATGACTCTTCAATTGATTGGAGGTGCGGAAATTGGTGGAGCACAAACAGGAGGTTTTGCTATGAGAGTCACTCAGGGAATTCTTGCAGCTGGTGTTGATTCAGAATCACTTGTTCAAAATTGGGAAGATGAAGAAAATACATTGACTCATACAGATTCGGGTTCTAAAACCGAAGATAGAACATGGTATTTGATTTGGACAGCACCAGAAACAGGAAGTGGCCCGGTGAATTTTTGGATCGCTGGAAATACTGTGAATGGTGATGCGATTCCTTCCGCTTTGGATAGATGGAATAGATTAACAGTAACTGTAGATGAAGGAGCAGATAATGGGAAAACTCGCACTGTATTCTCAGGAAATGGAGAAATAGAGCCCCCCGCTCCAAAAGAATCTCATGTAGATTTACACCATATGGGAGCCGCTCTTAGAGCTCATTGGTTAGGCCTACTAGGATTCTTTGCTGTAATAATTGTAATCATCTTCTGTGGCTTCTTTTTGAGATATGGATTCTCACAAAATTACAAAGGTAGATCTAACCTCCTAAGATTACGAATCAAACACGAAAGAAGAGGTGACCAAATATGAGAGAAGATGTAGTACTGGAATTGCTTAAGCAAGTCAAGTCTGGAAAAGTTTCCATAGATGATGCACGATCAGCACTTGATGGAGTCGAACTTTCTGAAGAGACTTATCTATCTGCAGTGGATCATGGAGTTTTCAATGAGCCGACTCCTGGAACGGTAGTAAGATCTAGTCTATCTCCTGCTGGAGATTCAATTATTATCATTCTTCTCGGATTATGGGGCATAGTTTGGACGCTGTTTTGGGCAGGTTCTTTGAGTTACGGACTATACAACCATTGGGATCAACAACTATTATCATTATTCTTGGCAATGACTCTGACTACATTGATTATAATGGGAATAGTATATCTGAGATTTGTAATGCCCGATTTAGTAATTATCAAACATAGGAGAAATAAATATATTACTCCAAATGATTCTGAAGGATGGAAAAAATATGAGGTTTAATTATGAGTAGAAATTTTAGATTACGCCCAGTATCCGGAGAAGACATCTCTAACGATGAAGAATCCAAATTGATAGATCGGAGAGATTTCCTAAGATATTCGTTCAATACTGCTGCAGGAGGAATCACTCTAGCGAGTTTGGGCAGCATAGGTTTTGCATCATTATTAATGGGACAAGCAGACACCGGCGGAGGAGATACTGCTGTCAGATTTTGGGTACCAACAGGTGCAGAAGATACTGTTTGGTATGGTGACAGTCATCTAGAGCCAATGAGTTATGATGCATTCGTACAAGCCGCAGCAAGCAGCAATACTGGAATGGCCGGTGCTCAAGGAGTATGGTCTGGAATGCCAGTAAACGTAGTTTATGTCCCTCATGAAGAGAATAAAAATTCCGCAGCTGCTTCAAATAAGCCAAGATTTCAATATTTAGACGGATATAGTTCAGGAGGCAAGTACATCGGCTCGGGGTATGAAGTCGATGAAAAAGCGGAATATTCATCATTATCTATACACGATAATCTGATTATTGTTTTCTCGAGATGCCCTCACCTATGTTGTATTCCTGGTTGGCAACTCGTAACAAATGACTACACTAATGATAGTTGGGAGGCAGGCGGAACCGAGTCCGGAGGGAATAAATTATTCTGTATATGTCATTCCAGTAGGTTTGACCCCACTGCTATAGAGAAAAATAGTATGGGTAGGGGGACTCCTTTCGATTACATTGGAATCAAAAAAGTAGGCGGACCGTCCCCTAATGGAATGCCATTGATACCATTCGTTCTTAATGGAGATATGATTGAAGCATTACCAGACTTTGTTGATTGGTATGCATATTGCGCATGAGGTGAAAAGATGATACAATTCTGGTTTTTATGGTTCTTCATTGCAATAGTAGTAGTGCTAGTGGCGTTTACTCTTCGTAAGGAGAGAGATGATATGCCTAGGAAAGATATTCTTAGGGCGGTTGAGACTAATGCCTCAGGTATGGGTTTAGCGGAGAAAGCATTTTTGTGGGCTTTTTCTTGGTTAGATACAAGATTCAGGATTCAAGATTACTGGGGAATGAGTAAGAATGCTTACCACAGTATGCATAGACAGATGCCATTGACCCATGCTGAAAAATATAAACTAAGGATAATTTGGTATTGGTATCCTCTTTACTGCCTAGGAGGGATATCATTCCTTGCATTTGTTATATTGGTGATTACTGGAACTGTACTAGGTCTCTATTACGTCCCAGGAGGTGAAGGAGATCCTACTCCTGCATATTCTTCTATGGAATTTATCATGACTCAGTTGCCATTTGGTTATATTATTCGATCAATCCATCATTGGACAACTCATTTTATGGTTGCAGCGGTATTCTTGCACATGTGTAGGGTTTACTTTACGGGAGCATACAGAAATCCTAGAGAATTGAATTGGTTAATAGGTGTAGCACTGATGTTCTTTACTATATTCTTCGGTTATTCTGGTTATCTGCTACCATGGGACAGTTTAGCGTTCGGTGCTGCTACTATTGGAATAAATATGGCTACATCTACACCTCTGATAGGCGGATGGATGGCTAAAGCACTATTCGCAGGTACATCCCTATCAGGACAAACTGTAACTAGAATGTATTTCTTACATGTATTCATACTACCAGTAATCGTTACTACTCTAATTATTGCCCATTTATTTATTGTTTGGGTTCAAGGTATTGCGGAGCCACATTAGGAGATGTTTTGAATGGGAATAATGGAAAGATTTGGTCGGATTGCAGACGTCTATGTCAGCGAAAGAGATAGTCTAATCGAGGGCGATCAAGAAAGAAGGCGCCCTCATATGGGTCACCCATTTTGGCCATCAGAAGTTCTCAGAGACACTATAATTTTCGCTTCGATGATTGCAACCTTAGCGTATTATTGTTGGTTAATACCGCCACCACTTCACAGCGCAGCAGATCCATTTGCACAAGCTGGATTCGTTTTTCCTGACTGGTATGTGTTATTTTCATATGGATATCTGAGATGGGGAGAATATCTACCATCTTACACTATACCTGCTGGCCCTATAGGTGCATTCTTTGGTGCCGAATATATATTCTGGAATGCAGCTTGGTGGGGCGCTGCAATTACTGGAATACCAGTGGGTCTTCTTGCATTACCACCGTTCTTACCTGGAAGAGAAAAGAGAGGTGTAGAGGATCCATGGTTTGCAACTGCAGGTGCAATATACTTAGCTCATGTTTGGTTTATTTCTGTATTCTCGATTAATATTTTCTTAGAATTATATGCTAAGGATTTAACAAATTATTGTTGGGCAGATTCACATAGTTATCTTTTCTGCGGAAGACAGGAACCTTGGACTGCTGAGATATTCAATGCAATACCTTGGATTCTGACGGGAATTTTCATTTTTGCAGTAATATATTTCACAGTTCGAAGATTTGGATTGAATGCATTAGGAGCTAGATTAACTCCTGTTATAGGAAGACAAATTGCCGTAGGTTCGGCAGTGGCTGCTTTCCTTATATGTGTAGTTACATGGCCTATTTATGAAGATGGTTTTTGGGATTACGGAGGACTTGGGGCAATGGACGATGTCAGTGAACTTGACAAATTGACAACACAACCTTTGGACACGTTAATCCATGTTGAGAAAGGAAATGTTTGGGCAGAATGGTCAGAAGAATGCTTACCATACGAAGAATCACAAGATATTGTTGTATGGCAATCATTGACTCATGGGGAAGATCTAGCAGACTATTGTGTTCTTCCCGCAGTTCATTGGGTAGACTGGGGAATATATCAACCGACAAAACAGGTTATTTTTGATTTTGCGGGAGTTAACGAACATTCAGCACCAGAGACTGGGAGGAACGCAGTATTTGGAGAAGAAACCTACACAGGTACTGAATTAGGAAACGAAAAAGTAATTTTCTCTGATTCTCAAGTTTTCAATGTTGAGGACTTTGGAATAGAAAGTGTACCTGCTGATATAAGTTGTAACTTTAGAACCACAGTTAGAGGAGCAGGAGTGCATGCACAAACTCTTACCCTTAGTGATTCGGACAGTAATATATTGTGGAGTAATGAAGGAGATACCTGTTCATCAGATAGTATTTACCTAGATTCAGGAGAGTCATATACACTACTATTTACTTCCACAAGTGAGGATGTTAATTCGTCGGTCAACATGATAATGGATTATTCTGTAACTGTTTACCAACCACTCTTGATTGGTGATGACGGTACAGCTGTTTTGAGATCTCAGATAACATTAGAACCTACGGAATTAACAGCGCTAATGGTTGATAATCCTACATATCATAAAAATCCTAAGAGTCTTGATGCAAAGCTAATTTATTCATTATTCATACCTTGTCTGGGTGTTGGAGCAATGGTGTTCATATTAATGAGAAGTATGGCAAGAGGATATGAATGGGAAATGAACAAATGTTATGGATGTGATCTTTGCGATGATGCCTGTCCTGTAAGATTATTCAACGCGGGAGATAAGTTGAACATAATTTATAATTCCTGGAATAATGAAGATGATGGCGTCCCACTTTACTCATGTCTAACGTGTACTGCCTGCACTAATGCATGCCCCCAGCTTGTTGATTATGACTCATATGTAGACATAAGAAGAAGTCTGATCGTAGGAGGCCCTCCAGCTACAGAAATACCACACACATTACTACAAGCTGTTCTAGCCGCAGAAGCAGAAGAAGGTGCTGATGAAAGCTTCATCAGCGTTGAAGAATACCCCATTGATTCCAATGTAGGATACTATCCAGGTTGCGTTGACTATATTGATCAAGAAATGATTTTCAGTCATGTCAATGAAGGCACAATGAATCTAGGAGATACTACTACTGCTGCATTCACTCTTTTCGAAGATATGGGCTCAGAAGTTACCTACTTAGGCAGAGACTTCCTGAAATGTTGTGGACATGATCAAAAATGGCAAGGCATGACCGAAGTCTTTGAAAAATTAAAATCTTACAACCAGAAAAAGTTAGGAGAATCAGGAATTGATACTCTGGTTACTTCTTGCGCAGAATGTTTCAAGACATTCGCAATGGACTATGAATTAGAGGATATGAAAGTGATGCATACTACTGAATATCTAATTGAAAATGGTTTCGACATGAACCTACAAACAGAAGAAGATCTAACTGTAACATATCACGACCCGTGTAGGTTAGGTAGACAGATGAATATCTATGAAGAACCGAGAGAATTAGTTAGAGCAGTAGAAGGTGTAGATTTGGTTGAAATGGAGCATACGAAAGAAGATGGATTATGCTGTGGAGTTTCAAGTATGATGTCTTGTAATGAGAATAGTAGAGCATTGAGAATTCAGCGATTTGATGAAGTAAAGGCTACGGGAGCGGATGTAATGTTGACTTCATGCCCTAAATGTGTAAGTCATTTTGAATGTTTAAAGTTTGAAGGTGATCCTAGGCATGATTTCGAGATTTTGGATGTTGTATCATTCCTAGCAAGGCAGGTTAATGCTAAGAATCAGTAATCATAAAAATGCATAATATGCAGAAATGAAAGAAAGAATTAAATTTAACAGAACTCCAACAACAGTGGCTTTAGCCATCATGGAATTCTCATAACCTAAAGCAATTAACCAAAGGAAAAATCCTACTAATAATCCGCACGGAAATGAAATCCAGGCGATTTCAATAGATAAAAAAAGATACATAGTTATCCAAATTGATGAAGGCAGAATAATGCCTAGCAGAATCATAGAATCTATCTCAGTATTTTGTGCATTGGACGAATCATTCATGGTACCACGCAGAAGAACCTCAGAAATTAATCTGACTAAAGAAAACATAGTATTGAGTAGAATGATGTTCTCGCGTGGTTCATGACGGACGCAACAGATGTAGCGGAACGTCGTAAGAAACAGCAAACAAAGATTAGAATAATGCTAAATTCATTAAAGGCAGGAGAATTAGCATCAATGAAGGGCGGAGAAGATACCGTAGCATGGATTAAAGAAGAATTATGCATAGGTTGTGACCAATGTACAATAGTTTGTGATGATGATGCTATAGAACTCTATGACAAACCTTTGGCCAGTCCAATAATGAACATCGAAGTAAATAAAAAAGCTAGAGTTTTGAGAGATCCGTGCACTGGTTGTAAACTATGTGTTCTATCTTGTCCTACGGATGCGATAGTAATGATTGATAGGTGAAAAAAATGGCGAAAGATGACCCGGTAAGATTTGGAGCAGAATTTGGACCTAAAAGAACAGGGTCAAGTACTGGAGTCTCATTATCTACGTTCAAAACATTGGTTTGGGTGTCTAATTTAGGAGGTTTATTATTGGTAGTTATAGCATTGGAATTAATGATGGTACATGGAGAATTCGAGATGGCTCTTGGATTCATGGTAGCAGGTGTAATCGTAGCAATGTTTCCATCAAATTATGAAATTGTTGGGATGGAAGGCATAGAAATAGAATCTGGAGAAAAAGGAAATTCAGAATTAGAACAAAAATCAGATGACTGATGGTCTGATGTAGATAATTAGTATTTACAGACTATTCCAATCGCTGACATCATAAATTAAGTCCATTACTGAACCTTTTCGGATTCCATCTTGATTATCAGTTAGGTGCATTGCATGGAATAATCTCATCCCAATAGCCATATCTGGTTGTCTTTTTAGCATCGGAGATAATTTTCCATAATCGTCGGACCAATCTTTAGCGATCGGCGTTAATTCAGATAGCAAATCACTCATAATATCAGGAGTTGTAGCAGTCCCTGCAGGCATCTTTGGCCTCTTTACGATATCTTTGGGAAGATCGGTTAGATTGGCAGCACATCGCAAAGCTAACTTTTCATCTACATCATTAATTTTCCAGTGAACAGGAATCCTATGAGAAAGGGTCCTATGTTCACGAGATAGAAAAGGGATTCTAGCCTCCACACCAAATGCCATACTATGTCTATCTCCCAATCTAAGTTGGAAATTTGTCAATTGTCCTCTATCTAGTTCAAATTGTAATGTATTATTGACACTTGTGAAATTACTCTGAGCTGAAAAATTACTATTAATCCAAGGTTGTCCAGGACCAATAAACTCTTTTTCAATAGATAATTCACCGAAATCACTCAATCTACCATCAATTAATTTAGAATGTTTATTCAAATCTTTATACCTTGAATACCCTGCATGTAATTCATCAGCACCCTGTCCACAAATGCCGACTTTAACACTTTTTGACATCTCCTCAAATAATGGCTGCCAGAAAAGTACAGATATATCTAAATCTTCACCACTCCAAATAAAATTAGGAAGAGTGTGCCAAAATTTTTCAGGATCTATGATTTTTTTATGATGATTTAGCCCATAGTGCTCAGCCACTCTAACAGCAGCTACCATATCGGGATTATTCTCATCGCCAGCGACTGTCCAAACATCAGGAGATTTAAGCCCCTTAGAATCTGATACTTTCTTAGATAAACCTGCAACAAGGCTAGAGTCTAAACCTCCAGATAACACAACTCCCAATGGTACATCTGACATCATTCTTGATTCGATTCCATTGTACAAAGAATCCAAGAGATTTTTTGCATCTAAAGTCGGATTCCAATCTTTATTTGGAGATATTTTCTCATTATTATATCTTGTAACGCCCGTAAGAACTGCTTTTCCATCTTTGTCTATAGACCAAGTTTCAATTGTACCTTGTGCTACCGAAGTTACATTTGAGAAAAGTGTAGTGTAATCTAGAGGATATTCAAAAGCCAACCTAACTGCCAATGCGTTAATATCTGGCTTTGCTTCGAAATCAGGATGCGCATAGAATGACTTAATCTCAGAGCCAAACAAAAGTGTACCGTCAGGCAATAATGTTCTAAATAGGGGTTTCACACCCAAAGGATCTCTACAAAGAATTAATTCTCTAATTTGAGGATTCCATAGAGCAAAACCCCAGACACCATCTAGCTTAGAAACCCAAGACCTATGTTTTTCTGCATTATTTCCTAATTTATCTGCACCGCTAGTCTTGAACAAAGAGCCTACTTTTTTACCAATAGGGACTTCATATGTTTTTTTATCATCATAAGCATACTTACGGTGAAGCGCTAAAATAGTTTCACTATCTCCTGAAGTAAGCCAAGGATAATTTGGAATATCAAATTTTATTTTTTGAAAATTATAGATCTCACCATTCTGTACTAAGACGCAATTATGATTAGATTCGATAGGTTGCTTTGAACCATTTACATCAACTATAGCAAGTCTTGATTGGGCTAAGCAGATACTTCCTACAACTATATCTGATTCGAATCTACCTGAACCATCAGGTCCTCTGTGAGATAGATTTTTTGACATTGAACTAAGGACGGTATAATCTCCGTTACCTAGAATGCCGGTTATACCACACATATTATATCCAATAATTACAGGTATTTAATTCAGCGTTTACCATGAAATCAGAAATATTTCACAAATATTGCAAGTGATGCTAAAGATGCAATCACCCAAATCATAACGTATGTATTTTGAGAAATTGAGGATTCCGTAATATCATTTATTTCATTATCATCCATGATTATCATGCCTTCGAAAGGTAGTAAGAATGTAAACATGACGCAGATGAATATTCAAAGAAATGGTTCTATGAATAACAACACTGTTAATGGGACAAGAATCATTGTTGCATTATCATCAATCCATTTTACAGTGGGCAATTCACCGAGTACGGTCAATGGGGCTAAAATAATTGAGGCAATTATTGGAGTTCCGAGATAATAAGAACTAGAAAACCATATGATATATGATGTTATTAAACCACCAAATATTGCAACTTTCATCCCCCTTTTTGAACGCTTAATTTCGCCCATTATGGGGTCAACAAAAGTCAAACCCCAAATTAGTGGAGCAGCATACATTCCTGATTCCATTCCTTCAAAATTTTTTGACTCGGGAGATATTATCAATGCCAAACAAACAGCGAATGCACCCCAAGCAAGTGCTGAAACTTGCTTTGCTTCATACTCTCTTTGCCCTACAATAACTATTCCAAAGTATAACCTTAATACTTCCAAAAAAATCAGTAAAAGTAGACAAAAAGTGACAAAATCGGTCGGTTCCATGGAGAATAAACCTGAAAGTTGAGACCCTTTGGTATAATATAAAAAAGGAATTAAGCACATGATAACATGAGTAAATCGTCTAAAAATATGACCTTTCATCCCCCCAATAGAATGTTTAGCATGATCTATATCTATTGGGATTACACTGTCAGTCAATTCTACACCTCTAAATAATTTCAAAGATTCTGCAATGCCTCATCCAGATTTATCTCCCCTGACTGCAAGTCTAATAATATTTCATCCAAAGATGGATTTGAAAGTAACTTATGATCCCAAGCTGAAATTAATCTTTCCTTTACTCTCAAAAGATTTCTTTCATTATTTACATTAAGATTATCTAATTTTTCAATTAATTCGGAAATACCATTATTATTAATTGATGAGGTTTGCATAACAATAATATCATTATTCTTATCAGAATATTCTAATGATTTCTTAATTGAATTAGCAGCATTATCTGCATTTGGTAAATCTGATTTGTTAATTACTATTATGTCCGCTAATTCAATAATGCCTGCTTTTTCTGCCTGAATTATATCGCCACGATCAGGCCCATCGACCAACATTATCCTATTTGCGAAAGCAACTATTCTTATTTCGGATTGTCCGCTTCCAACTGTTTCGATTATTATTCTCGTCCATCCACAGTAAGATAATAAATTTATCATGGGGTTCAAAAAAGGCATTAATCCTCCAGGATGATTTCTTGTAGCTAGACTTCGAATGAAAACTGATTCGCCATTATCTGCGGATGTCATCCTCATTCTATCTCCTAGTAATGCTCCACCACTTTTGGGAGAGGAAGGGTCAATTGCAAGAACGGCAACTTTCTCTCCTCTTCGGACCCATTCTTCTATCATTACTCCGATTAAGGTAGATTTACCCACACCTGGAGGCCCCGTGACACCCAAAACCCATGATTGGTTAGATTCTTCTACAGGTAATTTCTTTCCAGATTCAATTATTGACAATAATCTAGCAAGTTCTCTCCTATTTCCATGCTTGGCTAGAGAAATGTTTTGTTCTAAATTCAAGACCATCTCCATCCTGTTTTTTCCCCTACACCAACATCCAATTTACTATCTCTACGTTCGGAAATAGTTTCTAAAAAATCAATAATTGAACTAGTTTTTGTACCTGGACCAAATATCGCCCTAACACCCAATGAATACAAATATTCTCTATCAGATTCGGGGATAATACCTCCTGCAAAAACAATTACATCTCCCATATTATTAGATATCAATTCTTCACATACTTTGGGAATTAGTACATTATGTGCACCCGATAATGTGGAAAGACCTACTGCGACTGCATCTTCATCCATTACAACACGAACAATTTCAGAGGGTTTTCTCCTCAAACCAGTGTAAATTACTTCATGACCTGCATCTCTTAGAGCTCTCGCAATGACCTTTGCACCTCTATCATGACCGTCTAATCCCGGCTTAGCGATTACAATTCGCATGCTCATAACAAAGACATGGGGCGGGGCAAACGATTTCAAACAATCGATTTAAAAGAGTTTGACGAAGAGTAATGCTAATTGGCTGAGTCTTGTCATTCATCACCATATATGTCTGGCGTGAAGGAACGTATCGATGAACTGCGTCGGAGAAAAGCCCAATCTGAAGCAGGGGGAGGGCAAAAGAGAATTGCGGCTCAGCATTCGAAAGGAAAGTTAACAGCAAGAGAAAGAATCGAACAACTATTAGATGAAGATTCATTTATGGAAGTTGATTCTCTTGTTGAACATAGATGCAGAGATTTTGACATGGATAAAAATGTAATACCAGGAGATGGTGTCATTTGTGGACATGGCACCATTAATGGAAAGGTAGTATACTGTTTTGCTCAGGATTTCACAGTATACGGAGGCTCATTAGGAGAAATGCATGGATTGAAGATTTGTAAAATTTTAGATATGGCTCTGAAAACCGGTGCGCCAGTAATTGGATTGAATGACAGCGGTGGGGCAAGAATTCAGGAAGGAGTCGCTAGTTTAGGATCATATGCAGAAATATTTTTCAGAAATGTAAGAGCCAGTGGAGTAATACCACAAATTTCTGTAATAATGGGCCCTTGCGCAGGAGGTGCGGTCTATTCTCCAGCAATTACCGATTTCGTAATCATGGTAGATAAGACATCACATATGTTTATTACAGGGCCTGAAGTAATAAAAACTGTAACTAATGAAGAAGTTTCTTTTGAGGAGTTAGGAGGAGCTGGGACCCATGCTAGTAAATCGGGTGTCACTCACTTTACAGCAGAGAATGATGATGATGCACTTGAAATAGTGAGAGAACTAATCCAATTATTACCATCAAATAATCTAGAAAAGGCACCTACTAAATCTACAAATGATTCTCTTTCAAGAAGTTGTGAGAGATTAGATGATTTAGTTCCAGAAAATCCTTCCCAACCTTATGACATGGTTACAGTAATAGAAGAAATAGTTGATGATGGTGCTTTTCTAGAAGTTCAAGGCGACTATGCAAGGAATATAATCGTAGGATTCTCTAGATTAGGAGGTCATACAATTGGTATTGTGGCAAATCAACCAAAAATTTTGGCAGGCTGTCTAGATATAGATGCTTCAGTAAAAGCGGCAAGATTCGTTAGGTTCTGTGACGCATTTAACATACCAATATTGACTCTAGTGGATGTTCCGGGTTTCCTACCAGGAGCAAATCAAGAATGGGGCGGGATTATTAGACATGGGGCAAAGTTACTATACGCATACGCAGAAGCCACTGTACCTAAAATTACAGTTATCACAAGAAAAGCATATGGAGGAGCATATGATGTAATGTCATCAAAACATATCAGAGGGGATTACAATATTGCTTGGCCCAGTGCTCAACTAGCAGTAATGGGAGCTGATGGAGCAGTTCAGATTATACACAGGAGAAGAATTAACAGTGCAGGTAACCCAGAACAAGAAAGAGAGAGACTCGTTGATGATTATAATGAAACTTTCGCAAATCCATATCAAGCAGCTGCATTAGGTTACTTGGATGACGTAATACAGCCAAAAGATTCCAGAAAAGTACTAGTTAAGGCGCTGGGAGCCCTACTTGAGAAAGAGGAAACAAGGCCTGAAAGGAAACATGGAAATATTCCACTTTAGAGGTTTTAATATGGAAAAAGAAAGGATTAATCTATTAAAAAAGGTTGCAATTGCAGCTGTTATTTTAAAAACATCAAAAGGAGATTCAATTAATGTTTCAGAATATAGACAAACAGGTAAAGAATGGGTTGTTGATCATAGAAGAATGTTATTAGGGAAAAGAAATTTAACCTCGTATAAATCTAAGAGAAGTACTTCGAGGTGATTTTTTTGAAAGAAAGAATGAAGATTAATGTAGATAATGAGGATTTTGAGGTTTTTATAGAAAGGAATGGAGATACTTGGATTGTTGAAATTGAAGGAGTCAGTTTTAATGTTAGAACAGAAGGAAGTTTATCAAACTCTAAACAATCTCGAAAAAGAGGAGGTAGTAAAAGAAAGCTCTCAGGGAAAATCTCTTCATCAATACCTGGAAAGATAGTTTCGCTAAATGTTTCTTTGGACCAAATAGTTGAGCAAGGGCAAGTAATAATGATTTTAGAAGCAATGAAAATGCAAAATGAAATACAGGCACCAATTTCAGGAAAAGTAGTTGAAATTAACTGTGAATCAGGAGATAGTATTGAAGCAAATATGCCTTTAATTGTTATACAACCTAAAGATAGCAAAGACTAGGTAATTTCAATTATGAATAATGAGTGGGTAGATTATGAAAAGTTGTGATTATGGAGATTGTTCAAAAAATGGAGTTAATATTAGTAGATTATCTCCAGAAGGTTTTCTAGTTGCAACAGGAAATAAGGCATACTCGTTTAGAGAGGCTTACAAAAGATTTCATTATTGTGAATCATGTCATGAATTATTAATGAAAAATGTATGGAATAGAGTCAGAAAAAAAGAAGATAAAGATGATGATCATGTTGCACCTACTGCAATATAATCAGATTAAACCCAATGCATCTTCTATACGATTTAATTCGGGACCGGTAGAACCAGAACCTACAAGCGCATTTTTCTCAGAAGTAACGCAGCCTGCACCGACATACGGAGAACCGAAACAAACAGTCCCTACCATTATTGGAACATTCATTACAGATTCAATAACTTTGACTTCTGAAGAAGTGATATCAGGATGTGAAAGAACTCCTTTATTGTTTGATACTAACAAAGAACCAACAGTATCTTGTCCAGCAACTCTAGTCCTTGCGGTATTAACACCTAGTACTTCACCTATTAATTCAACTCCAGGAGTAGGGATAGATTTACTGACGACTGCTCCAAAATCGTTACATTCAACTAAATTACCAGCAGCATTAACTCCACTTTCTAAAATAACTACCTCTCCAAAGCTAGATAGAATATCTAGATCTTCTTCAGTAGCAATATCTGCTACTGCTATTCCTTTACTGTTACCAACGATTAAACTACCAAGTAAAGAAGAACCTCCAATAAGTATCGGGTTCATCTCTAATTCAAATGCTTGTTCAATTTCTTCAATAGCTGATTTTTCAAGAGAGGTAGGATAAAACAAATTTTTCCCAATAACACTCAAGTAAACACCGACTTGCGAATTTCCTAGTATATCACCAGTTGAAATTGTCATTTTGGTACCTCCTTCTTTTAATGGCTACGCCCATGAATGTTATAATTGTGCGGGGAGGAAAGAGAGTGTGGCACAGCGACAAACGTTCCCGTGGGCTTTCGCACCACAGTACAGGAAATGACGCAGAAGGGCTTGACTTCCGGGTTCGAGATGGGACCGGGTAGTACCCCTTCGCTATGGCCGTGCACAACTCTCTTTCGAATGTGATGAATTGATATGCCCATTGGACAGAGGCCCACAATAGAGCCCTGTGTTAATTTAACTAAATTAGTGTGTAGAAATTGATGATGCTCGGGGGGTTAGTGCAGCTGGGCTGAATACCTCGGGCGAACCCTCGGTACTTACACCCGCTGTCTATCAAACTCATCTTCTATGAGTCCCCTGAGATGCCTCGTCTTTCGGATGACTTCGAGCTTAGATGCTTTCAGCTCTTATCCACTGGAGCGTGGCTACCCAGCATTGCCCTGCCGGACAACTGGTAAACTAGTGGCTCCGAGTCCTCGTTCCTCTCGTACTAAAGGACCCTTCCGATCAGGCATCTGATACGCCTCAACCACAAAGCAACAAACCTGTCTCACGACGGTCTAAACCCATCTCACGATCCC